>JAZDOG010000057.1:0-38537 GCA_043798915.1 Pseudomonadota bacterium | reverse complement strand
CGCCGTGAAGCCGATCCTGAAGAAATTGGGCGACGCATCGCGCAGCGACTCCAGGAGCTTTGTCCAGCTTTCCTTTCCATGCCCACGCCCGAGTTCAAGATGATGCACCTCATCGACTGCCACCATCGCAACGCGCCCGGCCTCGCCAAGCGCGCGTTTCAGCTCCCTGCCAAACACGGCCCGGCGCTCCTCGTTGTTGACCGACGGGACGCTCACGACCACCACGTCACCGCTCGCGTCGCGGCTCTCGGCCTTGTACTCAGAAATCCTGAGCTCCCGGCCGAACTTGCCGCGGAAATACGGACCGAGGAGATTCAGCACCTTGAGATTCTGCCCGTGTATCTGGTCGGTGTGGTTGATGAGGATCAGCTTGTCGCCATCGTGAAACACGCCCATGTCGATCGCCGCGGCGAACGACGCAACCATGAGGCGGGTCTTCCCGCCACCGACAGGCATGACGACCGTAGCCTGGAGAAATTCCGGAGATATGGGTTCGCCGGGCTCGAGCTTTTCCATCTGCGAACGCAGCCAGCCCTGCACCCTGTGAAGGCCCTCTTCCTGATGCAGCCTGAGCGATAATTCAGAACCGAAGCCGATGTCCCGGTTGACTAGTGCTGGAAGAATGTTCACGTCGGCTGGCGCTGGCAGTCCAAGCCTCGTCTTCGGCTTGATTTTCAGACGCGACCTGAGGCCCGCCTGCGCCGGATTCGTCTCGTCGATAGGCTCGGCAAAGACCGTCGCGGCAAAGCGCAAAACGCGGTCGAGCAACAGGCTCTCGCCGATCCGGATGTCCTCCCGATGTCGGTCACGGACAGCGCCGAGTTTACCGAGTCTTTCAAGCTCCGACTGCCAGAACATGGCGCGGCGGCCTAGCGTTTTAAGTTCGCTTAAATATTCGGCCAGAACTTCGTCCGGCAATTTGTCGGTGAGTTTGTCGCAACGAGTCCACAGCCTGTCCAACTCCTCTTCGATTCGATTCAGAAGCCCCTCAGGCCCGGATTTGATCTCCTCGATATCCTCAACGTCGCCGACCGAGAGGACGGCCTCCACATCGCCGGCTGCAACGAGCCGGCCCGCGCCCTCTGCCTTCACTTCAAATCCGGTCACTTTACCGTTCGCGTCCTTCACGGGGACGAAGGTCAGACGGATATCGGTGCCGTCGTCCTCCTTCACAGAACGGATGACGCTCCTGCCCTCCGTAAGCTCCTTGATCCCGTCTTCGCCCAGGATTTCCCGGAATCTTTCAGATGCAGCCTGTCCGTCCGGATAGGATTCGGGGTCGCCGTATGGGACCAGACCCTGAATCGGATCACCGATGGGAACCTGGCCGTCCATGCCAGCAAGAACCATCTTCGCCGCACCGGGAACACCCGGGAGGTCTGCACGCTCGCCGCCCTTCTGAACCGGCGGCACCATGACCGGCAGCACAGGGGTGCCGGAGGGACACGAGGCAGGGTCAGGCCGCGCAAATGAAAAACCGATCGGCCGGCCACTGGCAGGAGATGTATCTGGGACCACCTGCGCCTTAGGTGTATTGACTGCAACCTTATCCGCCTCGATCATCACCGTCATGGCCCGTGCCCCGGTTCTGAGCATGAGGCCGGAATCATCCGCGCTGCACGACATCGGTGCCGGCTTCGATACTGGAAACGAGCGCGGCGCGGGCGAGGAACCGGATGCGGGGTTTGCCGCCGGATATTCCGCCGCCCCCTTCGACCCATAGATCACTTCGCCGGTCGAAGCGCCGCGAATGGCCTTGAGCTTCCAAAGCTCATCAGCCTTCAGCGCGCCCCTTGAAAGCGCCTTCAGCGCGCCAAACGTCGCCAGAAGCGCCGCCATCTCACCGCCATGGCCGCACAGGCGCTTATATGCCGCCTCTCTCCGATCATGTGTGACTTTGGGATCGCTTGAAAAGTATATCTCGGCTTCGTTCGCCATCTGCCCGGCCGTGTAACCCACCCCGAATCCAAGAACCGAAAGCCCTGCCACCGGCGATATTCGGGCGAGACCGCCGACTGCCCATGCAAATATGAATTTCTCGGGGCTGCTCCAGTCGAAGAGAAGCGAAGATGCGCCCTGCCATGCGTGCGCCGCGCCGCTCGCGTCGTCCTTCATCTCGCCTGTCGTGAGGAGGCTTCTCGCCCAGGTGAGTTCGAGGCCGCTCATCTTGTCCTCGAGAATCGCCTCGACTGCCCCCTTCTCCTCTGCCGCGGCGGCGATCTTTTCCCTGCCCTCCTTGCGGAGCGCGCACAGGATGAAGCCGTTTGTCTCCTCGAGCAAATCCCCGTCATTGATCAGCTTGCAGAGCAAATAGACCGTCTCCTCGTCCGTGCCAAACCGATGATCGCTGTGCGATGTCGTGGCCCAGAGGAACCGCTCCGCAATTTCATGGGCTGTCTCGGCACGCCAGAATTGACGCTCCGCTCGCCTCCTCGCCTCTTCAGAGCAGACAGAATCCGGGTCGAACACCCCGGGCCCCTGCCAGACAGCCATGCCGGCAGAATTGCCGGCGCCGGCCTTTGAATAGTCGCTGCCCCCAGTCTGGCCCTGGCACGCCACATCCGAGGCCGCTGGATTCCCGCAACTGCCGCCGCTGGCCGGTGTATAGCCAGGATTGCAGCCCAGCTTCTTTATCTCACCACCTGCTGCCATGATCTTGCCTTTGTTTTACAATGGGTTATATAAAATAAGTTAAACTGATAATTACACATTTCCGCAAACGGGTGCCTTCTCATTTATTATCGGCAGGAATGGCAGAAAGTTGCGTGAAAAAAATCTGCCCAGTTTTGACACAAGTGCAGCGTTTCGCTGCACCTATCCGGAACCGTTCACCGATTTAAAAGGATATTTCTTGGCACAGAGTTTGCTTAAGCAGTGGTCATGCTGGCACAAGTCTACGCCGCCGCCTTCTCAGGCATCAACGCCGTCCCCGTCAAGGTCGAGGTCGACGTCCAGATGCAGGGGCTCCCGGGCTGGAACATGGTGGGGCTCCTGGAGACCGCTGTCAAGGAGGCCAAGGACCGCGTCGGGAGCGCCGTCAGAAATTCCGGTTTCAGCCTCCCCAACCGCAAGACGCTCATCAACCTCTCGCCTGCCGATCTCAAAAAATCCGGCGCGCACTATGATCTGCCGATCGCCGTCGCACTCCTGACCGCCGTCGGGGCATGCCGGCCCTCCACCTCCGCGCGATACCTCATCGCAGGTGAGCTGGCCCTCACCGGAAAAGTCCTCCCCGTGTGCGGCGTCCTGATGATGGCACTCGCCGCAAAATCGAACGGCATCGATGGAATGATCGTCCCGCGCGCGAACGCATGGGAGGCAAAGCTCGCCGGTATCGATATCGTCGTCCCGGTGGAATCGCTCGCACAGGCGGTCGCGCATCTGAACGACGGCATCACGCCGGAATTGCCGAAGGAACGGATTGCAGAGAGATCCGCCGATCTCCAACAGGACTACGGCGAGGTAAAGGGCCAGCCCTTTGCGAAACGCGGCATGGAGATCGCCGCAGCCGGGGGCCACAATATCGCACTCAAGGGACCGCCCGGCACAGGCAAGACGATGCTCGCCGAGCGGCTCCCTTCGATTCTCCCGCCGCTCACGCGCGAAGAAGCGCTGGACGTCCTCAAGATTCAGAGCCTGCACGGCATGCTCAGGGACTCCGCCTCACTCCCCACAGAGCGGCCCTTCCGCGCGCCGCACCACTCGGCCTCTTATGCCGGCTTGATCGGCGGAGGCCACGGGACGCCGAGACTCGGCGAGATATCGCTAGCGCATCACGGCGTCCTCTTTCTCGACGAACTCGCGGAGTTCAAGAAGGACGTCCTCGAGGTGCTCCGGCAGCCGCTTGAATCAGGCGAAGTCAACATCGTGCGCGCAGGCATGAGCGTCAAATACCCCGCCCGCTTTCTGCTCGCGTCGGCCTTCAACCTCTGCAGGTGCGGTTTCTGGAGCCATCCGACGAGGGCCTGCACCTGCAGCATCGCTCAGATCAGGCACTATCGCTCGAAGCTCTCCGGCCCCCTGCTCGACCGCATCGATCTCCATGTCGAAGTGGGGCCGCCGCCGCACGAGGCGCTCCTCGAATCGTTTATGGAGGAAAAATCCGAGGCGATGCGCGCCCGCGTCCTTGCGGCGCGCGACCGGCAGACGGCGAGGAACGCGAAATCCGTTTGCAACGCCATCCTTCCCACCCGCGAAATCCACCGCCACTGCGCGATGGGGCGCGACGAGCGTTCGTTCCTCGCTCAGGCCTCGAAACACCATCAACTATCGGCCCGCGCAGTCCACCGCGTGATAAAGGTGGCGCGCACCATCGCCGACCTCGCAGACTCGGAAAAGATCCAAGCGGAACACATCGCCGAGGCGATGAACTTCAGGCCGACGCTCGAGGACCTGGGATAATACAGTTGCCCACAAGAGCCTTAAACCGATATAATTCGGGGGATGAGAAATTCCGCAAAGGGGAATTCCGGCTTCACGCTGGTCGAGCTGATCCTGACGATCACAATACTGGCGATGCTGTCGCTCGCTGCTTTTGTCAAAAATTATTTCAACATGATCGACTCCGCTCAAACGGCCACGAGAGATACCGTGGCTGCCGCAGTTCAGAGCGGGCTCAAGATCTACGCATCAAAAAAAATAACCGAGGGCATCAACGAAACTTATCCCGCCGCTCTCGACGGAGCCTCCGACGGAACAGACGCCTCCGATTCGAATCCTTTTTTTTCGGACGTGCTTGAATTGGGAGTGACCGAGCACTGGCACAAGCGATCGCCCACCTGCTACAGCTTCACGGGCGACGGCGCATTCAACGACTACTTCCGCTACGACCCGACCACGGGCGCCTTCGAGGTCACTACCGATGCAGGGTGCACGTAGGTCAGCTCCACCCGCCCGCTGTCCAGATCATAGCAGGCGCCGACGACTGAGAGCTTTCCCTCTTTCACAAGGCGGGAGAGGATGGGACCCGAATTTTTCAGGGCCTCCACCGTCCTTTCGATGTTGATGCGGCAAGCCGACTCCACGAGATCGGCTCCACCACTCCGCCTCTTTGCCTCTTCGACCGCCGGGGCGATCGCCTCCACGATGCTCTGGATACGTCCCGGAGCCTTGCCCCCCTCGACCGCCGCCGTCACGGCGCCGCAGCGCTTATGCCCGAGCACCATGACGAGCGGGACATTCAGGTGTTCCGCCGCGTACTCGACGCTGCCTAAGCCTATATCGTCGAGGACATTGCCCGCGACGCGCACGACGAAGAGATCGCCGATCCCCTGGTCGAAGATAATCTCAGGCGGCACGCGCGAATCCGAGCATGAGACTATAACCGCGATCGGATACTGCGCCGGCGCCGTTTCCTTTCTGTGCTGCACACCGTGGCGCGGGTGTGCCAGCCGCCCCCCTACAAACTTCTCATTGCCATCCATGAGCACGCCGAGGGACTCCTTTGCCTTTGTATTCATATGTTCGCTCTCCATTCAGACTACAGCATAATCGATCCTCAACCTGTTGCAACGCCCTCCTTTTCAATCTATACATAAAAACAGGCGACCGGCTCTTAAATTATTTCGAGAGGAGAAAACAATGATATTGCTTTCCAAGCTTCTGCCGATAATGGTCTATCCGTTGGGTCTGGCCATCGAATTCATCATCGTAGCCATTGTGATGATCTACAGGCGCAGGCTCAAAGTCGCTTATGCATGTCTGGGGCTTTCCGTATTTGTCCTTCTCTTCTTCTCCAACCAGATCGTGGCAAACACCATGGCGAAAAAACTGGAAAGGTTTTATCTCCCGCTGGACGAGAACAGCGTCAAAGCGGATGCCATCGTGATTCTGGGCAGCGGGGTCAAGCCCAGGCTCTATCCCCGCACACGCGTGGAGTTCGGCGATCGCGCCGATCGCGTATTCGAAGGGTTCAGGCTCTACAAGGCGGGCGCGGCGCCCGTCATCATCCCCACCGGCGGCGGCATCGACTTCATCATGAAGAACGTGCACGACGGCAGCGACACGCGCGAGGTCCTGATCGAACTGGGCGCACCACCGGACGCGGTCCTGCCAGAGGACAAGGCCAGGAACACGCATGAAAACGCCACCCTTGTGAAAAAACTGATGGATGAGCGGCACCTGGGCGCTCACATCCTCCTCGTGACATCGGCCATGCACATGCCGAGGTCGGTGGCCGTGTTCGAGAAGGCCGGCTTCAGCGTAACCCCGGCGCCTGCAGACTATACAATAGAGGACGCTCCGTACACCTGGTACTCGTTTCTGCCCCGAGCGGATTTGCTCGGGCTTTCAACCGACGCCATCAAGGAATGGCTGGGAATCGCCGCCTACAAACTGTTCGGATGGTCATGAGATGCAGGGGGCCTCTGATAACTTTAAACTATCTTTTTATCTCAACTGAAGTTCCAGCCTCAACAAACTCATAGATCTCTTCTATATCCCTGTTCTTCAGCGAGATGCAGCCGAGCGTCCAGTTTCTGCCCTCGTCGATCAGATTATCGCTGCCGCTGGGCACTCCATGGATTCCCACTGCCCCTCCGATCGCGGCGTCCGCTTCTATCCTGCCCTTCTTTTTCGCATCCTCATATTTTTTAAAGGAACCCTTGTTGGGATAATCGATCCACAAAAATCTCGACCACAGCTTATGATGATACTTCGATCTGATCGCAAATATCCCCTCTGGAGTGCAGCCGTCGCCCTCCCTCAATTTGTCTTCAACAGGATTGAAGCCGAACACCACAGGATAACTCTTGACTGCCCTGTCGCCACTCAATATCGTCAGCCTGCGCTTCCCCTTCTCGATCAATATTTTCGGCGGCTTTGAATCGCGTTTCTGTCCGCCCAACAACAATCTCAGCGGTTTGTCATAATTATAGTAACCCTTTTCAAAATCATTGGTGTTCTTTGCGGCGCCACCAGCGGAGACGGCGACCAGCAAAAGAAGGATCGACATGGCGCATGATCTGAGCGCGTACCTCATGGGCCCTTTGGCATATCCCCCTTGCTGCCGGGACACAATGCCAAAATTGTTGGGCCTTGGCGATGTCCCTCGCGAGGAACCGCTGCCCTCCGAGCGCGCTCGGCACTCGGCCACGGCGCCGACAAGCGCCGCTTTTGGCTCCCATAAACCCCCAACAAGGGCTTCGGATGGTGTCTCAACCATCGGGATTTATTCCACTTTTAACCCCCTTTCCTTTTATTGCGATAACTTGTATTTCGCACGCAATTAACCGGCCAATCGTGTCACGGTTTTGTGGTGGCGTTGCTGCGGTGTATTTTGCGGGTGGCGAGCAGGGTCTTGATGCGATCGATTCGTCTGATGATGTTGCGGAGAGGTTTTGGTTTGATTGACCCTGACTTGAGACTACCGAGTTCTAGCCTATCCTGCAGGCGTCAGGTTTCCTTGCCAAGCCCTGCTTTCAGTCGTGATTTTTCAATCGACAGCTGAACCAATTGATCGGAAAGATTTCGGTATCGTTTATAATTCGCCACTTCCGTTTTTACCTGCTTGAGCGTTTCGGGCTTGATGTACTCGGTGCGACCCTTGCCCATGTGCGTATAGCTCAACTGCCAGTAGGCGCCATATTTCTTCTTGGCTCTGCGCATCTGCTTACTCAGTGAGCCGGGGCGCATGTCTCCCAAGTCAAGAATCTTACGCTTGATCTTTGCGATGTCGTTCTCGATCTTCGCAATCTCCATTTCGTATCCCTCCGTTTCAATTCTGGCACAGCAAATACGGTCTCGGCAAGCACTTTTGTGCATACATTCCCCGTTCGGTGTGGTATGTATCATCATAATGATACATATACAGTTACCGATAAAAAGGGGGTGGCTATGCACATTTGGATCGAATGGTGGAATGTGGTGAAGGAGCTGCGTCCGGCCTGCTCAAGAACCCGAAGTTTTCTGTGGCTGGCCGCTTCCCTGGCAGGTCTCTGCACCCGCCACGACCTTGCCGGCATCAACAGCATCGTCCGCGCCCTTGGGCTTCAGGCTCCTATTACGACAACCTCCTTGATTTCTTTCATAGCCACGCAATTCATCCCGACCGGCTCGCGCAGGTGTGGACGAAACTGGTGTTGCGCTTCTTCCCAGACATTCTCCAGTGCAACGGCAGGGCCATTTTGCTGGCAGACGGTATCAAGGTGCCCAAATCGGGCAAGAGGATGCCGGCCGTCAAGCTCCTGCACCAGGAATCGGATAGCAATACCAAGCCGGAATACATCATGGGGCATTCCTGTCAGGCGGTCTCCCTGGTCGTAGGGGCTGGGACAAGCGCCTTCGCCGTTCCGATCGCGGTACGCATTCATGAGGGCCTTGTCTTCTCCAATCGCTGCAAACAAAAACTCACCGACAAGATGCTCTCGCTCGTACAGATGATTCAATTGGGGCTCCCATTCTACTTCGTGGCGGATGCCTACTATGCCTGTAAAACCGTCGCGTTAGGCACCATCAGAGACGGCGGGCATATCGTAACTCGTATCCGCAATAACGCAGTGGCCTGGCGGAGCGCCAAAGTCCCTTCGCATAAAATGCCCGGGGAGACCAAAAGTCTACGGCAAGAAAATCAAGCTCAGGTCGCTCTTCGGAGAAAAAGACAAAATGATCGAGGCTTACAGCCCCGCCTATGGCGAAAAGAACGTCGTCATCCGTTATCAATCAGTGGACCTCATCTGGAAGCCTCTGCAACGCCTTGCCCGATTCGTTGCCGTCATTCATCCGTCGCGCGGCAAATGCCTCCTGATGTGCACGGATCTAACTCTTCCAGCCGTAGATATCATCCGCCTCTACGGCATCCGTTTTAAAATCGAGGTCTCTTTCAAAAGCGCTTTGCGGGTGCTCGGTGTTTACGCCTACCACTTCTGGATGCGCCATATGAAGCCTATCGAAAGAAATTCCGGAAACCAGTACTTGCATCACGAGACCAAACAATATCGCCAAGCCGTCCAACGCAAACTCGATGCTTTCCATCGCCATATTCAGATCGGGCTCATCGCTCAGGGGCTGCTTCAGTATCTCTCCTCCACATTTCCGGCGCTTGTTTGGAAGCACTTCGGCTCATGGCTATGCACAATTCGACCCGGCATCCCTCCGTCCGAGATGGTGACGGCCAACGCCCTCAGATCAAGCCTCCCAGAGTTTCTCGTGGGCAGCCGCCATAGCTCTGCTTTTATAAAATTCATCCTCGAACGCTTAGATATGGATAGAACCGAAGGCCTGCGCTTGACGGGATCTTGAAAAACTAGGGAGTCTCAAGGAAGTAAGTCTTACACCCTTATCGGCAATATGACGAATGGGACGCCGCGGTGATAGAAGCGGCGCTGGACGGCGAAGACGATCTAGTTGTGCAGCCAGCGTGAGAACGCCTGCTCCTCAGCGAAGACCAGCTGGCCGCCGAAGAAGACCGACTGAGGGAAGCGCTCCACGATCTTCGGGGCGAGGTTCATCACCTCGTCGACGACGTCCGTGCCGATGGAGGTGAATTTCTCGGCGTGGTAGCCGTGCCGGCTTATGTAGTCGATGTAACGCTCGACGTCGTCGTCGACCTTCGCCTTGAGCTTCGCTATCTCCTCCGACCCTTTGAAGACGTCGGCGTCGACCACGCCCACCTGGACAAATGCGAAGTTCTTGAAAACGCCGCGGAAGAGCCGGATGATTCCGAAGAGCGTGTGGAGCCCCAGGCCGTTGAATCCGTTGACGAGTAGCACCGCGGTGTTCGCCTTGGGATCGAAATCGGGCAGCGGCACGACCCCCTTGGGGCCGGATTCTCTGTCTGCCCTGGCCGCGACGACGAGCGAGTCGAGCCGGTTCAACAGAAGTTTTGTCTTATTGTAATGGCGTCTGATGCCGGAAACAGCCGCAACGAGCGCAGCAGTCACGGCGAGGGTGATCCATCCTCCATCGTGGAACTTGACGACGATTATCGACATGAGGATGAATGCGGTCAGCAGAAGGCCAATCCCGTTGATCGTAATTTTTTTATACCAGCCGGGAAAAGATGCGCGCACCTGCCACCAATGGCGCACCATGCCCAGCTGCGAAAGCAGAAACGTGATGAAGACGTTGATGGAGTAGAGGACGATCAGAAAACGCACGGAGCCGCCAGAGGCGAGCATCGTGACGAGCGCCGCTCCCCCCATGAGAAGGACGCCGTTTTGCGTCACGAGCCTGTCAGAGAGGCTTGCAAACTTGGCCGGGAACCACCGGTCGGTCGCCATGTTCGCAAGCACGCGCGGGCCGCCCAAAAAGCCGGTCTGCGCTGCGACAAACAAAAGCAGCGCTTCAGAGATGAGAGTGACGAGCACAAAAGGATATCCGATGCTTCTGCTCCAGGTGCTGGTCATGGCCTCAAACAGGACGGCATTCAGGGTCTTCCCCTCCTGGGGCTCGGCATGGAAAAGGATGTAGGCTATCATCAACCCAACGACCGTGATGGCAAGGGACGAGGCCATATATCGCATCGTGCGCTTGCCCGTCTGAACCTGCGGAGCCCTGAGTATCGGAAGGCCGTTCGAAACGGCCTCGATTCCGGTGTATGTGCCTGCGCCCATGCTGTAGGAGCGCATGATCAGCATGAGCATCCCGAACACACCAACCTGTCCGCTGACGCTTTGCACCTCCGTGACCGTGTTGCTGGCCACGGTTGAGAGGTTGCCCGCGTGCATGAAAAACGCATAGACTATTGCGAATATGTGCGTCACAACGAATGTGAGGAAGATGGGAATGAGCGGCGCCACCGATTCCTTGATGCCGCGCAGATTCAGAATAATCAGCAACACGACACCGGCGACCGCAAACGGAAGCCTGTATGGCAGCCACACAGCTGGAACAAAACTGAAGATTGCATCAGCGCCGCTGGCAATCGATATCGCAATGGTGAGGACATAGTCGATGATGAGAGCGCAGCCGCCGACCATGCCGACAGCTGGCGACAAAAGCTTGCTCGCAACGAGATATCCGCCGCCGCCGGATGGAAAGAGCTCTATGATCTGGGAATAACTGGCGCTGATGACCAAAATGGTGATTGCGGTTCCAAGCGCCACAAATATCCCAAGATGGTGATAATTGCCAAGCGCGCGAAATGCCTCCTCAGGACCGTAGGAGGATGATGAAAGACCATCGGCACCGAGGCCAATCCATGCAAAAAAGGCGATGAGCGACAACTTGTGAAAGACATGAGGATCATCCGGATTTCGCGCGCCGCCGATCACGACCTTCCTCACGCGCTTGACCATCGAGGTCTCTGTCGGATCCATCTCCATGCGATTGCTCACTCCAGAAATCTCTGTAGGGTCCTTTTTCATGCGCTCGTTCACTCCAAGGGTTTAGAACCCGCCAACGGTTTAGTGGCGGGCGGCCAGATGGCGGATGTTGCCACCGAGATGGCGAGGATGCAAGCGATCGCACCGAGGGCGATCCCCACCGGAATCCTGTAGACGTCCGAAATCAGCATCTTGATGCCGATGAGCGAGAGTATGACGGCCAGGCCGTATTTCAAATGATGGAAGAGCTGCATGAAGCCAGAGAGAGCGAAGAATATGGCCCGGAGACCAAGGATCGCGAAGATATTGGAGGTGAAGACGACGAACGGATCCGTGGTGATCGCAAAGACCGCGGGGATTGAGTCGACGGCGAAGATGACGTCAGTCGTCTCGATCGCGAGCACCACGATGAGCAGCGGCGTGGCGAAGAGCCGCCCCGCCCTCCTCACGAAGAAGCCGTCCGCCTCCCAGCCCTCGGACACGGGCATCATCTTCCGGAAAAGGCGGATGATCGGATTGCTATCCGGCCGGACCTCTCTATCTCTCTGAAAGGCCATCTTCGCGCCCGTGAGGACGAGGAAGGCGCCGAGCGCGTAGATGATCCAGTGGAAGCGCTCTATCAGCGCGATGCCGGCGAAGATGAATATCCCGCGCATGATGAGCACGCCCGCGATCCCCCACAAGAGCGCCTTGTGCTGATGGCGCACCGGGACCCCAAAATAGGAAAATATCATGAGGAAAATGAAGAGATTGTCGACCGAGAGCGACTCCTCGACCAGATAGGCCGTCAGAAACTCGAGCGCGGTGCCCGAACCTCGCCAGTACCAGACGCCCAGGTTGAAAATGAGCGCCAGCGCGACCCAGAAGAGGCTCCGGACGATGGCCCCCCTGATGCCGAAGGTCCGCCCTTTGCGGTTGAAGAGGCCCAGGTCGAGCGCGAACGCCGCCGCTACGACGGCGCCGAAAGCGATCCAGAGCATCATCTGCGGTGTCATATTATATCCACCTCTTCTTCCGGAAAAATGCGAACATTGCAAGCGTCACGGAGATCATCGCGGCCCAGACGGCCGGGTAGCCGTATCTCCAGTCGAGCTCAGGCATGAATTTAAAATTCATCCCATAGACGCCCGCGATAAACGTGAGGGGCATGAATATCGTCGCGATCATCGTCAGGACCTTTATCACTTCGTTCATCCGGTTGTTGATGCTCGAGAGATAGATGTCGAGCATGCCGGAGAGCATGTCGCGAAAGGTCTCGACCGTGTCGATCAGATAGGCCACGTGGTCGTAGACGTCCCGCAGATACATCCGCACGTGCTCGCCCACCAGCTCCGATTCGCCCCTCTGCAGGCCTCCGATCAGCTCGCGCAGCGGCCATACGGCTCGGCGCAGAAAGAGCAGGTCCTTCTTGAGCGCGTGGATCCTGTGGAGCGTCTCGGGCGAAGGCTTGCCAAGGAGGGCGTCCTCGAGGTCGTCTATCTCGTCGCCGAATTTCTCCGTGATGGTGAAGAGCCTGTCGACGACAGAGTCCACGAGCGCATATGCGAGATAGCTGGCGCCCATCGTCCTCAAGCGGCCCTTCCCGCCCTTGATGCGCGCCCTCACAGGATCGAACACGTCGAGCTTCCCCTCCTGGAAGGAGATGACAAAATTGGCCCCGAGGATGATGCTCACCTGGTCGGAAATGATCCCGTTTCCCTTTGCCTCCGGGCAGAGCATCCTGAGGACGATGTAGATGTAGCTGCCGTAGTCCTCCATCTTGGGGCGCTGGTCGGTATTCAGGATATCCTCGAGCACCAGAGGATGAAGGCCGAACCGCTCGCCGATCTTCTCGAGCACCCCGACCTCGTTGAGCCCCTCCACATCTATCCATGCCACGGACTTCGCGTCCTGGGGCGGCCCGCACTGTTCGAGAGTCGCGCTTTCAATCTCGCGCATCGCGGTCTCTCCGTATTCGATGACCGAGATGTTCGTCCGCTCGCTCCTTCGCTCGCCTATGTGGATCAGGCTCCCGGGCGGAAGGCCCTGTTTGCGGGAACGCCTCTTCATGAACATCGATTTCACTGTGCACCTCCGGCCGAAAAGGCCCTTTTTGAGAGACCGCCCACGCCTTGAACCGATGATTTATACAGGAAGCCGGTTACCGTGTCAGTCAAAAAGTTGCTCCGTCTGACACAAGAAAGCTTGACATTCCATATACAAATCAAGGCCATGATTTGCGTTTATCCAAATCACTTCAAAAAATACGGGTTAACCTGTTGCGCGCTTGGTATATTTGTGATAAACATCGAATAGCTGTTCTGGGGTTCTTTAATAAAATTCAGTAATCTCAACATGTTAGGGGGGGGATATGGCTAGGGAGAGACGCGGGGCGCTGTTTTTGCTTCTGGCCGCTGCGATCGCGGCATTTGCTGTCATCCAACTCACGGGCTGCGGCCACAATGCCGGAAGCGGTCAAATCGAATTGCCATCTCCGCCGGAGCCCACTCCCAGCATCGCCCTCCCCGCAGATACGGACGGCGACGGCATTCCCGACGGCACAGACAACTGCTCGACTATCTACAATCCAGACCAGGCGGACATGGACGGCGACGGCATCGGGGATGTATGCGATGAGGACATGGACGGCGACGGCATACCGAATGTCTCCGACAACTGCCCGAAGGTTTCCAATCCTGACCAGGCGGATGCCGACAGCGACAGCATCGGCGATGTCTGCGATGCAACCTTCAACGACCGTGACGGCGATGGTATCAGCGACGCAAAGGACAACTGTCCGGATATCGCCAACCCGGATCAGGCGGATATGGATCACGACGGCATCGGCGATGTCTGCGATCCCGACCATGACGGCGACGGGATTCCCAACAATACAGACAACTGCCCCAATGTTCGCAACAACGACCAGGTCGATACCGATGGCGATGGGCTGGGCGATGCATGCGATTCCGATATAGATAACGATGGCGTGCTCAACGCGGCCGACAACTGTCCGAAGGCAGCCAACGCCGACCAGAAGGACACCGACGGCGACGGCACTGGAGATGTCTGCGACGGCGACATCGACGGCGACGGCATACCGAACAAGGTCGACAACTGCGAGCTGACAGTCAACCCTGACCAGGCCGATATGGATGGCGACGGGCTGGGAGATGTCTGCGATCCGGACAGGGATGGCGATGGAGTTCTTAATGGCGCCGACAACTGTCCTGACGCGGCCAACAACGACCAGAAGGACACCGACAACGACGGGCTTGGCGATGTATGCGATCCCGACATCGATGGCGACGGGCTCCCCAATCACCTCACGGGGACGCCGATCAACGTCGACAGTCACGGAAAACCGTGGGAATTATGCACGGGTGGAGCGACAACCAACTGTTACGACAACTGCACGTACGTGCCCAATGCCGACCAGAAGGATTCTGACGGCGACGCCAACGACACGTCCGTGAAATACCGCGGTGGCGACGTCTGTGACAAGGACAACGACAACGACGGCGTCCTGGACCGTTGGGATGACACCATAGCCGACACCCCTGCCCTGATTCGTCCGTCTCAACTGTGCACCGGATGGGGCTCGCCAGGCAGCCCGGAGGGAGACGGCGTACAGACCAAATGCGACGACAACTGTGCGTTAGTGGTCAATCCGCTTCAGACCGACATAGATGCGGAAGGCATCGGAAATGCGTGCGATGCCGACATGGACGGCGACGGGGACCTCAATGCAGCGGACAATTGCCCATACGTTCCAAATGATCATCAGGAGGATTGGAACAGCGACGGTCAGGGCGATGCTTGCGACATCGACTACGATCGCGACGGCTACACGAACGACGTCGACAAGTGCCCGTTCAGCCCCGACTGCCATTGAGGCTGATGATCGATGATCAAAAGGGCCGGAGGTTAATTCCTCCGGCCCTTTTTTTGCCCTGTCTTTGCTGCAATCTTCCTAAAGCGTGAATGCGAGATAGATGCTCGCCCTGCCCCGCTTTATGAATAGCCTCACTATGTCACCCTTCTTGAGCTTTCCGACGACGCCCGTGTAATCCCCCAGCGCGCTGATCTTCGCGCTGTTGATCTCGAGGATAACGTCCCCGGCGCGGACATCGGCGCCCTCGGCAGCGGAGCCCGGCTCGACCCTCTCCACGACCACGCCGCGAAAGCTCTCCGGCACATCGAGCTGCCGCGCATCGTCCGCTGTGATCTCCTTGGCGACCAGACCCAGCGCGTCGGCCTTTCCGCTCTCCGCCTTTCCCTGATCCGTCGGGGCTGATGTCTCCTTCCCCTCCTGTTTTCCCATCTTGATAGTAAACTCCTTGCGCTCGCTGCCGCGCACGACCAGGAGTTTGGCATCCGCATTAGGCTTGGTCTCGCCCACCGCAAGCGAGAGATCGTAGGGGTCGTCGATCTTCTGGCCGTTGTATTCGAGGACCACATCGCCGCGCATGAGGCCGGCCTTGGCCGCAGGCGAAGAGCTGAAGACCTCGGCTATCAGAGCGCCATTCTCCTCCTTGAGGCCGAATGATTTGGCGAGCTCCGGCGTCACCTCCTGAATCGAAACGCCGAGCCAGCCGCGCGACACGACGCCCTTCTCCACCAGCTCGGGCAAGAGGCCCCTTGCGAGGTCGACGGGGATGGCGAAGCCGATCCCCTGGCCGCCGGCGTAGATCATCGTATTAATTCCGATCACCTCGCCCTTCAGGTTGAAGAGCGGCCCGCCGCTGTTGCCCGGGTTGATCGATGCATCGGTCTGGATGAACCTGGCATAAGGGCCTCCGCCTATCGCCCTGCCCATCGCCGAGATCACGCCGACGGTGACCGTGTGCTCCAAGCCGAAGGGGTTGCCGATCGCCATCACCCAGTCGCCCGGCCTCATCGCCTTGGAACTCCCGAGGACCTCATAGGGCAGGTCCTTGTCCACCTTGATGCGGATCACGGCGATATCGGTCTTCTCGTCGACTCCCACGACCTTCGCCTTGTATTTCTTGCCGTCGGCGGTCTGCACCTCGATTTCGTCGGCCTGCGAGATCACATGGTTGTTCGTGAGGATAGTGCCATTCTTGTCGATGATGAAGCCGGACCCCAAGCTCCGCTGCGTCTGCTCCCGCGGCATCCCCTCGAAAAATTTATTGAAGAAATCGTCGAAATCGTCCCTCGGCCCCATATGCGGGAAAGGCACCATCTTGCCGGGACGGCCGCTGAGGATCTTGCTCGTCGAAATGTTGACGACCGCCGACTGGACCTTCTGCGCCAGGTCGGCGAAGGACATCGGCTGGGCCTCGAACCATGATGCAGGCCTTACCGCCGCGTCCGGAGCGCGGGGCGTCACGATCTCCACGCTGTGACCCTTCCGCACGCTGCCGGTCCACGCGAGGGCTGCCACCACGACCGCGGCCGTCAAAACCGAGATGCCGACGACCGTAAATATGGAATAGCGTTTCTTCATAATGTTATTGCCTCCTCGATCACTTGTTCTTCTCCACATACATCATCCTCAAGTCATAGAGCACATGCTGCAGCAGGCGGTCTTCATCATCGCTCAAGTTCCCCTTCGTCTTCTCCTGCAGGATCCCCAGGATATCTATCGTCTGCTTGGCCGCCCCCATATCTTTCTCCTCTTTGCCGGACACCGGATTCGGCACCACCCCCAGGTGGACCTGGGCCGAGGTGGCAAGCGAAAGGACAAATGTCAGAAAATTTATCTCGGGCATGGGCCCCGCCCCCTCACCCCTCTCATCCTTTTCCGCCATATTTCACCCCCTTCATAAGAGCGGGTTAGTTACTTCCCTGCAAATTTTATGTCAAGCGGGCCCCATATTGGAAAAGTGGCTTTTGGAAATGCATCGCGAGCGGCGTCAATTTCGCTATTGCGATTTCCGCGCCCATTACCTACTATCGGCCCCCATGAAATCACTATGGACAGCGATCCTTCTGCTTTTGGCCGTGCTCGCGACATCCTCGTGCACGAAGCAGCAGATCTCCGTCGGAAAGGGAGATCCCGAGAGCGAGTTCAAGGCCTGCATGCGGCTCTCGGCGAAGGGAAAGTTTGAGGACACCATCCAGTGCATGGAGATGTTCAAGGCGCGCTACCCGCAGACTGCCGAGGGGCAGGAGGCGGAGCTCAAAATCGGCGACGCCCAGTTCGGAAAGAAGGACTACCTCGTCGCCGCGGAGTCCTATCAGGCTTTCCTCCGGCTCTACCCCACGAACCCGAAGGCCGACTATGCTCACTACCGCTCGGGGGTCGCCTATTACAAAGAGAGCCCGAAGGCGATCGATCGCGACCAGCAGTATCTGACCAACGCCATCGAACAACTCCGCACGGTGCTCAGGCGCTATCCCGGCAGCAAATACACCGAGCAGTCCCGCGCCACGCTCCAGGTGGCAATCAGAAGAATTGCAAGGCGCAACTTCTACATCGGACGATTCTACTACAGGACCGGCCAGTATCTGGCAGCCGTGCCGCGCTTCAAGGAAGTCGCAGAAAACTATCCCGAATCGGGTCTGGCCGACCGGTCGCTCTACCTGATGGTCGTGGCCGATCTGAAACTCGGCCACAGGGATGAAGCGAAGGAGGCCTACTCCGCCCTGCAGTCCCGCTATTCCGGCAGCAAATATGTGAAGAGCGCGGAGAAAAAGATGATTAGAGCTGCAAAATAACAGGTTCCAGTGAAGGGGGATTAAAAATGGAAACCCTGAAAGAGCTCCTCTCTGTCGGCAAGCAGTACTTCGACAACAAGCAATATGCACAGGCTGAAGAATATCTCCGGCGCGTGTTGGACAAGAGCGGCCACTTCGCGGACGTGCTCAACATGCTGGGGGTCATCTCGCACGTCGAGGGCCGCTTCGCCTCCTCGATCGATTACTTCCGCAAGGCGCTCGAGATCAACCCGCGCTACACCGAGGCGATCCTAAACCTCGCCGTCCTCTACAACGACCTCGGCCAGTACGCGGAGGCGAAGAAGCTCTACAGCTCCCTCAAGGGCAGGAAAGCTGCCGGGAATACGCAGATAGAGCCGGTGCTCCGCGGCAAGCTGTCCAACCTGCACGCGGATATCGGCGACATATACCGCTCGATAGGCCTCTACTCCCACGCGATCGGCGAATACCACAAGGCCCTGGAGCTGAACCCGACCTATTTCGACATCCGCACAAAGCTGGGCCAGGCGCAGAGGGAAAACAACCAGCCGGCGGAATCGCTCAAGGAGCTCAAGGCAGTGCTCCGGGCCGACGGAAATTATTGCCCGGCGCTGATCCAGATGGGGATCACCTACTACACGATGGGCAAGATACCCGATGCCAAGAAGAGCTGGAAGGCCGCGCTCGCGAAGGAGCCGGACAACGAGTACGCGCAGATGTACTTGAGACTATGCGATGCGACGCAACGGGGCGAGAGCGCACCCGCTGCCGCAGCGCCCCCTCCAAAAAAGGCCGCCTCACCGCAGCGCGGCCGCGCGCGGAGATAAAGAGCCATGCCGTCCTTCAGGACCGAGACCGATTCCCTGGGTGATATCTCCGTCCCTTCGGATGCGCTGTGGGGGGCAGCCACACAGCGCGCCATGGAGTGCTCCCCGGTGAGTGGGCGCAGTTTCCCAGCGTCTTTCATCAAGGCGCTGTCAGGGGTCAAACGGGCCGCCGCGCTGGCCAACGGGGAACTGGGCCTGCTTGAGAAGAAGCTCTCTTCCGCCATAGTCTCCGCAGCGGAGGAGGTCTGCCAGGGAGGCCACTTCAGCCAGTTCCCTCTCGATATCTTCCAGACCGGTTCCGGCACATCGACGAACATGAACGCGAACGAGGTTATCGCCAGCCTCGCGAATTTGAAGCTCGGAGAATCGCTGGGCGACTGGAATCCGGTTCATCCGAACGACCACGTCAACAGATGCCAGTCTTCCAACGACGTGATGCCCTCCGCCCTCCACATCTCGGCCGCTGTCGAGATAAAGCGCAGGCTCATCCCTGCGCTTGAGGAACTCTTCACGGCGCTCAAGACCAAGTCGGCGGAATTCGATCACATCCTCAAGATCGGCCGGACGCATCTGATGGACGCCCTTCCGGTGAGGCTCGGGCAGGAATTCCGGGGATGGGCAGGTCAGATCAAGAGCTCCATCGAAAGGATCGGGCGCGCGCTGCCGGCCCTCTCGGAACTCGCACTGGGGAGCACCGCGGTCGGAACCGGCTTCGGCGCGCACCCGGATTTTGCGGCAAAGGCCTGCGCATCCCTCTCTCTCGAACTCGACATGGATTTCAAACCCGCACCCAACCGCTTCGAGGCCCTCTCCTCGCGCGGCCCGTGCATCGAACTGAGCGGCGCGCTCAAGGCTGCCGCGGTCGCTCTCGCCAGGATAGCCGACGACATAAGGCTCCTGGCATCAGGCCCGGCGCTCGGTTTGGGCGAAATAAAGCTCCCCGCCGTTCAGCCTGGTTCGTCGATCATGCCAGGCAAAGTCAATCCCGCGATACCGGAGATCGTGGCGCAGGTTGCAACACAGGTGATCGCTGACGACCTTGCGGTGTCGCTTGCCGCGGCCGCCGGGCACCTCGAGCTCAACACGCAGCTGCCGGTGGTCGCTGCAAATATTCTCGAATCGATCGATATCCTTTCGAATGCCGCCGCGCTCTTCGCGAGGCGCTGCGTCTCCGGGATAGAGGCAAATGAGGAGGCATGCCGCCGCGGCATCGACAGGTCGCTGGCGCTGGCCACCGCCCTCGTTCCGAAGATCGGATATTCCCGCGCCGCTTCCATAGCGAAGGAAGCCGAGGCGAGGGGCATGACGATCCGTGAGGTTGCAATTGAGAAAAAGATCGCAACCGAGGCCGAGATCGACAAACTCCTCGACGCATGCGCGATGACGCAAGGATCGTAAACCAATGGCTATATTTGAATACAAAGGAAGGCGGCCAGTGATAGGCGATGGCTGTTACATCGCCGATTCCGCCGAGGTGATAGGCGACGTATCGCTGGGCGAGGGCTGCTACGTGGGGCCAGGCGCAATCATCCGCGGCGACTATGGCCGCATCCGAATCGGCGACAGGACGGCCGTCGAGGAAAACGCCACGATCCATGCGAGGCCGGGCGAAGAAGCAACGATCACCTCCGATGTGACGATCGGCCACGGCGCGATAGTCCACGGCGTTTCGGAAATCGGGGACTTCGCGGTGATCGGAATGGGCGCCATAATCTCGGACTGGGCCAGGGTGGGCCACTGGGCGGCAATCGGCGAGGGCGCGGTCGTGAAAAACCGCCAGGAGATTCCGGACGGGGCGATAGCTGTTGGAGTGCCGGCAAAGGTGATCGGCGCCGTCGACGAAGAATACAAGGCGACGTGGACGAAATTCAAAGGCCTCTACGTCGAAATCGCGCGGACGTATCGCCAGGATATGAAGCGGATTGGTTAAAATAAACTACAGTTTTTTCTTGAACCATAGCCTGGCAAACGAGGGCACGGCACGGATCTGCGAGAAGACGCCGCCGGTGAGATGGCGCGCGAGCTTCGCGAAATTGGAATAGAGCGGGGAATCGTATCCATACCACCAAATATCCTTGCGACGGAGCCTGTTGGTGTGGACGTGTCTGATCTCGACCATCTCCTGCAGCCCGAAGCGCGAATGGGACCTTCCGAAGCCGGAGGCTTTGCAGCCGCCCCACGGCGTCTGCGATAGCGCGTGCGTGAAGACGCAGTCGTTTATCATCACCGTGCCGGCTCGTATCTCCCGCGCCATCCTCTCCGCCGTCCCGATGTCGCGCGACCAGACGGACGCAGTGAGGCCGTAGGCGGTGTCGTTTGCAAACCTTATAGCCTGCATGTCGTCCACGAAGGGCATTACCGGCATCAGAGGCCCGAAGGTCTCGTCGCGCACGCAGGCGAAGCTGTGGTCGATGCCGGTGATGATCGTGGGCGGGAAGAAATGGCCCCGCATATCGCGGATGCGCTCACCGCCGCAGCGTATCTTCGCGCCGCGGGAGATGGCGTCCTCGACGTGCGCCTCCACCTTCTGGAGCTGGTCTAGCGTCGTCATCGCGCCGATGTCCGTGCCGGCCTCGAGCCCATTGCCGACTTTAAGGCGCGCCGCCTTCTCGACGCACATCTTCACGAATCTGTCGAAGATGGACTCGTGGACATAGACCCGCTCGACGGAGGCGCAGCACTGGCCGCAGTTGGTGAACGCGCCCCACACCGCGCCGCTTGTCGCCTGCTCCATGTCCGCGTCCGCCCGGACGATCATCGGATCCTTGCCGCCCAGTTCCAGCACCAGCGGCGTCAGATTCCTGGCGCATGCGGCCATGACCTGCCTGCCCGCGCCAACGCTCCCGGTGAAGAAGAGCTTGCCTATGCTTGAAGTCGTGAGCGTCTCGCCGGTTGCGGCGTCGCCCGGCAGGTGCCTGAATACACCGGGCGGCAGCCCCGCCACGGAGAACATCTCCTCGATCTTCCGGCCCACGAGCGCCGTCGCGGACGAGGGCTTCAAGAGGACGGCGTTGCCGCAGATGAGCGCCATCGCCGTCTCTCCAGCTGGTATCGAGAACGGATAGTTCCACGGGCTGATGATGCCGACGACTCCGATGGGCCTGAATGAGATGCGGGAGCTGCGGCGGAGAAGGCCCATGACGCCGATCGGCACCTTCGAACCTTTGAGGAGCCTTTCGGCGTTGTGCGCGAAGTAATGGATGAGGTCGGCGACCGGAAATATCTCGGCGGTCAGCGCCTCGACCAAGGGCTTGCCGTTGTCGAGCGTTATGGTTCTGGCAAAGTCGTCGACGTGATCCAGGAGATACTCGCGAGCCTTAAGAAGCCTCTTCCCGCGCTCCGCAAAGCCCATGCGGTCCCAGATCGAATAGGCGGCGCGGGCCTCGGCGACATACTCCATCACCTTTGGGGTGGGCGTGACATTAGTTCGCCCGATCTCCTCGAGCGTTGCTGGATTGAATGAGATGATATCGGCCATGTTTTTTATCCCATGGCGCCGACGGGACGCCCTCCCAGGACATGCACATGCAGATGAAAGACCTCCTGCCCGGCGCCGCGGTTGCAGTTGATGATCGTCCGGTATCCGCTCTCGGCGATGCCAGCCTTTTTTGCGACGTCACGCGCGGTGACGAGGAGTTTCCCGAGCAGGGGGAATTGGTCGGCGGTCACGTCGTTGAGCGTCGGTATATGCACGCGCGGGACGATGAGCAGATGGACCGGCGCTGCCGGGTGTATGTCTTTAAAAACGACGACATCCTCGTCCTCGTGGACCTTTTCGGCCGGTATTTCGCCCTTCACTATCCTGCAGAATATGCACTCGTCAGCCATAGGGCCTCCATTACATTTCCGTCAGCGTAGATTCGTCTGCACTCGCCAGGTTCAAGTCATTGACCATGGATATGGCGCTCCTCAGATCGATGCGCCCCTCCTGGAGCACCCGTCCGAGGACTATGCCGTCGAGCCTCAGGGCGCCAAGCTTCACGATGCGCTCCACGTCGGAGAGCGAGGAGAGCTCCGTGGCGCATATGATGCGCGCCGTCACCTGTTTGCAGAATGCGACGATGTTGGCTAAGTTTTCATCGGACATGAGGCCGTCCGCGCCAACATCGGAATAGAGGATGTGGCGGACCCCGCTCTTCAAGAACTGTTCCGCGTAGTCGAGGGCAGTCTTGTTGGTGACGACCGCGTAACCCGGGATCGTGACCCTGCCCGCCTTGACCTCTATGTGCGTGGCGATCCTGCCAGGGAATTTCCCGGAGACCTCAGCGAGAAATGCCGGCTGCTGGTAGGCGATACTCCCCAGGACCATAAAATCCGCGCCTATCGAGGCAAAGCTCTCGATCCCCGCCTGCGATTTGAAGGCGCCGGCGACATAGAGAAAAAGCCCCGTCTCCTCGCGGATATTCTTGGCCACCGCGAGGTTGGGGCTGACCCCCACCGGTGGGACGGAGAGATCCATCATGTATATGGCCTCTGCGCCCGAATCCTTTATGGCAGCGGCGGTCCTGAGCGGGTCTTCTGAAAAGAGCGGCGACGCGCCCCTATCGACGAGGACGACCTTGCCGTTTCTGAGGTAAATTTGAGGAATGAGAATCATTCGAACCCCCGATCGCGGGGAAGGATGTTAGCACAGAGAAAGGCGAATGTGAACGGGGAAAAACCGGCTGTCAGCTGTCCTCTTCCGAGACGCGCTTGATATCCGCCCCGCAGGCAGCTAGCTTCTCCTCGATCCGCTCATAGCCGCGGTCGAGGTGGTAGACCCTCAGGACCTCCGTCTGCCCCTCCGCCGCTAAGCCGGCAAGCACCAGCGATGCCGAAGCGCGCAGGTCGGTCGCCATGACCGGCGCCCCTTTGAGGCGGGCCACCCCTTTGACGACGGCGGTGCCGCCATCGAGGCTTATCTCGGCGCCCATCCGCGAGAGCTCCGGCACGTGCATGAAGCGGTTCTCGAATATCGTCTCGGATATGATGCTCGTCCCATCGGCCACCGACATGAGCGCCATGAACTGGGCCTGCAGATCGGTCGCAAACCCCGGGTGCGGCGCCGTCGTGACGTTTTGACCCTTGAGCCTTCCGGCGCCGCGGGCGCGCACGGCATCGCCATCGACGGCGATCGACATGCCTGTCTCTTTCAGCCTCGCCACGAGCGTCTCGAGCATGACCGAGGGAAAGTTCCTGATGAGGAGTTCGCCGCCCGTGATGCCGGCCGCGATGAGGAGCGTCCCGGCCTCTATCCTGTCCGGGATGATCGTGTGCGGCACGGCCTTCAGCTTGTCCACGCCATGGATGACGATCCGGTCGGTGCCAGCGCCTTCGATGCAGGCGCCCATCGCGCAGAGGTGCGCCGCGAGATCGGCCACCTCCGGCTCGCGGGCCGAATTCGAGAGCGTGGTGGTCCCGTCGGCCTGGACCGCGGCCATCATTATATTCTCAGTGCCGGTGACGGTGACCTTGTCGAAGGTGATGTCGGCGCCGTGCAGATGGCGCGCGAAGACCTCCACATAGCCGTCGTTGAGCTCGACCTTTGCGCCCATCGCTTCGAGGGCCTTGAGGTGCAGGTCGATCGGACGAGCGCCTATCGCACAGCCGCCCGGCAGCGACACGCGCGCGCGCCTCAACTGGCCGACCAGGGGGCCCAGGACGAGGATCGAGGCGCGCATCGTCTTGACGAGGTCGTAGGGCGCCTCCATCGCGCCAAAGCGGCTCGTGCGGACGACGATGTGGTCGTTCCATTCGACATCCGCGCCGATGTACTCCAGAAGCTTTGCCATCGTCCGGACGTCGCGGAGATGCGGGGCGCCGTGAATCACGTGCTCGCCTGTAGCGAGCAGGGCCGAGGCCATGATCGGGAGCGTGGCGTTCTTCGAACCGCTGACCGTCACCTCTCCGAGGAGAGGCTTCCCGCCTTTTATGATGAGTTTATCCATGTGCCTTTGACCCTATGTGAAATTTCACTACAAAAACGTCTTCAGCTGTTTGTCGTCAATCGGCAGCTACAGATAGCCATCGGCGCCGTTTCGTTTTGTCTTTGGCTCTTCCTGTTCGCGGCTCATGCCGGAGAGGAAAATTGTTTTTCATGATATTGGTTGCCCTCAACGGTTAGGCCCACGGTGGGTTCTTTCCGACAATACTCTTTAACCACGGCATCTCATCGAATTGCGAAGCATCGCAACCGGTTGCAAGATGTAGATTTGAAAACCCTTTCTTGCCCATCATCCGAGAAATATCTTCACCTTTGACCCCGCCAGCAAGATTGGAGTCAACATAGATTGGCGTGTTTTTGGAAAACAACTCCGATTCTTTCCAAAACTCATCGGGGCCAGCATAAACGCGCACGATTTTGTTTTTGCGCTTCGCTGCCATTTTCCAGTTTATGTGAACAAGATCGTCGTCGTCGATGAGGATGGCGTCGGGAGGGTGCGGAATTTCACCCGCAGACGCCTTAATTTCCTGAAGGGGCTCGATGAGCACAACCACATTATTTGTCGTGATCGGAACAAACCCAGCGAGATTCTTGGGGATCAAGCGCACACCGAGCTTTTCACATTCCACACGAACATCGTTTTCTTCGAAATGGCTGGTCACGAGAATTGCATTGCCCGCGATGCCCAATTCACGAATCACGTCGAGACCAGTTTTATCGTGATTCAAAAATTCGTAGTCACAGAGATACAAAATATGACCGGTCGTCGTTGTTTTTCGTTGCCACGCTATGAATTCTTCCGGCGAGGCGAAATGGGAAAGAGATACACCATAATTGGTACATATTTTTTCGAGTCGCCTTTTCCAAATCTGGTGGATTGAATCGTCATCATCGATAACAACCACGGCGCATTTTTCCGGCACATTCACCTCTCCTACGAACCACGACGGAAATTGCGCTTTGGGCAAAGTAACAGCGATCGTTGTGCCTGTTCCTATGACGGATTGAATCTCGATGCCGCCACCCCATTTTTCAACGGAAGTGCGAGCATGATATAAACCAAGACCGGAGCCCCCGGATTTCCCGTGCGTTTCGCCGCGTCGCATGAGTTTTGGCAAAATCTCGGCCGGAATGCCTTTACCAGAATCACGGATTTGAATGGCGATATTTTCGTCCCCCAACAGCTTCACCTCCACCTTGCCATTGCCGTTCAAAGCTTCGACAGCATTGTTGATTAGATTGGATAGGACGCGTTTGAATTCGACGAGCTGGACGGAGGCGAATAATCCATACGAAGATTCACCGAGATCAGATTCGATTTCGATGCTGATGCGGTCACGGTACTGCAGGCGTTTTTCGGAAACGATGCCGTCAATGATGCCTGACAATAATTGCACAGATGATTCTTCTGTGTACTTCGAATCCGGTTTCGCCACATCGGCGTTTCTTTTTTTAAGCGACAAATCGTTGGCGATATCGCGAATGCGCTGCACGGCACTGCGGATGAGTATCCGGTTCTCTTCCGACATATCCGCCGTTTGTTTCACCGCCGTATCCAGAGCAGCCAAGGGGGAACGAATGTCGTGGGCAACCTGGGAAGAAATCTCCATGATTCCCGCCAATTTTTCTTGTTCCATCAGTTTTTTTCTAGCTTCACCCAGAGACGAGAATAATTCACTAAAATTCCACGACAACAAACCAATTTCGTCTTGCACCTTGGCAAGTCCCATCTCTTTAAATTTTTCCTTGAGAACTTCATACTGATTTCCATGATCCACATTCTCATAAATCTTGACTGTCTCTGTCAAAGAAAACAATCTTCGCAAAACGATTCGATTCACGAAATAAATGAAAATAATCCACAATGCCGTTGTCTTGATGACGGAATTTATGACGATCAGAATAAAACCGTATTTGACTTTATTGAATACAACTTTCGAATCAGAATACACCGATAGATATCCTATGCGGTGTTCGTCCCCTTTGAAATCGACATACGTCAAAGGGATGGATGAGGTGTAAATTTCCTTATCAAAGAAAAGAGTTAAATTTTTGATGCTCCCAAACTTGCTGTCGCCACTCGACCGCATGGCTGACTTCCCATCCTCACCCATTGCTCGTATGATTTTTTGCTCCTGATCGGCAATTTTAACACCCACTATTGAATCGAGCTTCATCATCCCGAATAAAATCGAATTCAAGGCGGTATTGTTGTAACTCCACACCGCTTCTGTGATCCCTGGTTTAAATGTTGCAGCCAAGCTCTGTAAATCTTCAACGAGATCCCGTTTTACATGAGAGTATTCCAAACCCAATTGAAGGAGAGTTACTATCAGAGTGACGATAAAATATGAGGCGAAAATAACTTTGAACAACCTTGTGGCTACCGACGTCTTTTGCCACGGATATTGTCTAGTTGCGAAGACTTTCAAACCTTCATCTTTTTGGCGCATAAAAATTTTACGACTCTTTGCCGTTGCAATCTTAAAAAACTTTTGAATGCCGTTAATCATATCAAAATGATTTTAATTTTTCGATATTTTCAAGAACGATTTCGATACCCAGTTTCTTGGCATATTGCTCTTGCACGGGAGCGGCTAATTTCATCAGCTTATCCCTTTCTGGAAAATTAGACATGTGAATCAAACCATGATCTCCCATGTCTTTCAGAATTTTCTCATCCATCTCGGATTCTTGATCTCTGCCCCATTTTGCGGCTTCTTTCCCCGCTGCCAAAATTGCGACCTGTAAATCTTTTGGCAATTTTTGAAACCTAGATTCACTGAAGAAAAGAGGGCGGATGGTAAAAGCATGTTTCGTCAACAGCATATACGGAGCAACTTCGTAATATTTGTTTTCTCGATAGCTAGCAGCTTCGTTTTCGGCGGCGGGGATAAGGCCATTTTTTAAACCATCGTACAGTTGAAGGTACGGCATAGGCCTCGGATCCATTCCGAGTGCTGCAAAAATCTTCTCCTGAATCGGAGTATCCATAACCCTGATGCGCATGCCCTGTAATTTTTTGAGGGACGGCGTAACATTATCAGCAACAAAAAACATATTTCTGACTCCGCCACCAGCAAAACCTAAAATACGGAGGCCAGAGTTCCCTTGACGTAATAATAGGGAATCGATGATCGGTTGCAATGCGTCGGACTCCATAACGTGGTTCCAATGCGCCTTGTCTTGAAACAAGAATGGGGTATCTAAGAGCGTTACCTGTTCTGAAATATTCCGGACATGCGATGGCGCTATAATTGAGAAGTCAATTAGCCCTCGACTCATCAAGACAGCCAGTTCTTCTTCTTTTCCCAAACTATTTTTATCACGACAATGAAATTCAAAATTGACCTGTCCTTTGTAGTATTCTTTTATGCGTTCGGCAAAACGCTGGAGCACCCGGGAATAAAGGTAGCTTTCATTAAACTCGCAGGCTCCAATCAACGTGATTGTAGTTGCCGATGCCATTCTGAGATCGAAACAAAGTGAAAATATCAAAAAGATTAAAAATCTTAAGAATGTATGTTTTCTGATTCGTAGCATTCGTTTTTATTCCCCGCTGTTCATATGAGAGGCCTTACGTTTGAAACCATCTTTTGACTGGGAAAGGCGCGACGAAGATACTCGATATCAGCTGATTCCATCTGCCAGCCGAGCGCCCCCATATTCTCCCTGACATGTTCAAGCTGACTCATTTTTGAAATCGTCACGACATTGTTTTGCGATATCAGCCAATTGATCATGACTTGGGCCGGAGTTTTGCCATATTTTTCGCAGAGAGATTCCAGAATTTCATGACAAACCGAAAACAAGAGACCTAACTCAAGAGGCCGCCAAGCCACGAACATCACATCATTTCGTTGACAGTATTCCAGAAGTCCTTTGGCTTCAGGTTCCCGATACATGAGATTGTAATGGAGTTGATTGACGACAATCTTATTTCTGGTGTGTTGTTGGGCTTCTTGTAGACGTTCGAGATTAAAATTACAAACCCCTATATGTTTTACTAAATTTGCTCCGACCAATGCATCAAGCGCTTCCATCGTGCCCTTGATTGGAATCCCGGAATTTGGAGCATGCACAAGGTACAGGTCCAAATGATCGATACCAAGTCTCTCCAAACTTGATTGTGCTGATGCGATAACGTCTTGGTATTTCAATTGAGTCATCCAGACTTTGGACGAGAGAAATAACTTGGATCTGTCAAGATTTTTGATCGCTGCACCGACAATTTTTTCTGCATGGCCGTTTGCGTACATTTCCGACGTGTCAATGTGGGTAATTCCACAGCGGACCGCTTGTTGGATCGCAGCTATGCTCCGGGAATCGTCATGCTGAACATCACGTTCAACCCCGCCTCCCATAAGCCATGTTCCCATTCCGAGAGTTGGAATTTCAAAGCCGCAGTTCAATTTCTTAGCAGGAACATTCATTGACATACAGGCTTTCATTTTTGACAATTAAAAGTCACGACGGTTCGGAAGCAACCCTGGTCTCATCAATGTGTTTTCACTGCTCTTTCTTGAGGCTGATCACCCGCTCGATCCCCGCCAGATCCTTCGATATCACCGCGTCGCTATAGCCCCCGCATTCATCCGCCATCGCCTTGAGCTTGTCCGCCTGCCCGAGCCCCATCTCCATAACGAGCCAACCGCCGGGCTTTAAGAAGGCGGCAGCATCCTCAATTATCCTCGCCATAAAATCAAGGCCGCTCTTTCCGCCATATAGCGCGATATCCGGCTCATGCTCGGTGATCTCGCGGCAGAGCATATCCCGGTGGCCGGTCGGAATGTAGGGGGGATTGGCGGTGATGAGGTCGAACACCGGTCCCTCCCCTTTGTAAGGGGAGGGTCGGGGTGGGGTAGATCGGGGATCTACCTCCCCCTGCCCCTCCTTACAAAGGAGGGGAGAAAACAGATCGCCTTGGCAAAATTCGACGCGCCCGGGGGCAAACGCGAGATTGACGCGCGCCATCTCGAGAGCGGCCTGCGATATGTCGGTCACGACAAACCGCGCGCCGGGCAATTCCTTGGCCAGTGCGGCGGCGACACAACCGCTGCCGGTGCAGAGATCGAGGATCTTCAACTCGTCGCTCGTGAAGATTGAAAGCGATCGTTCGACTATGAGCTCAGTCTCAGGGCGCGGGATCAACACCTCCTGCGTCACCCTGATCGGAATTGACCAGAATTCCTTGATTCCTGTAATATAGGCGACAGGGCATCCCTCGGCGCGCCGGCGGACGCAGTCCTGAAACCGGCCGACAGCCTCCGCTGCGGGTTCTTCTCTCCTCCCGGTGTAGAGATCGACACGCTGGACGCCCAAAGTGTGCGCAAGCAACACCTCGGCATCGAGCCTCGCCGACTCGACATCCGCTTCCGAAAGCCTCTGTTCCGCGGAGTTTATAAGGTCGATATTTGTCATATACCCCCACCTTTCAGCAGCTCGGCTTGAAAGTGCGTGCGAAGCGGCACAATAACCTCGTCCAGATGGCCATCCAGCACGTGCAGAAGATTATAGAGAGAAAGCCCGATCCTGTGATCGGTGAGTCTGTTCTGCGGGAAATTGTACGTCCTGACCTTCTCGGAGCGGTCGCCCGAGCCCACCATCGAGCGGCGGGTTGCAGTGCGCTCATCGTCCTGCTTCTGTTGCTCCATGTCCAAGAGGCGCGACATTAGTATCTTCATCGCGCGCGCCTTGTTCTTGTGCTGGCTGCGCTCATCCTGGCAGGAAACGACGAGCCCCGACGGAAGATGCGTGAGCCTCACCGCAGAATCGGTCCGGTTCACTCCCTGGCCGCCGGGTCCGGATGCGCGGAAGACGTCGACGCGAAGATCTTTCTCTTCGATATGGATATCGATGTCCTCGGCTTCAGGGAGCACAGCGACTGTGACCGCCGAGGTGTGTATCCTCCCGGAGGCCTCGGTCGTCGGCACGCGCTGGACGCGGTGCACGCCGCTCTCGTATTTGAGGTCGCTGTAGACGCGTTTGCCGGAGATGAGCGCGATGAGCTCCTTCAAGCCCCCGAGCCCCGTGGCATTCTGATCGAGTAACTCGATCTTCCATTTTTTTAACTCGGCATAGCGGCTGTACATCCGGAAGAGGTCGGCTGCGAAGAGCGCCGCCTCCTCCCCGCCTGTGCCGGCGCGAATCTCAAGGAGGATATTTTTTTCGTCGTTGGGATCCGTCGGCAAGAGCAGCATCTTGAGCCGCGCCTCGAGCTCTGAAATCTCGGATTCCAGGGAGGGGATCTCCGCGCGCGCCAGGTCGCAGAGCTCCTGGTCGGACTCGTTCGCGATGATCTCGCGGTTATTTATGAGCTCGACCTCGGCGCGCTTGTAGAGGCGGTAGCTCTCGATCAAGTCATCCAGTCCCGCGCGCTCCCTGGCGAGCTTCTGGAAACGGATATGATCAGAGATCACCTCAGCCTGCGAGAGCAGGTGTGTGAGCTCCTCGTATCTCCTTTCGACCGATTCGAGTTTTCTGAACATAAAATTAGTATCCACCCGGGGAGTTATTACAACGATGCCCATAGGTTCGCATGACCCATGGGCATCGGTTATGTCAGATTGAGGCAGCTACTGATTGTCGGCTGTTTCCTTGGCTGCGCCCTTCTTTGCCTGAAATTTCTCATAGCGCTTTTGGAAGCGCTCGACGCGGCCGGTCGAATCGACGAGGCGCTGCTTGCCCGTGAAGAAGGGATGGCACTTGGAGCAGAGCTCGACCGAAAAATCCTTGCCCATGGTCGAGGTCGTCTTGATGACCGCCCCGCACGCGCAGGTGATGGTGACATCAGCGCTCTTTGGATGAATTTTATCTTTCATGACCGACTCCTTGAAATAATTAGTTGGGGCGCAGTATCACACGAAATGGGCATTTGCAAGGGAATAAGAGCCGGCTTCGGGCTAAGACCTTTTGACCGGGGCGCCATGGAAGGCGGCCTTGCGTATGGCCTGGGCGCTGTGCAGCGTGGGATCGTTGATGACCTTGGCGAGGAAATTCAAGCAGGCGTTGTTCGACGGCCGCTTCACCTCAGAAGAAGTCTTCTGGGGTGCGGTCCCATTCTGGAGGTGGTTGATGATGGCCGGCCTGTAAGGCGCGCCGTTGCTGAACTTTCTGGCAGCCTTGTAGGTCGCCTTGGGATCGAAGGTTGCGATTTCGGAGGCCTTCTTGCCGGAGGGGCTGAACTGGTCGACCGGCTTCCGGGCCACCGTCTGCGCAGGCTGCATCCCTGCCTGCCCAAGTCGTCTCTCGCCGTATGTCCTGCCCACCGTCTGCGCAGGCTGCGAGAGAGGTCCCTGGAATGGATTCGCCTGCTGTTTGGTTTTTATCATAGGATAAGCCTCGCCTCCCCTGCCACCTTAAGTGCAAGATCGTTGCCAACATTCGCAGGATTATTGGCTGTTCAACTAATTGATTTTTATGATTATTAAGTGGAGGACAAGGTAAAGGGACAGCCGGATGGAAGCTGAAATCCCCAAAAGGGGCATTCTATTGGGGAGCACAGACCCCGCTTCAGCGATGACTATAACCTCTTCACGTCGTACTTTTCGCTCATTTTCAGAGGATAATACGAGCACTTGACCTTGCGAAGGCCCGCTAACCCCAGGTCCTGCTCCAGGTTCACGAACTCGAAGCCGGAAAAGGTCCCTCGGCACGCCCCCCACAGGAGGGTCTGAAACGAACCAGGGATATCCGGCCTGCTGTAACAGAAATGTACGCAGGCCATGTCATCTTTCAGCCGACTCCCGATGACGAAGCCGGCAAATGAACTGCCGATCGCGAGCGCGCCGCCCATCAGTCCAAGCTCATCGTAGTGTTCAAAGGCACGGACGATCGCCGCGCGCTGGCAGCCATAGGTGAATTCCGAAACAACCCCTTTCTTTGAGACCTCATCTTTTTTGCATCGGCTCCAGCCGTCGAAGAGCGCCAGCGCGTCGTGCGCCATCTCTTTCGTCAGCTGCACATATTTATAATCCGGATATTGACGCTTCATCTTCTTTATGTGGCCCCGCTTGCCGTCGAATCTTCGACCCTTGAGATCTGCCAGCTCCCGCGTCCGATAGAGATAATCGAAGTGCTCCCGGACGGGATTTATGCTGAATGCATCTGCCGGCAGGCGCGATACAAACTCGCCGGACGCCCTGGATATCCTGCCGGCATGTCCTATGCAGATATCCACGGCACTCTGGATGTCGCCAGAGCCCAAGGGCTCCAGAAAAAACGGCGGCTCGTCCAAGGGCTTCAAAAGCAGACACAGGTTCTCCCCGACGAATGTGAAGCTGGGGCGCTCAAAATCCTGCCAGATGAAGAGATTCGCGCACGAGAGATCGCATATACCGGCCGGAGATTTGGCGGCATACTCCTCGATCAATCCGCGGTCGGACATCCCGACCGGTTTGAATTCGGGAAATTCAGGGCGCATCCGCCCTCCTCACCATGCAGACGCAGGCGGCCGCCCCGTCGCACGCCTCGCAGCCGTAGATCTCGCGCGGCGGGATCGCGGCCGGAGCCCTGGCAACGCCGAATCCGAATCTTCCAAAAAATTCCGGGATTCGCGTGTAGAGGTAGACGTCTCTATCTGCCGCCGCAAGGATTTCATCCAGAAACTTTCTGGCCACCCCCCTGCCCTGCTGCCTCTCCGCCACTCCGACGGCGCCGAGATAGAAGCACGCGCCGCAGTCCTTGAGGTTCGCAACCGCGGCGATCTCGCCATCGACGCTCGCAACCTGAAAATCGCGCGCGGAGAACGACGGATGGCCGATCTCGAGCCCCTGAAGCAAGTCCTCGATCGACGCAAAATCCTCTTCCTGTGCGGGTCGAACAGTGATCATCTTCAATGACTAGAGAGCTTTATCGAAGCCACAAACGGCAATCCGGCGACGCTCTGAAGGTCGGCCGCCGTCGTATGGCCCGTTGCAACCGGGCCGGAGAACGCGCGGACGACAAAGCCATGGCTGAAGAGGAACGACTCGTCCCCCTTGTCGCCCCTCTCGCGGACGCGGACGAAGCAGTCGAGCCTGCGCGTCATGTCGCCGGACTTTTTTGCGTCGAGCCATGCCGCCTGGAGGCGCGGCTCGAGCTTATTCCAGTCCTTGGTCTGCTCGAAGCTGACCTCGTCGCCGCCGGCCGCGCTGGCGGAGCTATCTGAGGCTGCCGCTGCTGGAGGCTCCTTGGCCGGCTTGTGATCCTTCGCATACGCATAGAGCCCGCTGCAGAGAAGGCAGACACCGCATACAGCGACAACCGCGCCAAACAACATTGTTTTGGGTTTCATGCTCCAGAATTTACTGATTGAGAGAGGAAAAAGCAAAACAAAACGAATCCAAAGGAGACATGCTTGATTGTCATGGTTTCTTATGAGGGGCACACTTTTCAATTTCTAAACTTGAGTTTAATCGGTGGGCTTCTTTACAGGCCGCAAGGGCTTTTTTGAACCGGCCGAGCTTCGTCAAAACGTAGCCGCGACCATAGTGTGCCTTGGCATACTCTGAATCGATTGCAATAGCGCGATCATAGGCTGCAAGGGCTTCTTCGGGCTGGCCGAGCTTCCACAAAACGTTGCCACGGTTAAAATGTGCCTTGGCATACTCTGAATCGATCACAATAGCGCGATCATAGGCCGCAAGGGCTTCATCCAGCAAGCCAAGTTTTTCTAAAACGACACCGAGGTTCAAGTGTGCCTCGGCATACTTTGGATTGATTGCGAGGGCCTGTATATAGGCCGCAAGGGCTTCATCCGGCCGGCCAAGTTTTTCCAAAACGTAGCCGCGGCTCAAATGTGCCTCGGCATGCTTTGGATTGATTGCAAGGTCGCCCTCATAGGCCGCAAGGGCTTCATCCAGCCGGCCGAGCTTGCACAAAACACCGCCGCGATCATATAAAAACAGACCTTCCAGCTGCTGATCGTTCAAAGTCTGGAGATAAACTTTTCTGCCAATCAAGTCCGGATCTACTTTGTACTCGCCGTCAGAGGTCAGTTCCCCATAATCAATATTGAATTCTTTTCCATCCCTTCCCTTTCCCCTTAAAAAGAGATGGTCAGGGGCAAGGACAGGACGGAGCTCCAGACGCCGTTCATCCCCAATGGCCATGGCCATGAAACTCGATGTGTCGCAATCCAGTTCCCTTTTTCCTATATTATTTACAAAGGATGAGCCTTCCTGATCGATAAACTTGATCCCTGCCTCTTTCATCACAGCATAGTAGATCGAGCTCTCCTCCTGTGGCGACAGCTTCCGATTGCCTATCTTCTCGCTTGTGGCTTTCACAAGCCGGGCGATGAAGGCGTAGGCCGATTGAATCTGGGTGTCAGAAGAAAAATCCGATTCCAGATAAATGAGTTGATGAATCCTGTTGGTGACCGAAAGGCTTTGGCCCCACTTGAAAAATGGAATTGCGTCAGAAAGACGGGAGCGATTTTCCTGGAGATACTCTATGTAGTCGCCCCGATCTCCCACTCGGCCGTCATCGTTCAAATCACCGAATTTCTCTTCCTCGTCGATGATTCCATCGCCGTCCAGATCGGCCCCGCCGTCTTCCACGAACCGCGGGAAGGCTCCGGTCAAAACCCCTTCGATCCAGAATTTGTTGATGTCGACTTTCATGATGTCGCTGGTTTTCTCCGTCTTATTTGTGTTTTAAACCTGGGTTTGGCTGGCGGGCTTTTTTGTAAGCCGCTCGGGCTTCTTTGAGCCGGCCGAGTTTTTCTAAAACGACGCCGCGGTTAAAGTGTGCCTTGGCATGCTTTGGATTGATTGCAAGGGCGCGATCATAGGCCGCCAAGGCTTTTTTGAACCGGCCGAGCTTCCTCAAAACGTAGCCGCGGTTAAAGTGTGCCTTGGCATGCTTTGGATTGATTGCAATAGCGCGATCATAGGCCGCCAGGGCTTTTTTGAACCGGCCGAGATCATCCAAAACGTAGCCGCGGTTATAGTGTGCCGAGGCATCTTTTGGGTCGATTGCAAGGGCGCGATCATAGGCCGCAAGGGCTTCATCCAGCTGGCCGAGATCATCCAAAACGTTGCCGCGGTTCAAGTGTACCTCGGCATCATTTGAATTGATTGCAAGGGCGCTATCATAGGCCGCAAGGGCTTCATCCAGCCGGCCAAGCTTATACAAAACGAGGCCGCGGTTAGATAAAAATTGACCTTCCAGTTGGTGATCGTTCAAGGTCTGGAGATAAACTTTTCTGCCAATCAAGTCCGGATCTACTTCGTACCCGCCGTCAGAGGTCAGTTCCCCATAATCAATATTGAATTCCTTTCCATCCCTTCCCTTTCCCCTTAGAAAGATATGGCAAGGGGCAGGAACAGGCCGGAGCACAATACCCAGTTCATCACCAATGGCCATGGCCATAAAACTCGATGTGTCGCAATCCAGTTCCCTTTTCTCTATATTATTTATAAAGGATGAGTCTTCCTGACCAATAAACTTAATCCCAGCCTCTTTCATCACAGCATAGTAGATCGAACTCTCTTCCTGTGGCGACAGCTTTCGATTGCCTATCTTCTCGTTTGCATCTTCCACAAGCATTGTGATGAAGGCGTAGGCCGATTGAAACTGGGTGTCAGAGGAAAAATCCGATTCCAGATAAAGAAGCTCATGGATCCTGTTGGTGACCGAGAGGTTTTGTCCCCACTTGAAAAATGGAATTGCGGCGGAAAGAAGGGAACGGTTTTCCTGGAGGTACTTAACGTAGTCGCCCCGATCCCCCACGCGGCCGTCATCGTTCAAATCACCGAATTTCTCTCCCTCGTCGATGATTCCATTTCCGTCCAGATCGGCCCCGCCGTCTTCCACGAACCGCGGGAAGGCCCCGGTCAAAACCCCCTCGATCCAGAATTTGTTGATATCAACCTTGCCCATATGTGCCCCGGATAGGTTCCGTTCCCAGTTCCTTACCTATATTATCGGCAGAATTCGTAATTTGTTGCGTGATATCTGGCCAATCTTGGCGTAACGAAAACCGGCAAGCTGTTTTAATGCAACTATTCGATAAATAACAGATATCCGTCAGACGGAGCAAACAGAAGAAGCTCAGATCCCCCTCACCCTGACCCTCTCCCACAAGGGGAGAGGGAAAAGAGATGGAAAAAAAGACAAGGGCTTGACAAGTGAACGGGCGTTCACTTACCGTGCTTTCATTGAAAACCGGCATCCGCCCATCGATAAGGTTCCTCGCATACAGCGGCCGAGGGTTCTGTACGGCGGGCGGCTTAAACGGATGCTATCTCCTGCCCCGCGGCGGATTCCCCCTCCCCGCGGGGTGGGGTGTAGCTCATTTAGCCTTATGACTCTTAAACCGGGACAAATCGAAGAGGCCAAGATCGACGTACTCCGCCGCTTCTGGAGGCGCAGCCGCCGCCTCCCCACCTACTCCGAGATGTGCCGGATTTTCGGCTACAGCTCGAAGAACGCCGCGTTCCGCCTCGCGAAAAGGCTGATTGACGAGGGCTATGTCGAAAAGGACGAGGCTGGCCGCCTCATCCCACGGGGCGAAAAACTGGGAGTCCCGCTCCTGGGCTACGTCCAGGCCGGTTTCCCCTCGCCGGCCGAAGAGGAACTGATCGACACTCTCTCGCTCGATGATTATCTGATCGAAAAGCCTGAGTCCTCGTTTCTCCTCAAGGTCTCGGGCGACTCGATGATCGACGCCGGCATCCACGAGGGCGACCTCGTGATCGTCGAGCGCGGTGGCACCCCCAAAAACGGCGACATCGTGCTGGCATGCGTTGACAACGAATGGACGCTCAAATACTACCAGCGTCGCGGGAAGGAGGTCGAACTCGTTCCGGCCAACCCCAAATATCCCGTCATCCGCCCGCAGAGAGAACTCACGCTCGGCGGCATCATCCGCGCGGCGATAAGGAGATACTGATCGGCACATGATCTCTCAAAAGAATGTCATCGCCATCCTGCATGCGCTCAAAAGGCGCTACCCCAAGGGCCAGCGCCCCTGGGCCAGGCGAAGCGATCCCTTTCGCACGCTCGTCGGAACCATCCTCTCCGCCCAGACCACCGACGACCAGGTCGATCGCGTGACTCCAGGGCTCTTCAAAAGATATCCGACGGCGGCGAAACTCTCCACCGCGAAGAGGCGCGACGTGGAGAGAATCATCAAATCGGTCGGCCTCCATCAGGCGAAGGCGAAGAACATAATCGCAGCGAGCCGGTTGATCGTCGACGAATTCAAGGGGAAGGTGCCGCCAACGCGAGATGAACTAGTTTCGCTTCCTGGCGTGGGGCGCAAGACCGCAAACGTAGTCCTGATCAAAGCCTTCGGCGAACCGGCGATGCCGGTCGACACGCACGTCTTCAGGGTCGCAAGGAGGATCGGCCTGTCGGATGGAAAGACGCCCGAGAAAGTCGAAGCCGACCTCGTCAGGATCATTCCGCGGAGGCAGCTCGCCGCCGCCCACTTCTGGCTCATCCATCACGGAAGGACATTATGTTCGGCGCGCAACCCGCGCTGCAGCGAGTGTCCAATCGCTCCGTGGTGCGCATACACCAAAGGCATCAGACGTAGCTTCTTGTGATCCAATCCATCAGGATGTTCGAAGCCGCGTGGAAGAGGACCGGAACGGTGATCGTGCCGGTGCGCTCGCGGAGATAGCCGAAGACGAGTGCGGGGAAGAAGATCGAGAAGTGCCACCACTTATAGAGAACCACAGAGTGGGCAAAGGCAAAAACGGCGGCTGTGACGAGGAGTCCCCATCCGATGTTGGCGCCGAAGAAGCGCATCCGGCCGGGGAAGATGGCATTGGCGGCCGACTGAAAATAGCCGCGGAAGAAGAACTCCTCCGGGAGCGCGACGAGAAGGATTTGAACGAGTGCGAAATTCAGCAAATTGGGAAACGGTGCCGCCTGAAAATTATGCATCCCGAC
>JAZDOG010000079.1:0-10364 GCA_043798915.1 Pseudomonadota bacterium | reverse complement strand
CGATACGGGACAACTCTTCATCGTGCTTCTCGACGAGACCCTCTCGTTCTATCTGTGGGAACTTCTCTTTCGGCCGCTCGGCGGACAGGTTAACTTTGTGCCGTGGCTCCCCTTCGCCCACTTCGCAGCGGCGCATCGTTTGCGCGATGCAATCCGCAGCGGTGAGGGATTGGCGCCGGTGCGGCAGGATCTCGTCTCCGAGCTCTCTGCCCGGTGGAATGAGCTCGACGAGGCCGACCGCGCCGCTTTCGAGGGGGCGATCACGTTGTGCGATGAACTGGCGCGGTTCCGCCCGTTGATGGGTGATGAGTGGTCACCACTCGCCGAGTACCTTGTTGCCGCAAAGAAACTGCACCTGCGTGGCAAGCGCAACGCACCGATCCAAGTGGTGGGGATGGGCGACGCAACCGGCATCCCCTATCAGCGCGCCGTGATCCTGCCGATGAACAGTGGCATCTTCCCGCACAAACCCTTCCGCGGACCCTACCTGAACCTGATACACCTGCCGCGTATCCACCGGGCGCGCTTCGAGGCCGACGATCTCGCACTGCGGCAGTTTCTTTCGTTCGGCCGCACGGCCCACATCGCCGCCATTTACGATCAGGTAGAGGGAGAGGCCCCGTCACCCCACTTCTCGTTCCTTGCCACCGAGTTCGGCAAAAAACCGGTGAAACGGCTGATGGCGCCGACGCCGTTTAGCGCGCCGGTCGGTATCCCCGCCATAGAGAACAGTGTTGAATTGAGCGGGCAACTTCGGCGGCACGCATGGTCGTTCAGTTCGCTGGGGCTCTTTTTCTCCTGTCCATACCGCTTCATCCTTGAAGACCTGCAGGAAGTGACACCCCCTCCCTGCTTTGAAGACGAAGAGCATGCCAATCTTCTCATCGGGAATTTCCTCCACCACTTCTTCGCGAAGCTGAAAGATCATCGCCCCGCCATCGAGCGGTGGCGCGGTCTGTTTGAAGAGCGATGGGAGAGCGACGTGGAGCTGCGTGCGAAACTTCCCGACCACGCGGTCCGCAAGGCGATCGTCCACAGCACTCTGGCCGATATCGCCGCCTGGGAACGGGAGCCGGAAAAGCGGCTCCTTTTTTCCGACGAGGTGACGGCAGCCGAACTTGATCTGACCGCATCTTTCGGCGATGACCGCTACCGGATCAAGGGGCGCATCGACCGGCTGCAGCGGCATGCGGGGAAAATGCTGATCGCTGACCTGAAGTACAAGGAAAAGAAAAAGAATTCCAAAAAGGACCGACTGGCGGACCTGGTCGAAGAACCGGACTCATTCGACGAGCGGTTCCAACTGATCATCTATGCCTATCTTGCCCTGCACAACGCAGTAGCGACCGCCGACTCACTCGATGCAGCCCATATTTTCCTGCGGCCGAAAGTGCGCGGCGACTATGAGAGGCGACTCGCGGAGAAGGAACTGGCCGACTGCGACTCGACGATGGAGCGCATCGCCCGGCGTCTCGACCGGATGCTGGAGGCGGAACGCTTCACCCCGAACACCCGTGCCGGCGTTTGTCCTTACTGTCCCTACAAGGCGCTATGCCTCAGACCCGACCTCTACCGGAAGGGAGGCCGCCCATGGTGAAAAGCCTCTTCGTCACCGCCTCGGCCGGTTCCGGGAAGACCTTCTGCCTTACTCGAGAGGTGCGCCGCCATATCGGATGCGACACGGTATTCGTCGTCGCCGCCACCTTTACCCGCGCCGCAGCGGCCGAGATGGAGAAACGGATACTCGAAGAGATCGAGAACGGGCCTGAGAGCGCAACCGAAAAGCTGCGGCTCATCATGCGCGCCGCCAAGGTCCATTTCTCGACCATCGATGCGCTCTTCCACCGCGTCCTCGCGACCGAGGAATATGCGCCGCAGATTGCCGACGATCACGAGCGTGCACTGATCACCGCAGGCGCTGACGAGCGTTTTTTTCAACATCCGCGCATCCTCGCCGACATCGAAACTATCCTGATCGCGGCGCGCATCCTTAATCTGCAGCCCGAGTCGCTGATCGATGCGCTTGACAAGAGCAAGGATGTGCTGGCGGCGTGGGAGTGTCCCGACAGCCGGCTGGATGAACTCAAGGGAAGACAGGCGCGCATTGTCGCCGAATACGAGAGACTGCAGGAACAGGTGCGGGAAGTCACGGAGGAAACGACGGGGAATCTGCGCCGACTGGTCGTCACCCCTCTGCTCAAACCGATCGAAGAGGTGGAGCTCGATAAAGCGCTGTTTCTCAAATCCGCCGTGTCGGAAGTCAAGGTGGCAAACACCGATCGCAAGTCGCCCGCCTACGCCATACTACAGGACCTTTATCCTCCGATGCGCCGCCTTATCGCCGAGCATCTCATCAACACCAAGCGCTTGCGCAGTGCCCTGCTCAAGCGCTTCAGCACGTTGCGCGCTGAGCTACTCACCGAGGAGAAGGAAAGGCTCGGCCGCCTGTATTTCGAGGATATCCCCCGGGCGCTTCTCGCCCTTGACGGCCCCGAAAGCCCCGACCGGCCGCTCTTCACGGCGCGCCTCTACGAACTGGGATTCCACCGGACGACGCATCTGCTCCTCGATGAGTTCCAAGACACTTCGAAGATACAGTTCGACCTGCTCCGACCCCTCCTCGATGATATCCTCGGTTGCGTGGGGGAGAACGCCGAGGGGGAACGGTCGCTCTTCCTCGTGGGAGACTGGAAGCAGTCGATCTACCAGTGGCGGGATGCGGCGCCCGATCACCTGAAGGCATGTATAGCCCCTGCTGTACTGAGTGGACAGATAGCCACCGAGCCGCTGCCTTACAACTACCGCTCGACGCCGCTTCTCATCGCATTCTTCAACCATCTGGTCGCCGACCTGTTCGCTGGTACCGAAAAAGCGCATCCCCAGGCGCCGCCCGAAGAACCGAAGCATCCCTACAGCGGCATCTCCGAGGTCGCGGTCATACCGGCATATTGCGGCGCCGGCGACTCTCCGGCGTATGAACGGCTCATCGAAGCCATCAAGCAAAAAAAAGCCGATTGCGGATGCACGTGGGGCGATATAGCGGTCCTATGCCGGACCAATGCCCACATGGACAAGATTGCAGCGGCACTGGTACAGGAAGGGGTACTCTCCTCCGGTCTCCGCGGCCGCGAGGTGCTGTCGTTCCGAGAAGGGACCGCTCTCACTCTTTCGCTCATCGCCCTTTTTACCGAACACGACGGCCGCTTCATCCCCCGCGCCCTCTCGACGCTGGGCTATGACGAAACATTGACTACCGTCCTCTCACGACTTGCCGGGACTATCGGAACGGCGCCCCGGCCCCACTGTTTCGCGGCCTTTGCCGCCGCCCTGCGCGACCTTCTGCCCTATTTCCCGCGGGTGCTCGTCGAAACGCTGTGGGATGAGGCGGAGCGCTACTTTAACCGCCCCGACGCCGTCGACGCCTCCACCTTTCTGCGCTATCTGATGGCGATGTCGCACCTCATCACCGTACCCGAAGGAGAGCACGCAGACCGGGTGAAACTGGCAACGATACACAGCACCAAGGGCCTTGAATTTCCCCATGTGTTTCTCTTCTGGAAAGAAGGACTCGACAAGATCCCCGAGATACGGCATCCCGATGATGGCTGTCCGCTCAGCCTGGACAAAGGCGAGATCGCTTTTCTCGCCACCGGCCCGATTGCAGGGGCGGACGCCATCGCGGAGGCAGCGTTAGCGCTAAAAGAAGAAAAAGCCGAGGAAACGGCCAACCTCCTCTATGTCGCCGCGACCCGCGCCGTGAAAAGTCTGGTGATCCTCCTACGGGTCGACAAGGAAGGAAAACGCAAAGGGTTCAGTGAACTGATGTATCGCACCGCCGAAAGGACGATACCGGGCGCCGAGCGGACCGCATTCGGCTGGCGGCATGACTATGGTCTCGAGAAACCACGACCCTCCGAACACGAGGCACTGACAGCGCCCGGCCTCGCCGAATTTATCGTCGAGCCGGCTGTCAGCGATGAAATGGATCCGGCCTTGCGCTCGGCCACCATCGAGGCGGGAATCGAGCGCGGTCTGCGCATCCATGCGGCGCTCGCCGGGCTCACCGATGATTCCAGAACGATAGATCGGAGCGACCTCGCCGTAGAGGAACTCGCCGCCGCTAACCGGTTCCTAAGCGACCAGAAGGTGCGTGAGATCATCTTCCGTCCCGGGACCGTGCTCACCGAACAGCACCTCTCCGATACCCGATCGTTCGGCATCGTCGACCGGCTGATCATTGCCCCCGACCGCATCACCCTCATCGACTTCAAAACGGGACGCGTCGGCCACCTTGCCGACAAGTACCGCCCCCAGATGATCCGCTACCGCACCATCCTGCAGGGACTCTTCGATGAGCGTCCGGTCGAATGCTACCTGCTGTTTGTGGATGAACCGCACCGCATTCTGACTATCTGACCGGAGTGTGCATAGAAGCACTCTACATCCTTATCGTCCTTCATAACAAAGTCAATTTATCAATTGAAATGGGATTACAGGAGATATAAAAAGGTTTTAAGTGGTTATCAATAAAATATTCCCTTGACTTCTCAACTCATTAGGGTCATACGAAAACACACTTGAATAAGGCAATGTCAATCGGTTAACAACCAATTTGAACCCTTTTAAAAGGGTGATGCCATGGAGAGATTATTGAAACCCCGTGTCTCGGAAGAGTGCGGGGTTTTGCATTTAGGGTTTTATGCGGATACAGATAAACAGTAAGCCTTAGACAAATCACAGCAACTCGATAAGGAGGCAACAGATGAAGCAATATGGCGCGGAGTTCTTCGGAACATTTTGGTTGGTTCTCGGAGGTTGCGGTAGCGCGGTTTTGGCGGCGGCTTTTCCGGGAGTCGGTATTGGGTTGCTCGGGGTTTCCCTTGCGTTCGGTCTGACTGTGTTGACCATGGCCTACGCGATCGGCCATATTTCCGGCTGCCACCTCAACCCGGCCGTCTCAATTGGGCTGTGGGCGGGCGGGCGTTTTCCGGCGGGCAAGCTGCTGCCGTACATTATCGCGCAACTCCTCGGAGGCATTGTCGCGGGTGGCATCCTTTATCTTATCGCTATCGGCAAGGCCGGCTTTGTGGTATCTGCCGGCTTCGCGTCAAATGGCTTCGGTGCCCATTCGCCCGGTGGTTACTCTTTACTCGCCGCGCTGGTTACCGAGATTGTCATGACTATGATGTTCCTTCTCATCATTCTCGGGGCAACCGACAAGCGGGCACCTCAGGGTTTCGCCCCGATAGCCATAGGCCTGGGTCTGACCTTGATTCATTTGATCAGCATCCCGGTCACCAACACGTCGGTGAACCCCGCTCGCAGTACCGGTGTCGCTTTGTTTGCCGGCGATTGGGCAATTACACAGCTTTGGCTGTTCTGGGTTGCTCCGATCATAGGGGCCTTGCTGGGTGCTCTTGTTTATCGTTTCATCGGTGAAAGTAAGACGTAATCCTCAGCCTGACAGGGTGGGGCCGAGGACTTTTCTCCCCCGGCCCCATACCACCGACATGCAGGTCATATTGGGAGCGATGGCAGGTGCGGAGTCCTTCCTGCTATACGTAACAAAGCGGGTTTGCGGGTCACGCTCGCGACCAGCAGGGCGACGACTTCGATATGGGCCGTCTGGGGAAACATGTCGAGCGGCTGGAGAAGATGCAAGGTATAGCCCCGTTCAGCGAGAAGCCGGACGTCCCGTGCCTGCGTTGCCGGGTTGCAGGATACATAGACGATTCGCTCCGGCCGCATGGATGCCACCGCGTCGATAACCCCCTTACCGCAGCCGTCGCGGGGCGGATCGAGAACGACCACGTCAGCCGCTATCCCCCGCGCTGCAAACTCGTTTTCCAGAATATCGGCCACATCGCCGGAGAAGACCTCCTTCTGCATGAGGCCTTCTCTGCAGAGATTGAGCCCCGCGCAGCGGACCGCCTCCCGGGCCCCCTCGATACCGAAGATTCGCTCGGCCCGGGGTCCGAGAAAGAGGGTAAAGAGACCCGCACCACAATAGGCGTCGACAACCGTCTCTCGACCTGAAAGCGCGCTCATCATAACGACTTGCTCAACTAGTTCCCCCACCAGAGCGGCGTTTGCCTGGAAGAAACCTCCGTAGGGAACAGTGATCCGTTTTCCCCCGACCATCCGGGTGATCTCATGCCCGGTTATCGATCCTGTCACGACTTCCGTCGGGGATTCATCCGGCTCGTCGGACCAGAAGAGCTGCCTTTCGTTCCGAGTAGATAGAAGGCCCCTCAGAAAGGCCTCTCGAAAGCTCCGGTATTTTCGGTTTATGGATTCATCCACAATTTCACACCGTTCAACCTCGATAAGGTCGTGACTCGCCGAAGCCATCAGACCCATCCGCCGCGGCTCACCCCGCTCTCCAGCAAGATGGAATTCCGCCTTTCCCCGATAGCCATAGGGTCGTGGGGAGGCTATCACCGGCGCCACAGGCGGGAGGGATAACTTCGCGATCCGGCGAAAAGTCTCCGCCACCTGCCGACGCTTGAGTTCCAACTGATGGGGATAGGCGACTTGCTGCATCCGGCAGCCGCCACAGCGGGCGTAATAAAGACAACGAGGCGTCGTGCGGTAATGCGACGGGGCGATGATCCGGATAAGCCTCGCCCTGGCATACCGCTTCTTGACCTCGGTAATTTCGACCTCAGCCTCGTCCCCATCGACGGTAAAAGGGACAAAGATCACCAGATCTTGGCTTCTCCCGACCCCATCGCCGCCGAAGGCCACATCTCCGATTTTCGTTAGAATCCGATCCCCGATCTTCATATCGTGCCTATTTTCTGTCTACGACTGACGGCCTTTCCGGCATTCCCTTTAGCATCATCCGGAACATCAGTAAATCCTTTCTCCTTTACATCCCAGGCAAATATTGATAATGACCTGCCCAATCAACCGCTGAAGGGGTAAACATTTGGAAAATGAGAATATCCACCGGATCGACATAGAGGGCAGGAAAATCATCCTGATCGGAACGGCCCATGTCTCCAGGGAGAGCGTCGACCTGGTGGAGCAGGTCATCGCCGATGAAAAACCGGATACGGTCTGCGTCGAGCTCTGCGGGCCCCGTTATGAGGCCATCCGGCAGCAGGACAAGTGGCAGCAGACCGACATCGTCAAGGTCATCCGGGAGAAGCGGGCGTCGATCCTCCTCTCCCAGCTTATCATGGCTTCGCTCCAGCGGAAAATCGCCCGGAAGTTCAATGTCACCCCCGGTGAAGAGATGATTCGGGCCATCGTACGGGCGGAGGAGATCGGGGCGGAGATTGTCCTCGCCGATCGGGAAATCCGGGTGACGCTCCTTCGTACCTGGCGGAAGATGGGTTTCTGGAGCAAGGTCAAGGTCCTCCCTGACGTCATCCTTTCGCTCTTCGTCACCGACGAGATCACCGAAGAGGAGATCGAAAAACTCAAACAGCACGATGTCCTGGAACTCGCCCTGCAGACCATCGGCGAGAAGCTGCCCGGGCTCAAGACCACCCTGATCGACGAGCGGGATCTTTATATGGCCCATACCATAGGCCATGCACCTGGTATCCGGATCGTGGCGGTCGTCGGGGCCGGGCACGTCCCCGGTATCCTCAAACACATGGGAGAGGAGATCGACCTTGCGGCGCTCAACCTGATCCCCAATAAATCCCGCTGGGGGCGATTTACCGGCTGGTTTTTTCCGCTGGCCATCGTGGGCCTTTTCGTCGCCGGCTTCTTCTATTCGGGTTCCCAGACCAGCCTGAAGATGATCGTCCAGTGGTCTTTGATTACCGCCACATTCTCGGGCTTCGGAGCGCTCATCCTCCTGGCCCACCCCCTGACGATCGCCGCTTCGGCCCTCGCCGCCCCCATTACGACGCTGCACCCCCTGATCGCCGCCGGCTGGGTCGCCGGACTGGTCGAAGCAACGCTCCGCAAACCCCAGGTCAAGGACTTTCTGGCGCTCAAGGACGACATCATCTCGGTCCGGGGATTCTTCCGGAATCGAATCACCCGACTTCTTATGCTCGTCGCCGTCGTCAACCTGACCACTTCCATCGGGACCTTTGTCGCCATTCCGGTGATCATGAGGTTGATATGAACAGGATCACGCCATGACCGAAAAGAAATCCATGCTCTGCCCGAGTTGCAGGAAACTGATCAGTAGCGATGAACCGGCGTGCCCCTACTGCGGGACGGCCCGCCCGGGCTCGCTCTGGAAGCGGGGGGCCATCGGCGGCTTCTCCCTGCTCCGTCTTGATCCGGTCAAGACCATCCTCGCCGTCAACGCCGCGTTCTATTTCTTTTCACTCCTGCTAAATCCGACGGCCCTCGGTCTGTCGGCAAACCCCATGACCTTCCTGTCCCCCTCGGAGGGGAGTCTCTTTCTCCTCGGTGCGACCGGAACTTTGCCTATCGACGCTTACGGACGCTGGTGGACCCTCGTTTCGGCCTCCTTCCTCCATGGGGGGCTCCTGCACATCTTCTTCAACATGATGGCACTCCGTCAACTCGCCCCATTCGTTCTGGAAGAATTCGGCTTCCACCGCTTCGCGATTATTTACATCTGGACCGGTGTCGCCGGCTTTTTCCTCTCCTATATGGCGGGCGTTCCCCTCACAATCGGCGCCTCCGGATCGCTCTGCGGTCTGATCGGCGCCATCCTTTACTACGGTAAGAGCCGGGGAGGTTTCTACGGGGAGCAGATTTACCGCCAGGCGATGGGATGGGTGGTAGGGCTTGTCCTCTTCGGGCTCTTTTTCCCCGGGATCAACAACTGGGCGCACGGGGGAGGCCTTGTCTCCGGCGGAGCGATTGCCTTCCTGGCGGGATATCGCGAATCGACGACGGAACGATCTCTCCACCGCTCCCTGGCAGTGGCGAGCATCCTTGCGACCGCGGCGGTCCTGATCTGGGCGCTGGCTCAGGCTGTCTATTTTCTGATCTAACCCTCACATCTTTGACTTTATCGTTTTTACTTTATCGTTTTACTTGCCGCTACACTCCTTCTCTGTTATATTTCTCTCAAGGTTTCAAAAAAGACGTGTCCCAGGCAGCCGGTAATAGAGAATACCGCAGCAATCAACCAGTAATAAAAGGAGAACCTGCATATGAAGCTGCATGTTAAAAGCAATGTCTCATGGATCGGAAAGATCGACTGGGAGCTCAGAAAATTCCACGGGGAAGAGTATTCGACCCACCGAGGCTCCACCTACAATTCCTATCTGATCGAAGAGGAGAAGGTCGCGATCGTGGATACGGTCTGGACGCCCTTTGCCAAGGAGTATATCGCCAACCTGGAAAAGCAGATCGATCTGAAAAAGATCGACTATGTGATCGCCAACCACGCGGAGAGCGACCACAGCGGCGCCCTTCCCGAGTTGATGCACCGCATTCCCGATACGCCCATCTACTGCACGGCGAACGGCATCAAATCGCTCAAGGGCCATTATCATAAGGACTGGAATTTTCATCCCGTTAAAACCGGGGACAAGCTCAGCCTGGGGACGAAGGAGCTGATCTTCATCGAGGCGCCGATGCTCCACTGGCCGGACACCATGTTCTGCTACCTGACAGGGGACGGCATCCTTTTTTCCAACGACGCCTTTGGCCAGCACTATGCGTCGGAATATATGTTCAACGACTTGGTGGACAGGTCGGAACTGATGGCCGAATGCATCAAGTACTACGCCAACATCCTGACCCCCTTCAGCGAGATGGTCACGAAAAAGATCAAGGAGGTCCTCGCCTTCAACCTCCCCGTGGAGACTATCTGCACAAGCCACGGCATCATCTGGCGTGAAAACCCCGTCCAGATCATCCAGCAGTACCTCAAATGGGCCGACAGCTATCAGGAAGACCAGATCACGCTTGTCTACGACACGATGTGGAACGGAACGCGAATCATGGCGGAAAATATCGCCCGGGGGATCGCGCAGGCCGACCCGCGGGTCAACCTGAAGCTCTATAACATGGCAAGATCGGACCGGAACGACGTGATGACCGAGATCTTCCGTTCCCGGGCCATCGTCGTCGGCTCCCCGACGATCAACCGCGGCGTGCTGACCTCCATCGCGGGGTTCCTGGAAGAGGCGAAGGGTCTGAAGTTCAGAAACAAGAAGGCGGCCGCCTTCGGCTGTTACGGCTGGAGCGGCGAATCCGTCAAGGTGATCAAGGGGCAGCTCGATGCGGCCGGTTTCCAGGTCGTGGACGACGGCATGAGGTGCATGTGGAATCCCGACCCGCTGAGCATCGAAGCGTGCGTCGAATACGGCATAAAGCTCGCCGGGCTATTAAAATAAATGAAAGGAAAGAGTATGAAAAGAATGCTCCTCGGACTTATATCCGTTGTTCCGGCGCTCTTGATCATCACGGCC
>JAZDOG010000037.1:5000-48417 GCA_043798915.1 Pseudomonadota bacterium | reverse complement strand
GTGCCGAAGAGGTGCCGCCTGTTTCCGACCAGACAGTTTTCTTGTCATAGCCCACGAGCATGACGGGATCTGCATGGGCATAGAGTTGCGCGGGTCCCCCTGAACCCCTGCCCGTCGAATACGACGAGGCTCTGTCATCGTCCCTCGTTTCCGTGAGTTTGCTGTCCAATGCCCCGACGAGGGTCACGTGGGGCAGAAGGCCGAGCATATTTATATTGTCTTTTTGACCGTCGTTGCCTGCCGAAACGATGATTGCGACGCCGGCGCGATGCAGTTCTTCGCAATACCTCTTGAGCCTCTTGTATAGCTCCGACCTTTGGACCTCTTTTTTGAACATAATAGGCACCTCGAGGCCGAGGCTCAAGCCCACGACGGCCAGGCTTGGATCATTTTTCTTGAGTTCAATAGTCCGAGCGAAGGACTCCACCGTTGCCTTTGCGGGATTGACTGTATCATGGGTGATAGCGGGGGCAATGTAGAGGTTTGCGCCGGGCGCCAGCCCCATCGTCTTGCCGACGGCCAGTGTGGACATGGCGATGCCGTGTGACTCCTCATCTTTTCCCGTCCAGACGGGAGGATCGATGTCCAGTATCCGCACGCTATTTAGATCTGCATATCCCGTCGCCCCTGGAGGAGGAAAGGAGTCTATGATCGCATAGGACACGCCTCTGCCGGTTGGCCTGAGATCTTCTGGAAGGGCGTAGATGGCCGCGTATGGGTGATTCTTGAAATAAAGATCGCGTACCTCGGTTTCAAATCCAAGATCGAGGAGGGATTCGGGGATATGCGCCATCGCTGTGTCATAATCCTCATATGCGTGTATTCCACCAGAAAAATTATGTGTGAACAACAAACCGCATCCACATGCATGCCATATTGCGTCCCAAAAAGGATCGTGCTCCGCTGCGCGATAATTCCTCTTTTTTCTGTCCTGAAACTCGCCCAGGAAAGATTTTGCCTCGGTGCGCGACTTGTCGCGCGCAAGCCTCAGAATTCGCGCGGAGAGATCCGCATTCAGGCCGGAATCTTCAACGATCGACGATCTCAAAAAAGCGATCGTCTTCTCCGTGCTCCATTCTTTTATAAATTTCTTCAAGAGGTGCCTGGCGATGTCCTCCAGCAGGCCCAATCTTCCTCGTCCCTTCGTATCCTTTTGGATATCGACGAGGTAAGTTTTTACGAGTTTTTTCTCGATCTCATCGAGGGTTCCGCACGTTTTGTACGACTCAGGATTGAGGGATTCGCTGTGCCTTCCTTCGTAATCGATAATGGTGAGATATACCTCCCGCCGATTGGCCGGGGGAATGACATCTGCTCGCAGCAGCTCGCGATATAAATAGTAGACATTGAATATATCCGCTTTGAATGAGAACCACTGTTTCTTGCTGGACAAAAACTTTGGCACAAACGCTGGATTTTTCTCCAAAAAATTTCTCATCTCAGACCAATAAGTTTGCCGTCTGTAGAGCTCTGGATGGTTCCTCACAAAAAACTGCCATATTGTTCTAGCATCTTCTTCCAGCAATGGTTTGTTGAGCAAGTTCTCTTCGTCCATGATGCTCAGCGCAGCATCCGGCGCGGCAGAGAGGATCTCATTTATGGATGGCTTGGGTATGCCTTGGCTTGCGCAGGAGGCCAGGTTGGAAAAAAACATCGCTGTGGCAAGAATGCCATGCCGGTTGAAGGCATCCTCGTTTTTTCTTGCGATGGAAAGCGTCCTGTCGAATTCCTTGCCCACGGCATCCTGTGCATCCTTCGGCAGTGCTTTCTTCCACCTCCTTACGGTAGATGAGAGGGCTGCCAATTCCTGCGTCCCCGAGGCGTAGACATCTTTTCTTTCCGCTGTCTGATTCCATTCTTTTGCCCTTTGCACGGCCCAGTCTGCAAATCTTTTTGGGTTCGGCGCATATGCCATTTCAAGATCCATGAGCACGTCGCCAGCCTTTATCCCCTGTTTATTGAGAAGCTTATGGGCGAGGTCAAATTGTTTGATGTTCTCCTGGGAGAACCAGCTTCCATAGAATATGACATTGTATAGCATTTCCATCTGCACGGTTTGAGGGGGATCTAAACAGTTCAGTTCTTTGCTGGCTAGCGCGAGGTGGAGTTTTTCCAATGGAATGACTCTGGGTTTTTGTTCTGAGGCCTTGGTTTCCTTTCTGAAGGGAGCCTTCCGCAGCAAGGGAGACTGCCACAGGGTTGGATGGGATAAGCCGGGGGATTCTGCCGGGCTGAAGGTGTCAGGGGGCCCGATCAAATCGGGCGGATTTGCATCGCAGCCAAGGAATCGGCCGATGCCAACCGATGCCAGGGCATCGGAGACATATTTGGGGAGGCATGGGACCATGCTTGGGTGTTATCGGCAGCGGTCTGGATAAGTTGCGCAGTTTTTGCAGTTTTTGCAATGGGCCCTGAATTTTGCTCCGTCTGACGATGGTCCGTCTCATTTGGGACCAATACTTCATTGACTTCATTAGGTTTTTCCACTAGTGGCCCCATATGCAAAGCAGGGTTATCGATCTAGTCCTCTTCTATCCGCTCTTCCTCTTTTCGCTCTCGTTCCACGAGGCCGCACATGGGCTGATCGCGGACAAGTTCGGCGATTCGACGGCGAGGCTGATGGGGAGGGTGAGTCTTTCGCCATTTCCGCATATCGACATCGTCGGGACGGTTATTCTGCCGATCTTGGGGATCCTCACCGGGGCGCCGGTGATTGGCTGGGGAAAGCCGGTGCCGGTCAATCCCTACAACCTCAAGGGCGATATGCGCCGCTCCAACATGTGGGTCGCTGTGGCGGGCCCCGCCTCGAACGTCCTCCTTGCGCTCGCGTTCGCCGGTATGACCCACATGATGGTGTTCGCCCTGCCAAGGGTTCCGGGCGGCCTCCTCGTGCACGGCAGCATGAGCGCCACCGTGGTCGGGGCCGCATTTGCGATCTGCGAGATGGGCGTGGTCCTGAACCTCGTGCTAGCGGCGTTCAACCTGCTCCCGATGCCGCCGCTCGACGGCGGTTCCGTCCTCCGCGGGCTTCTGCCTGAATCCGGCCTCGCGGCGTTCGACCAGTTCTCCCGTTACAGCTTCATGATACTCCTGATGCTTTTTTTCACGGGGATGTTGAGGTATCTGCTGGTTCCGGTTATGATGCTGGCCAACTACCTGCTGCCTGGATGAGTGTTGCGATGATGAAACCCAAATCAAACAAGAAGCGCGTCTTGAGCGGTGTGCGGCCCACGGGCAAGCTCCACTGGGGCAATTACTTCGGCGCGCTGCGCAACTGGGTCGAGCTTCAGGAGAAGTACGAGTGCTTCTATGCGGTCGCCGACTGGCATGCGCTGACGACCGGCTACGAGCACCCTGAGGAGATATTTCCGGCCGTCGTCGACGTCCTCAAGGACTGGATGGCCGCGGGGCTCGACCCGGCGAAATCGACGATCTTCATCCAGTCGTGGGTGCCCGAGCACGCGGAGCTGCACCTGCTGCTCTCGATGATCACGCCGCTCGGCTGGCTCGAGCGCGTGCCTTCATTCAAGGACATGCAGCAGGAGCTCTCCGACCGCGACCTCAACATGTACGGCTTCATGGGATACCCGCTTCTGCAGGCGGCGGACATCCTGATCTACAAGGCCGATCTGGTGCCGGTGGGCGAGGACCAGGTGGCGCACATAGAGTTCACGCGCGAGGTCGTCAGGCGCTTCCACTTCCTCATGAAGAACACGATGCTCGTTGAGCCGCAGCCGCTCTTGACGCATTCCGCGCGAGTGCCGGGGATCGACGGGCGAAAGATGAGCAAGAGCTTCGGCAACGCCATCTACATGGCCGACGACGAAGAGACGATCCGCAAGAAGATGATGGAGACGATCACCGACCCGGCCAGGAAGCGCCGGCAGGACCCGGGCACTCCGGAGGTATGCAACATCTTCGCCTATCACAAGCTCTATTCCGGCGACGAAAAGGTGAAATGGGTTGCAGAACAATGCCGCAGCGCCGGGATCGGCTGCGTCGAGTGCAAGAAGATCTGCATCGAGAACGCGCTCGCCTTCTGGCGGCCGATCCGCGAGCGCCGCGCAGAGTGGGAAGGGCGTGAGGAGGAGCTGCTCTCGACCGCACGAAAGGGTGCGGAGCATGCGAGACAAGTCGCCGTCGCCACGATGGAGGAAGTGAGGGGCGCGATGGGGCTTAAATATCGCTGACGCGAGAGGCTAATGGAAAACAATATATCAAATTTAGATTACCGCGTGAACGTCGAGGTCTTCGAGGGGCCGCTCGATCTGCTGTTGCACCTCATCAAGAAGAACGACCTCGACGTATACGACATCCCGGTCGCCTTCATGCTCGAGGAGTACATGCTCTACCTCGACACCTTAAAGGAACTGGACATCGACCTCGCCGGAGATTTTCTCCTCATGGCGGCGGAGCTCACGCACATCAAGTCGCGGATGCTCCTGCCAGATGACAGCCCGGCTGAAGAGGAGGAGGAACTCGACCCGCGCGCCGACCTCGTGAGGCGGCTGCTCGAATACCAGCAGTTCAGGCAGGCCGGCGAGCAGATCTCGGGGCGCACTATGCTCGGGCGGGAGGTCTTCGTGCCTCTCTCTCCGGAGAGGATAGAGGCATCCTGCGACGGACCGGTCGAGGGGAGCGTCTACGAACTCGTCGAGGCCTTCTCGAAGATACTCAAGCGCGTGCCGGCTGATCGCTTCCATGAGGTGGCGGTCGACCGGATCTCCATCAACGACAGGATCTATCAGATCGTGGGGCTCGTGAAAAAAGATGCGACGATCACCATCGAGGACCTGCTCGTGGGCGAACTCACGCGCTATGACGTGGTGATCACCTTCCTGGCGCTCCTAGAGATGTGCAGGCTCAAGATGATCCGCTGCTATCAGCAGGAGACGTGCGGCAGGCTCTATCTCCAGGGGATAATGACGGAAGTGAGCGAGGAAGAAGTGGCAAAGCTGGTCGAGATAGAGGCGACGGGGTTTGATAAACCGGAAGCGTGAAGACGGAGGCAAAATGGACGTCAGCGAACTGAAACCGATAATCGAGGCGATGATCTTTGTGGCGGAGGAGCCGCTGACCGAGGGCGCGATCGCCACGGCGCTAGAGCAGGAGGGCGCCGACAAAGAGACCGTCCGCGAATGTCTCGTTTCGCTCGAAAATGAGTGGAACTGCGACCCGTCGCGCGGGATCGGTCTCGCGCAGGTGGCCGGCGGCTATCAGTTCCGCACCAAGGCCGCCCTCGCGGAGTGGCTCAAGCGCCTGAACGTCCCCAAGCCGATGCGGCTCTCGGGGCCGGCGCTCGAGACGCTCGCCATCATCGCCTACAGGCAGCCGATAGTCAGGAGCGAGATCGAGCGAATTCGAGGCGTGGACAGCGGCGGGGTGCTCAAGACCCTGCTCGAGCGCCGCCTCCTGCACATCGTGGGCAGGCAGGACGAGCCGGGCCAGCCGCTCCTGTATGGGACGACGAAGGACTTTCTCGAGATATTCAGCCTCAAGGGGCTGACGGAATTGCCGACGCTGAAGGACATCGAGGATCTGATGCGCGAGCGGCGCACGGTAACGGAGAATCGTCAGAGCGAGATGGAGAGCCTGGCGGGTGACCCTGAGTATGAGCAGACGGATGCCGCCGAGGGCGAGGAGGAGACCGAAGTGATCCGCCGCCGTCCGCTCGAGGAAAATATTAAGGAGGAAGAGAAGGACATGGAGGCGCTCAGCAATCTTGAGGACAGCCTCAAGGGCTTGAGGCGCCTCGAGCGCGGCATCTTCCCGAAGATGCCGGATGAAGACGTGGCGAAGGATGGAGAGGGGGGCGGGCATGGAGAGGGGAAGATTGAAGCGGGAGCCGAGGCAGATGCCGCTGGGTCCGATGCGTTTGGCCCGGATGATCGCCCTTTCGAGTGAACTCTCCCGGCGCGCCGCTGAAGCCGCGATTGCCGCCGGGCGTGTGACGGTGGGCGGCGAGGCTGCAACAAAGCAGGGCACGACCGTCGACCCCGCAAAAGACCGCATCTGCCTGGATGGCAGGGAACTTCGCCTTGCCGCCAGGCGCCACTATCTCGCATTCTACAAACCGCTGCATGTTCTCGTCACGAAATCGGATCCGCAGTGCCGGCCGACCATCTGGGATCATCTCGAGGAATGGAAAAAGGGCGTGAACTCCGTCGGCCGCCTCGACTTCGATTCGGAGGGCCTGATCCTCCTCTCCGACGACGGCGACTTCATCAACAGGCTCACCCACCCGCGCCACGAAGTCTGGAAGATCTATCGCGTCCGAATCAAGGGCGCGCCCACAAACGAAGAGCTGAACCGCCTTCGCAGCGGCTTGAAGCTCAAGGACGGCATGACGCTCCCCGCCCGGGTCAAGCGCATCGATCACGGCGACTCGAACGCACTCATCGAGATAGGCATCCGCGAGGGGAGAAACCGGCAGGTGAGGCGCATGTTCGACGAGCTCGGCTTTCCCGTCATCAGGCTCAAGAGGACCTCGGTCGGACCCATTGTGCTCGGGCGCTTGAAGCCCGGTGAATGGCGTCACCTCAAAGGAGAAGAGGTGAACGCCCTCCTCAGGCAGTCCGGCACTTGATGGCGATCAGACGTTGCACTTCCTGGTTTCGAGATAACTCACTTCAGGCGAAAGCTGGATCTTTGAATGTTCGTACACCCGTTCGGACATCTGCGCGGCGAGGGAGAGGACGTCGGCGGCCTTCGTGTTCCCATCAGTGACGATTATGTTCACATGCTTGTGCCACAAGTGCGCCCCGCCGGCGCGAAGTTCCTTGCAGCCGGCCTCTTCAAGGAGCTTCCCCGCAGCGATCGTCTTGCCTTCGGGCGACATAGGATTCTTGAAATAGCTGCCGGCCGTAGGCACGACGAGATGGTCGGGGTGCTTGGCGCGACGGTCGGCGAGCCTCGCCTCTACGATACCCATGAGCAGGGTGGCATCGCCGGGCGAGGTCGCAAGCGTCGCATCGAGGATGGCATCTGTCGTCTCTTTGAGAATGCTGTGGCGATATGCGAACAGAAGTTCGAGGCCGGTGAGTTCGCGCGTCCTGCCATCCCTCCCGAGGAGCCGGACGGAGCCGACCAGATTTCCGATAGTCTTGCCATAGGCCCCGGCGTTTCCGGCGATTGCCCCGCCCACCGTCCCCGGTATTCCGGCCAGGTCTTCGAGCCCGGCGAGCCCCTTGAATGCAAGGAGCGAGACCAGCTCGGCAAGCGGAAAGCCGCCGGAGACGACGACGCGTCCGTCATTGAATATTTGAGGGGGCTCGGCGCTCTGAAAGACGATGACCGCCGCCTCAAGCCCTTCATCCGCCACGAGGATGTTGGATCCGTGGCCTATCACGCGCCAGAGGAGCCCCATCGCGTCAGCGCGCGTGGCCGCCGCAAGCACTTCATCCGCGGTCGTCGCTCTTGCGAGCGCAGATGCGGGCCCGCCGATCCGGAACGTGGTGAAGGCGGAGAGCGACTCGCCGTGCTTGAAAAAATTCGGTGACATGGGAGCATGTCATAAACTGGTTTAAGGTTTGCTTCAATCCAATTCTTTGGTCCGAAAAAATAGGCTTTTCAGAGGGTTGAAAAGTAACTATCATACAGTTCCTTATGCTAGAGAAGATCAGGGGACATTTCTCCGCAAAGCTCATCCTCCTCATCAGCCTTGTGTTTATAATTCCTGTCGCCACCTCGCTTGTGACCCTCGTCGTGACCTCCAGGGCTAGCCTTGCGCGCTTCGACCTCGTCCTCAAGGGCGAGCAGGCGGGCAAGAGCGGGCTCATAAAGGAGATATTCCCGCGGGTCCCGGCCGAAGAGATCCCCGAGCCGGGGCAGCTCTTGAAGCTCCTCAGGGAGTACGAGCACCGCAGGACCTTCGGCCTCTTCATGAGCCTGATCGTCATCAGCGTCGCTTTGGCGGGTGTCGTCGTCCTCCTGTCGATGCTGATCCTGAAACGCGGCCTGCTGACGCTCCACGAACTCTCGCTGGCCGCCGACAGGATAGGCGAGGGCGACTTCAGTGTGGCGCTCGAGCCGCATTCCAGGGACGAGTTCGCCGACCTCGTGGGCGCCTTTCGCACGATGGCCAGGAGGCTCGATGAGACGACGGTCTCGCGCGATTTCTACAACCACGCGATCGAGTCGATGCCGGCTGCCGTGGTGACCGTCGACAACGGCGGAATCGTGACGACCTGGAACAGGCACGCGGCGGAGCTCACGGGGCTTTCGTCTGCCGAGACGCTTGGAAAGTCGTTCACAGATTTTTCGGATGTGATCGTGTCCGCGTCCAATGCGCCGCAGATCCCGTTTTTCAGCCGCGAGTCGGTCGTCCGCACGAGGGCCGGCAGACAGCTCGTCGTGTCGAAAGGCGCGGACCATCTCTACGACCGCCAGGGAGCGAAGGCCGGCATGATCGAGACGTTCGTGGATATATCAGGGCAGAAGGAGATGGAGCGGCAGCTCGTGATCGCCAGGGACAGGGCGGAGGAGTCGAGCAGACTCCGCAGCGAATTCCTCGCGAACATGAGCCACGAGATCCGCACGCCGCTCAACGGCATACTCGGGCTCGCGGAGCTCCTGGAGGAGGATGAGCCCGACACGGAGCGCCGCTCGAATCTCGCGACGATAAAACAGTGCGGGCAGAATCTCCTCCATCTCATCAACGAGATCCTGCAGCTCTCGAAGCTCGAGGCGGGCCGGATGCTCCTGCAGCCTGCGGTCGTGGCCACGGCCGACGTCGTGCGCGAGGCCACGGCAACGGTCGAGGTGGGCTGTCGCCGGAAGGGCATCGACCTCAATGTGGCGATCGACGAGGCAGTGCCGCCTGTGATCGAGATAGACAACCACAAGCTCGTCCAGATCCTCGTGAACCTTCTCGGCAACGCGCTCAAGTTCACCGAGAAGGGATTCATCAAGGTCGGGGTCTCCCAATACAGGGGCGAGTTTCCCGGCAACATCATCTTCACGGTCGCCGATTCCGGCATCGGCATCCCGGCCGACCGCCTGAATTACATCTTCGAGAGCTTTGTCCAGGCGGAAGGCTATCTCACACGCTCCGGCGACGGCACGGGTTTAGGGTTAACCATCGCCAGGAAACTCGTGCATCTCATGGGCGGCCACATGGCCGTGGAGAGCGAACCCGGAAAGGGAAGCGTCTTTTCGTTCACGATTGACAGCCGCACCGGCGGTCGGTGATCTATGATTCATCAGCCATTCGCATTCATCGATTGGGTTGTGCTCGCCGCGTACTTTGCGATCGTCCTCCTCATCGGCTTCGTCTACCGTTCCGGGCAGGATGGCGTGCTGGATTATTTCTTCGCCAGGAGGCAGATGCCCTGGTGGGCGGTGGGCCTTTCGCTCATCGCGACATCCGTCTCGGCGTCGACGTTTTTGGGAAACCCGGCGGAGGCCTATCAGTTCGACCTGAGGCTCCTGCAGCTCAATCTCGGCGTCCCGATCTCCATATTCATCGTCTGCTGGATCTTCATACCCTTCTTCAGCAGGTCCGGGGCCACATCCGCATATGAGGTGCTGGAGAAGAGGTTCGACCTCAAGACCCGCTCGCTCGCGAGCGTTTTCTATGTCATCCATGTGCTGCTGAGGACCGGAATCCTCATCTACGGCCCGTCCATAATGGTCGCGCAGGTGAGCGGCCTCGATATGCGGCTCGTCATCGTCGTGGTCGGGATCGTCACCGTCGCATACACGGCGGTGGGCGGGATACGCGCGGTCATATGGACCGACGTGATGCAATTCGGCATCCTCTTCATAGGAGCGCTGATCATCTGCCTCTTCATCGGGTTGGACGTCCCGGGCGGGGTGCACGGGATATTCGAGAAGGCGTCGGCGGCGGGCAAGCTCAAGCTCTTCGACACATCGTGGAGCTTTGCCAACCCGCGCAACATCTGGGCCGCGGGCTTTGCATATATCGCCCTCGATATGGCGATCCGCGCGACCGACCAGCAGTTCGTGCAGCGCTATCTCTCCTGCACGGACGTGAGGAGGGCGAGGTATGCGGCCATCCTCTCAGCGGTGCTGGGCCTTGCGGTCGCGATCCTCTTCTTCAGCGTGGGCATTTTCCTCTGGGGCTTCTATCAGGTCTATCCTGAGGATCTTGGAAAGGTTGCCAGCGTCAACGACGTGCTGCCGCACTACGTGGCGACCAAACTCACGTGGGGCGTCTCAGGCCTCATCGTCGCGGCGGTCTTCGCGGCTGCCATGAGTTCTATCAGCTCCGCCATCAACGCCCTCTCCGAGACGGCCACGATAGATTTCTTCCTGCGATTCGGCGGTTCGCGCGAGCACTCCATGAAGTTTGCGAGGTTGAGCTCGGTCGCGTGGGGCACGATCGGCATCGGCATCGCGCTCTACATGGCGAGCTTCGGCGAAAATCTTTTCTCGCTCGCGCTGTCGTTCACCTCCCTCTTCACGGGCGCCCTGCTGGGTCTCTTCATCCTCGCTGTGGTGATTAAGAAGGCCAGCGGGACGGGGGCCTTCGTCGGCGCGATAATGGGAATGGCGGTGCTGGCGCTGGTCACCAGGGTGTTCAGGTGGCCGGTCTCGTGGCCGTGGTACCCGGTGATATCGATGACGACCACCGTGGCGGTTGGCTGGTTCGTGAGCGTCGTGTCCGGCGGGCGAAAGGTGTGCCATGAAGCATCATAAGTGTTTTTTGATTGCCGCATTACTTCCGGCTTTGGCTTGGGGCTGCGCCAAGGATCTCGTCACCGGGAAGACGACGCTCAATTATTACAACTTGAGCAGCGAGCCCAAGCTTGGCGGCCAGGTCCTCCTTGTGCAGACGAAGGAATTCAATGCCAAGGGCAAGAAGCTTGATGCGGCGGCCGATCCGAAGGAGTACGAGCGGATAAAAAGGATCGTCGACCGGATCGCCCCCGTCTCGCATTACCCCACCTTTCCGTACGAGGCCCATCTGGCCGACATCAACATCGTCAACGCCTGGTGCGCCCCCGGCGGGAAGATCATGGTCTACACGGGGCTTTGGGATCCGAAGAAGGGGCTCGTCGAGAAGGGCAACGACGACCAGCTCGCGGCGGTGCTGGCGCATGAGATCGCGCACGCGAACGCCAGGCACGTGACGGAGGCGATCAGCAAGAGCATGACCATCCAGTTCGTGGGGGCTGCCGTGGAGACGGCCATCGCCGCAGGGGGTTCTTCCTCAGGGGCGGATCTCTTCGGGCAGATATTTTCCAACGGAATGAACCTCTATCTCCCGAGCTACTCGCGCAAGAACGAGAGCGAGGCCGACAGGATAGGGATTATCTACATGGCCAAGGCCGGGTATGACCCGCGCGTCGCCGCCCAACTCTGGAAGAGGGCGGCGAAGAAGAAGAAGGACCGCACGAGCATCTATGCCTCGCATCCGTCGAGCGGCGCCCGCGCGTCGGCGCTGGAGAAGCTTTTGCCGGAGGTTATGGGCTATTACGAGGAGGAACTTGCGAAAGAGGGGAAGAAGGTGCCGCCGGCGCCAGCCGTCAGAGAAGACGAGGAGAAGACAGATGGACAGACAGAGGGAAAAGAGGGCAAGTGACCGGGACCGCCTTCAGCGCCTAGATGGCGGAGGGGCGCAGCCGCGACAGCACGCTTTTCATGGCCTCAAGCGCCTGGGGATTGCGGGTCTTGAGGCAGTGCAGCAATAGCGTTGCGACCCAGGGGCAGCGCTTCTTGAGGATGGATACCTTTCTTTCCAATTCCTCGAATCTTAAGGGTTTCATTGTCCCTCCCCCGTTGTGTCTCATCTAACATCTAATATATTTTATAATATATGTCAACGTGTGATTTGACATGTATCGGCCAATCGGATATTGCTCGGGCCTCAAGCGAGGTGATCCGGTGTCTCCGGTCGTCGAAAAAAAACTCAAGCCCGACAGAAGGTCGCGCAAGAAGAGCTACGCCTTCTATCTGTCGCAGGGGCTTGTGGATGACGTCGCACGCGTCTCGAAGGAGACCGGCCGGTCGAAGAGCGAGGTCCTGGAATTGATAGCGCGCGCGGGTTTTTCCCTTCACGAGAAGGGCAGGGGTCATTCTTGACGGCCCTGCGATGGTGTGTTACCCACACAAAACTTATTTGATCTACGGCGGCGTACCCAAATGGCTAAGGGGACGGTCTGCAAAACCGTTATATACCGGTTCAATTCCGGTCGCCGCCTCAAGGCAGGCTGTTGAAAAAGATCCATCTGCTCCGTGTCCCACCTTTTATATTGGTTATACTGGTGAATTGTGACGATTGGCCCGGGTGGCGGAACTGGCAGACGCACTGGACTTAAAATCCAGAGCTCCCAAAAGGGGCGTACCGGTTCGATTCCGGTCCTGGGCACATGGTGACAAGGTTTGATAGAAAGGCGTTTGACCGGTTTCTCATCGACAATCGGGTCGTCGGTTTTTTCGACAAGCCTGTGACTCTAAAGTCGGGGAGGCAGTCGCAGTGGTATGTTAACTGGCGCACTGTCGCCGGGGATGTCTTTTTGCTGGATCGTCTCTCCGATTTTCTGATCGATTTTGTTTCGGACTTCAATCTTTCTCCCGATGCATTTTATGGCGTTCCTGAGGGGGCCTCAAAGCTCGGCATCGTCACGACTTTCAAATGGGCAAAGGCGCAGAAAAACTACGCGGTCGGCAGCCATCCAATGCCGATGGGACGGGGGCGAGTGAAGGAACACGGCTCTTCGAAAGATCGTTTTTTTGTCGGCGAACCCAGAGGCAATATCGTTGTGATCGAGGACGTGACTACGACAGGCGGTTCGCTCATCACGACCCTCGATCATCTGGCTCAGGTGGATGTGCATATCCTTGCAGCGATCGGTCTTACAAACAGGATGGAGAAGCGGGACGATGGAAAGAGCGTCGCCGAGGCGATATCAGAACGAGGGGTACAATATCATTCGCTCAGCGATGCGACCGAATTTCTCCCGGAGGCGTGCCGCGCATTCAAGCCAGGCGAGAAAATCGTTTCCTCGATCGAGGAGGAGTTTCGGCAATACGGCGTGAAGCCGCTCAAGCTGCCAGTCTAACCAAAGGAGTTGGCCATGATCATAGATATTCCGAGAAGCATCATCCCCGCATGCGATTGCGATGCCCTGCGCTACGAGGCGCTCGTCAAGGCGACGGCCGATCTCCCCGGCATCGGCGGATACAAGCTGGGCTTTGTGCTGGCGCTCTCCATCGGATTGCCCAAGGCCGTCGAGATCGCCAGGCGCCACACGAAAAAGACGCTCATCTACGATCACCAGAAGGCCGGCACGGACATCCCGGACACCGGGAAGGCGTTTGCAAGGGTCTGCAGGGAAGCGGGCATCAACGCCGTGATCCTCTTCCCCCAGGCCGGCCCGGAGACCGAGCGCGCGTGGATAGACTATGCCCTGGGCGAAGAGATGGGGGTCATCGTCGGCGGGCTCATGACCCACAAGAAATATGTCCGTAGCGACGGCGGCTACATCGCCGACGAGGCGATCATCGAGATGTACGAGAAGGCCGCGAACCTGGGCGTCAACGACTACGTCGTTCCGGGGAACAACCCCGAGGCGATCAAGAAGATCCGCGCCATGCTCGTTCGCGAGCATTCCCATCCTGTCTTCTACTCGCCGGGGTTCGTCGCCCAGGGCGGCGAGATCAGCGAGGCGGCGGCGGCCGCCGGCGAGAGCTATCATGCGATAGTCGGCCGGGGCATCTATGCCGCGGACGACATGCGCCGCGCGGCCGAGGAGCTGTGCAGCAAACTGGCTGACTGATTTGGAGGATTCATGACCGACAGGAAAGTGGATGTTCTGTTCGATGCAAAAGAGATTCAAAAGCGCGTGGCCGAACTCGCCCGCGAGATCGAGGCCGATTTTGCCGACGGCGAGATGGTCGTCGTCGGCGTCCTCAAGGGTTCCTTCATCTTCATGTCCGATCTCGTGCGCTGCATAAAGCGGCCGCTAGCGTGCGACTTCATCCGCGTTTCGAGCTACGAGCACGACCGCGATACGGGCGTCGTGCGCATGGAATTCGACATGACCCAGCCGATCGGAGGCAAAAATGTCCTGCTCGTGGAGGATATAGTCGAGACCGGAAAGACGCTCGTCCACCTGACTCGCCATATCGAATCGAAGCGGCCGGCCCGCTTCAAGGTGGCGACGCTGCTCTACAAGGGGAACAACGAGGAGTCCAGAAAGCTCGTCGACTACATCGGCTTCGAGTCGCCGCGGCGCTACATCATCGGCTATGGATTGGATTCGGAGGGGCTTTACCGCTCGCTGCCTTATATCGGAGCGTTCAAATAAATATTTTTTGACATTGTACGCAGGCCTGGCTTGGAGTAATATTCTTCTGCACTTGGAGAGAGGAGGCTGGTTATGGGTCAAAAAATGACGTGGAATGAGATGAAAAAGGCATATCCGGATGAGTGGCTGCTCATCACGGACTACGAAACCGATCAATACGGAAATGTTTCAGTCGGTGTCGTAGAGAGACATTCCGCAGACAAAGATGAGGTCTATCGGCTACCCGCTTTGGACAAGGACTGTGCATTTGAATACACCGGTGAATCGACATTCAGGGGATTCCGGGACCATGCCCAACATCACTGCTTTTGATACAAAGGCTCACCACATCCATTTCGTAGCCTTTGTGGTGAATCCATCTGGTAAGAGGATGAAACTGCGGGCTGTTCTGGATACAGGAGCGCCGTTCACTGAGTTTTCAGACCAGTTCCTTCACTATGCAAAATTCATTGCTCAGCCAGGCCAGGACACGCAGATAAAACCGGGATTGCAGACGCAGAAATATGGGAAACTCATTTTGCCGCAGATCGAAATCTGCGGGCATGTGCTCAAGGAGATGCCGGTATATCTTTCACATTTTGAGAAAAACTGGGGTGTCGACGCCCTCATCGGTCTCGATTTCTTCAAACGATTCAGAGTGACCGTCGATTACAAGGCGGGGCAAATCATCACTGAACCTTTCACCGGTGATGGCCGTTGAATCAAAACAGTCACATAAATCAGGGGGCACTTATCTCGAATTATGCCTCGTGCCCCCGGATTTCAGCGAAGAATATCTATTCCCACACGGTTGATGTGGTCGATCGGATCTGCATTGGAAATGTTGTCGTAAACCGTCACGCTCAATTTCCATGGGAGGTAAAGGTCTTCGTAATCAAGGCCGATCTGTGTCAGTTGTTCGGAGGATATGCCGTTTCCTTTTACGGCCAGGTCTATATCTGAGCCATTCTGAAAATTTCCTTTGGCGCGGGAGCCGTATAAGATCACACTGGTAATATTGGAATGTTTTTTTATGATGCCGATGATACCCCGCCATTTATCATCTGGAATGCCGCCGGTCATGATTGCTCCTCGAAAAATTTTCGAAGGTCGACGAACAGGCTCTTATCTATCCCTCTCTCACCAGCAGCCTGTTGACCAGACCCAGGAGATCAACGGTCCGCTCGAGCGATTCGACCGGGGCTTCTTCATTGGGCGCTTCTGCCTTTTTCGCTTCGCTCGGCCGCCCGAACCGCACGCCGTATGCATGCCCAGCTTCCAAAGGCAGCTCGTAGATGATCATGCCGGCGAGGTTCAAGTCGTGTGTTTCGTCTTCCGTCTCTATTATGAAGCGGAACGTATAAACTCTTGCGGGTGATAGCGCGGTCGGTGTTTCGACCCTGAGTCCCCCTGCGCTGAAATTTACGATCTTCGCGGGGATGACGGTTTTTTCTTCGTCGGCGGTTGCGGTTGCCTCGAGGGGAGGCGCGAAGCTCACCCTGGGATAGAGCCTGCGGTTGACGAGCCTGACAGTCGAAGGGTCCACGTCGATGCGGATGGTGTCGGGCATCTGGTCGGGCAGCGGTTCGGACGAGACCGTTCCCTCTATCTCGTATACGCCGTTGCCGTCGAGCGTGGGTATGTAGCCCAGGACGGTCCTTCGCATCGGGGCGCCGACGGGCCTGTCGATGACGACAGCGTCGGAGAGTATCTGCCAGAGGCGCAGCCTCATCGCCTCCTGCCCCTTGAGGAAGAAAAAGTGCGCGTGCGCGTCTATCAGCGCTTCGCGAAGATCAAGTGTCTCTTTTGGTGCCATATTTTTTCAATCCTCCCGCGTTAGTCAGTTTTCGAGGAACACGAATTTCAAAATAAAGAGCAGACCAAGGATATATGTCAGCGGGCTCACCTCACGCCCTTTGCCCGATGAGAGCTTGATGATCGGATAGCTCACGAACCCGATGGCGATGCCCTGTGCGATGCTGAACGTGAACGGCATCGCGACGATCGTCAGGAATGCAGGGATCGCGTCCGAATAATCCTCCCATCTGATGTTTTTTACCCCCCACATCATCATGGAGCCGACGATGACGAGCGCCGGCGCTGTGACCGGATGGAGGATGGCTCCGCCCGGGAGGGCGATGCCGCCGCTTATCGTCCGGACCAGCGGGAAAAAGAAGAGGGCGGCCAGGAAGAGGAGCCCCACGACGATAGCCGTGATGCCTGTCCTTCCGCCCGCCTTCACGCCCGCGATCGACTCGACATAAGCGAGCGTCGTCGAAGTGCCGAGTGCTGCGCCGATCGTCGTGGCTGTCGCATCGGCCATCAGCGCCCGCGATGCGCGCGGCATCCTGCCGTCCTTCATCATCCCCGCCTGCGATGCGACGCCGATGAGCGTCCCTATCGTGTCGAAGAGGGCCATGTAAAGAAAGATCGCAATCGGCACGGCGTAGCGCCAGTGGAGCGCGCCTGCCAGGTCCATCCTGAGGAACGTCGGCGCGATCGACGGCGGCGCGCTGATGAGCCCCCCGTATTTGAGCATCCCGGTCGCCATCCCGACGATGGCGGTTGCGATCATGCCGAGGATGATCGCCCCCTTGACGCCCCTTGCGACGAGGACGGCGGTGACGAATATTCCAAAGACGGCGAGGATGACCGGGCCCTCGTGCAGGGCCCCCATCTTCAACAGCCCGCCGGGATTTGCGACGACGAGCCCCGCTTCCGAAAGGCCGATGAATGCGATGAAGAGGCCGATCCCGACTGCGATGCCCTGTTTCAAACATTCAGGCACGGCGTTTATCACCATCTCCCGGATTCGGAAGAGAGTGAGGAGGATAAAAACGACGCCGGAAATGAAGACGATCGCAAGCGCCTTCTCCCATGCGATGCCCATCGCGATCACCACGGTGTAGGTGAAGAAGAAATTCTCGCCCATTCCCGGCGCGACGCCGATCGGGTAGTTTGCGAGAATCCCCATTATGAGCGAGCCGGCCGCGGCCGCTATGCAGGTGGCCGCCATGACCGAGCCCGGGTCCATGCCAGCCGCCCCGAGCACCTGCGGCTGCACGAATATGATGTAGGCCATCGTGAGGAAGGTCGTGAGCCCTGCGACGACCTCCGTCCTGAGCGAGGTTCCCCTGCCGGCGAGATCAAAATATCGGGCGAGCGCGTCTTTCATTTATTTTCCGTGCGAGGCGGGGTGAAGAGAGGCTCAGTCCTGGCCATCCCCATGTCCGGGTCGAAGCACGCGCGGCAGCGCGCCTCATAGTGTTCGGATGCGCCGACCACGACCTGCATCGTCTCCTTGGTGAGGCGCTGCGTTTTCGTGGCGAGCCCGCCGCACACCATGCACACTGCCTTGAGCTTGAGGGCCGATTCGGCGAGCGCCAGCAGCTCCGGCATGGGGCCGAAGGGACGGCCGAGATAGTCCTGATCGAGCCCCGCCACGATGACGCGGAGACCCCGGTTTGCGAGCTTCTGGCAGACGGCGACTATCTTGCCGTCGAAAAACTGCGCCTCATCTATCCCCACGACGCGCGTGTGGTCGCCCACGAGCTCGAGGATATGCGTCGCATCTGTGACCGGCGTGCAGGTGAACTTCTGGTCGTTGTGGGATGAGATGTGTTCTTCGGAGTATCGGTTGTCGAGCGCCGGCTTGAATATCTCGACGCGCTGCTTGGCTATCTGCGCGAGCCGCAGGCGTCTGATCAGCTCCTCTGTCTTGCCCGAGAACATCGGCCCGCAGACGAGTTCCATCCAGCCCGACGGACGCCCCTGATTCATGAACATGGTTTCTCCTTATGATCAGCAGACAGCGGTCCTTTTATTATCGACCTCGGCTCGCATCGCAAGTTTTTTTTACGGATAAGATTATCCTTGCGCCCCAGTGCTTTTTGTATATAGTGCGATCGCTTTTGCAGAATTTGTCTGTTCTTTAGAAGTGGGCCTGTCGGGCCCATTTTTTATTACGCAGCCGTTGAGCAGCGGGTTCATGTATGGATATTCAGGCCACATTGAAGAGGGTAGAAGAGCTCGTAAGCCCTGTTTTGGAGAATCTGGGCTATGAGCTGATCGAGCGCGAACTCATACTGGAATCCGGTCGCTGGGTGTTGCGCCTCTATATCGACAGGGAGGGCGGGGTCACGATCGACGACTGTGAGAGGGCCTCGCATGGCATAGAGGACCTGATCGCGGTGGAGGAGGCCATCCCTGCATCCTACACGCTCGAGATGAGCTCGCCCGGGATCAATCGCCCTTTGAGGCGGCGGAAGGATTTCGAGAAATATCGCGGTGCGAGGATTCGTTTGAAGACGCTGGGCCAGATCGATGGTCGCGGAAACTTCAAGGGGACGCTCGAGGGTCTGGATGGCGAGCACATCATCATGGAAATAGACGGCACGCGCTACCGCGTGCCATATTCGGAGCTGGCGAAGGCGAGGATCGAAGAAGAGAAAATTCCGCCGAGGGAGCGGAAAAACTGATAATAAAAACCGTGTATCGTTTACGTGTATCGGGAAATTTTGCTGGCGCAAAATTTAAGGAGGATTCAGCATGGCACTGTTTCAGGATTTGAACCGCGTGCTCGAGCAGGTGAGCAAGGACCGCGGCATACCAAGAGAGATGCTCATCGAGGCGATCGAGGCGGCCTTCCTCACTGCGGCGCGAAGGAAGTGGGGGCACCTGGGCGACCTCGAGGCGCACTTCAACGATGAGAACGGCGAGATCGAACTCTTCCAGTTCAAGACTGCGGTCGAGAATGTCGAGAACGAAAACCTCGAGCTCTCCTTCAAAGAAGCGCGTGAGCTCGATTCGGAGGCTGAGCTCGGCGACAGCATCGGCGTCAAGATGGACCCGTCGGTCTTCGGCCGGATCGCCGCGCAGACGGCCAAACAGGTCATCATCCAGAAGGTGCGCGAAGCGGAGCGCACGATCATCTACGAGGAATTCAAAGACAGGCTGGGCGAGCTCATAACCGGGATCGTCCGACGTTTCGAAAAGGGAGACATGGTTGTCGACCTCGGCCGCGCGGAGGCTGTGGTGCCAAAGCAGGAGCAGATTTCATCCGAGAGCTACCGCGCGGGCGAGAGGCTTCTGGGCTTCTTCCTTCGCATCGACAGAGAGGGCCGCGGACCGGCGATCGTCCTCTCGCGCCGAAACATCGGCCTTCTGATCAGCCTCTTCACGATGGAGGTCCCGGAGATCGCCGAGGGCATAGTCGAGATACGCGCCGCCGCCCGCGAGCCGGGCGTGCGCTCGAAGATCGCGGTGGTCTCGCGCGATTCGGACGTCGATCCGGTCGGCGCATGCGTCGGCATGAAGGGCTCCCGCGTGCAGAGCGTGGTCGGCGAGCTCAAGGGCGAGAAGATAGACATCGTTGCCTGGGACAGCGATCCCGCGCGCTTCGTCTGCAATGCGCTCGCCCCGGCGGAGGTCGCCAAGGTGATCATCCGCGAGAGGGAGCACGCGATGGAGGTGGTGGTTCCGGATGATCAGCTCTCGCTGGCCATCGGGCGGCGCGGGCAGAACGTCCGGCTCGCCGCGCAGCTCACCGGATGGAATATCGACGTCTTCAGCGAAACCAAGATAGATCAGGTGGCATCGCGCGCGCGCCGCGTCCTGGCAGAGGTCCTGGGCGTGGACGACAGCAACGCCATGATGCTCTACTCGCACTCGTTCCGCAGCTTCGAGGATATCGCAGCCGCGGCGTTCGAGGAGTTCAGCCAGGTCCCCGGTGTGGGCGAGGCGGCGCTGACGGAGATTCAAGCCAGGGCCAAGGAGGCCGTGGCCGAGGGCAAGAGCACACAGCGGATGGTAGGCGAGATCATCAGGCAGGAGGAGGAAGAGGCGCGCCAGAGGGCAGCTATCGCAGCAGCCGCTGCCGCCGAGGCGAAGGCCGTTGAAGATGCAAAGGCGGCAGAGGAGGCGGCCGCTGCGGCTGAAGCGGCGACCGGCGAGACCGTCACCGGGGGGGAAGTCACCCTCGGAGAGGGCGTGGATTCCCCGGAGCCGCTGTCCGGAACTGACGAAAAGTCTGGCAGTTGATGTCTTGAGCTGATAGCTATCAGCACCCATGCAGAGGTAAATAATGGTTCAGGAAACCGAAAAGGTTGCAGAGACAAAGGCGAGCGTACTGGAGCAGCGCGTCAAACCGACCGTCATCCGCCGCCGCGCAAAGAAGGTGGAGGAAGCCCCGCCGCCTTCAGAGGCAGCGCCTGAAGAGGCTGGTGGAGCTTCCGCTGTTCCTGCAGCTGCCCAAGCAGCTACGGAAGCAGCTCCTTCCTCTGCAACTGTTGCAGCTGCTGCCGCCGCTGCTGCTTCGGCTGCTGCAGCAACCCAGCCTGCCGGCGCACCTGTGCCGGGCGAATCCAAGCCTGGAAAGCCCACGGTGGCTGAACGCAAGATCGGCGTGGTGGGATACATCAATCTTGGCGCCCCCGGGCCCATGATCAGCAAGGTGAAGGAAGACTGGCGCGACCGCTTGAAGCGCGGCCCCAAGCGCCGCAAAAGCCAAGCCGAGCTCGAGCTGGAGGCGATCCAGAAGGCCGGGGGTTTGAGGCAGTACGCCGGCCAGGCGCTGGAAGATACCGTCGTGCCGGCAGAGGCAGAGGCGGCGAGCGTTGCAGCCGTAGGCGAGCGCGTCTTTCAGCCAGTCCCGTCCGGCCGCCGCCGCAAGGCGCGGTCGCGGGAGTTCAAAAAGACGGTCATCACCGCCCCGAAGGCGATCAAGAAGGTCATCCGGATAGAAGATGGAATTTCAGTCAGCGGGCTCTCGCAGTCGGTCGGCATCAAGGCCAGCGACATCATCCAGAAGCTCATGGCCCTCGGCATCATGGCGACCATCAACCAGCAGATAGACGTGGAGACGGCATCCCTCATAGCCGGCGAGTTCGGCTTCACCGTCGAGCACACCGCGTTCAAGGAAGAGGATGTCCTGGTCGAACCGGCCGCGAAGGTGTCGGTCGAGAACCAGGCGCATCGCGCGCCGGTCGTCACGGTGATGGGGCACGTCGACCACGGCAAGACATCGATCCTCGACGTGATCCGCAAGACGAAGGTTGCGGCCGGCGAGGCAGGCGGTATCACCCAGCACATCGGCGCGTATGAGGTAGAGGTCCCGAAGGGAAAACTCACATTCCTCGACACGCCGGGCCACGCGGCATTCACGACGATGCGCGCGCGCGGCGCACAGGCGACCGACATCGTGGTTTTGGTGGTCGCAGCGGACGACGGCATCATGCCGCAGACGGTCGAGGCGATAGATCATGCCAGGGCCGCGGAGGTCCCGATCGTCGTCGCGATAAACAAGATCGACAAGAGCAATGCTCTGCCGGATCGGGTGAAGAAGGGCCTTTCAGAGCAGGGGCTCGTTCCCGAAGACTGGGGCGGCGACACCATCTGTGTGCTGACCTCCGCGAAGACGGGCGAGGGAATAGACCATCTCCTCGAGATGATCCTGCTCCAGGCGGAGGTTCTGGAACTCACGGCAGATCCGACGCTCCGCCCGAAGGGGCTCGTCATCGAATCAAGGCTCGATCGCGGGCGCGGCCCGGTGGCCACGGTCCTCGTTCAGGAAGGGACGCTCAAAGTCGGCAACTATGTCGTCTGCGGCACATATGACGGCAAGGTTCGCGCGATGTTCGATGCGGCGGGCCAGCCGATAGATGAGGCCGGGCCTTCGAAGCCGGCCGAGATACTCGGCCTCTCCGGCGTCCCATCGGCCGGCGATGAGATGATCGGCGTCACGGACGAACGGGGCGCCAAGTTTATCGCCGAGCAGCGGCGCGACAAAGAGCGCACGCGCCAGCTCACCGGCCCGATCCATGTCTCCCTCGAGGACCTCGCCGCAAGGCTCGCGGTGAGCGAGACGAAGGAACTCAACATAATACTCAAGGTGGACGTGCAGGGTTCGCTCGATGCGGTTTCCGACGCCCTCATCAAGCTTTCGACGGACCAGGTGAAGCTCACCATCCTGCATTCCGGCGTCGGTGGAATCACCGAGAACGATGTCATGCTCGCCTCGGCGTCGGACGCGGTTGTCTTCGGCTTCAACGTCATGCCCGACGGCATGGCGAAGGAGGCCGCAGGGCGCGAAGGCGTGGACGTGCACAGCTACCGGATCATCTACGAGATGATCGACGAGGTGAAAAAGGCGATGGAAGGCCTGCTCGCGCCGAATGAGAAAGAGGTCTGGCTCGGGCGCGCGGAGGTCAAGGAGGTCTTCAGGGTGTCGAAGGTCGGCGCCATCGCTGGCTGCCAGGTTTCCTCAGGAAAGATACAGCGAAACGCCAGGGTGCGCCTTATCCGCGATCAGGCCATTGTCTTCGAAGGGACGATTTCATCCCTCAAGCGGTTCAAGGACGACGCTCGCGAGGTTGCCGAGGGCTACGAGTGCGGCATCGGAATCGAGAAATTTGGCGACATCAAGCAGGGTGATGCCATCGAGGCATACATAATAGAAAAGACGGCGGCCAGGCTGTAGTGCACAAACACCTTCCATACGACCGCTCCGAACGCGTGGCGGACGCCATCTTTCGGGTCGTCGCCGAGGCGTCGGGCGAGCTTATCGATCCGCGCCTTGCTGGCGCTAGGATCACGCGCGTGAGCATCACGAAAGATCTGCGCATCGCAAGGATATGCTTTCACGTGGCCGACGCCTCGAAGCGCGATCTGGCGAAGAAGGGGTTTGATAGCGCCAAGGGTTTTCTCAAGCGCAGGATCGGCGAGGATGTCAAACTCAAATTCATGCCCGAGCTCGAGTTCTTCTACGACGAGGGGGTCGACACTGGCGAGCGAATCGACGAGCTCTTGATATCCGTGGCCGGCAAATGACGGGGGTAAGCAATGAACGAATACGACGCATTCATCGATTGCCTTCGCGGGGGGAAGAGCTTCCTCATCGCCTCCCACTATAATCCGGATGGCGATGGCATCGGTTCGACGCTCGCAATGGGCATGCTGCTCGAGGGCATGGGCAAGGAGGTCACGCTCTACAACCGCGATGGCGTTATGCCTTCGCTCTCATTTCTTCCCGGTTCGGAAAAAATTGTCTCGCGCCTGCCTGGCGGCAAGGCCTTCGACATCTCCGTCATGGTCGACTGCGCGCAGCGAAAGCGCATCTCGGACGAGTTCGCGTCGTTCGCGGGGCTTGGCAAGGTGGCCTGCGTTGATCATCACCTCCTCGAGAAGCCTGAGGCTGATTCAAAGTTAGTCGACAGCGAGGCCGCCTCGACCGGCGAGGTGGTCATGAGGATCATGAAGCGCGCGCGCATGGCGATCGACGCGAAGATCGCGCAGTGCATCTACACGACGCTCGTCGTCGACACCGGTTTCTTCAAATATTCGAACACGAATGCCGGCGTGCTCGCGCTTGCTGCTGAGCTCGTCGGCGCCGGGGCGGAGCCGTGGGTCGTTGCGAAGAACCTCGAGGAATCGTGCTCCATCGCCAGGATGAGGCTTCTGGGTGCGTCGCTGGCGAGCCTTGTTGTGGCCCAGGGCGGCAGTTACGCCACGATGGATGTCACACAGGAGATGCTTCGCGCCTCCGGCGCCACGATGGAACTATCGGATGAATTCGCGGTATTCCCCCGCTCGATCGAAGGCGTCGAGATATCGGCGCTCTTCCGCGAGCTGGGCGATGGGAAGGTGAAGGTGAGCATGCGTTCGAAGGATGTGGTCGACGTTGCGGCGATCTCGCGCGGTTTCGGCGGAGGCGGCCACGCGCGCGCTGCCGGCTTTCAGATCAAGGGCACGATCGATGAGGTGAAGAAGAGGGTGGAGGCGGTCGTAGCTGCGGCATTCTCCTGATCAGTCATTTCTCCACGAGAGTCGGATTCACTTCGCGGGAAAAATAAAACATCTCCAATCCTGCTGCCATCGTTTCGAAATATTTGGCTAGCTCGGCCGCCGGTTTCTTCTCGGCATCCGGTACGAATTTCGGCAAGCGATGGAACACTTCCAGGGCAATATCCTTTGCCTTGCCCAGTTCCTCATCTGAAACTTCCCTGACGTTCTTTGTGTTCTGCGAGGCCACCGCAAATCTGGCCACCGCGTGAGGCAGGAGATTGGCGTCTCTCTTTTTGCTGAGCAATCTGTTACATTCGACAAGAAGCCAGGTCAGTTTTTCCACTTTGCTGCGGGAATTGGAATAGGCATCTTGCACTTCTTTGGCGATTGTCTCGCATTCGTTATCTTTGTCGCTGACATCCTGATCGGAAATTATGGAGCGGTCCCGGCTTGCCATGAACTCGAAGACCCGGGCCGTTGCCTCCACCGTCGTCATCTGAGGTTTGATTGTTGTTTTTGCTGTCATTTTAACGCTCCTTCGGCTGCAGTTTGAGCCGTCACATCTATTATCGTCAGGAAAACAAAAAAGGTGTGTGAATAATTTTATACCGGCAGCGGCGCCGCGGGGTGGTGAGTCCCCATCTGTCTCGACTTGTTGGGCTGTATCGACCCCACTGTGGGCATAAATTTGCTCCGTCTGACGTGATTTCTGGCGTGATTGTAATCTTCGTTTAGTCTAAATCGGCATTAAAATCAACTAATTAAATGGGGGTGGGCCTTGGGCCCCTGCCGGTTATCCGTCTTGGCCCGCGGCTTGCATTAATAAGGGCCGAGGCCGGCCCATGGATGGGTGGCTTTTGGAGTTAAACATAGGGATATCAACTGGTTGGTTTTAATGGTGCTGATATCTAAGGTGGTGAGAGGAGTCCCAGGATGGCGATCAACTACGCAGAAGGCTGGCAGAAAAAGAATGTCTCCGAATCGCTCTCCGATCAGCGGCGGGTGATGACCGAGAAGGACGGCAGGCTTGCTGCCCAGACGATCGAGAAGGCGCATGCCTCCCAGTTGACCGAGAAGTCCGCTGGGGCGCAGGCCGCCTCAGTTGCCGACCACAAGGTCACTCAGAAGTCGGGCAGCGATGTTCGGGAGACAGCGACAAAGCCAAGGGTTGAGACGCAAACCGAGGCCGCGCGGCAGGAGGGGGCGGCATCGGAGCAGTTCCTCAAGGCGCGTCAGGATTCAAAGACCTTAAGCCAGCTTGAAAACAGGTTGCCCGTCGCAAGATCGGGCGACGATGCGGCAACGCAGGCTGCCGTCACGCAGAAGGGCGAAACAGCCAATACAAATCCTGGAAAACAGGCGCCGCAACAGGCGGCGATGCTCGTGCCTCAGGCCGCGTGCGAGGCAGCGACGGCCAAGCAGCAGGCAGCGGTGAAGAGCGCGGCTACGAAAAAATCCTCCGGGACATCGCTCGACGATGACGGCGCAAAGAAGCCGGCGGCTGAGGAGAAGAGGCAGGTCGGAGAGGCCAGGCCCCAGACCGCTGAAGGGGCAAAACCCGTCACGACGAAGGGCGAAGTTGCATCTGCCCCGGAAAAATCCGGGTCGGCAGATGCGGACGTAAAGAAATCCTCCGAGAAGAAGAAGGGCGGCGAGTCGAAGGATGCGGGCGGCGTGTACGCGAGGCCCACCAACTCCGGCGGGGAATTGAATGCGCTCCTCGGCGGTTTTGCGGGCGGGGGCGGAGGCGAAGGCGGTGAGAGCGGCAAGGGAACGGCCGCAGCTGCGGTGGCGGACGTCAAATCGACATCGTCCAAGGCGGAGCTGCCCGAGACCGACCCGCATTTTCATGTCTACAGCGAATTCGACGAGACGAAGCCCGGCATCGAAACTGTAAAATCGAAGGCGCAGCTCTTCAACAAATTTGTGGAGAAGAGGCTCACCGAGATCGCGAACTTCGACCGCGAGCTCGATGGGAAGATCAGGAGCCTGTCCGACAGGATCGTCGGCGATCTGAAGGACGAGCTCAAGACCGCGGACTTTCATCGGTCCGTGTACGGGGGGCTAATTGGCTAGCATCGGATTCAATTCAGCGTTTCTCAGCACGCTCAGTTATCTCAACCAGTCCGCAGGTTGGGGCGGAGGGGCCTCGGCGTATCAGGGCTGGATGCCTTCTTCCTCTTCGCCGTTTTCTTTGGGGCCGACGCCCGATCAGTCCCTTTCATCGATGATCGGCCCGGGCACCGGCACCGGAATGCAGTCGCGCAACTTTCTGAACATGTTCAACCCGGTGGGCCAGACGATCGGTTCGATCCGGCAGCTCCCGCAGTTGGGGCTGGGCTACAATCCGATGATGGGCGCGTCGATGGTCTATCCCAATAAGCCAATAGGAGGTTTCATTCCGGCCCCGCACTTCCAGCCGACGCAGCAGCAGCCGTGGATATTCTCCGGCGGCGGCGGCAACTCGATCACGATCACGAGCGGCGGCGACGGGTCCGATGAGGCGAAACGCGCCGGCAGGGATGCGATCACCAAAGAACAGAAGGATGGAGCTGCTGCACCGAAGCCCCCCAATGCGCCTGGGAATCCGACCGCCACGCCTCCGCCAACTCCGGCAACACCGCCGGCAACACCGCCGGCAACACCTCCGCTAACTCCGGCAGCACCAGCGCATGCGAACAGGGCAACGGCGCCAGCCGCATCGCATCCCCAAGCTACAGCTTCCGCAGCGGCAGCACCATCAGCGCCGGCAGCGGCACCCTTGGGACACACATCAACCGTGAGACCGGGGCAGGCGTCGGTGGCTCCTGAAGTAGCAAGACGTTTATCCCCGATAACTACTTCACTCGCCAGCGCTCGCGAAGAATTAGGGCGTGTTACGGCTCAGCCGGTTGATCCTTCAACGCCAGCAGCCGCAGCAGCGATACCGGCGCCAGTAGTAAAGCCAGCGACACCAGCGTCTGCTGCGTCGCGGCTTGCCGCGCCTGCGACACCGGTCACAGTTGCAGCCGCGCCTGCGAAACCGGCCGCACCTCCGCCTTCGCCGAAACCTGCTCCGTCTGAAAATCTGGCTGCCGCACCTCAGTCGCCGAAAACTGCGCCGCCGGCAGAAGACAGCCGGCCTCCGAAAGGAGCAGCACTCCGGGGCGATGCGTCTCGCAGCGGCCGTCCCACAGAAGCGATTAATAAGCAGCACGAAGATGTAGCAAAACGGGTTGCGGCGTTGATTCCTGATTATGGCGGAACCCCTGTGAGCATACGGGATGATGAAGCAGAAAAGGTGGTCAAGAATGCTGTGGCTGCGCCGGCGGCTGACAGCCGGAGAGCTGAAATGCTCAAGGATAGCTCGAGCCCGCACGCACTTGCGCATATAGGTGATCTGCGCGCCGTTGGCCCCAAAGAGGTGCTGACCGGTGACCGCGTAGAGATCGACACGAGTTCCCCTAAGGGGGGCGGCAGAACCGATGACGGTGGCGGCGGATCGGATAAGGAATGCGTGCAACGCGCCTTTGCTAAACTGCGGGAAGACAATAAAAAGAGGATTGTCGAGCTGGTAGAAAAATATAAGTTCAAGGAAGGGCAGGCCAGCCTTCATTTTGGAGTTACAATCAAGAGGGAAGATATAAATCAGAAGGGCGGAAAAGTTGAGGTCTCCATTGCTTTTAAGAACTCCAAAAAACGTACGCCGGCGGCTGGCGACTATGAAGGGGTGTCTGCTCCTATAGCGTCGGAGGCGATGAGAGTATTTCCCGAAAGCACCCCGCTGAACATCAGTTCAGATGAGGCGAAAGCCCTCTTTGAGGCTTCCAGCGGCGGAGTCAGCATGAAAGTGAAGTCGCGCACATTTTCCGTGACATATCGCCTGCCTTATTGGTCCCGCACCTGACATGAGAGCAAAAGAATCGAACGGATATACGGTTGCGGCCACCTCTGGAAAAAACCGTTGCCTTGTGAACGCCTGACGTCCTAGACTCCTCCCATGATTCTGATCATCGCCATTGCTGCCGCGCTTGCAGCCGGTTTCGGCATCGGTTTCATCATCTACAGGCCCCGGCTCGTGGTCGCGCGCGAGAGGCTCTCCGACGCGGAGGCGGCGCTCGATCGCCAGCGCGAGGATTTCGGGAACATCCAGACGATGTTCAAGGGGATATCCTCCGAGGTCTTGAAGGACAGCCGCGAGGAATTCATAAAGCAGGCCACCCCCACGATCGCCGAGCACGTGCGTCCGCTTCAGGATGCGCTCAAGCGCTATGACGAGGCGATCAAATCGATCGAGGGCAAGCGCAACGAGGCCTACGGCGGTTTGACGAGCCTCCTCCGTCTCCTCCAGAACGGCCAGGCCGAGCTGACGCGCGAGACCGGGAGTCTGGCCACCGCGCTCAAATCCCCGGTGGTGAGGGGCAACTGGGGCGAGCTGACGCTCAAGCGAGTCGTCGAGGTCGCCGGCATGTCTGAATACTGCGACTTCAATGTCCAGGTGACAGCCTCAGGAGATGAGGGGAAACAGCGGCCGGATATGGTCGTGAGGCTCCCCGGCGGGCGCACGGTGGTCGTCGACGCCAAGTCGCCGCGCAACGCCTTCTTCGAGGCGATGGAGGCCCCGGACGAGAAGTCGCGCCTGGCGCATTTTGCCAAACACTCCCAGGCGGTGCGCGACCACATGAAGAAGCTGGGGCAGAAGGCCTACTGGCAGCAATTCGATCCGGCGCCGGACTTCGTCGTGATGTTCCTGCCCGGCGAGTCGTTCTTCTCGGCGGCGCTGGAGAACGACCGTTCGCTCATCGAAGACGGGATGGCCAGCCGCGTGATACTGGCAACTCCCACCACGCTCATCGTGCTTTTGCGGTCCGTCGCCATGGGCTGGCAACAGGAGCAGCTTGCGGAGAATTCGCAGCGCATCTCGGAGGCGGGCAAGGATCTCTTCGAGCGGTGCGCCACGTTTGCGAAACACCTGGGGGATGTGGGCGGTGGCCTCGAGAAGGCGATCAGGTCGTACAACTCCGCGGTCGGTTCCTGGGAGAGCCGCGTCGTCCCGGGGGCCAGGAGGCTCAAGGAGCTGGGCGCCGCCCGGAGCCCCGACGCCGAACTGGCGTCCGTCATTCCGATCGAGACGGCTGCCCGCCAGATATTGCCTGCCGACACGGATGCCGGCTGATTCAAATTCACACAAACAGACTGAGCGATTTTTGCGCTATCCTCACGGAGAGCCTTGCGCCTGCTGGAAGCGGGCAGGAGACGTTCGGGCCGTCGATGTAGATCATGGCGTCTCCGGTCTCCGATGTGATCGATATCCTCTCCCCTGCCTTCAATACCCCGCGCCTGAGCCCGCAGCGCCTGTGGCCAGCTGCGCAGGGTTCCCTCACCACATATTGCAGCCGCTTCGATTCTATCGGCAGGGGTTTGCCGCCGGCCGAGCAGATCGCGGCGGTCGAGCCGGGCCCCGCTGAGATCCAGACGCCGCTGCTCCTCTGCTCCTCGGAGCGGGAGCCGAGAGTGATGCGATAGCGGACCATCTCCGCCGGCGTGAGCCCGGAGAAGAGGACGTCGTTGAGCGCGAGCACGGGGAGCCTCCTGGAATCGACGGAGGCCTCTATCAGAGGGAGGTTTGCGGGGCGCGTCTTTCCCTCGGAGATGTTTTTCAAAATCTTCCCGATGTCGCCGGCCGTCGCGGCGCAGAAGAATCCCACCGAGTGGTCCGGCATCGAATTGACGCCGAGGATGGGTGTGGCGCCCGCCCCGTGCGCGGTGGCCAGGAGTGTTCCATCGCCGCCCACCGTGATCAGCAGATCGCACTTCGAGCGGCCCTTGAACTCGTCGCGGTCTATGAACTTATGGCGGATCCGCAGGTCATCGAGAGCCTCCTTCACGCGCGCGAGGGTTTCGTCGTGGCGCCTGTGCCTCATCTTAAGGTCCGCTGTCGCGGCGGTCCCCCGGACCTCGCCGCCCATATGGCTCTTGTAGATGACGAGAACGTGGTTGAGTTTCATGATCGACGAGTATAATACTTTGCATCGCATCTCTTCGCAAGGGGGTCGGGTGATATTTTCCGGAAAAGAGAGAAGGAAGCGCGTCGGCCTCTTCGGCGGCTCGTTCAATCCGCCGCACCTGGGCCATTCGGTCATATGCAGGTGGCTTTTCGCCCAGGACCTGGTGGACGAGCTGTGGATGATACCCTGCTTCATCCACCCGTTCGGGAAGGAGCTCCTGCCTTTTGAAGATCGCCTCGCGATGTGCAGACTCGCGTTCACCAAGCTTGGCCCAAAGGTCCAGGTGACGGATGTCGAGCAGAGGCTCGGCGGGACGAGCTATACGCTGAGGACCGTCGAGCACCTCAAGGCCGGATATCCCGATTTCCGTTTTTCCCTCGTCACCGGGGGGGATGTCAGCGAAGAGGCCAGCGGGTGGCGCGAGTTCGACAGGATCCGCGAACAGGTCGAGATCATCCGCATACCGCGGGGGCAAGGCTCGCCCATACCGGACATAAGCTCCACCGAGGTGCGCAGGCGCCTGGACGCCCGCGAGCCCTTCGCCGACCTCGTCGAAAAAGAGGTGGCGGTGTACATTGTCACCAAAAACCTGTTTCGCTAGAAATGGAACGAGGCGCCGGCGTGCGGGCCGACCTGGCACTGGCTTCCATCGGAGAATAGCTTGTGGCACATGCCGCGCGCTCCGAGCACTAACCCGGAGCCGTTCTCACCGCCGTTGATGGGAATCACAATATCGAATCCGAGGACTCCGCCGATGCCCGCCTTTGCCTCATCCCCTCCGCCGAAGATCATCTTCGTATCGAGCCCGAGCGAGAGCCTTGTGTAGGTGGTCTTCCACTCGATCCCCAGCGCGCTGTCGACCTCCGTGTTCTGCTGCTTGTCCGTGTAGAGGGGCGTGAGAAAGGACACGGAGGAGAAGAGCCGAAAATTAGGCGCCAGTTCCGCCCAGTCCTTGTGTATGATGACTCCGCTGAGCCCGCCGCTCTTTGTATTTCCGCTCAGCCCGTAGCGGGCGGAGTATGGAATGAACGCCACATCGGTGCGCGGGGCCATATTCCTGTCGAGCGGATCGGGCGTGGTCGCGATCTGGATGTTCGCGCCGTTCGCTCCGTCCATGAGGACGCCGCTCCCAGCCGCCGCGCCTATGAGCATGAGGCCGGAATTCACCAGGTAGCTCACGAGGTTGACGTACATCTCGCGCCGATCGACGACTTCGCGCGGGAGGAGATGCCTCTTCGATGGAGATTCGACCCCTCCGATCAGGAGGCCGATCGGCCTTACCAGGGTCAGGATATCTGTCGTGCCGCTCGCCTTTCCGGCATCCCCTCCGGAGAGCATGAGGCCGACGCCGCCTGCGCCGCGCAGCCCGGTCATCCCCAGAAACCAGCCGGTCCCGGCATGCAGGGATGTGGAAAGGGTTGTGTCCATCCCGCCGAGGAGCGCGCTTGCGCCCTGAAGGATCGGCAGCGAACCGCTCGCGCCGCGGTCGCCGCCATCCGTCAACAGGCCGTATTTTTTGAGCGCTTCCTGCTGGTCGGCGAGCGCGCTGTTGGATATGTAGCCGCTGATGAACCGGTGTATCGTCGCATACATGCCCTGAAAGATCTCCAGCCCGCCGAGCTCCCTGTCGGCAGCCCTTCCAGACCGCGCCGAGGCGTCGCTCCACCCCAAGCCCGCCACGATCATGAGCGAGAGGAGCATGCGGTTGAACTCGGAGCCCTCGCCGGCGAAGAGCACGCCCTGGTTGAATTCCGGGCCTATCCTGATGACGAAGCGGCCGCTGGGCCGGATTTCTCCCGTGAGCTTGTAGTTTGTGTTGACCTCCACTACGCCTGAGCTTTTGCCATCGAAGCCGGGCTGGGAGACGCTCAAGCTTCCCCCGCCGATGGACGGCGTCACACCCCACATGAGGTCCGCGCTGAGGCGCCCGTTTTCGCCGTAGAGCGAAGACATCCGGCGTTCTTTGCCGAAGCCAGCGTGTATCGTCCAGTAGGAGCCCTGGGCCGTCGTCCCGGGCGCATCCGCCGACGGCAGGAGTTTCATTTCCGTATTTCCGAAACATGCCCCGGCCTCGAATGTGGTGGCGCTGTCGAAGTTCTCGGCGACCTTGAGCCCCAGGCCGAAGCAGTGGCCCAGGCCTCCCTCGGATATCGCGGTCGCGATCGGGAACTTCAGGGTGTAGCTGCCTGTCAGCCCCCATCTCTCTGAAAAGGGTTCGGGTTCCAATGGTTTTGGTTTCAGTATGAAGTCTGTCATGGTTTGTCTCTCACGATCGAGATCTGACCCACCGCGTCGCGCTCGTTGAATCCCGTGTCGTAGCAATGGCTTCCCTCAAAATCCTCGGGCCGTCCTTTCGGGTCGCAGAGCCAGCCGTTGAGCACGATAAATATCATCGCGTCCTTGAATGCGAACGTCAGGTCCTCGGAGGAGCTGAACTTCGCCGCGGCCACGAGCGTTGCGACGCCGGTCTCCTGATCCATCTCCCGCCCTTTGAGAAACGCCTGCCCGCCGGTGAACTTGTTGCCATCGTCGGGGCATCCGGCCGGGATCGTGCCATCCTCGTCCTTGAAGAGGAGGCTTTCGTAGTATTTCCAGGTGCTGTATTTCTTGCCGCCTATCACGCGGTTCTTCGTGTTCTTTTCGCAGATCGGCGGCGTCGCCATCGTCTTGTCGTTCAAGTTGAACTTGAATTCGTTCTTTGAGAGATCGATCTTGCGGTCCGGAAGGACGTTCAAGTCTTCCGGATTCGACTGCGGTTTGAGGACCCCGGTCGTGAACGAGAGGTAGAATATCTCATCCAGCGGAGGCTTGGCGCCCATCGGCCCGCCGGGGTTATGGAAGTAAGTGGGCCCGGAGAATCTGAGGCCCGCCTCCTCTATGGTGATTGAGCCATCCACGGACGATCGGCCGGTGTTAAAATCGAGGAGCTTCTGAGGCTTGTCGACCAGGTCGCAGAATTTGTCGTAGCTGCCCCCCTGCATCTCGTCTTTCGTGTGGAACGCGGGGCTGTCGTAGCGGCCGCCCGACGCATAGAAAAATCCGCACGCGCCTTTTCTGCCGCGGGCCCCGGCGTCGGTGAAGAGGCGCACCTGTTCCGGATCGCAGGGGTTGATGACGACGCAGTCGGACGGCGACTTGGGCATCTTCTCGGGAGGCGCGAGGGGCCCCGGGTAGGAGAGCGCAGCCGTGAAGATGCGCCAGCCGTTGGTGCGGGCCTTCTCGGGGACGTTCGGGTAATCCTCATAGAGGCCCTTGCTGCCCGCGGACTGGCTCGAGTCGAAAGTCAAGTGGGCATAGTCGAAGAGGCTCTCGTCGTCGTAATTCTGCGAGACAGGGTGCGTGTCCATGGCGCGGAAGAGGGCAGTTATCCCGTCATTTGGCGTCGAGACGGCATCCTTGCCGCCGCTCGTCTTGATCGTCATCTCGTCGAAGGGGTCCAAGATCATCGCGCCGGTAAAGACCTGCAGATCATTCGCACTCGTCATTCCCTCCGCAATCTGGTCGGAGCGGGAGGATATGGAGGAGAGGAACGGGGTCTGCGGGTTCATGATCGCCGCCATCGTCTGCGTGATGCGCAGGACCATCATGCCGGTCCTGGGATTAATGGATGCCAGGAGCCGCGCGCTCAAGGATGTCTGCTTGGTGCTGCCGTCCGGGTTCTTCGACGGCGTGCCCTTTGCGTCGAACTCCTGTGCCGTGATGGTGATCCTGGCCTCGAAGAGCCGCTTCTTCGCCGCCCCGTCGCTGTGGAAGTCGACGCAGCCGAAGAGCGGCATGGTCGAGGTCGAAAAGGCGCCTGGCGTCAGGTCGAAGCCCGGAGGATCGAGTGAGACCGGTTTCAAGTCGAAGGATTCACCCTTCATCTCGCCCGTCGTCTCGTCGACGTTGGGGATGGAACAGCGCATCCCCTTGCCGGATGGCGGCTGCACGGCCGCGATCTTCTGGGCGGTGTCGAGCCACTTGAAATTGGCGGCGTCAGTTCCGTCGAGCGATATCGACGTCACGCGCAGCGTGTGAGATGCCGTGTCGGCCACGCGCAGAAAGAGCGGAACCGCGAGATCGACGGTCGCAGGCGTCACGCCGCGGAAGGGGAACGAACCTCCGTCAGCCACGCGCTTCACGCCAGTCGATGTCTTGAAGTACAACTCGAGCGCTGGCGCCTCGCTTATCGTGGTAGTGCCTGTGACTATTGTTGAGATGTCTCCAGAATCCGTCGCGATCTTCACGACAGCCCGGTCGGTGGTCTTGCTGCCAACGCCGGCGGGCTTCCCGTCCGAGCCCATGAGATCCGATGGCTTGTATGTGACGACGACATAGATGGTGGTCTCGTCGTAGCCGGGCTGATATGGCGGCAGCGTCACCGGGAGTCTGGCTCCCTGGGGTTTTTTGCCCGCGAGCGCGGCCGCGACCTCTTCCTGTATCTCCGAAAACTTTTTTGCGACGAATATCGCGCCGTCCGGGATGGAAAATTCCCCCTTGGATTTGCTCCCGCCCACGTCGGCCACCGAGACGGAGGTGATCTTCATGTCCGTGGCGCCCTTGTTGCGGATGGCCAGCACCTGCCTTGAACCGGCGATCTGGGCGCTGCCTGACCCTTTGAGATCGATGGTGTAGAGCGGCATGGCGCTCGGCTCTTTCTGTTTGCACTGGGCGTCGACCTCTCCCATCGGCTTGCCTGTGGTGGAGACCGGCAGGAGTTCGCAGGGCGTAGTCTCCGGATCCTTGCATGCGGAGCAATCGGTCCATGCCTTCGACTCGCCGCACTTCAACTCTTTGCAGAGGAAGAAGGCGCGCTCGGTGTTTGCCGGCACAGCGGCGTCGCCGACCTGGACCGCGTTCACGTTGGGCTCAGTGACCGCGCCCCCGTCATCCACGACGCTGACCGAGCCGGAGGCCGATTTAGGAATCGCCTTGCCCGAGAGCTCGAAGCGATCGACACCGATGGGGAGGGGCTCCGTGATGATGCCGGGCTTGTCGGCCGCCGAAGGCGCGAACTTGACGCTCAAGACGAACGACTGCTGCGGCTGAAGCTCGCGCGTGAGCTGGTCGAGCGAGCTCAAGCGAAAGGGGCCTGTCTGCTGAGGTATCTGGATCGACTGCGGCTTGTTGCCGATGTTCTTCACCCGGAACTTTGCCATCGTCTCGAAACGGTCGCCGACATCCATGGGATCTGCGGCGATGTACGTGCCATCCGAGACCTCCATGCGCGTCCCGTCCGGCAGCGGCGATTCGGTCTGGGTCCCATCCTTGGAGATGATGAGTTTTTTCACCTCGATGGATTTCTCGCCCTCGCCTCCGCACTGCGAGAGCGGCGGGGTGATCGATCCCTTGAATACGCCCGTCAGCGAGGCGCCCTTCAGGTACTTGTCCGCGGCGTCTATGGTGTGTCCGAGCACGGTGCCGACGACAAGGGTCATCGCGCCCGTGGCGTCCGGCGGCGATCCGGTCACGACAGGGAGCGATGGAAGCTCGCTCGAGCTTCCGGTCGTGAGCGTCAGGTTTGGAATCTCGCCCACCACACCCAGCGCCACTATGAAGAGGGAGAGGTTCCCGACCGTGATCTTGCCGGACGAGTCGATCGTCCCTTCGCCCACGTTCCCGGCTCCGTCGCCGTCGCCGCGCGCATTTATCGTGATCGGCGCCGGCAGTCCGTGTCCCTCCGCCTTGATGTCCGGGAACTCACTCCCCTTTATCTGCGTTTTTGTGCCGTTGATGTGGATCGGAAATGCGGGCACGTCCGCGCAGAGGGTGTCGTCCGACTTTGTCCCCACCTCTATGTTGTCGCCCTTCATGGTGACGCAGAGTTGCGAGACGAAGGTGAGGGTGCACTGCCTGCCGGCGTTCTCGCCGGGGTTCGGCCCTTCAGGCGTCGTCGGCGTCTGAGGCGGAAAAAAGACCGGGGTGTAATCCTCCCCGGCGCAGCCGGAGGCAAGCGCGGCCAGAACCAGCGCGAAGAGGCAGACAGCCATAAATTTAGGGCGATTTGTCATGCATCTCCCTTATCGGCGGGCGCGCAAAAAAGTTGCGTGAAATTTGAAAAATCTGCAATACGCGGCGGGCTGACATGCCGCGTCAAAAGCCCGGCGTGCCGCAGGCACAAAACCACTTGCCCGGCTCCCCGAATCACGGTACACACAGGCAATCTTATGCAGGTCAAAGGTCAAAAATATTACTTCCTGGCCTCCGTGATATTCCTCGCGGGGATCGCGCTCAGCGGGTTCATTCTCTCCAGGGTGTTTGTCGAAGCAAAAAATGTCGATCGCAGCTTCACTCGTTTCCTGGCGCCCGGCACACATTCGATATCTCTCGAAAAGCCGGGTGGATACACCGTCTATTTCGAGAGCAAGAGCGAGCTCGACGGGAAGGTGTATATATCGAACGACAACGCCGCGGCCGGCCTCAAGCTCAAGGTCAAAGAGGAGGCGACAGGCGCGGATGTGCGCGTGTCGATAACCGGTTCAAAGAGCACCTATTCGCTGGGGAGCAGAGAGGGCATCTCGCTTCTGGCCTTTTACATCGAGCGGCCGGGTCGGTATGAAGTGAACGCGGAATTTTCGGGAGGGTGGGGCGAGCACGAAAAGATCGTCCTTGCGGTGGGCCAGGGCTTCACGTCGGGGATATTTGTGATGGTGGGGCTCATATTCTGCCTGGTCATGACGCTCATCGTGGCAATAGCCGTCCCGACGGTGCTCATCGTCGTAGCCTTGACAAAAAAATCTGTAAATTCCTCAAATTCCTCCGTCTGACACCTCTGTCCTGCCGCGTCATAATCTGACGTGCCGCACCTTTTTTTCACGCAACTTTTTCTGGTATGGGCCGATAAGAGACCATCGGTTCGTCTGTATGGAGGCTCATGCGTTTTGACCGCTATATAATGATAGTTTTTCTCGTCGTTGTTTCGGTCTGTTCCGCGCCGCGCAGGTCGGATGCGGCTTTTTCAGGTATGCTCTCACGCGCAGCCGCGTGGTGGAGCGCCAGGAGCGTCGACGAAAAAAAGGACGACAAACTCGCAGGCGGAAACGCGCAGCCGGCTTCGCCGCCGGCCGCAGGCGCGTCAGGCCAGTGTCAGACGCCGCGCGAGCCCTCTGCCACGGTATGCGAGGCGGGATCGGGTTTTCTGTGCGTGGCGACTCCCCCTGGCGGAGTTGCGGAGGATTCCTTCGTCCTCAAGGGGGCGATCGACAGGCAGGGATCCGTGGTGGCCGATATCCGCGTCGCGGTCCAGAACGAATATACAAAGAGCACGGCCATCGTCGACACCTCGAAACCTGTGGACGGCGACTGCTGGGGGAGTCGTCCCAAGGGCGCGCCTTTTTGCCTCGCCTCCGACGGCCGTTTCTCCGCTGTCATTCCCCTTGCAGCAAAGGGGCCATACACGGTCGTCGTCTCGGCCAGCCGCCTCTCGGGCAAGCCGGAGGAGAAGAGCGTGAGGGTGAGCCGCGTCGTCGCTCTCAAGATGGCCGACAAGGACGTGAAATTTTCGCCCGATGTGCGCGCCTCTCGCTCGGTGGATTCCTCCTTCGTACAGGTGACCGTGAATCTCCTCGGGAGCTGCCGGTTCTGTGATTTTATCGGCGCTTCGACCGGAGGGGTGAGGGTGTCGGTCGAGAACGTGATCAAGGACGCCGCGGGCAAAAGCAGGCGCATTGGCTGCGAGACGAGCACGGAGCAGGGCGGACAGGGGCAGTTCATCGTGGGCGTGCCCGTCGGCGCCGGCACCAACACGATTTCAGTGCGCGCCTGCAACGCAGCCGCAAAGGATGGCGCGTGCCAACAGGTGAGCGGCATATCGTTCTCGGGCAAGGGCGAGTCCGATTCTTTCAGCATCACGTCGCCGCCGCCGGCGCCCACATATGATCCGGCGCAATACCCGTCCATCCCGTGGAAGTTCTCGCTTGGGCGTTCCTCCGCATGCGCTACGCTCAAGTTCAACCGCGAGGCGTCGCGGGAGACATGCCCCGACAAGTCCGGACAATTTTCGGTAGAGCTGAAACCGCGCGTCGGGATCAACGTCGCCACGCTCTCGAGAGAGAAGGGGACGGAGGCGTTCGGCTGGACGTTCGGCTGGGGCGAGGTGAGGAGCCCATTCGGTGGCGGAGACGGCTCAATCGACGTCCCCCAGGCAGCTTCGCTCGTGCTCCCGGCCGCGACCGCGCGCGACATCCTCGTGCCGCTCGTAAACAATTTCCTGAAATCCGACGAGCTGCATGGGCTCATCGGAAAACTCTTCGGAGGGAACGACTCTGCGGCGAAGTCCACCGACAAGGCGGCCTCGACCACGGCTGCGCCGGCCCCGGCGATACCGAAGTGCGAGGACTCGAGCCTCGGCGGGCTCGGCGTATCTCTCAGGGGCGAGCCGAAGATAGATGGCGCCGAGATCACATCGATGACATTCGGCGATGGCAGGATATATCTCTCCGCCTCCCTCAAGGGCGTGCGCGTGGGCCTCTCGCTTGCGCCGGACCTGGATGGCGACGGAAAATCGGATTTGCCTCCGCTGCCGATCGTCATCGCGTTTCGCAGCGCCGTCGCGGATATCGCGATCGTCACCTCGAAGGACGGGGATGGAAAGCCGCTCCTCCTTCTCGAAGGCGTGCACGACGACTGCAGCTTCAAGGGATCATATTGCAAGCACATGCCCGCCGCCCTGGTGCCGCAGAACTTCGTGGGCGATGCGAACGCCTGGGGCGGGTTCATCGAATGCGAGGAGGCCGCAGTGGAGAGTTCCGAGGTGAAGACTGCCTGTCGGGCAGTGAACTCGCTGAACGCCCAGACGGGGATCGTCGCCGAGAAGGTCCTCGATGCGATCAACAACGCCATCTACTGCGGCGGTTCGGCTTCGCTCACGCAGCTCGCGCGCGACGGGATCGCGCTTTCCGACGTGCATCTGGGCTGTGCAAATGCGGCGGATTGCAAAGGTACGATCAGCGGTATTTTTCCGCCGGTCAGCCTGCCGCTTGTCGTGAAGCTGAACGGCCTGCCTGGCATCACGGCCTCTGGACTCGTAGTGAACGCCGGCCTCCTTGTCGGCAACCGCAGCCTCTACGCTGCCACGCCGGAGAAATTCTGCATCGGGAGCGCCGGCTACATCGCGGGGAAGAAGGGTGCTGCCCTGACTGCAGATGCCGTCTCTTCACAGAAGGGCGACATCGGCGCATCGGTCTATCTCGATGCGGTGGACGCGCTGCTCTATGCCGCCACGGCGCAGGGGGACGGGTTTGCATCGAAGGGCCTCCTGGATTTCGATATCGACGAAAATTTCTTCAGCTCGTTCGGATTCGATTTCGTGAAGGAGTGCGACGCGTTCAAGCCGGTGGAGGGGAAGGATTCGGCGTCGTCGCTCTGCTTCCTCCGGCCGCGCGTGAGCGAGATGCTGGGGACGGCGCTTGCGAGCTACGGCTATTTCAACGGCAACTTGAAGCAGCCGCTCATGATCGCGATCCGTGGAAACCGCGCGCTGGGGCCGCGCCTGAATGTGGCCACACTCGATGAGCTTCCGGCCATGTCGGACGCCGAGGGGGATGCAGGGAAGAAGGGTGGCGGCTCTGATGTCCCGACAGGATCGCTCGTCCAGCTCGAACTCGGCGGTGTGACGCTCTCGTTCTATGCGCTCGAGGTGGACGCTTCGAGAGAGGCCGACGAGTACGGAAATCTTCCGGTGAAGATGGATCAGGCAGGCAAACCCATAATCCACTCGATGCGCCCGGAGGAGAAGGATCCGTGGCGCGGGCCCATCGTGACGTTTGATCTAACCCTCCTGCTCGGAATCGAGCTGGGGCCGGTCGAACAGGATAAAAAAGACGAATCGAAGTTTGCGATGATGCTGCGGCCGCTCGCGGACCGCTCGCGGCTCGTCCTGACTCCGGAGAACGAGAGCAATGCGACGACGGTGCCTGCGACGGCGCTTGTCTCATCGCTCGCTGACAAGCTCAAACTCGCCATCGCCGGCTTAAGCCCCAGGGACAAGGCGATCAGCATCCCGATACCGCGCAACATTGCGCTCGGCGCGCCGAGCCCCGACAGCATGTTCGGCGCATTGGGCTTGCGGGATATCGCGTTCGGCCCCAAGGGCCTCTCGCTCGATTTCGACCCGAAGGAGAATGCGATCCGCATCGCCATCCAGGCTGCGATCACGCAGGTGTTACACGAGGGCGGCAAGGAAATTAAGCGGACAGTGCCTTAGTCGGACTAGAACTTGATGATTTCCTCGACCAAATCTCCATCATGCCGTGTGAATATGGCATTGAATCGCAAAAACTTCTTGCCCGACAAGCAAGCCGGTAGTACATTCTTGTCTCCTGGAGAGTTTCTATAAAGGTAAGCCGTCTGCCATCAAGATATCCGATGAAAATAATCGATAAATTATCGCGCCAGGAAATTCTGGAGCGTGTTAGCGCGGTCCCATTTTGGTTGCATTCCATCGACGTTGGGGAGGGAATTGTGACGCCCGGTCAAGGAACGCCGGCCGGTTTAAAAAAGGTATTGGAGTTGATGCGGCTTCCGAATTTAAAAGGGAAAACCGTCCTGGATATAAACACGTGGGACGGTTATTTTGCCTTCGAGGCGGAAAGGCGCGGCGCTGATTCGGTCACTGCCATCGATTATTATGTCTGGTCCATGGATTTAGGCGAACATATACGTTACTGGAAAGAGTGTTCGACATGGGGAATCCCGACGGGAAACTATGAAAAAATGCCTTATTACAGGCCCGAGGAGCTTCCCGGAAAAATTGGTTTCGATACGGCACATGCTCTTCTTAAAAGCCGTGTCAAACCGATCGTGGCAAATTTCATGGAGATGGATCTCGACGCCTTGGGTACATTCGATATCACTTTTTTCCTTGGATCCCTCTACCATATGCACAACCCTTTTGAATCCATCAAACGGCTGGCCAAAGTGACCAGGGACTTGGCCGTGATCGAAACCGAAGCGGCGGAATTCCCCGGATTTGGATCAAAAGCACTGTGTGAATTTTTTGAAGGCAGCGAATTGAATAATGATTATTCTACCTGGTGGGCTCCCAATGTAAGGGCTCTCATGGGAATGTGCCGGGCAGCGGGATTTCAACAGGTTGAGCTCGTGCAGGGCCCTCGGATATGGTCTAAATTCAAACTGACGACTATTGGAAAAAATCTGATTAAGTACAGGAAGGTTTCAACCGTATGGCGTCACCGGGCAATTGTGCACGCACGGAAAGTTGCTGCCCAGTAAATCCAAAAAGCCCGATCCTAATTTCGTTGCGTCAGATTTCACAAAAAATCCGTCAACGCAGCTGCGGCTGCGCCTTCGAATTGTTTCCGCCCAAGGCGGGTCAGTCTATGGATTAAAATCTCAGGACTTCCTCGACCACCTCGTTTTCACCGACCGAGATGTTGATCCACTTCTTGAGCATCACGGACTGGACGTCGTCGTGATAGCTCGCCTCGAGGTAGTACTTGCCCGGCTGGATCTCGAAGACCTCCCAGTCGTTCCCGGTCTCGCCGCTGATCAGCTCGCGGTCTGAGCCGTACTGAAAGACCCTGAAATGGCAGGTGATGATCTGGCTGTTCGTCCCGCGCCCGATGATCTTGAGCTTGCCGGCGGTGTAGATCGCCTCGTGGCTCGTCGTCTTGCCGTCCTCCACCTTCATGTCGCGCAGCCAGATCATGGGCTTTGGGTTTTCCTCGGAGGCGACGTTGACTGCGAGGACGTCATAGACGCCTGGCGCCAGATCGAAGACCATCCAGTCCTGGGAGGGCGGGGCGCTGGAGATCTTCTCGTCGGAGCCGGAGCGATAGACCGTGAACTGTGCCTGGATCGGCTGCTCCTTTGCGCTGCGGCCGCGCAGCCTCAATGAGCCCAGGATAAATTTGATCACCTGTTCGACGGGTTTGTCGGCCGTGACGGATACGCCGGTCACCGGCACGGAGGGCTTGGGTTCGAGTATGGACTTGAGGCTCGATGCGACGATGTCGTACTCGCCCGGCGGTATGGGTATCTGCACCGCCTCGCCGCTGTCGGAACTCTGCCTCGCTATCTCCGTCTGGGTGTCGTGCTCGCGGATGACGAACTGCGCGGGGAGTTTTCCTCCCTGGCCGTCGACCGCCGATAATTTGATGAGCCCCATCTCGAATGTCGCGACTATCTCCGTCGCTTCGGCTGGCTTGATCTCGACCCCGGTGACCTTCGTGCGCGGATTGGCGATCATCTTGGGATCGGCGCCGATGACGAGCAGGTCGTAGTTGCCCGGCGTAAGAGGCACCGAGCCGCCGTCGGAAGACAGCGCGCCGCTGGCGATGAGGACGTCAGGCTGGTCGCCCTTGGTGATCTGGAAGACAAAGGGGATGGCCTCCTTCTGCGTCGTCACGCCCTTGAGCGAGAGGGTGCCTTTCTGGAAGCGGAATATCCGCTCGGCCGCCTCGCCTAATTTGACCTCGACGCCTTTCTCGGCAATCGTGAAGTTTTCGATCTGGCTCTCCAGGAGCATCGCGGTGATGTCGTACGGCGCCGGCGTGATGAAGAATGAGGCCGCTTCGGCGCCGGTCTCGATCTGCGCAACGGTTTCAGTCGTCCCTGTCTTCGCTATGTCGAAGCGCGCCGCGGTGGGGATTCCCTCGTTGCCAAGCACCGTGAGCTTCAACTCTCCGAGGTCAAAGTTGATCGTCTGCCCGATCTTGGTTGTCGCGAGGATATCGACCCCTTTGAGCATCTTCGAGGGCTTTATCATTTCAGGGGAGGACGCGTATTCGATGAGCACGTCGTAGCTGCCTGGTGCGATCTTCAAGAGCTTCGTGCCGAAGCTCGAACTGTGCTGGACGCTCTCCTTCGTGTTTGCCTTGAAGACGGTGACGTCGAAGGGGATCGGCGTGGCGCCTGACTGCGCGGTGAGCTTCATGTTGTAGGGCAGGTTCCGGTTGATCGCCTGATCGAGAGAGGAGCGCAGTTCGTTTTCGTTGCGCGCGAAATAGAGTTTGCCGTCGCCCTTTTGGGCGATGCACTCGATAGCCTTCTGGTCCTCGGCGCTGATGTCGAACGCCACTGTGTTGACCGTGGTCTTCTGCAAACCCTCTTCGATCTTCGCCACGGCGGCGCATGGATCACCGCCGGTGTTGTCGGCGCCGTCAGCGACCAATATGATGACGCGGTCTGCCCCACCCTCGGCGGAGAAGTCGGCTGAGGCGGAGGTGAGCGCGAGCGCGATCGGGCTCATCCCCTGGGCCTTCACTGGATCGAGGACCTTGTGGATGGCATCCAGATTCAGTGCGTCCATGCCGATCAGGAGTTCCGTGTCCTGGAGGTTTTTGTCGGCCGCCGGTGCCTTCGAACCGAAGACGCGGACGGCTATGTTTCGCGGGAAGTCGGCCTGCTGCTGGCCCATCTCCGAGACGATGTCATAGAAAGCGCTTCTGAGCAGATCCA
>JAZDOG010000007.1:0-31907 GCA_043798915.1 Pseudomonadota bacterium | reverse complement strand
TGGAGAACTGAAGATCGCCGCGCCCGTCGATTACAGCTCGCTTCACCCATCAACATCCTGCAAGGGAATGTAGTGCCAACTTTTTCGCTAACTTACTGATTTTTAACAACCAGCATGCTCATTTTGCGCAAGTTGGGCTAGTATTTTAACAATGAAAATTTCGGAGTATCCAGACGGGGAGTTGTCTGTTGCAGGACATGGGGAGGGGAACCGCGCCAGAAGGCGCGGGGAGGGGGTTTCCCCCTCCGAAGTTATGTCCGGCAATAGACAACTCCCCGGCTGGATATGTAGATCAGCCTGCCACGTCGGCGCTGGAGGCCACTTCCTGCTCTGCCGCCACCGTCGATTCGCCGGCCTGCTGCTCCTGTTCGTCGACTTCGATCTGGAATTCCCTGTACTTCTTGAGCCCGGTTCCCGCGGGGATGAGCCGGCCCATGATGACGTTTTCCTTGAGGCCACGGAGGTAATCCACCTTGCCGGCGACCGCCGCCTCGGTGAGAACCTTTGTGGTCTCCTGAAACGACGCAGCAGAGATGAAGCTCTCTGTCGAAAGCGACGCCTTCGTGATGCCCAGCAGCATAGGCTCCGCGACCGCAGGCTGGCCGCCCTTCGCGCGGATCTTGTCGTTGGCCGCCTCGAACTCCCACTTCTCCACCTGCTGGTCCTCGAGCCAGTCGGTATCGCCCGGATCCGCGATGCGAACGCGCTTCAGCATCTGACGGACGATCGTCTCGATGTGCTTGTCGTTGATCTTCACGCCCTGCAGCCGATAGACCTCCTGCACCTCGTCCACGAGATACCTCGCGAGCTCCTTCTCGCCCAGCACCGCGAGGATGTCGTGCGGGTTCGAGGAGCCGTCCATGAGCGCCTCGCCCGCGCGGACGAAGTCGCCCTCATGCACGGAGATGTGCTTGCCCTTGGGGATCAGATATTCTTTGGGGTCGCCGACCTCCGGCGTGATGAGACAGGTGCGTTTGCCCTTCACATCCTTGCCGAAGGAAACGTGGCCGTCGATTTCGGAGATCACGGCATGCTCCTTGGGCTTTCTAGCCTCGAAGAGCTCCGCGACACGCGGGAGGCCTCCGGTGATGTCCTTGGTCTTCGTCGTCTCGCGCGGGATCTTCGCAATCACGTCGCCCGCCAGAACCTCGTCTCCCTCGGAGACCACGATGTTGGCGCCGATCGGCATCAGATAGCGCGCCTCGCCGCGGCCTGCGGGAAGAATCATCGTCGCGCCCGACGGCTCCTTGATAGAAACGCGCGGCCGGCTGGCGGCATCCTTCGACGAGGTGATCACCTTGCGCGAAAGGCCGGTGACCTCGTCGACCTGCTCGACCATCGTCAAGCCCTCAATTATATCGCCGAACTTCACGCGCCCGGAGACCTCGGTGAGAATCGGTATGGTGTAGGGGTCCCACTCCGCCAGCATCGCGCCTCCCTTCACCTTGTCGCCCTCCTTCACAAGGAGATGTGCGCCGTAGTTGAGCCTGTAGCGCTCGCGCTCTCGCCCCGCCGCGTCGGAGACGACGATCTCTCCGTTGCGGTTCATCACGGTGAGTTTGCCCTCCTTGTTGACGAGGCTCGCGACGTTCTCGTACTTCACCACGCCCTCGTGCCTGGTCTCCAAAGCGGACTGCTCGACGCGGCGCGACGCCGTTCCGCCGATGTGGAACGTGCGCATCGTAAGCTGGGTGCCCGGCTCGCCGATCGATTGCGCGGCGATGACGCCAACGGCCTCGCCGATGTTGACCATATGCCCGCGCGCGAGATCGCGACCGTAGCACTTGGCGCAGATGCCGTACTTGGTCTTGCATGTGAGCACCGAACGTATGAGGACCTTTTCGATGCCGGAGTCCTCGATGCGGCTGACCAGCTGTTCATCGATCATCTGGCCTGGCGGCACGATGACCTCGTCGGTGTAGGGATCGCGGATATCCTCGAGCGCCACGCGGCCCAGAAGCCTCTCGGCGAGAGGCTCGATCACCTCGCCGCCCTCGAGCAGGGCACTTATGACCAGCCCGTCCAGCGTGCCGCAGTCCTCCTCGACGATGATCGTGTCCTGCGCAACGTCCACGAGCCTGCGCGTCAGGTACCCGGAGTTGGCTGTCTTGAGTGCGGTGTCAGCCAGGCCTTTGCGGGCGCCGTGAGTCGATATGAAGTACTGAAGGACGTTCAGGCCCTCGCGGAAGTTAGCCGTGATGGGGGTCTCGATGATCTCGCCAGAGGGTTTAGCCATCAGGCCGCGCATTCCGGCCAGCTGCCTCATCTGCTGAGCCGACCCCCTGGCGCCGGAATCGGCCATGATGAAGATCGGGTTGAAGCTCATCTGCTCGCGCTTGGCCCCGCCAGGACCGGTCGCGATCTCGACCGACATCCCCTTCATCATCTCGCTGGCGACCAGTTCGGTCGTGTCAGCCCAGATGTCGACGACCTTGTTATACTTTTCGCCCGCGGTGATCAAACCCTCGGTGTACTGATCTTCGACCTCGTGCACCTCGTCGAAGGCCGCCTTGAGCAGTTTCTCCTTCCCCTCGGGGATGTTCATGTCGTCGATGCATATGGAGATGCCAGCTTTGGTGGAATACTTGAAACCCATTGTCCTCAGATGGTCGGCGAGCAATACCGTCTCCTTGTCCTTGCAAAGGCGGTAGCACTGGTCGATCAGATCCGCGATCGCCTTCTTGTCGAGCACCTTGTTGATGGCCTCGAAGTCGATCTGCGGAGGAATCACCTCAGACAGCAGGACGCGGCCGGTGGTCGTTTCGATGAGCTTGCCCCCGAGGCGCACCTTGATGCGCGCCTGGAGATCCACAGCGCCCGAATCGTGCGCCATTCTCACTTCCTCGGGCGAGGAGAACGTCCAGCCCTCGCCCTTTGCGAAGGCCCGCTCGCGCGTCATGTAATAGAGGCCGAGGACCATATCCTGCGTCGGAACGATGATAGGCTTTCCGCTCGCGGGAGAGAGTATGTTGTTGGTGGAGAGCAGAAGCACTCTGGCTTCCATCTGCGCCTCGACCGAGAGCGGCACGTGGACCGCCATCTGATCGCCGTCGAAATCGGCGTTGAATGCGGCGCAGACCAGCGGATGCAGCTGGATGGCCTTGCCTTCGATGAGCACCGGCTCGAAGGCCTGGACGCCGAGCCTGTGCAGCGTGGGCGCGCGGTTGAGCATCACCGGATGTTCCTTGATGACCTCGTCGAGCGCATCCCACACCTCCGGCGTTTCCTTCTCCACAAGGCGTTTGGCGCTCTTGATCGTGGTGGAGAGCCCCCTCTCCTCGAGCTTGTTGAAGACGAAGGGCTTGAAGAGTTCGAGCGCCATGGTCTTGGGCAGCCCGCACTGGTGTAGCTTGAGCTCCGGCCCCACGACGATGACCGAGCGGCCGGAATAATCGACGCGCTTGCCGAGCAGGTTCTGGCGGAAGCGGCCCTGCTTGCCCTTGAGCATGTCGGAGAGAGATCGGAGCGGCCTGCGGTTGGGGCCCACGAAGGGACGCGTCCGGCGACCGTTGTCGAACAGCGCATCGACCGCCTCCTGGAGCATCCTCTTCTCGTTCCTGATGATGATGTCGGGAGCGGAGAGCTCGAGCAGGCGCTTCAGGCGGTTGTTGCGGTTGATCACGCGCCTGTAGAGGTCGTTTAAGTCTGATGTGGCGAATCTGCCGCCGTCGAGCGGAACCAGCGGCCGGAGATCCGGCGGAATGACCGGGATCACCTCGAGCATCATCCACTCCGGACGGTTGCCAGCCTCGCGGAACTGCTCGACGAGCTTGAGCCTCTTGCTGAGCTTCTTGGTGGCCGCCTCGGACTTGGCCTTCTTGAGATCCTTGCGCAGGCGCTTGGAGAGCTCGTCCAGGTCCATCTTCTTGAGCAGGTCGCGCACGACTTCGCCGCCCATGCCCACGCGGAAGGCCGGCCCGAATTCTTCGAGCGCCTGCTGGTAGCGGTCCTCAGTGAGGATCTCGCCCTCGGCCAGCGTCGTGTTGCCGGGGTCGATGACCATGTACGCTTCGCAATAGAGGACGCGCTCGAGCTCCTTGAGCGAAACCTCGAGCATCGTGCCGATGCGCGAGGGAAGGCTCTTCAAAAACCAGATATGCGCAACGGGGGTGGCCAGCGTGATATGCCCCATGCGCTCACGGCGGACCTTGCTCTGGATCACTTCGACGCCGCACTTCTCGCAGACGATCCCGCGGTGCTTCATGCGCTTGTACTTGCCGCAGTTACACTCATAGTCCTTCACAGGGCCGAATATTTTGGCGCAGAAGAGGCCATCGCGCTCCGGCTTGAAGGTGCGGTAGTTGATCGTCTCGGGCTTCTTCACCTCGCCGTGGGTCCACTGCATGATCTTCTCGGGCGAAGCCAGCTTGATGCGGATCCCGGTGAATGACCGCGGATCCTTTGGCTTTTCGAAGAAATGATATATGTCCATTGTGTCCTCTCGCCTCTATAAAATTCGAAATTTCGAATATCGAAATTCGCGCTTCAGACTCACTTCTCCGATTCCAGCAACTCCGCATCGAGGCACAGGGCCTGCAGCTCCTTGATGAGCACGTTGAACGACTCTGGCAGCCCTGGCTCCATCACCTTCTCGCCCTTCACTATCGCCTCATACATGCGCGTTCGTCCGGCGACGTCGTCGGATTTGACGGTGAGGAATTCCTGGAGCGCAAAGGCAGCGCCGTAGGCCTCGAGGGCCCATACTTCCATCTCGCCCAGCCTCTGTCCGCCGAACTGCGCCTTGCCGCCCAACGGCTGTTGCGTGACGAGCGAATAGGGGCCGATCGAACGCGCGTGGATCTTCTCGTCCACCAGGTGATGCAGCTTCATGATGTACATGAGGCCCACCGTGACAGGGGAGTCGAACGCCTCGCCCGAGCGGCCGTCGAAGAGCATGGTCTGGCCCCTGAGCGACAGTTCCGCCTCCTTGAGGAGCTCCTTGACCTCTGTCTCGGATGCGCCGTCGAAGACTGGCGTCGTGAACGGGATTCCACCTCTGAGCTTGCTGGCCATCTCCCTGATCTGCGCCTCTGGGGCACTCCCGAGGAACTCGTCCATCGCCTCCGAGCGGTAGACTTTCTTTATGGCGCGGACAAGATCGTCGCGGGAATATTGTTTATCGAGGAACGCCTGCAGCTTCTCGCCCAGGGTCCTTGCGGCCCAGCCGAGATGCGCCTCGAGTATCTGGCCGACGTTCATACGCGACGGCACGCCCAGGGGGTTCAGCACGATGTCGACCGGCCGGCCGTCCTCCAGATAGGGCATGTCCTCCTCGGGAAGGATGCGCGAGATGACGCCTTTGTTTCCATGGCGCCCGGCCATCTTGTCGCCGACCGCGAGCTTGCGCTTGATCGCGACGTAGACCTTGACCATCTTGATGACGCCGGGAGGCAGCTCATCGCCCTTGGTGAGGCGTGAGATCTTCTGGTCGTACATCATCCGGACCATGTCCTCCTGCTCCTCGATGCTCTCAAAGACGTCGGCGAGTTCCGACTCTATGTCCTCGCCGCCTTCGACGGATATCTCGCTCCACTTCCTGATCGGTATTTTGGATAAAATATCCTCGGTGATCGTCTTGCCCTTCGCGAGCAGCACCCTCTCCTCATCCTCGTCCATAACCTTGGATGTGGAGGTCTTGCCGACGAGCAGATGTCTGATGCGCTTGGCCGCCGTGTCGCGGATGCCCTTGAGCTCGGCCTCCAGGTCCTTGCTGATCTTGCCCTTCTCCTCGTCCTGAATCTCCTTGGCACGGTCGTCGAGGTCCACCCCCTCGCGGGAGAAGACCTGGGCGCCGATGATCACGCCACCGACTCCCGGAGGCACTCGAAGGCTCGTGTCCTTAACATCGCCGGCCTTGTCGCCGAAGATCGCGCGCAGGAGCCTCTCCTCGGGCGAGAGCTGCGTCTCGCCTTTTGGCGTCACTTTGCCGACGAGGATATCGCCTGGCTTCACTTCAGCGCCGATCCGGATGATGCCGGACTCGTCGAGGTCCATCAGGGCTTCCTCGCCGACGTTCGGTATGTCGCGGGTTACATCCTCTTTGCCGAGCTTGGTGTCGCAGGCGGAGCACTCGAACTCCTCGATGTGGATCGAGGTGAAGGCGTCGTCCTTGAGCACGCGCTCGCTGATGAGGATCGAATCCTCGAAGTTGTATCCGCCCCAAGGCATGAACGCCACGATCATGTTCTGCCCGAGCGCAAGCTCGCCCTCATCCGTGGCCGGCCCGTCCGCAAGGATATCACCTCGGCGAACCTTCTCGCCCTTCTTGACGATCGGCCTCTGGTTCAGGCATGTGCTCTGGTTCGAGCGGCGGTATTTGAGGAGATTGTAGATGTCGACCTCGGACGAAAACTTCTTGCGCTCGCCCTTGTCTGCGCGAACCACGACGCGGTTCGCATCGACTTCAGTCACGATGCCGTCGCGGCGCGCGACGACGGTGACGCCGGAATCCCTCGCGACGATCCTCTCGATCCCGGTGCCGATGATCGGAGCCTGGGAGACGAGGAGAGGCACTGCCTGGCGCTGCATGTTCGATCCCATGAGCGCCCGGTTTGCGTCGTCGTGCTCGAGGAACGGAATCAGCGCGGCGGCGACCGAGACCAGCTGCTGCGGCGAGACGTCCATGAGCTTCACGTCGTCGCGCGCGGCGAGCAGAAACTCGGAGTGCTTGCGGCACTGCACCTTCTCTGCGAGGAGCGCCCCTTTCTTGTCGACCTCGACGTTGGCCTGCGCGATCGCGCGGTCGGCCTCATCGAGCGCCGTGCAATAGCGCACCGCGCTTCCGACCTTGCCGCCCTCCACTTCGCGATACGGCGTCTCGATAAATCCGTAGTCGTTGACGCGTGCGTAGGTCGAGAGCGACGCGATGAGACCGATGTTCGGTCCTTCAGGCGTCTCGATGGGGCAGATGCGGCCGTAGTGCGTCGGGTGGACGTCGCGGACTTCGAACCCGGCCCTCTCGCGAGTCAGGCCGCCCGGCCCCAGGGCCGACAGGCGCCTCTTGTGCGTAACCTCTGACAGCGGATTCGTCTGGTCCATGAACTGGGAGAGCTGGCTTGAACCGAAGAACTCTTTGATGACCGCCGACACCGGCTTCGAATTGATGAGGTCGTGCGGCATCAGCGTCTCGACATCCTGCAGGCTCATCCTCTCGCGTATGGCGCGCTCCATGCGAACGAGCCCCACGCGGTACTGGTTCTCGAGCAGCTCGCCCACAGACCGGACGCGCCGGTTGCCCAGATGATCTATGTCGTCGATCTCGCCCTCGCCGTCCCTCAAGCCGATCAGATAGCGGACGGTCTCGAGGATGTCCTCCTTGCGCAAGGTACCCACCTCGAGAGGGACATCGAAACTGAACTTGTAGTTGAGCTTGAGCCGCCCGACCTTGGAGAGATCGTAGCGCTCTGGATTGAAGAAGAGATTTTCGAAGAGCGCTGTCGCAGCCTCGGGCGTCGAAGGATCGCCGGGGCGAAGCCTCCTGTATACCTCGAGCTTAGCCTCTTCGGGATTCGTCACCTTGTCCGCGATCAGCGTGTTGCGGAGGTAGGGTCCCACGTTCAGATCATCGATGTAGAGGAGCTTTATCTCCTGGATCTTGCGGTCCAGGATATCCTCCAGGTTCTTCTCGGTGATAGCCTCGCCCACCCCGAGCACCACTTCGCCCGTGGACGCATCCACGATATCCGTGGCCGCGACGCGACCCACGATATCCTCGACGTCGATCGGAATCATCATCCCCTTTGCTTTGGATATCTCCTCGAGGGCCGAGCGCGTGAAGCGCTTGCCCTTCTTGACGATCGTCTCCCCCGTCTTCGGGTGCTTCACGTCCTTCGTGGCACGCTGGAATTTGAGGAGCTCGGGGATGGCAGCCTTTTCAAAGCGATTGCGCGCCGGAATGGAGATGACCTCATGCTTGTAATAGATATTGAGAAGTTCCTCGACCGAGTAGCCCAGCGCCCTGAGGAGGATCGTCGCAGGCATCTTGCGGCGGCGGTCGATGCGGACGTAGATCAGGTCCTTCGCATCGAATTCGAAATCGAGCCAGGCGCCGCGGTATGGGATCATGCGCGCCGAAAAGAGCAGTTTGCCGGACGAATGAGTCTTGCCCTTGTCGTGTTCGAAGAATACGCCCGGGCTTCTGTGCAGCTGCGAGACGATGACCCTCTCCGTCCCGTTGACGATGAAGGTGCCGAACTCCGTCATGATCGGCACCTCGCCGAAGTAGACCTCCTGCTCCTTCACATCGCGGATCGACTGCGCGCCGGTCGCCTCGTCCACATCCCAGACCACCAGCCTCACCATGACGCGCATGGGGGCGGCATAGGTCATGCCGCGGTTGCGGCACTCGAGCTCGTCATATTTGGGTTTGTCGAGCGCGTAGCTCACAAATTCGAGCGAAGCGGTCTGGTTGAAACCCTTGATCGGGAAAACGCTCTTGAAGACACCCTGCAACCCAGCGTCGGTGCGCTGATCCGGCGGCACATCGGCCTGCAGGAACTGCGCGAACGACTTCTGCTGTATCTCGATCAGGGGCGGGATATCTATCACATGCCTGATCTTTGAAAAATCCTTGCGGATTCTGCGGACAGGAAGGGTTGCCATGAAAACTCCTTGAAGAGACGTCATTGGTGCGACAGCGCAACAGCACAACAGTGCGATAGTAAAATCTTGCCTCTATCGCACTATCGCCATATTGCCCTATCGCACTCTGCTATCGCGCCATCGCACTATCGAACGATCGCACCGAATTACTTCACTTCCACCTTGGCGCCTGTGGCCTCGAGCTTCTTCTTCATATCAGCGGCCTCTTCCTTCGTGACGCCTTCCTTCACAGCCTTGGGAGCACCCTCGACCAGATCCTTTGCCTCCTTGAGGCCCAGGCTCGTGATCGCGCGGACTTCCTTGATGACGTTGATCTTGTTCGCGCCAACATCGGTCAGGACGACGGTGAATTCCGTCTGTTCTTCCGCCGCCTCGCCCGCTGCAGGAGCTGCTGCAACGGTCATCGGCGCCGCTGCGGAGACTCCGAATGTGGTCTCGAGCTCTTTCACGAGGTCGGCCACTTCCATGAGCGTCATTCCCTTCAGAGCTTCAACGATCTCTGCCTTGCCAATTTGCGTAGCCATCTCTTCCTCCTTGTGACACCCCGATCGGATCCGTACCGCTTTGCGTTACCGTCCGAATGGGCCCGCCGCACCTGCGGCGGATTTGAGTGCATATGTTATTGTTTTGTCGCCTTTATGGCGTTCAGTGCGTAGAGCACCTTGCGCGGGATTGCAGCCAGGGCGCCCACAAGATTCGTAGCCGGCGCCTGCATGGACCCCAGAGCCTTCGCCAGGAGCATTTCGCGCGACGGCAGCTTCGCCAGCACTTCGATCTGGGCCGGCGAGAGCGCAGCCCCGTCGAGGAAGCCTCCCTTGATCTCGAACTTGCCGTGACCCTTTGCAAACTCGAACAGTATCTTCGCAGGGCCCACCGGATCGGTGTCGGACGACGCGAGCGCCGTGGGATTCGTAAAATACTTCGACAGCTCACCCAGCCCCTGGTCCTTGAGGACCCTCTTCATCAGGCGGTTCTTCACCACCTTGAGCGAGGATTCCTTCTGGCGCAGCTTCGCGCGCAGCTCGGTCATCTCGGAAACCTTGAGCCCGCGGTATCCGGCGAATATTAGAGCCTTGGCCTTCTGAAGGCATTCGGAAAGCGATTTCACCTCTTGAGCCTTCTGTTCCTTGTTCACATTGCCTCCTTAAAATACGTATTGAGTAGTGCGTATTGCATAAAAACAACAATTTTGTGCACGATGCATCACGCACGACGCCTGGCGGAATCTACAGTCCTGCCGTGTCGATGCGTATGCCCGGGGTCATCGTCGCCGACAGCGCCAGGGAGCAGATATAAGTTCCTTTGGCGGATGATGGCTTCGCCTTGTTCACGGCGTCGATTATCGCCATTATGTTGTCCTTGAGCTTAGCCGCACCGAATGAACGCTTTCCCACCGGAGCGTGCACGATCGCTGCCTTGTCGATGCGAAACTCGACTTTGCCGGCCTTCTGTTCAGTGACCGCCTTCGCCACATCGAATGTCACGGTGCCGAGTTTCGGGTTCGGCATCAGGCCGCGCGGGCCCAGGACCTTGCCGAGCTTGCCGACCATTCCCATCATGTCGGGCGTGGCGACGGCCTTGTCGAAATCGAACCAGCCACCCTCGACCCTGGCGACGAGTTCGTCGGCGCCGGCCTCATCCGCGCCTGCATCAATCGCCTCTTTTATCTTCTCTCCCTTTGCGAAGACCGCCACGCGCACCTTTTTGCCAATGCCGTGCGGAAGCGAGCAGGCGCCACGCACACCCTGATCGGTCTGCTTGGGGTCGATGCCCAGCCTCACTGCGATATCGACGGTCTCATCGAACTTGGCCTTGCCGAAGCCCTCGAGTATCTTGAGGGCTTCATCCAGCGGGTATTTTTTTTCCGAATCAACCTTGCCGCGATCTGCCTTGTATCTCTTGCCTGCCATGTCGTCCTCCTGTTGTGCCAGCGCTCCTCATGGAGCTCCAACAGTTGATTGCACCAGTATCTCTATTCGACTTCAATCCCCATATTCCGCGCGGTGCCCTCGATCGTGCGCATCGCCGCGGAAAGGTCAGCGCAGTTCAAGTCAGGCAGCTTGATCTTTGCGATCTCTTCGATCTGCGCCTTCGTGACCTTGCCCACCTTGACCTTGTTCGGGATGCCCGACCCCTTCTCGATCTTCGCCGCCTTCTTGAGCAGCACAGCGGCCGGCGGCGTCTTCATGATGAAGGAGAACGAGCGGTCCTGGTAGACCGTGATGATAACCGGAATGATCATGCCGGGCTGGTTCTGCGTCTTGGCGTTGAACTGCTTGCAGAACTCCATGATGTTGACGCCGTGCTGACCGAGCGCGGGGCCCACCGGCGGTGCAGGGTTTGCCTGCCCTGCCGGGCACTGGAGTTTCACTTGGGCCATTATTTTCTTTGCCATTGAAAACCTCTCTTAGCCATCAGCTGACAGCTATGTTGTCTTCTCCACCTGCGTGAAATCCAGCTCGATCGGCGTCGCGCGGCCGAAGATGCTCACGAGCACCCGGAGCTTGCCCTTCGCCTCATGCACCTCATCGACCATGCCGGTGAAGGTGGCAAACGGACCGCTCGTGACCCTCACGTTCTCGCCCTTCTCGAATTCGACCTTGGGCTTGGGCTTGAGCGTCCCTTCTTCGATCTGGCTCGTGATGCGGGCCACCTCTTCGTCAGGCACGACCGGCGGATTCATCGAGCCGCCGACAAAACCCGTGACCTTCGGCGTCCCTTTGACGATGTGCCAGGTCGCCTCGTTGAGCTCCATCCTCACGAGCACGTAGCCGGGGAAAAAATGGCGCTTCGTAGTTTTCTTCACGCCCTTCTTGACCTCGACGACGTTCTCCTGCGGAAGAAGCACCTGCTCGAAGAACTGCTCCACGCCGTGCTGCCTTATGCGCTCCTCGAGGGCCTTCTTCGCCTTCTGCTCGTAGCCGGAATATGTGTGCACGACGTACCAGTGTTTCGCCATTTTCAAACCCCGCATGCTTTACTGATAAAAAACCTTTACCAGAGTGCCCCATGCCATATCGAACAAGAAAAAAATGACCGCGCACAGCCCCACAAGAATTGAAACGACGCCGGTTGACATCGCCGTCTCCTTGCGGTTTGGCCACACCACCCTGCCGAGTTCCGTGATCACCTCGTTCGTGAACTCGTTCACCTTGTCGTTCTTGAACAGCACGACGAATATGGCGATGCCTGCGCAGGCGGCGATGATGTCCGGCGGCGGAATGATCCAGTCCACCGGCATCGGGATGCCGGACGCCACCCACACGGTGGAGATCAGCTCCCGGAAGAGCAGCCAGCCGATTGCGCCGCATGCCAGGTAGATGAGGCTGACCGTCTTTTGGCTTCGCTGCATATCAAACCTTTCTTTGTCGTCCTTATCGTTCCGTGCTGTTCAAAGCCTTGCGCCTGCTTCGCGTGCAGGGGAGACAGGAATCGAACCTGCAACCCCCGGTTTTGGAGACCGGTGCTCTGCCAATTGAGCTACTCCCCTAACCATAATAAAAAATTATTTCGTCTCCTTGTGCACCGTGTGCTTCCTGCAGAACCGGCAATACTTCTTGAACTCGAGACGATCGGGCGTCTTCTGCTTGTTCTTGGTCGTCGAGTAGTTGCGCCGTTTGCAGTCCTGGCAGGCAAGTTGGATTATGGTTCTCATAAAAATACTCCGCTCTTAAGCTGACAGCTGGTTTATTCAACGACCTCCGACACCACGCCGGCGCCAACCGTCCTGCCGCCTTCGCGAACGGCAAACCGAAGCTCCTTCTCCATCGCGATCGGTGTGATCAGCTCGACCTCGACGGACACGTTGTCGCCGGGCATCACCATCTCGACGTTCTCGGGCAGCTGCATCACGCCAGTCACGTCCGTCGTGCGGAAATAGAACTGCGGCCGATACCCCTTGAAAAACGGCGTATGGCGGCCGCCCTCTTCCTTGGTGAGGACGTAGATCTCGCCCTTGAACTTCTTGTGCGGGGTAATCGATCCTGGAAACGCGATCACCTGACCGCGCTCTACATCCTCGCGCTTCGTGCCGCGCAGAAGCAGGCCGACGTTGTCGCCCGCGCGGCCCTCATCCAGTATCTTGCGGAACATCTCGACGCCGGTCACCACCGTCTTCTGCGTGTCGCGCAGGCCGATGATCTCGACCTCCTGCCCGACCTTGACGATCCCGCGCTCGACACGGCCGGTCACGACTGTGCCGCGGCCGGAGATGCTGAACACGTCTTCGACAGGCATCAGGAACGGCTTGTCGATGATCCTCTTGGGCTCGGCGACATAGGTGTCCAGCGCCTCGAGGAGCTTCATTATTGAACCATCTGCAACGTCGGACTTTTCGCCCTGCATCGCCTTGAGGGCGCAGCCGCGTATAATCGGCGTCTTGTCGCCCGGGAAATTATATTTGCTGAGCAGTTCCCTCACCTCGAGCTCGACCAACTCAAGGAGTTCCGGATCATCGACCACGTCGACCTTGTTCAGATAGACGACGATATACGGAACACCGACCTGCCTCGCGAGCAGGATGTGCTCGCGCGTCTGAGGCATCGGGCCGTCGGCAGCGGAGACCACCAGAACCGCTCCGTCCATCTGCGCAGCACCGGTGATCATGTTCTTCACGTAATCGGCGTGGCCAGGGCAATCGACGTGCGCATAGTGGCGGTTCGGGCTTTCATATTCCACGTGAGCGGTCGCGATCGTAAGAATCTTCGAATCGTCGCGGCGGCCCTGCGACTCAGACGCCTTGGCCACTTCGTCATAAGGAACGAATTTGGACAACCCCTTGTCCGCGCATACCTTGGTTATCGCGGCGGTCAGTGTCGTCTTGCCGTGATCGATATGGCCGATCGTCCCCACATTCACGTGCGGCTTCTTTCTCTCGAATTTTTCCTTTGCCATAATCTCCTCCTTAAAATTCAGTTGTTATTTTTCATCTTCCCCAATGTCTATTTTTCAGAATCAACCCACCGCAAACCAGAAAAAAATCCGCACAACCGAACCAGCACTCACATCCGCCGCTGAACCGGAACAGCCCAGTCGACATCCGCCATTGAGCCGAGGATGGGAATCGAACCCACGACCTCATGCTTACCATGCATGTGCTCTACCGACTGAGCTACCTCGGCTTTGGTCTGACGCAATAAATGCCGTCATGCTGCGTTGCTCCTCCTCGGCACTCCTTCAACGTACATCTGAGTACGCCTCAGTCGGCCTCGTCGGAGCGCCTTGCCTGACGCCATTTCTTGCGTCAGATATCCCATTTTCCACTCTGAGCGGGAGACGGGTTTCGAACCCGCGACCCTCAGCTTGGAAGGCTGATGCTCTACCACTGAGCTACTCCCGCAGGGTCGGCTGTCCAAAATGATCATCTGCTTCGAAAGATCGATATTCATTGTGGAGAGGGGAGGATTTGAACCTCCGAAGGCTAATGCCGTCAGATTTACAGTCTGATCCCTTTGGCCGCTCGGGAACCTCTCCTGAAAATTTCGCCAAACGCGAAATTTTTGAGCCGACGGCCGGACTCGAACCGGCGACCTGCTGATTACAAATCAGCAGCTCTACCAACTGAGCTACGTCGGCAAATTTTTTAAAAGCCGACGGCAACGATGCCAAAGAACAAATGGACACAAACACACACCCGCACATCGCGGTGTGAACGCAAACCCCAGAAAAATCTCCCCTTCCGAAAGATGCACGAACACTGCATTTCCGGTTGATCTCATTCGTTAATTAACGAGGAACGAAGGCGAACGCGTCCTCTCCCTTGAAAAAGTTGAAGATTTCTAGGAGAAAAACACAGCATTGTCAAGGCATTTAAACCGATTCCGGTACGGATTTTGCGTGCGGGGAAACCCAGCGCTGCCGGGCCACTTCACCCATGAAAAGCGCCCCCGCAACTGATACATTATACGACTTTATGGGACCTCCCATGGGTATGGAGAGGAGATAATCACACCGTTCACGGATGAGCCGCCGGATTCCATGACCCTCCGAGCCCAGCACGATTGCAAGATTATACCCTTTAAAATCATGCAGATAAAGAGAGTCGGCGCTCTCGCCGACCGCAGCAGCAGTCCAAAAACCCTTTCCCTTCAAATAGGTTATCGTCCTCGAAATATTGGTCACCTGGACAATTGCCTGATGCTCGGTGGCGCCCGCCGACGCCTTGACGACCGTCGGGTTCACCTGAGCCGAGTTATCGCGAGGCAGGATCAGGCCATGGACGCCCATGAGGCTGGCGGTCCTCACAAGCGAGCCCAAATTCTGGGGGTCGGTGATGCCGTCGAGGATTACGATGAAGCCCTTCCGCTCATCCTTGAGCGCGGTCTCCAGAATATCCTCGAGGTCAGCGTACTGATATGGATCGCAGCGCGCAGCGATGCCCTGGTTTTTTTCGACGCGAGAAATTTTGTTGATCTCTTCTTTGGAGATCGACTTTACGGTGACTCCGGCGTGTTCTGCAACCTCGCGCACAAGCTTCGCATCCGCTTCATTTCTGAGAGCTGAGACGAACACCTCATGACAGCGCCTCTTTTGCGCGCGCAGAAGCTCCAGCACCGGGTTCATTCCATAGACTATTTCGGTGGCCATTCGGTTGCTCGATCGCTCAATAGCTGGACAGCTTCATAACTGCTTCTTCGCTTCCAGCTCTTTCTTTCTCTCGTCTATCACCTTCTGCGAGAGGTGAGCGGGTATGGGCTCGTAGTGGGAGAACTTCATCGTATATGTTCCGGCGCCGCTCGTGATCGATTTCAGGCTCGCCGAGTATTGATACAGCTCGGCCATCGGGACCTTTGCATGGATGATCCCGTTGTCCATTCCAGTGACGCGGCCGCGCCGCTGGCTTATGTCGCTCGAGAGATCGCCCATATTGTCCTGCGGCGCATAGACCTCGAGGTCGACGATCGGCTCCAGGAGCTGCGGCCCGGCATCGGGCATCGCCAGCTTGAAGGCCAGGGTGCCGGCGATCTGGAAGGCCATGTCGGAAGAATCGACATCGTGATAGGATCCGTCGAACACCGTCACGCGCAGATCGACCACGGGGTATCCGGCGAGCGTGCCCTTCTGCATCGTATCGCGAACGCCCTTCTCCACCGCAGGGACATACTTTCCCGGAATCGAACCGCCGACTATCGCATCGACGAACTCGAAGCCCTTCCCTGCCGCAAGCGGCTCAAGGCGCAGCCAGCAGTCGCCATATTGCCCGTGCCCGCCGCTCTGTTTCTTGTGTTTGCCCTGCTTCTCGGCCTTCTTCGTGATGCGCTCGCGGTACGGGATGTGCGGCTTGCCCAGTTCGATCTCGACGCCATAGCGCTCGAGGAGCCTCTTCGTCATCACGTCGATCTGTATCTCGCCCATGGCGGTGACGATCGTCTCCGAGAACTCCTTGTCGATGTGATACAGGAGCGTGGGATCGATCTCGGTGAGCTTCGAAAGCGCCAGCCCCAGCTTGTCCTGATCCTTCTTGGCCTTGGGGATGACAGCCACGGGCACGACGGGCTGCGGGAATTCGATGGCGGACAGCGAGAACGCGGAATTCTTCACGGTGAGGGTATCATTTATATAGGTGCTCTTGAGCTTGGCCACGGCCACGATGTCGCCGGCGGCGGCGGCATCTGTCTCCAGCCGCTCCTTGCCTCTCATGACGATCAGGTGCCCCATCCGCTCGGCCGCACTCTGCGTCGTATTATAGATGTCGTCGCCCGCCGTCACGCCCCCGGAATAGATGCGGAAGAAATAGACATCACCTATGCCCGGGTCGGAGGTCGTCTTGAAGACCTGAGCGAGGAACGGGCCGTTCGGATCGGCCTTCACTTCGACGTCGGCCCCGTCAGGGCGCTTCGCCTTCACCGGCGGCATATCGGCCGGGCTTGGAAAATTTGTGGCGACGACGTTCAAGAAGGCATCGATGCCCACATTGTTCATCGAAGCACCCACGAATACCGGAGAGAGCTGTCCGGAGGCAATGCCCTTCGCCATGCCGTTTTTGAGCTCCTGCTCGGAGAGTTCGCCGGTTTCGAGGTATTTCTCGAGGAGGGATTCATCGCTCTCCGCGATCGCCTCCATGAGGGCCGTGCGCTTCTCCTTCGCGGCTGCCGTAAGATCGGCCGGGACGTCAGCCTCCTTCGAGCCGCCCCCTTCATTTATATAGGCGCGCATATTGAGGAGGTCGACCACTCCCTTGAAGCCCGTGCCGCAGCCGACGGGCAGCTCAAAGAGGGCAGCGCCCCCCTCGCACTTATCCTTGATCGAGGCGAGGGCCGCATCGGGGTCGGCCCGCTCCGCATCCAGTTTGTTGATGAAATAGACCCGGGGTTTGCCGTGCTTCCTGGCATAGCTGTCGAGCTTCATGGTCGGTATCTCGACCCCGTTGATCGAATCGATGAGGAACACCACGATATCCGCAACGGCGATCGCGCCGACGGCATCGCCAAGGAAGTCGGAATAGCCTGGGGTGTCGATGATGTTTATCTTGACGCCCTTCCACTCCACCGGCGTCACTTTCGAGGTGATGCTCTGTCGGCGATCGATCTCGATTGGATCGTAATCGATGATTGAGTTTCCATCGGCGACCTTCCCCTGTCTCACCGTCGCCTTGGCTGCGAAGAGGGCCGCCTCGACGAACGTCGTCTTCCCGACACCCTTGGACCCAACGAGCGCGATGTTGCGGATGTTTGCGGTGTCGTATTTTTTCACGGCTCCTCCCTTGAACGAGTTATCGATAAGTTTACAGAGCGCTGACTTATACTCGATCTATGTATCCTCTCTGAAGCGCACGTACTCGCCGCGCAAAGCCCTCTCGACGCCCCTCAGGAGTTCTTCCTTGCCGAAGGGCTTGTATAGATAGAGCTCGATGCCGCCCGCCTTCAGAAACTTGTCCAGCCGCTGCCCGGATGGCGAACCGGAGATGGCCACGATGCTCGCGTCAGGCTTGATGGATTTTATCGTCTCGCATGCGTCGGCCCCGTCCATCCCCGGCATGATGAGGTCCATGAGAATGATGTCGAAATCCTCCTTTGAAACGGCGGCGACCGCCTCCTCGCCCGAGAGTGCCTGTTTCACCTCGTAACCCGCCGGAGTAAGGACGAGCGATATTCCCTCGCAGATGCTCGGTTCGTCGTCGACGATGAGAATCTTTTTTTTGTTCGGCATTCCGCGCTCCTTTGGTATTTTTTCGGAACCACCACCAGGAAAGGGGATTCTATACATCCCGCGGCCGTTGACAAGGCTGAAATCTGGAAAATGGGTTTATGCGGAGATAAAAAAGGAACAGGGGAGCCATCTCACGACGGTTCCCCTGCTTGAGAAAGGAGGGTTAGGGATCTTGGTTTGTTATGCCTGCATGCCCCCGAGCATTATCTGCTTCTGTCTCATGAGATCCGCTTCAAAGGCAGCGAGCTCATAGGGGTCGTAGGCTGAAAGCTCCGTGCGCGCCTCGAAATACTGGCTGTGGCATTCGCGCATATAGTCGAGGAGTTCGTCGCGGCGCTCCATGTCAGCCGCCTCCGAGAACTCTATCCTCGCGTACTCATGGTTGATCGAGCAGGTGGCCATCTTGAGCTGGAGTTCCAGGAGCTGCTTCTTCGCCCCCTCTCTGTCCAGAGAACTGGCCATCGGCAGGATGCTGATCATAGAATCATCCTTTGTAGCCCCTCTCTCTTTTGTGCTCATGGCCCCCTCCTCTATGAAACCCCATACACCCGTGAATAATGCATAGGGCGTGCCAAAACGGCCCGTCATTGCCACCCTTATAAATAGCTGTAATTACTGGTTTTTTAAAAGGATAAAGAAACGGTCGGGATAATCGGAGGTGAAAAACCGAGGTCAGAGAGCCCCAAAATGGGGGGCACAGACTCCAGACGGGGAGCTGTTAGGTTGTTTACTCAGCGATCTCTTTTAAAATCTGCCTCACCACTGCGCGCGGGTCCTTCGCTTGCACGATGGGACGGCCGATGACCAGATAGTCCGAGCCTGCCGCGATGGCCATGATGGGCGAGGCGATGCGCCTCTGGTCCTCCGCAGCAGACCCGATCGGGCGGACGCCGGGGGTGACGATGAGGAACTTGTCGCCGCACGCCTTTCTGATCGGGGCAATTTCAAGCGGTGATGCCAGGGCACCCTGCAGCCCGCACTCTTTGGCAAGCTTCGCAAGCCTCACGACCTGCTCGCGGACCTCGAACTGGACGCCGATGTCCCCTAAAGATTCCATGCTCGTGAGCACCGTGACTGCGATGAGCTTCGGCATCTTCGATTTGCTGCCCGCCGCGTACTCCGCCGCCTCGACGGAGCGCACGAGCATGTCGTGGCCGCCGGAGGCGTGGACGGTGAGCATCGCGACGCCGAGCTTCGTGGCCTCGCCCACCGCCCTGGAGACGGTCGACGGGATGTCATGATATTTGAGGTCCAGAAAGACGCGGCAGCCGTGGCTGTGAATCATTTTTATAACATCCGGCCCCAGCACCGTATAGGTGGGCGCGCCAACCTCAAAGATGTGGACATCATCCTTGAGGAGCTTCACCATTCCCTCGGCACTCTTCATGCTGTCCGCCAGAAGCGCAACTATCAAGCGCTCCCTGTCGACCTTCGGTTTGCCTGTCATATTTACCCCCATTTTTTCATAAATTCCCCTCCTTTGTAAGGAGGGGTCAGGGGAGGTAGATCATCTGGCTCTACCCCACCCTAGCCCTCCCCTTACAAAGGGGAGGGAATTGCTGCCACAATGCCAGCCATCTTATCAACAGCTTCTCCTGAAGGAATGCGCAGGACATTGCCGCTCTTTCGCTCCTTGAGCTCCACCAATCCGTCCTTCAGGCCCTTCTCGCCAACGATGATCCGCCAAGGTATGCCTATGAGGTCCGCGTCCGCGAACTTCACTCCCGCCCTCTCGTCGCGGTCATCGATCAGAACCTCCACTCCCTTCGACTTGAGGCCGCTGTAGATATCCTCCGCCACACCCAGGACCTCCTTCGACACGGAGAGCGGAATGATCTCCGCGTGGAACGGCGCTATCTGAATCGGCCAGATGATCCCGCGCTCGTCGTGGTTCTGCTCGATCGCGGCTGCCGCCGTCCGGCCGATGCCGATGCCATAGCAGCCCATGACGAGGGGTTTCGACTCGCCCTTCTCGTCAAGATACACGGCCTTCATCGGCGCCGAATACTTTGTGCCGAGATAGAACACCTGCCCCACCTCGATGCCGCGGTGTTCTTCGTACCTGCCCTCTTTGCAGCGCGGGCACTGATCGCCGGCATGCGCCCTGCGTATATCGAGGAACCGCTCCACTCTGAAATCGCCGAGACCCACGCCGGTCAGATGCGCGTCCCCTTCGTTTGCGCCGACGATGAAGTCGCTCATGCCTTCCACTGAGAAGTCAGCATATATGGGAATCTTGAGGCTCACAGGTCCCGCGAAGCCGGAGGGCGCATTGGTCGCCTCCTTCACGCTCTTCTCCTCAGCCAGCATGCACCACTCGACGCCTATGGCCTCTTTGAGTTTCGCCTCTTTGAGAGAATGATCGCCGCGCACAAGCCCGGCGACCGGTCCCTGGTCGGTGTCGAATATCAGCGTCTTCACCAGCTTGTCGGGCTTGACCTTGAGAAATTCACAAACCTCCTCAACGGATTTTTTTCCTGGAGTAGAAACTTTTTTATAATTGCCTTTCCGAGTCCCGATTCCCGAATCCCGAGTCTCGGGTTTCAATTCCGCCTTCTCGACATTCGCGGCATACTCGCACTTCGTGCACGCGACGATCTCGTCCTCGCCTGATGACGCCAGCACCTGAAACTCGTGCGAACGGCTCCCGCCTATCGTTCCGGTCGTCGCTTCGACGGGGCGGAATTTCAGCCCGCAGCGGCCAAAAATGCGTTTGTACGCATCGTACATTTTTTCATATGAGATGAACGCCTCCTTCTCATCGCGGTCGAAGGAGTAGCCGTCCTTCATTATGAACTCGCGGCCGCGCATGAGACCGAAGCGGGGACGAATCTCGTCGCGGAACTTCGTCTGGATCTGAAAACAATTTTTGGGAAGGTCGCGCCACGAGCGAACCTCGTGGCGGATCAAGTCGGTGATGGCCTCCTCATGCGTCGGCCCGATACAGAATTCGCGGTCGTGGCGATCCTTGAATCTCAACAGTTCCTTGCCATAGACCGCCCATCTCCCGGTCTCGATCCAGAGTTCGGCCGGCATGACGATCGGGAGCAGCACCTCCTGTGCGCCGGAGGCCTCCATCTCCCCCCGGACTATCGATTCGATCTTGCGCAAAACGCGCAGACAAAGCGGAAGATAGGTGTAGACGCCGGCGGCGACCTTGCGGATGTAACCGGCGCGCAGCATCAGCGCATGGCTCGCCACCTCGGCATCCGCCGGGGCCTCGCGCAGCGTTGGGATGAGCATCTGAGTGTATCGCATGCGATTCCTTTCGTTCTCAACAGCGCGTCTTCAAAATATCCTCTATCTCCTTCATCAATTCACCTTCGAGTTGGGACTCGCGACAGGTGCGAACTATCTCCCCTCCCCGGATGATCATTCCCTTGCCAGCCCCGCCGGCGATGCCGACATCCGCCTCGCGCGCCTCCCCCGGCCCGTTGACGACGCATCCCATCACAGCCACCTTGAGAGGCCCGCGCACGCCTTCCAGCCGGCGCTCGAGCCGGGCGACCAGACCCTCGAGGTCGATCTGCACCCTGCCGCACGTCGGGCAGGAAACTATCTCGACGAACGGGCGCTGGCGGAGCCCCAGGTTGGCGAGGATTTCAAAACCGGCCTTCACCTCCTCCACAGGATCGGCTGTGAGCGAGACGCGCAGCGTGTCGCCAATTCCATCCGTGAGCAGGGCGCCTATCCCCAGCGCCGACTTGATGCAGCCTGAGAGCAGCGTCCCCGCCTCGGTGACGCCGAGATGAAGCGGGTAATTGACCTTCTCCGAGAGCATCCGGTATGAGGCGATCGTATCGGCCACTCCGGATGCCTTCACCGATATCTTGATGTCGCGGAATTTGAGTTCCTCGAGTATCCTCACATGGCCGAGCGCTGATTCGACGAGCGCCGCCGGCGTCGGATGACCGTGTTTCTTTCGAATCTCCTCTTCGAGCGAGCCGGCGTTAACACCGATGCGGATCGGAACGCCGCGCGCCTTCGCCCGTTCGACGACCTTCGCCACTTTTTCCACCGAGCCGATGTTTCCTGGATTGATGCGGAGGCAGTCGACTCCGGCATCAAGGGCTGCGAGCGCCAGATCATGGCGAAAATGGATGTCGGCGATGAGCGGGATTTTGATCCGCCGCTTGATCTCATGGAGCGCTGCGGCCGCGGCGTCGTCCGGAACGGCGACGCGCACGATCTCGCAGCCGGCGCGCTCAAGGCGCTCGATCTGCGCCACGGTGGCGGCGACGTCCGAGGTAGCCGTGTTCGTCATCGACTGGACGGATACAGGCGCACCGCCGCCGACCGCCACACCGCCCACATTCAGTTTAAGGGTGATCTTGCGCATTTACCTTCTGCTGCTCCTTCGAACGCCGATTGCCGCTGCGGCAAGCGCGAGAAAAGCTACCGGGAATATTGAAAAATCGCCCATCGGGACAAGGCTGCACTTGCTCGAAGTCCCAGATTGTGCGCTAGCGTTGCTGTTTCCGGCACCGGATTTGGAGGACGCACACGGGTTGGGGGTATCTACTGTAGCGGAGGCCATCTCTATGGTGCCGCCGCCGCTGTCGCAGGAGACAGACACATCGCCCGACGGCGAGGGTATGATGCCGCCATTGAAACCTGCGGGGGGATTCGGCAACGGCTCGAAGTCCGATGCCCCGGAGAACTCCGAACCTATCGGCTCGTATGTCACCTGATACTTGTGGCCGGGGACGATGCCATGGAGATAATACCGCGAATCGCCGATGCATTCTGGCTTCATCACGCCCGACACCATGGACCTTGTGTCGACCATCGCAGCCGTGTCGCCCTCGCCGTAGCGCGTCGCGATGACGTTCACTCCCTTGAGGGGCGCCCCGGACTTGTCGAATATCTCGCCCGTGATCGTGCAGAAGTTCTTGGTGAAATCGCTGCTCGGATAGACCCACGACAGCGTGATGATGTCATCATAGGCCAGCACCCCCTGCGACGGGGTGAGAAGCTCGGGGTACATCGTCGCGATGTGGTTGCCGTTGTCGCACTTGCCGTTCCTGACGCAGACCGTCGAAATATCGTAGTTGACCTGGGCGTGATCCAGGTTGAGCAGGTGCCCGAGCTCGTGGAGGATCATGGCCTGGAAAAGCGATTGTGCCGTCGCCTGATCGGCAGAGAGGGTGCCGTTCCCGAGCATGGGCCCGTTGAACACCTGGAAGCCCTTTTTGATCTGAAGCCCCGATGGATCCGATATCTCCAGGTCGGTGAGGCCGACTATCGTATTGCGGTTCTCAGGGCCAGCGAGGTCTGCGAAGATGTCGCCGGTCGAGTCGAAGACTATGACGGTCCTGGGTTCGCTGGGATTGTTGAAGAAATTTTTGTAGTTGCTCGCATCGATGACGACTCCGACGCTGCCTTTGAACGTCGTCTTGACGACCGCCGTGGAAACGGAATTGTTGCCGGCGCCCCTCAGGGTGGCGCCCGTCCACTTGGCCAGCTGATCCTTTATCCACTGCGTGGCAGTCGCATTGCTCACCAGGCTTGAGAGCTTGCCGTCCCCGACATACCACTCCATCGTGTCGTTCACCCACCGCTGCGCAACGCCCGTGTTGTTTACGTCGTCCACTGTATACGGCCCGCCGGCCAACGCGCCTCGCGCCAGAATCATGACTGCACATACAAGAGCGATCGCAATCGGTTTGGCAACGCGCATGACTCACTCCCCCTTCTCCAGCTCGCGGACCATCTTGACGAAGGCGTCATAGTCGACGGGCCCGCCGGCCGGAGGAACCGCAGCGGAGATATTGGCCGTGCCGAGAGCCTTGCTCATCGCCTTTGTCTGCGGAAGGTTGAGGAAGAGGCCCTTGTTGCCGCGATCGTTGACGACCTGCTTCTTCCCATCCTGAGTCGTCGTGACATTGAATTTTCCCTGTCCCAGGCCGATCGTGGAACGAAGCCCCAGCTCCGATGCGCTCGTCAGGAACAGCGTGTATTCCTTGCCGACCTCGTAGCTGGGCATCCCCATGACAGAGGAAGTTCCAAGGCGGCGCGCCTCTGCGCGCGATACGCCCAGCTGCGTGAAGCTGAACGTGCCGGGCACATCGCCCTTGAGGATATTATCAGAAGACACGGAGAAGGTGTAGGTGGTGACCGGAATTTTACTCTTGCCGCCCGGCTCGTCCATCACGCGCGCATCCGCCCCGGTGCAAGTGCCGGTGAAGGCCACATTGGCCTGCATCAGATCCGACATGTTCACCCCGACAACCTGTGTGGCTTTAGCGGGCTGACACCAAAGGGTCAGGACGGCAAAAAAGCCTGCGATCAGAACAACTGAGACAGGTTTCATGTACTTCTCCTCCGTGTATATTCTATCATATCGGCGGGCGCATCAGCGCCGCATTCTTGCGAACGGCGGGACGCTAATCGGAACAGGCCGGAAAGTCAATGGAATCGGCCACCCGGCGGGCAGGGGGACATATGACAAAAAACCGGCCTGATGAATTGCCATCAGGCCGGTCATTGAGTCACAAAATGATCCCGCAATTACTACTTTGTAGTCGTGGGCTGATTGGGCAATTTCGGCGTCGCACCCGGCGTGCTCGGGGGTTTCTCGCCCTTGGCCAGCGCAATCGTGTATGAGACGCACGGGCTGCCGAACTGCCCGTTCGAGTCGCCTTCGATCGCCTCGGCGGTACCATCGACTTTGCCATCGCCGAAGGTCAGATAGTAGACGTGACGGACGCCGCTGACTTCCGACATCAGCGTCGCCTTGGTGCCGTCGAGATTCGCTGAGGCAGTCGCTCCGTCCTCGAACGTCACGTTGATTACAGCGTCCTTATGGACAACATCGAAGGAAAGCTTAACCTTGCTGCCCGCCTTGTCCGATACCTGAATGCAGGTATTGGAGTCGACCGACATATCGCCGGTGTAATAGCCGGTGTATATGCCCTGGCCAGCCGGCGCAGGTACCTCGTTGGGGCTGAAGCCATCGTATGGCGTGTTGTCGTGATCGAACGCCGCGCAACCTGCCAGCATGACGGCGGCGGCAAGCACTGCAAGAACTCGATATCCCATATCCCCTCCCTTTATTGATTTTCGTGTCGACGGACGAGCCACAAGGCCTCAATCCGTCCTTCCATATGAGGTATCGTCAGAAACTCAAAAAAGTTGCGTGAAAAATGCAGAAAAAAAATTACCAAAAATAGCACTTAACTATCAACAAGCTACACTGACAGGTGGGGACGATGGCAGGCTTATGTCTGCAGATGGGCCTTCGAGGCCAGAATTTCAGACGATATGATGGATAAGAAACCGGCCGCACTTTTCGCATATATATATGGTGTCGGGGTTCTTGAGGACCTCAGAGGCAAAGCTGCTCGACAGCTGCATATTGCAGCCGCGGCATATTCCTTCCGGCGCATCGACGAGGGCTTCGCCGTGTCTGCTGAGGAGCCGGTCGAAGCGGGACAGCTGGCTGCCCGGCAGCTCGTCCCTCGCGAGCTCGATCTGCCGTTCGAGTCCCTTCGCGCCGGCGCGGCGCTTGCTCTCCAGAACCTGCAGGGCAATGAGCATGTCTCCCTCGTACTTCGAGGCCCTGCCCGCCTGCATGTCGATGCGGACATCCGACAACAGGGCGGCGATTTCACCCGCGCCCGGCAGATCGAGGAGCTCCCCGCGAAAATGCGCATCAGCGAGCTTTGAAACGAGACCGGCGAAGAGCCTGTTGAAGAGGCCAGGCTGCTCGGGTTCCCAGAGCACGAGAAAGATCAGGCGAACAGAATCGCCATCCGGGGCACCGAAATCAATCCCGGCCGGATGACGGCCCATTGCGATGACAGGCTTCACACCAACCTCAAGGCGGGCATGCGGTATCGCAATTCCGCCGCCCAGAGCTGTCGAAGCAAGGTCTTCGCGTTCCAGCACCCGCTCCAGGGCATCCGCCTTGTTCTTTATCTGTTTCTGCTTCCAGAGGAGATCTATCAGGTCCTCGATGGCCGCCCGCTTCGAGCGGTTTCCCATATTATCCAGCACATTGGATGACTTCAGGACATCCTTAAGCATTACCTCTTTAAGCGCTATCATCGACAGTATCCTTTCTATGGTCTGGTTGGCGGACCCCATATTCCCCTTAAAACCTCTAGTCAAGGGGACTATAGGGCAATTCGAAAAAACCACGCAACTTTTAAGCGGGGACGCCGATAACGTAGTGGCACAACGCGAAATCAATTTTGGCCAAAAAAGGAGGGTCACGGTTATGAAAAACAAAATTTATGCCGCCTCGATCGCAATGATCATCACGATGATGATCGCCGGCTGCCGCGGACAGACAAATTTTGACGCCCAGATTCCGGCCTACAACACGGCCGCCAAGTCGGTCGACCGCGCCGATCTCGTGAATGCCGTCTGGGGAGATGCTCAAGCGACACAGGCCGTTGCCGTAGACTCCGATGCTTTGTGCCTCGCATCGTCGAGCTTCACCTTCGACCAGGGCAATCCTTTCATGATTATGAAGAGGACCGGCGCAACAACCGTTTCCAGCTCGACGCCAGTCGTGATCGTGAGTTCGATCAACATCGCTTTTATGGGCACCCTGAAGGATGGCAAGGCGGACGGGCGGGGGAAAGACTGCGCCGATGGCGAGCTGCACTACATCGTAACCTCATCACAGGATGCGCCGATGGACATAGAGATCGCCGCGTCAGCCACCTCGCAGCAGCCTCTGGATGCCGCAGCCACCGATCATCCGACGGCCTACCCGGACAAGTGCAGGATCGCCGCCCACTTCGACAAGGAAGGCGCGGACAATTGCAGTCCGGCCAACACCACCCCTGCCAAGGAATACGATCTGTATGTCGAGCAGGCCGCGGCTGAGGCCCAGCAGCAGCAACAGCCCGCGGCCAATTGCGCCACAACCTCGACCAAGTCCATCAAGCTTGTGATCGACGACTTCGACTGCACGTCCCCTGTAGGGCTGAAATAAATTTCTTTCAAAGGTAGACGCTGAAGGTCCAGCTCATTCTGAGACACCCATCATCCGAAAGAAACTTGTCGGGGGGAGTGGCAAAGGGCGCGGAGGCGCGCACGGTGCGGAGCGCCTCCTCGTCGTATGACGGTATGCCGGAAGACCTGAAGACGAAGAGCTCAGAGAGACGTCCGTCGCGCGCAACGCTCACGCCCAGGACGACGTCGATCGAGCCGCGCGTCACCCGGTTCCTCGAAAAATAGTCGCGGAGAGGAGGCTCGGGATTGAACGTGACCCTGAATGCGTGTTTGAGCCTCACGAAGTATTCGACGCCGGGATAGCGAAGTACGTTGAGATATGTATTAGCGCCGCGCCTGAAATCAGGAAAGAAGTCGTCCAGCGCCCCTGCCGACGCCGAGTTGCCGCTCTCCTCCGCAGGCTGCTGCCCTCCGCCGTCGAAGAGACTCTTGTTGAACGCGAAGAGTTTGTCCCTTGAAACCGGCTGACGGCCCTTGTTCGCCTTTCTCTGTTCGCCCCCGCCCTTATCCGCCCCCCGCTGTTTTTGCCCGCCCTTGGGCCTCCCTTTCTGTCCGCCGTCCTCGTGGGGCCTCTGCCCGACGCCGACCATCTCCTCCGGCACCGCGCTGTCGTACATGCCGAGAAACTTGGCAGCCTTGGGTTTTTGCTCCACGGCGGGCTTCGCTATGTCGGCGATGCGCCAGTTGTCCTCGGCCTTCGGAGGCTCTGTCACGGTGAAGACCTCGACCGGCTGTTCCTCAAACGCAGAGGGCAATATCGCCTTCGGAAGAAACAGAAGGATGAGGGCGTGCATGACGAGAGAGGCCAGAATAAATGGCCACAGCTCGGGTTTTTCATCTATGATGCGCATTCAATCCCTCAGAAATTCCGCGTCCGCATTCGGCGGCCGATGATGTGATCCACGTACCCCTCCAAGGCCCGACAGGCAAGCATAGCGCCGCCCCCCTCCTCCGGACAGGCGCCATCGTGGAGGCGCCCCAAGGCCTCCATCGCCCCAGCCGTCAGCTCGACGCGACCACCAGGAGAGCCGGGGCAGCACGAACACACGACACCGCCCTGCTCGAAGTCGAACGCCCATTTCCCGCCCTCGTCCGGAATCAAACCGCATGACGCACACCCCGCAAGGCGCGGCCCGAAGCCACAGCGCATAAGCCACGCGAGCTCAAACGCAAGGCTGTCCGATATGCCGGGCTCCATATCGGAGAGCGCCGAGAGCCTTGAATCCAGGAGCGTGAATTTGTCCGGCGCCGGCTGCCGCTCCTGCAGGAATGCGAGCGCAAGCTCCAGCGCCCTCGTCATCGCCGCGATGCGCTCGAGCGACTTCAATGCGCCGATCGGTGAGCGCTCGACAACGGCCTCGTCGATCCGCACGAGCCCACCCGCCTGCTTCTCAAAATAGGAAATGGAAACGAGCGTCGCGGGCTCGAGCGCCCCGCCAAAGCGACGCATGGAACGGCGCGCAGATTTCGCAATCCCGCCCATCCTGCCCTCATCGCGCGAAAAAAACGTGACGATCCAATCCGCCTCGCCGAAGGCCGTGCGCTTGAGAATAATCGATTGCGACCGCTTCTGCATGGGCCGTCATTATAGTTTCAAACCCCCTGCGGCTGCAAGGGGCTAAAGGAAGATGAGCCAGACCAGGAAAAAAATGGGGAGCAGGATCGGAGCCGAATAGCGGAAGATGTAGCCCAGGAAGCTCGGGCAGCCAAGGCCCGCCCTCTCTGCGATCGACTTCACCATGAAGTTGGGGCCGTTGCCGATGTAGGTCATCGCGCCGAAGAATACGGCGCCCAGCGAAATGGCCAGGATGAAATGCGGCGCCTGTGAGAGGAGCCCCGCCACGCCCATCCCCTTCAAGCCCTTGGCCGCCTCCAGGAAGCTCAGGTAGGTCGGCGCATTGTCGAGGAATGAGGAGAGAAGGCCCGATGCCCAGTAATAGCCGCCGGGCGTCGAGATCCCCAGGCTGTGCGAGTTCGCCTCCAGCCAGTCGAGCGCCGGCATCATCGTCGCGAATATGCCGAAGAAGAGGATCGCCACCTCCCTGATCGGCCCGAATGTGAAGTGATGCTCGCGATGGATGTCTCGCGGAGTGAGAAGATAGGATGCGGCCGCAGCGCCAAGCATCATGAGTTCCCTGTACGGAGTGGGTCTGAAGACCGCGAGGATGATCACGGCGAGGAAGAAAAAATTATACCAGCCCTTGAGCAACAGGCGGCTCCCCGATGCGGCGACAGAGAGCGGCGGGGTCGCCCTGTGATTCTTGTAATCCATCACAAGGAAGACGGCCAGGACGGCAAAGAGCGTGAAGGCCCACGCTTGCCAGGCGTTCGCGATCACCCAGAAGAACGGGACTCCCTTGAGGTAGCCCAAAAAGAGCGGCGGGTCTCCGATCGGAGTCAAGGCTCCGCCGATGTTGGAGACAGCGAAGATGAAGAAGACGATGAGATAGCCCTTCATCCTGGCCCGATTGATGTGGAGATAGGGCCTTATGAAGAGCATCGATGCGCCCGTTGTGCCGAGGACGTTCGAGAGGAGCGCGCCGACGAGGAGGATCGCGGCATTTATGAGGGGATGAGGTCTTCCCCCGATGCGGATGAGAATGCCCCCGGTGACGACGAAGAGCGAAGCGAGGAGCACGATGAAGGAAAAATAGTCCAGCGCGGTGTGCCAGATCCTGTCATAGTTATGAAAGAGAGATGCGTAGGCGAGCGCGGTGGCCAGCCCCAGAGCGATCGCTATAACATGATAGGAACGCTCCCACCACGCGCGATGGACAAACGGCCCGGCGGCGATGGCAACGAGAAACGCCAGAAACGGCACCGACGCCCACAACGGTATCGCCATCCCGCCCATGCGAATCCCCCTTCGCAAGTTTCTTTCATGCCAAAGGGTTCCGAGTCAATGCAATCCGGTAAAGCGATGGAACTTTAACCATGTTCGTGATGAACGCACGGATACGGCGCCTGAAGGACGCTCTGCCGATTTTACGCCGCTTTGCGGATGACCTGATAATTTGGAAACATGATTACGGCCGGGTGAACTTTCAAAGCTTTTGCCAGCGCAACAGCCCTATCTCTCCCGATCTGCTGCCGGCCGGATTCCATACTGGAGATATTGGCCTGCGTCATGCCCGAGAGCCTCGCAAGCTTGCTTTGCGTCAGACCCTGCAAATTGCGAAGCGTCGCCAGCATTTCTCCCGGCGTCAAACAGGTCGGGTCTTCGCCTGCCACAAAGTCCCTTTTATTAATTTTTTTCATAACAATGCCTCAGTATGTGTGCGGATTAATTTCCACAACATAAACGATCAATCGGTCATTATCGACCTGATAAATCACCCTCCATTGCCTGTTCAATCGTGAAGATCGAAATCCCCGCCATTCACCCTTCAAGGCTTCGTCATGGAAGCCTTTGATCAATCGCAATCCCAAAGGCCCTTCCAATTCAACAATGCGCTTCCATGCCAGATAGCTCCTTTGTATCTCAATCGGGCCTTTTTTGAGCGTTTTGCCGGCCTCCCTATGTTCCAGAACAGTATACATTTAATTGAGTGTATATTCAATATATTAAATACGGTCAAGCAAAAAAAACAGCGGCGCTCTTTCACCTGCCGCGGCTGGCAGCGGCGGCCTGCGAGATGAGCAGATCAGCGACAGCGGGGGTTATGTGGTTTTCGTGCGTAAGGAGGGCGCGGATCTGGCGCCTGAGGTTTTCACTGAGTTCGACATCCTTCCCGGAAAGCCAGCGTGTCAATGCTGCCTTGTTTCTGCTTTGCCGAGAAACTCCCTCGATCCCTGCATCGTTCGGCAGCGCGCCTCCGAATTTCAAAGCGACGCGCCTGCGGGTTTCGAGGAGGAGCCACTCCGCTGCCGTGGCAGCGGCATCTGTCCACCCGCGTTCTTCGAAGACGGCGGCCTCGATTAGCTGATCGATCCTTTCGTCATCCGCGCCGAGGCCCTTGAGAAGCGCCCTCACCTGCGCGTAAAGTATCGTTTCCGTTAATTTGCTCGAATAGGCGATACCCTTTCCAGTCAGCCAGAGTGTCAATGGTCTCCTGTCGCTTTGCTGAGCAACTCCATCGATCCCTGTATTTGCCGGCAGCACGCCTCCGAATTTCAAGGCGACGCGCCTGCGGGCTTCGAGGAGGAGCCTCTCCCCTGCCGTGGCTGCAGCATTTGCCCATCCGCGTTCTTCGAAGACGGCGGCGGCAATCAACCGACCGATCTTTTTATCCTTCACGCCGAGGCCCTTGAGAAGAGCTCTCATCTGCGCGTAAAAATATTTTGCCGATAAGTTGATTGAATAAGTTATTTCCTTTCCAGCCAGCCAGCGCGCCAATGGTCCCCTGTTGTCTTGCCCACTAGCAACTCCCTCGATCCCTGTATCCTGCGGCAGCACGCCTCCGAATTTCAAAGCGACGAACCTGCGGGCTGCGAGGAGGAGCCTCTCCCCTGCCGTGGCCGCGGCATCTGTCCACCCGCGTTCCTCGAAGACAGCGGCGATAATCAACCGATCGATCTTTTTATCCTCCACGCCAAGGCCCTTGAGAAGCGCGCTCACCTGTGTGTAAAGCACCTTTGCCGATAATGTGTACGAATAGACCACATCCTTTCTAGCCAGCCAGCGTGCCAATGGTCCCCTGTTGTCTTGCCCACCAGCAACTCCCTCGATCCCTGTATCCTGCGGCAGCACGCCTCCGAATTTCAAAGCGACGCGCCTGCGGGCTTCGAGGAGGAGCCTCTCCCCTGCCGTGGCCGTGGCTGCAGCATCTGCCCATCCGCGTTCTTCAAAGACGGCATCAACAATCAACTGATCGTTTTTTCTATCTTCCACGCCAAGGCCCTTGAGAAGCGCTCTCACCTGCGCGTAAAATTTATTTGCCGAGAAGTTGACTGAATAAGTTATTTCCTTTCCAACCAGCCAGCGGGTCAATAATGCCTTGTTGGTTTGCAGAGCAATTCCCTCGATCCCTGTATACGTCAGCAGTGCGCCTCCGAATTTCATGCTCACAAGCTCCCTTGCCAGTTTCAGGAGTCTCCCGCTCGCAGTGGCATCGTCCGCGCCCCACCCCTCGCGTTTAAACATGTGGTCCATCAATTCGCTATGCATCTGCCCTGCTATCGCGCGCCTGTCGGCAGCTCCGGCCTCGTCCCTCGACGTAGCATCGAAATACACAGCCAGCCCACGCCAGATA
>JAZDOG010000067.1:0-5115 GCA_043798915.1 Pseudomonadota bacterium | reverse complement strand
CGCCGGAAGAGCTGACTGCGTGCCAGGCGATATATCCCGCCTGCCCTGTGGAACCGCCTTTTAGCGAACCTTGCTGCTACGCGGGAATCACGGTAACGTCAACATGCTTCGACGCGGCAGGCAATCCGCTCCTAACTTGCGATGGCGCCATATTCGGTGACACGTATGACGCCGAAGCTGATCATGGATACTCTGCCTGCTTCGAAGCCCCGAAGTTCGAGTGGATTGATACCAATGGGGACGGTGTGGCAGAGAACGTACAGACGATCTTCATGTCGGATTGCCCGCTCGATCAGATGAAGGCCATGAGCGTTGACCAAATCACGTATATCACGACGGTCGGCGCGGTGGCGGCGATGGCATCAGTGGACATCAGCCGCACTTTCGTGGACAGTGGGAAGTTGCTGTCAGAGAGCGATGGAACAGCGATCCCGCTGAGAAGGCTGCTGGATGTCTCGCTCGACAAGGCTGAGGCGGAGTTTCGTGAAGCTGAATGATACGGCATGTGTTGTATGAGGCAAAACCCCCGCGGCATCCCGCGGGGGTTTTTGTATGTACAAAGACCGTACGTGGTACGTGGTTCGTGGTGCGTGGAATTCTCCCCCTTTGTAAGGGGGAGTTGGAGGGGGTAGAAACCTGATTCTACCTCCCCCAAGCTTGCGCGTTTGCATGCGCAAGCCGCGCCTGCCCTCCCTGCCTGCCGGCAGGCAGGCTTACAAAGGAGGGGGACGTGATATCGATCTGCGCAGACTCATGAATTGACAACGAAACGTCGAGCCTGCATAATTGTGTGCATGAAAACCATCCTTGCGATCCTTATATCCGCCGTTTTCCTGCTCTCCTTCGCGCCTCAGGTCGATGCCGACGAGCTCAACATGATGATATGGCACCCCAAGATCGAGGCGAACGATATCGAGATGAAAAAGAAGATCGATATTTTCATTCAGTACCTCAACGGCAAGCTGACGCGTGACCAGATCACGTACACTATCGTCGAGACGCCTGAAGAGGCATCGAAGTATATCGAGGAATCTAAACCGGCGCTTGGTTTCGTCTTCCAGCGCTATTGGACAAGGCAAGGGCATATATTTCCATCGGGCAGGAGATGGCTCGTTGCCGACCATCTGACCAGACCAACGCGGCCCCCGAATCTTTACGTGGGCCAAGCTCCGCTCCTGCCGGACATCGCAAGTTCCGTCTTTTTGAAGGGCCTCAGGTTTAAGGGCTACATGGAACACAGCGGGGACCCGATGAATATCTTCGATCTCATGAGGACGAAACCCGCGGGCATCATGGGCATGAATCTTGGTCTGGCCCCTACCGTGGACTACGGGAAGGCTGTCTACGATCTCATGAGTATAATGCACAACATCGGGGCTATATTCGGCCTCTTTCAGGGCAAAGCACCCGGCATCAAGAGCGTCGTTCTTGGGCTTTCACCCGACATCCCTGAGGGGGATAAGCGCGCCGTCGAGGAAGCCCTTCTCCACATGAACGCGGACCCCACCGGCCGCGACATCCTCGAATCCCTCTACATCAAAAACTTCCGCCGCCCCTCCCAACGGTAAACCGGGGTCAGGTGTCAACATACAACATCATTGTCGCAGTCGTACCACTCCCGCCATCGCTGTGCCGTCGTGCGGTCTATCAACGCAGCATGACCGCTGTAGCGATACTCATCCACATTCGGCACGACGCCCGCGCGCACCTGATTGAGATGAACATACCGGACGAGCCTCCAGATAATATGCCTCGCGCTCAACCACGAACGCCTTGAAGCGTCCCTGTAACACATGTCCCACCTTCTTATGTCGACGATTGAATGCCTGGGTATACACGCCGTTGATGTGTCTCAGCTTCGCGTTGCCGCGAGCGGTGACATGATACAAGGCATGGGGATACTCGATGCGAAGGGGACGCGCCATAAGGGGGGGGCATGTAAAAAGGGGCGCAACGTCAAGAATGATGTTGTATGTTGACACCTGACCCCGGTTTTCCAATCCGGATGGAGGCGAGGAGTGCGGGCAATATGACGAGCTCGCAGAAGGCGCCGACGATCATCGCCAGCGCGAGAAGCATACCCAGCATCGCGGTCGGAACGAACTGCGAAAACATCAAAACGGCAAACCCCAGGGCCACTATCGCCGCCGTCATGACGATCGGCCGACCCTCGTGACGACAGGTGTTTGCGAGGGCCCGCATCTGCTCGTCCGTGATCCGCGGTGCGTTCGCATCTTCCCTGATCCGATAATGGTCCGTTTTCTTGAGCTCGCGAAGAAATCGAACGATGAAATGGATCGTGTCGTCAACCGTGATGCCGATCGTGATGCACGCCATGATACTGGTGACGCCGTTGAACGGTATGCCCGCAAAGCCCATGAAGCCGAGCACAAACAGTATAGGAACGAGATTGGGAATCATTGCGACGATCCCGATTTTGAACGACCTGAAGATCACCAGCATGATTACAAAAATGGCGAGCGCCGCCTGCGTAAAACCGGTCAGTATCCCGCGGGCAAGCTTGTCGGATGCCATGCAGGCAAGAAGCAATTCGCCCGTTGCCTTGCACACGACATTCGACGGCATGAGATCCCTGCACTGCCGCTCGATCGATCTCGCCGACGGTATGAGATCGCTGCAGTTCACCAGCCCCGTCCTGACGGACATCCGGGCGATGCGATGGTCGTAATCGATATAGCGGTCCAGAATCTTTTGAGGGTCGGCCACCGAATAGGCGAAGAGATACCGTGCCGTCTCCCCCTTGTCGTCCGGCAGCACATCGTATGCCGGTTCGTCCGCATGAAGCGCCCTGTTCATAAGCTTCAAATAATCGACAATGGAAATTGTCGTGCCGACGTAGGGCCTCTCGTCGGTAAGCGTTTCAAGCCGTTCCATGGCTTTCAGTACGTTTGGATCCTCGATCGAGTTCTTCTCAGGGCCCGTAATAAAAACGTCGATCGGCATGCTGCCCTTCAGATTGTCCCTTATCACGTCGATCGCCTGCCTGATCGGTGTGCCGCCGCGAAAAAACAAATAGAGATTCGACTCCACATTGAGCCTCGACATGCCGAGGGCGCCCGCCACGCAGGCGGCGCCCGCGACGAGCGACAAGACCACACGGTGGCGCGTGAAGAACATTGCAAACCGTCCGAGCGCACCGAGGGATTTCTCATCCGGCGATTGGCTTCCGACACGCGGCCGCGGAAAGAGCCGCGTCAAGACAGGGGGAACAAAAAACGCGACCACCGCAAAAAGCACCAACATCCCCATGGCCAGCCATTGGCCGAAGCGCCTGACCTCCGTAATATCGACCGGAGACAAGCTGTAAAACCCGATCGCCGTCGTCAACGCGGCCAGGGATATCGGCGCAAGCGTGTGTCTAAGCGCCTGCCCCACCGCGGCCTTCGGCTGCGACTCGCACGCTCTCTGTCTCGAATACTCGGAAAATAAGCGGATGAAGTAGGACATCGCCTGCGTGGCGATGATGATAGGAATAATGGTGCCCAATGGAGTCAGCGGGACCTTGAAAGCGGCCATGCCCGCGAACGTGAAACCCACCGCCATGGACACGGCGGCAACCGCCGTCGCGACCAAGGGCACATTGAAAAAGTAGAGAAAAAGAATCACCACGATGATCGCAAAGGCCATCGGTCCGTAGGTCGATAAATCTCTGACCGTCATATCATAGATGGTGGACGACATGGCCCTCGGACCGCCGATATACATCTTTTCGGGACCGGCATCGTCGGCGACGACTTTTTTAATGGCCCGTATGGTCTCCCTGATCGCCTCTTGAGGGTGACGAACCTCATCGAACATGACGCTGATCGCCGTCGTCTTCAGATCCTCCGAGACGATGCTCCTTGCATAGAGCGGATTGCTGAGGATATCGTTTTTGAATTCCTCGATCTCCTCGTCCGACTCCGGGATATTCTCCGATCGGTTGCTCACCGTTATTTCGTCGCCCGAACTCTTGACGACGTTGGCGTTCGTGATGCTCAAGACATAATCGACCGCCGGCATTTCCTCGATCCGCGCCGTTAGCTTCTGAATCTTCGCGAGCGTCGCAGGGGAGAATATGCGGTCGTGGTGTACGATGACCGCGATACTCCAGCCGCTCTCGAAATCTTGATAGGTTTTTTCCAGAAAGATTCGATCGGGATCGTGTTGAGACGGATACCAAACATCTGCGGAAGCATCTATGCGAACCTTGAGCAGAAAGGGGATCGAGATCAGCACAAGCGCGCCGCTCAACAACAAGAGCTTTCCGCCGTTCTCGACGATGAATTTGATTATTCTCTCGATCATATAAATGATGTTGTATGTTGACGGGCTGTTGCCGAAATCGTTTTGTCATCGCGAGCCCTCCCCCTTTGTAAGGGGGAGTTGGAGGGGGTAGAAACTTGATTCTACCTCCCCTATCCCCTCCTTGACATCGGAGGGGAACCTGATTTTTTATTTCGGCAACTGCCGGTTAATACACGATTCCCTCTTCCAGATATTCCACGGTGAACATGGATTCCGGCACCTCATATTTCGCGGTCTTTGGGCTCACCCTCAAAATGGACGTGGTGCCCGTCCTGCGGTTGAGCATGCTCACGCTGATCATTTTGTATTTGCCCCTGCCCATGCGCTGCGGCTCCGCGTAAAAGGCGGTCTTGAGCAGAGCACCTTTCTTGTCGTAGTAGTCCTCCGCCATCTTGAAGTAATTGTCCTTTCTGATCCACAGGACACGCGAGCCGTATGCCGTTGCCGCCATCTTCTTGGGCGAGCGCGGCGTCGCCCGAATCTTGAAGCACACCTTATCCAGCACCAACCCCATCCCGACGCGCTCATAGTCGTAGTCCTTCATCTCCTCCGCCTCGAGGTCCTCGTAGGCGAAGTCGCTGCCCAAAAAACTCGGGCTGCGCTCGGGGGTTATTATCCTCTTGGCGCGTTTCAGATCGGGGATATAGAACCAGATGTCGTCCGTCTCGGGCTGTCCGATGGCCAGAATGCCGATGCCGTTCATCTCCTCGGGCTTCGTGAACTTTATGAGCGTCGAGTGCAGGTCATCCCCCCGCTTCTTTCTCGCCATGACGAAGGACCAGATACGATGCTTGTTGTGCTTCTTCA
>JAZDOG010000053.1:0-29835 GCA_043798915.1 Pseudomonadota bacterium | reverse complement strand
AAAATCGTGATTATTGCGCAGGATGAGATTGCCGAAATGATCTGGATGTGCGATAAGGTGTTCAGTGGAAACGCTTATTACATCAGTATTAGCGCCCATTATCATTCGCACGGAATCCAGACAATTCGGAGGTGGTCATGACGACGCTCATGGATGGGATCGAGCAGCAATCACTGTTTGCCGGCAAGGCTCTGACGATGGACGTGATCGTGGGCCAAGGCAGCCGCTATCGCGTGCTGGCGGAGAAGCTTCCGTGGCCGGAGCTCGGCATAGAGGCCAACAGCTGGCGAGCAAAGAAGGTGGACCTCGACAACGGGCGGCCGCTGAATCTTCGGTTGCATCTGGGCGCACTGATTGCGCAGGGCATGAACGGATGGACGGACCGGGAGACGGAGGACATGGTCGCGCATCACGCCGGGGTAAGGATGTTGTGCGGGCTTTTGTACTCGCAGGAGACGATCGATCACACGAGCATCGAGACGTTTCGGAATCAACTGGGGAAGGAAGGGGTGGAGGGGATCAATCGGATCGTGGTGAAGAGTGCGGTTGGCGCCGGGTTCACGGGGAACGGGTTATGTTCGTCGGACACGACGGTTCAGGAATCGCCTATTTCGTATCCGACGGAAGTGGGTCATTTGAAGAAGATCGCGGAGAAGTTGAGCGGAATCGGGCTCAAAATTCGGAAGAAGCTCTCGAAGAAGCTGGCAAAGATGTCGGAAGCCGTTCATCATACGTTCACGAAGATCCGGTTGTTCACGCGAGGCAAGGGCAAAGGCAAGGCAGCGCGCCGGAAGGTTCTGGCGCAGGAGTTGCGTGGCACGGTCGGCCGGATGGAACGATTGGTGCGAGGGAAGGTGCATGGGCTCACGGGTTCGGCGCGCGAGGAGTATCGCATGGCGATGGAGCAGTATCGGCTGATGTTGGCGCAGATCCGGCACTGGATGAGCACGGGGTTTCACCGGCCTGGGAAGCTCGTGAGCTTGTGGGAGACGAATGCCCGTGCGATCGTTCGGAACAAGGCATCGAAGGCGGTGGAATTCGGGCGGCGCTGGATCGTGACGAGGCTCGCGAAGGGCTACATCATCGGGACGGTCTGCGCGAAGCTGGGTGGAGGCTCGGACGCGCGGATCATGGACGAGGTTCTTTCGCACTTCGAGCGGATGATGGGGAATCTTCCTTCGTTGTTGGTGTACGATCGGGGCGGGGACGGGCCTGTGAATCATGCGGCATTGGCGAAACACAAGATCCGTCACAACGGAATCTTTCGCAAAGGGAAGGTGTCGCAGCCCGGCCTCGGGCGCAACACCGCTCTCAAGGCCCGCCGGGAGCGGGCGTTGTCGGAGGCGTCGATTGCGACGATCAAGCATTCGCGATTTGGATTCAACCGGCCGAGGGCCAGGACATCGGATGGGTGCGTCTTGAAGGGCCATGCGGCGATTCTGGGTGCAAATCTGGCGCGGTTGGCGAGGGATTGGATGTCAGAGATGGCGCTGGCGGCGACATGAAGAAAATGCAGAGAAAGAAACAGTGGAGGCGGGAAAATCAGATATGCAAGCCAGAGGCAACCGTGCCAGGAAATGAAAATACGCGCCGTGACGTGCTGGTTTTCACGGCCTGAGTTTCCCGACGGGCACTAATTACGCCGATTTACCAAAGTTTAAAACCACTATGGGGGCACAATTGGGGGCATACGCCAAGATCGAATTGATAATGCCATTTACAATTCAAATCGTTGCGTGAGCAGTTTGTGTTCCCGTGGGAGATCAGTTAATTTCCATCGCTTCAACCACGCTGTTTGCTTTATCCGGCCGAAAATATTTCTGACGCTGATATTAACATTGACGTCATGCAGGATGATTTGGCATATTTGGCCTCGTTTACACTTACAAAGAGAAAGGAGAATGACATGAAAAAGTCATCACTGTTTTTGGGGGTTGTTTTTACGTTCTGTGTCCTGGCGTCTTCCGGTGCGAACGCGCAGGATGCCACTGCCGGTTCCACAGCCGGGAGCGACAAAACAGCTATTAAGGCTGAGAAGAGTGATATCCGAAACAATGCTTCTGCCGCCAGGCAGGAAGAACAGAGTCTGCGTGACCAGATCCGCGCTGCTGAACAGTCCGGTGATACGGCAACTGCGCAAAAACTAAAGGATCAGCTAAAATCCACACATCAAGCCAACGTTCAGCAGAAGCAGCAGGATAAGCAGGATATGGGTTCCGCGCGGCAAGATATTCGACAGGATGTGAAGGGGGCTCGTCAAGAAGGCTCCGGCAATAACCCGCCAGGTCCGCGCGGTGGCCCAGGTGCGGGCGCGAATCGAGATAGCGATAATAACCCTCCTGGCGCGCGCGGCGGCCAAGGATCAAATTGGGAAAACAGGCCTGGCCCTCAGGGCGGCCCGGGTGCAGGCGCGAACGTGAATAATCCCCCCGGTCCGCGCGGCGGCCAAGGTGCTGGCACGAATCGAGATAGCGATAATAACCCTCCCGGCGCGCGTGGCGGCCAAGGATCAAATTGGGAAAACAGGCCTGGCCCTCAGGGCGGTGCGGGTGCAGGCGCGAACGTGAATAACCCCCCCGGTCCGCGCGGCGGCCAAGGTGCGGGCAACCCTCCCGGTCCGCGCGGCGGCCAAGGAACAAATATGAAAAAATTCCCTCAGCGTGGTCCCGGCGGCAGATGACACAAATAATCCTCAGTAAAGAAAAAGCTCACCGCAAGGTGGGTTTTTTCTTTTCTTGATCTAATCAAGTGTATCCCCGAATTTAAGGCTGTTGCTGCTACATGAAGTCGAGGCAGGAAGATATTCCGATCTGAACAACAGTTCCTTTCATAAATAAAATTGATTTATTGCCTGATTTCGTGTTCCATAACCAACACTCAAGTGCGCCATCTTTTGTACTTACAGCCACTTTATCAGTTGGTTCTATTCCCATCAACTCACCAACCTGTTTCTTTGACATTCCAATTTCAATACTATTGTAACGCCCGTTAAACTCCTTCAATATAACATTTTTTTGTTCCCCCATGACCTTTTGCCCCATGCCACAGTTTGCGCCACGCTTAATTTCGTTTTTGGTTACAGGACACCATCCCAAATGCATAAGACATGCGTTGGTTTTAGAATCGTCGGGGGACATTTGCATGCCTCGGCAGCCATTATAATCACTCTCGTAATCAGCAGAAGTTCGTGTTGAGTTAAGCCAATACGACTGTTTTCCATAGGCGTTTATGCTTATCAGGCAAATGAAAATAACACAGGCAAGATGTATTCTTATCATAGTTTTTCCGTTCTTAATTTGAACGTACATCCTCGTTCAGTTCCCTTAAAGTGCGCGAATGATACTGCCTACTGTGTGGCCGGCAGACATGATGATTCTGTAACCGTCGGTGTCAGGGAGGTCGTGAAACTAACCGCGCTGACGGTTGTGCCGTCTATAATCTTAAGGGTGTAATTGCTGTCCTGGTTCAGTTCTGTGGTGCTCGCCTTGCCAAACGATGTGACACAACTGTCCAGAGGGACATATTTTGAAAGAACAACGCTTGAGCCGATTTGAACGCACCGGTTGGTGCTGGGGTTGTTCTTGTATGTATCAACGTCGCTCGCGGTCTCAGGGAATGTCCCGGCAGACTTTGACCACCCCTGATACCACAGATAACTGCCATTCGACTTCATGCGTTCAATATATTTATTCGGATCCTGCACCCTGACTTGTATCGCCTCGAACTGCGCCGGAATGGCAGAAATGGTCCCGGCATATGCCGAGATGTTCACACCAGTTGTATACCCCCCCGCAGTGGCCTCGGCTTGATAGTACGCGGGCGAACCGGTGCCAAGAAAAAGGAATTTGTCGGCCGATGTATCTTTGAGTCCGACATGGAGCCAGTTTGAATCAAGTGAAAAGAAATACTGCGCGCTACCCGCGGCGCCATCGTTGACGGTCCACCAGATGTTACGACTGTTAGAGTCCTTATAATAGCTTGAAAAACTGATTGTCTGCGGGATCCCCCACGATGCATACCACGGCACCGCAGTGGAAATATTAACAGTCCCTCCCGCTACGGTCTTGCATGCAGGGATATTTGAGATATTGCCAATTATCGTATCAAAAAAACAGGGATCGACACCAAGATTGACGTAGTATGCGGTTGCCGTGTTAGCAAGGGCGCAAGATGTCGGGCTGGATATCATTGTTGGCTTGACGAATCTGTTATTATAGCCAGTGCCACAATCTTTGCATTCAAAACATGTGCCGGCTGTGATGAGGGCATCAGTACAATCACTGTGATAGTCCAGCGACCAAAGCCTCATCAATATTTCCCCGGAATTTTCATCACCACCACCGGACGTTGTGATGTAAGGGCAACTTTCAAAGTTAGGACTCGCACACGTCCCCGAAAGTGTCTTTGTAATAATTGCAGCAATGTCCGCATTCGCCCCTCCCGCTTTCAGGCCTGCCGGAATGGCAGAATCGACTGTTTGACCGAATTTAGCGTAGTCCAACGCGTCCGTATTAGAACTCGATGAACTGCTGGAACCGCATGACGAGAGCGTAAAGCTCAAAACTAAAAACGCGAAACTACAGCCAAGATTTAAAATTTTTTTCATATCCCCCCCCATTTTTCTAGATTAATGCCATATTTTTGTTGAAATGAAAATGTTTTAAAGTGTTTTAAAGTGGCTCTTATCTTAAAAATTTGCTGACAGTTTTTGTCATTCAGCCTGATGCCTGCATGATTTGACAAACACCGCGGCTTTCTTTACATCGAAACAGCACGAGGTCAACATGCGCGTTGCGGCGTTCGTGGTTGCGATCCAGAGGGTGACCCGGGCATCCGAACTGCGCGGCCTGTGCGCGTAAGGGGGACAATATGAAAGCGAAACGGCGTTGGTGCCCTGCGGCCCTGTTGGCGCTGTTGCTGCTGTTCAATATGGGGATGAAGGTCGAGGATGTCCCTAATCCCCGCTCGTCGTCCGGCGGCTTCGTCCAGGATTCGGCCTTGCTGCTCTCTGCCGAGGCGAAGGGCAGCATCGAAGAGATATGCGCCGGGCTGGAGCGCGACAGCGGCGCGGAGATGGCCGTGGTCGCAGTGGATTCGCTGGAGGGACAGGTCATCGAGGATTACGCCGAGAAGCTCTTCAAGCAATTCGGCATCGGGAAGAGGGGACTCAACAACGGCATCCTCATCCTCGTATCGCGCGATGACAGGAAGGTTCGGATAGAAGTCGGCTACGGCCTCGAAGGCGCGCTCCCTGATGCAAAGACGGGTCGTCTCATAGACGACTATGCGCTCCCACGCTTCCGCGACAAGGACTTCGGCGGAGGCCTTATCAGCCTCGCAGAGGCCGTTGCGGCAGTCGTCAAAAACGAGCCCATGCCGCAGCAACAGGTCAAGGAGACCGACAGATTCGCGCCTCTGCGCTATTTTCTCTATGCGATCTGCGCCCTGACGCTCGCCGCCTACGGCGGATTGATCTCCATCGTCATCAGGAAGCGATCGAGAGCGGAGAAGACTGACATATTGAAAAACCGCTATGTCTTTCCCATCATCCTCCTGATCCTCGGAGGGGTTGCCGCGTTTTTCGTCGCCTATCTCACCGATTCAGTTACCGCCTCATTCGGGTACTTTTTTGTCGCTGTGGCGGCCACATTCGTCATCGAATTTCTTGTGAGGGCGGTTCTTCTCTTCCACACATCGCGCTACCGATTGGCCTGCCCCTCGTGCCGCCATGCCATGGACCTGGGGAGCCAAGATGATGAGGCGCACATCCTCTCCACCAGGGAACAGGCCGAGGAGAGAGCGGAAAACGTGGCGCACGAACTCTGGACCTGCCCAGGCTGCGGCCATAAGGAGCACACTATCGTCAAGCTCACCGATCAAAAACCCTGTCCCAAGTGCTCGTGGAATTCGATCATGCGGCAAAAAAAAAGATGCCGGGGATAATGAGATACTTATCACGGAGGTATGCCTGAACCCGACGTGCGACTTCAGGCAAAGCCACAAGGAAGAGAAACTCTCGACATCCTCTCGCTCCTCGGGAAGGCACTCCGGGGGTTCGTCATTCGGATCATCATCCTCGAGCGGCAGCTCATTCGGCGGCGGCAGCTCCGGCGGCGGCGGCGCATCGCGGAATTGGTGAAGGTCGATATCCAATCTGCGATTGACTCTTTCACGGTGTCGGCATAATAATGCGGGCCACATCAAAAAAAAAGGGGGTCGATATGAAGAAAAGCAGAGTATTTCTCGCAGCGGTGCTGCTCGCGCTGATTGCCGTGCCGGCGATGGCGGCAAACGCCAAGACCGGGCCCAACAAGATCGACATGACGGGCGACCTGGCGAAGGATGGGCGCGTCACTTTCTATGTCGACTGGACGCTTGACACCGCGAAATATCCGAGCCTCAACCGGGATGCCGTTCGCGACAAGGTGAGCAGCGAAATATGGGACAAAGTCCTCGCAAAGGTCATGTCGTCGACAAAGGGTATGAACCTCGCCTATGACAAGAGCGACTTCACTGTCACAAAGGAGCATCACACGCTTGTCACCAAGCGCCCCAACGGGACGAAACTCTATGCCCTCGACATAGAGATCGAATTCAGCGCCCCGTCCGAAGCCGCCCCGCCGGCGCCAGCCAAGAAGCCGGCCGACAAGGGCTTCGTGCTCCAGCAGCGCTGGGACAACGACATGTGACGCCGGAACGCGATTTTGATGCAGGACACAAACGGAGGGCCATCTGGCCCTCCGTTTTTTTAGAGTGCTCTCGAGATGCCGGCGCCATCAGCTGAAGCAGGAACGTCTTTCATCTAATTCCTTGAGGCAGACCGCGGCTTGCTGGCAGGGAGCATGACGCGCACATTCGTGCCGGCGCCCTTCCTGCTGCTCACCTCTATCCTGCCTCCGTGGTCGGACACGATCGAATGGGAGACAAAGAGGCCGAGGCCGGCGCCGTGCTCCCGCTTGTCGCTGTAGAAGGGTTCGAAGAGATATGGCAGGCGCTCCTCGTCGATCCCGGCGCCGGTGTCGTCTATGTCGATCGCGACGCCATCCACCGACCTCGAAGTCAAGATCCTGAGCGCCCCCCCGTTCTTCATGCTGTCCAGGGCATTGAGCAGAATATTGAGAAAGACCTGGTGAAGCTGCGTTGCATCGCCGCGCACGCCCGGCAGCGCCTCTTCCAGGTTCCAGTTCACCGTGCATCCCCTGTGATCGAGCTGGCTGGCTACGAGATTGAATGAGTCTTTCAGCACCTTGTTGATGTTCACATCTTCGGTCTTCTGCGCACCCCTGTGCAGATCGAGCAGGCGCGAGACGATCTTCGATATCCGCTGAAAGCCCTCTCTTATATACTCGAGGTTCCGTTCCTTCCCCTTCTCCACATGGCCATAGACGGCCTCGAGATGAAGGAGCACCCCCTGAAGCGGGTTGTTGATTTCGTGCGCCAGGCTCGCGGCTAGCCGGCCGGTGGCGGCAAGCTTCTCCGTCCTTATGATCTCGTCCTCCAGCCTCGTGCGCTCGATCGTCTGCGATATGATGCGCCCGACCGATTTCAGAAGATCGATGTCGACATCCTCCCAATGCCTGTGGAGGACGCACTCGTCAAAAGCCAGGAAACCATACGGGTTCCCGAACGCGGAGATCGGAAGGATGAGAACGGATTTGACTCCAAACTTCTCGAGCAGTTCCTTAAATTCCGGCGAAGGTGCGTTCCTGACGTCTTCGATGCAGATCGACTCGCCCGCCAGCAGCTGGCCAGCCGCCCATGGCTGGGAATCGAGGCCTATATTCTGGGTGAGATACTTCATGGACTTTATGCCGGGGGCAATCCACTCGTGAATACTGGTGACCCTCTGGCGCTTCCCATCGTACTCAAAGAGGTACGAGCGGCTGACGCCCAGGGCCTCTCCCGTCCGGCGTATCATGGCATCGAAGAAGTCATCCAGTTTCTGCCGTTTCATCGCCTCCTGCGTCAGCTCCGCCACCAGGCGCTCATACCGAACGCGCTGATCGACCATCGACTCCATCTCCCTGGCATAGGCGTCGATCTCCTCCGTCATATGCTTGATTTCCGTTACGTCCCTGGCGATTCCCACAACGCCCGCGACCTTACCCTTTTCGTCGAAGATCGGAGCCAGCGATGTGGAGAAACAATAATTATTCTGCCCTATGGTCAGCCACTCCTCCTGCACAAGCGGCTTCCCGCTTTCCATGACCTTCCTGTTGCGGGCCTCCATGCGAAGGCCTGCGGACTCGCCGAAAAGCTCCGAGGGGATTCGGCCAACGGTGTTCTTCCTGTCGAGACCAAGGCGGTCCATGCCGCGCTCGTTGAACATCTCATAGCGCCCATCGCGCCCGACCACGAACACGACGTCATCGACGGACTCGACGAGCACCTCGTAGAGCCTCTCCATGCATCTCCGCCCGCCGTTGTCCTTTGAGGACTTTAAGCTCATTTCTTTCGCTTGGCCTTCTTGCGCCTCCGGCCGCGGACCCCGCGGCTGGGCTCAAGCAGCGATTTGATGGACTCGAAGAGGAGCGCCCGGTCTATGGGTTTGGCCAGGCAGACATCGGCTCCGAGCTCCGTGGCGCGCTCGAAGTTGCGGTCTGAGGGAAAACCGGTGAGCACGGCAATCTTCACGTGCCGGAGTGCAGGCGAACGGCGGATGCTCTGGCAGACCTTGAAGCCGTCCATACCAGGCATGACGAGATCGAGCATGACAAGATCAGGCTTGACCGACTCCATGAGCGAGCCCGCCTCGAAGCCGTCCGCCGCAGTGTAGATATCCAGCTTCTCGGAATACTGCGTGAGCGTCTCCTGCAGCGCCACCCGGATCGCCTCTTCATCGTCGATGACGAGCACCTTGCGAAGCGATGGATCCGCCTGTTTGTCCATGGGGATGCTGTGCTCACGGCAGAATATCTCGAGGTTCGTTGTCCTGATCCGCAAATGCCCGCCGGCAGTGCGATATGCATCAAGGATTCCCCGCTTGATCCAGTTCTTGATCGTGTTGTAGCTCACATGGCAAAGTTTTGCTGCCTCAAAGGTCGTGAGTATCTCTTTCATAAATCCGAATCTCCTCTTTATTTAAAACAAATTATACTATTGATATCCACCCTGTCAATTTTTAATCAGAAAAATAAAAAAATGCAACCATTACCGTTAAAACCATGTTCATCTTGAATTCTAGAGGTATGGCCTTCCGCTCTCTCCCCTCGGTTTTTTATTGTCAGGAACTCTTAACAAGAGATGCCGCGAACAGGCAATCCCAATCTCCATACCGCGGGTCGGTCTTGAGATACCCCTTATCGGTCACGATGCCATCGGAGGAGATGCCCCCTGCTTCAAGTATTTCGCCGACGTCGTTTGCCCTGAACCCTTCCCGATCGATGAACCACTCCACAACTCTTTCATTTTCCTCGGGCAGGATGCTGCAGGTTGCATAGATGAGTCTTCCGCCCGGGCGCACCCAAGCCGCGTATTCGGAGATGAGGAGCCGCTGTCTCTCTGCGCCCTCTCTGATGCCTGATTCATCGATGCGCCACTTGAGGTCGGGGCTCCTTCGAAGGGTGCCGGTGCCCGAGCACGGCGCATCGACGAAGACGACGTCAAACTTCCCCTTGAGTCCGCTCCTTCGGAGCTCTTTATGTTCCAGCACCTCTATCATGGAGGCTCCGGCGCGCATCGCCCTCCTCCCAAGCTCCTTTAGTTTCACGCCGACCGTATCCGAGGCGACGATGCGCCCGCTGCCGCGCATGAGCATGGCCATCATCAGCCCCTTGCCGCCCGCGCCCGCGCACGCATCGAAGACCATCTCGCCGGGGCGCGGATCCGCCGCGATGACGGCGAGCTGGCTCCCCTCGTCCTGCACCTCCACCGCCCCGCTCCTATAAGCCGAAAGCGCCGAGAGATCCACGCGCCGATCGAGGGCTATCCCGTAGGGCGAGCGAATCGTCGCCTCGCCGCTAACACCGTCGCCGGCGAGCATCTTGAGCACGCAGCCGCGATCGGCCTTGAGGCTGTTGGCACGCAGCACCGGTCTCGCCGGCGCATTAAGCCTCTCTGCAATCTGGCGCGCACCCTCCCCTCCATACGACCTCACGAGCATCTGCCAGAAAAAATCCGGAAACGAATAGAAGCCGGCATCGCCGCCGGGGAATCCAGCGGCGGAAAGATTGTCGAAGGAACAGGAGATGTTGGCTTCAGCCGATATCGCATCAAGATCGAGCGAGCGCGTCTCTGCGGAGCGTTGCCAGAGCATATAGCAGAGCGCGCGAAGCCTGTGATCGGGGCGCCTGACGGATGAGAGAGACAGCCAGCCGTCGAGGCGGCGGCGCCATCTCGCGACGCCGAACGCGACATCGGCGACGAGCCTGCGCTCGGTCGAGGAAAGCCCGCGGTGGCGCCGAAAATAGGAGTCGAGCAGGCGGTCGAGCGGCTTGGGCTCGATATCGAAGCCCTTGAGGACAGATGCTATGTGGTCCAGGAGATCCAAGGGCGGCAGATTGTCCCAATTGATCTCAATTTGCAATTGTGTTAGGGGGGCGGCATGAACAACGAGTTAGAGCTGATGGTCGCTGCCGCGGCCTCCGTGGGCCTCATCCACACGCTGGCCGGGCCGGACCACTATGTCCCGTTCATCATGATGGCGCGCGCGAGGAAAGGGACGCGCGCGCGGACCGCTGTCATCACACTCCTCTGTGGCATCGGTCACGTGGCAAGCTCGGTGGCGCTGGGATTCGTGGGAATAGCCCTCGGCGTTGCTGTAGCCAAGCTCAATATCTTCGAATCGTGGCGCGGCAACATCGCAGCCTGGCTGCTCACCGCGTTCGGCTTCACCTATTTCATATGGGGCATCCACCGGGCGATCAGAAACCTGCCTCACACACACTCCCACGCGCACATCGACGGGGACGCGCACATCCATGAGCATTCACATGGCGGCGGCCACATCCACGTGCACGATTCGACAAAGGCGAATATCACGCCGTGGGTGCTCTTCACGGTCTTCGTCTTCGGCCCCTGTGAACCGCTGATCCCGCTCATCATGTACGCCGCCGCAAGAACGAGCCCGGCAGGGACGGCGCTGACGGCTGGCATTTTCGCCGCCTCCACGATCCTCACGATGCTCGCGATCGTCATGGCGTCGTCGATAGGACTCGCGCGCCTGAACCTCGGCAGGTTCGAGCGCTACACGCACGCCTTCGCCGGCGCGGTGATCCTGGGCTGCGGGCTTGCGATACTGCTTCTGGGGCTGTAGCACATCTCGAAGAGAACGATCTCTAAGCAAACGGATCTTTGAGGACGATATTGGCCTTGCGCTCGGAGCCGACCGAGAGGATCGCGATCGGCGTGTGGGCGAGCTCGCTGATGCGTCCGACATAGTTTCTGGCGTTTGCTGGAAGATCTTCAAGTTTGCGCACCTGGGAGATGTCCTCCTTCCATCCCGGCATCTCCTCGTAGATGGGCTCTATCTTCTCGAACCCCTCCACCGACGGCGGGAAGCAGTCGATCTTCCTGCCTCCGGAATTGTAGCCGGTGCAGATCCTCACGGGATCGCTGCCGGAAAGCACGTCGAGCTTCGTAATAGCGAGCATCGTGAGGCCGTTCACGCGCGCCGCGTGCCTGACCACCACCGAATCGAACCACCCGCAGCGGCGCTTCCGGCCTGTGGTCGAGCCGAACTCCTTCCCTCTGTTCTGCAGCCTTTCGCCCGTCTCGCCCTGGAGCTCCGTGGGAAAAGGCCCGTTGCCCACGCGCGTCGTGTAGGCCTTCGTGATCCCCAACACATCATCGATCATCGTGGGGCCGACACCTGCGCCAGCGCACGCCCCGCCGGCGACGGTGTTGGATGAAGTTACGAACGGATACGTGCCGTGGTCGATGTCGAGCGCCGTGCCCTGTGCGCCTTCGAAAAGCACATTCTTCCCCATCCGCATCTGATCGTGGAGAAGTTTTTCGGTGTCGGCCACATGGCGGCCGAGGCACCTGGACCATTCGGCGGCCTGCTCCAGAAGCTTCTTTGCATCGATCGGACGGCCGCCGAGCATCTCGATCTGGCGATTCTTGATCGGAATCACCGCCTCGATGCGCCGACGAAGATGCTCAGGATCGGCAAGGTCGCCTGCGCGTATGCCGATGCGCGACACCTTGTCCTCATAGGCCGGCCCTATGCCGCGGCCAGTGGTGCCTATGCGCGCGCCGCCGGCGTCCTCCTCTTTGAGCTCGTCGATGAGGCGGTGATAAGGAAGGACCAGATGCGCATTCTGCGAGATGGAGAGCTTGGCCGGATCCTTGAGATAGCCTTGCTGATGAAGGCCGTTTATCTCGTCGATCAGAACTTCAGGATCCACGACGACGCCGTTGCCGATTATGCAGAGGCAGCTCCTGTGCAGGACGCCCGACGGCACCAGATGCAGTATCGTCTTCTCCTCGCCGATGACAACCGTGTGGCCGGCATTGGCGCCGCCCTGATAGCGGACCACGACATCCACGGAGGGCGTGAGCAGGTCGATTATCTTCCCCTTGCCCTCATCGCCCCACTGCGTGCCGACGACCACCAGATTTGCCATTGTTGGCTCCATCCCCCTCCTTTGTAAGGAGGGGCAAGGGGAGGTAGATCAGCATTGAATTCATGATCTACCCCACCCTACCCTCCCCTTACAAAGGGGAGGATTTTATCTACCCCAGGAATTTTTCGAGTATCGCCTTCTGAACGTGGAGGCGGTTCTCCGCCTGATCGAAGATGCGCGAGGCAGGCCCGTCCATGACATCGTCGGTGATCTCGTCGCCCCGGTGCGCAGGCAGGCAATGCAGCACGATCGCATCGCGCGCCGCATGCGACATGAGATCCGCGTTCACCTGGAACGGCGCGAAGGCGTTCTTCTTTGCGGCCTCGCCCTCCCCCTCCTGCCCCATGCTGACCCACGTGTCGGTGTTCACTACGTCGGCGCCGGACACAGCCTCGCGCGCGTCGTGCAGGAGTTTGATATTCGGGCAGCCGCCCTTGCGAATCTTGTCGAGGATCATCGCGGCCGGATCGTAGCCGGCGGGGATGCCGAGCCGGAGCTCAAAGCCCATTATGATGGCCGTGTTGATCCAGCTGTTGGCCATGTTGTTGCCGTCGCCGACATAGGCGATCTTCATGCGACCGATGGAACCCTTGCTCTCGACCACGGTGAACATGTCGGTGAGCAGCTGGCAGGGATGCACGAGGTCCGAAAGCCCGTTTATCACAGGCACCGCTGAGCCTGCCGCCATGCGCTCAATCCGCGACTGCTCGAACGTGCGCATCATTATGCAGTCGACGTAGCGCGAGAGCACGCGGGCCGTGTCCTCGTAGGTCTCGCCGCGGCCGAGCTGCGAGGCCTGCGTCGTGATGTTCAGCGCATGGCCGCCGAGCTGGAACATGCCGACCTCGAACGACACGCGCGTGCGCGTCGACGATTTCTCGAAGACCATCCCCAGCGTCTTCCCGTCGAGCGGCCGGTGCTTCTTGCCCTCCTTCTGCCGCCTCTTGAGCCAGGCGCTGCGCTCGAAGAGATCCTCGATCTCGTCGGCCTTGAGATCAAAATCCGTGAGCAGATGTTTAACCATATTTCCTCCGTCATTTTAAAGGATATACCTTCTCAAATCCTTGTCCTTCACTATATCGGAGAGGTGTTTCACCACATACGCCTTGTCGACGACGACCTTTTCTCGCTCCATCTCAGGGGCAACGAAGGAGACCTCCTCGAGGAGTTTCTCCATCACCGTATGCAGCCTGCGGGCGCCGATGTCCTCCATCTGCGAGTTGACCTCCGCCGCAATCTCAGAGACCTCCTTGAGCGCCTCCGTTTTGAACTCCAGCGCCACGCCCTCCGTGGAGAGCATCGCCTTGTACTGCTTGATGAGCGAGTTGTCGGGCTCCGTGAGGATCCTGAAGAATTCCTCCTTGCCGAGCGAGTCGAGCTCGACGCGGATGGGAAACCTGCCCTGCAGCTCCGGGATCAGATCCGAGGGCTTGGAGACATGAAATGCGCCGGCCGCGATGAAGAGGATGTGGTCGGTCCGCACGACGCCGTATTTGGTCGTGACGGTCGATCCTTCGACTATCGGAAGAATGTCGCGCTGCACACCTTCGCGCGAAACATCGGGGCCATAACCACGGCCCTCGCCGCGCGGGCTCGCCACCTTGTCGATCTCGTCCAGGAATACGATGCCGTTCTGCTCCACGCGTTCGACCGCCTGGCGCGTGACCGCATCCATGTCGATGAGGCGCGAGGCCTCTTCGCCCGCGAGGAATTCGAGCGCCTCCGGCACCTTCATCTTCCGGTTTTTCCTGGAGGGCCCCATTATTCCGGAGAACATGTCGCGGAGGTTTGAGCTCATCTCGTCCAGGCTTGTGGCAGCCACGACCTCGATCGAGGGCATCGCTGTGCGGCGCTCTGCCTGGATCTCCACTTGCCTCTCGGAGAGCTTCCCGTCGCGCAAAAGCTTCCTGAGCTTATCGCGCGTGGCTCGCTTCTTCTCCTCGGCCTCCTTCGCACCCTCACCCTCTGCAGGTTGGGCGGCCTCGACAGGCTCGGAACCGGGCAGGAGCATATCCAGGAGCTTCTCCTCGGCCAGATCCTGCGCGCGCGCCCTGACGCGCGCTGTCTCTTCCTCGCGCACCATCTTGATGGCAATCTCGGTGAGTTCGCGGATCATCGACTCGACGTCCTTGCCGACGTAGCCGACCTCAGTGAACTTCGAGGCCTCGACCTTGATGAACGGGGCCTGGGCTAGCCTCGCCAGGCGCCTCGCTATCTCCGTCTTGCCGACGCCGGTCGGCCCTATCATGATTATGTTCTTGGGAACGATCTCGTCCTTCAACTCGCCTGAAACCTGTCGGCGGCGCCACCGGTTGCGCAGCGCGATGGCGACCGCGCGCTTGGCCTTGGCCTGGCCGATGATGAAGCGGTCGAGCTCGGAGACGATCTCCCTGGGTGTGAAATTAGATTCGGACATATCAGCAGCGGCTCACTTCAATTCCTCTGTCTTGATGTTGTCATTCGTATAGATGCATATCTCTGACGCAAGCTTCATCGCCTCCTCGACTATCTGTTTTGCGCTGAGCCTGGAGTGTTTGAGAAGCGCGCGCGCGGCCGCGAGGGCGTACGGGCCGCCGGAGCCTATGGCGGCGACGTCGTCGTCCGGCTCCAGCACGTCGCCGGTGCCTGAGATTGTGAAGGTCTTATCACGGTCGGCGACGATCATCATCGCCTCGAGCTTTCTGAGGATCCGGTCTGTGCGCCAGTCCTTGGCGAGCTCGACCGCCGCCCGCGTGATGTTGCCGCGGTACTCGGAGAGCTTCCCTTCGAAGCGCTCGAAGAGCGTGAAGGCGTCGGCGCTGGAACCGGCGAAACCCGCGATGACCTTGCCGTCAAGCATCGTGCGGATCTTGGAGGCCCCGTGCTTCATTATGGTGGCGCCGAAGCTCACCTGCCCGTCGCCGGCTATGGCGACCTTGCCCTCCCGCCTCACACACAGAATTGTCGTGGCATTGAACATAGCTTTTTCAAATCCCTTTCGATTCAAAATCTAGGCCTTAGGATGAGCCTTGTCGTAGGCCTGCATCATATTTTCGATGCCGACGTGCGTGTATTTCTGCGTGGTGGAGAGACTCGCGTGGCCCAGGAGCTCCTGTATCCCCCGCATGTCCGCCCCGGCCCCGAGCAGGTGCGTGGCAAACGTGTGGCGAAGCACATGGGGCGTGACCACCTTCTGTATCCCGCATCGTTTAATGTATTTGGTGATCGACCGCTCGACCGAGCGCGCAGAGAGGCGGCCGCCCTGGCGGTTCAAAAAGAGAGCCTTCTCGCGTGAGGCATCCGGAACGAGGGTCGGCCTCGCCTCGAGATACCTCAAAATCGCCGCGATCGCCTTGTCGCCCATCGGCACTATCCGTTCCTTCCGCCCCTTGCCGAGGACCCGCACGGTCTTGGCCTGGGAATCGATATCTTCCAGGCCAAGCCCCACGAGTTCGCCAACCCTGAGCCCGGATGCATAGAGGAGCTCCATGATCGCCCTGTCCCTGGTCCCGAGGATATCCTCACCAGACGGAGAATCGAGGAGCGCGAAGACTTCGTCGACAGTGAGGAACCTGGGCAGCCTTTTTGGCACCTTGGGCGTGGCCACCTCCTTCGCCGGATTGGAGGCGATAAGCCCCTGCCTGATGCAGTACTGAAAGAACGTCCTCAACGTGGCTATCTTTCGGGCCATCGAGGCCGGCGTGTGGCGGCCAAACATCTGCCCCAGGTACTCGCGCACCATCTCCACATCCACCTTGCCGATGCGCTCCGCCCCGTCCGAGCTGATGCCCGGCATGGATTTCTCAAGAAATCTGAAGAACTGCGTCAGGTCGACGAGGTAATTCTTCTCGGTGTTGTGCGACGCCCTTCGCTCATGGCGAAGATACGACGAAAACATCTCTATGAGGCTCATCGCTGTTCCCTCCCCCCGGATGGAAAAACGAACCACAGTTTAAACCAAAGTGGAGGGATTTTAGAGGGTTAAAGAAAAAAATCAATAGAATTCAGTCGTATAAAACAAGGCGGGTTTTTACAGGGACCGGAATCTGGCAAATCGAGCTGCAGCAAGGAAGCCAAGGAGGGCAGCGAAAAAGCCGAAGATAATTTCAGCAAGGCCGACAGGTGTTTCCGCCTGGACGCCCTGGCCACGGATGAGAACGCAGGCACCGCCATCGGTTCCGTCTGGAGAAAAGAGCGACTGCCCTGAATCCCCGCTTTGGGTGTCCCCATCCTTCTTTGAACCGGAGGTCGCCCCGCCGGTCGAAGACGATGAGGAGGCAGAGGCAGGTTCAGGACATGATTTGGCTGCTGCGTCGTACACATCCGGAATGCCGTTGTTGTTCTTGTCCAGCCATCCGCCCTCATCCTTGTCGGGGCATCCGTCGTTGTCGGAGTCGAGGTCCCCGGCATTTGGAATTGCGTCGCAGTCGAGGTCGTCCATGCCCTTTGGCGGATTGCATTTCGGACCGTTGTTGACCAGCCGGTAGTCGAAATCGGGGAGGCCGTCATGATCGAAATCTCCGGTCGTCTCCACATAATCATCGAGCCCGTCGCCATCGGTGTCGGGATCGGACGGATCCGTCTCGTCCGCGTCCACCCAGCCATTTCCGTTCTTGTCCTCGCCGCCAACGCATTTTCCCTTAATCTCATCGCTCCCCGGGCCATCGCACAAGCCGTCGCCGTCCGAATCGGGATTGAGAGGATCCATCCTGTGCGGATAGCGGTAATTTGTCCCGGCTGCCGTCAGGCCGTGACAACCGTTGATAACCTTCGGCTGGATGTACCCCAGTTCGACTCCGTCGGAGAACCCGTCGCCGTCCGTGTCGCATTTATGGGGATCCGTTCCAATCCTTATTTCGACATCATCGGGGACACCGTCGCAATCGCTGTCGCCAGGACAGACTGCATCCTGCGTGCCCGCATCGCCAGCCGGTGCACCAGAATTGCCCGCCGGGTTGCTATCGGCGGCCCAGGCTGTCACGGGCCGGCAGGCAACAAGCGCAAACAGCATCAGGATGGCAAAATAACGCCCCCAGAAGGCCGATACGCCCCCTGGCTCCCCCTCACTATAATGATATTCTCTCATCAATCCCCTTTTCGGCATATCCGCCAAAATGTTGCGTGATTTTTTATGTTTTTTTAAGGGGGGCCGCCAGCCGCACTGCGCCATAAAAAATGACGCGCCGTCCGTTGAAAAGGACGCAACTTTTTGGGCTTATTGACGATAAGAGGAATGGAGGTTTAAGGGCTATGCAAAGCGGAGGAAACACAAAAATTTGCGGCAAGCTTACGGATGCGGGTGATGCCGGCGCATGCATGAAGTCATTTGCGTCGTGCGACGAGCTTTCCGGGAACCAGAAGGCCGATTGTCTGGAAAATATCGGCAGCTGTGTCGACCAATATAGTGCCGGGAAGACGCCTTTGATGCTGAAGCTGTCCGGCGGAAGGGGAATGAACACGGCCAGCCTCCGCTCATGTTTGAGCCTGAGCTTCCTTGCCCCTCGGACGTTCGGGGCCAGGGAAAACCGGCCCCATCGGAAAATCGGCCGCTTGGTTGAACACAAGATCGAGCGAAAGATCGACGATGAACCCAATCTGCAAAAACCGATCACCGTGCGATTTGAGGAGGCTGGCTTTCATCCAGAGGTCGGCGGACAGAAGAAGTTCGAAGGGATGCTTACCGCCAGCGTCGACGGGGAACCGAGAGGCACTCCAATCGTCCTTAAATACACCATTGAAGATATCGGCGGCGGTCGTTTCCGCATGCGTTATTCAGTGAAGGGAAAAGATGGGAATGAGCTGAGCGATGACAAACCGATCAAGTTTCAAGCCACCGACGGCGAACTCGACGACGACCTCGCATTTGAAATCAAGCTGGCCAGCCCGGGTGATTTCAAGAGCGTCAAATCGATCAAAATCGTGAAACTCTAGCCTACTCGGACATCTTTTTGTAGTCACATTCCTTTTTGGGGCACGCGACGCTCGTCTCGCCGGTCTTCTTCGAATATTTCTCGACAAGGATGGGGTTCCCGCACTTGGGGCACGGGCCGGCAACGGGCCTGTCCCACAGGGCGCATTTGCATTTGGGATATTGGTCGCAGCCATAGAAAACGCGGCCGTGGCGCGAGCTCTTCTGGACGAGCTTGCCCTTTTCGCACTCAGGGCAGGCGATGCCGGTGCCGATCGAGCGGGTGGTCTTGCATGTCGGGTAGTTGGTGCACGCCAGGAAGGGCCCGAACCGGCCGCGCTTGACTGCCATCGGGCTGCCGCACTTTTCGCACTTCTCGTCGGTCGTCGGGGCCTCCTGCGCCTTCACCTCGCCCTCGTCGGTGCGGATGAACTCCTTCGTACTGCGGCAGTCAGGATAGGCCGAGCACGCAAGAAACTCGCCGTGCCGCCCCCATTTTATGACCATTGGTTTCCCGCACTTCTCGCACGCGATGTCGGTCGCCATCTGCTGGCGCTTCACATCCCTCATCCTGTGCTTTGCCTGCGCAAGCGCCTTGTCGAACGGCCCGTAGAAACCCTTGAGCGCCTCGACCCAGCCGCGCTTTCCATCCTCGACATCGTCCAACTCGCTCTCCATCTGTGCCGTGAAGCCGACGTCGAGTATCTCAGGGAAGCTGGTGACGAGCAGGTCGTTGACCAGAAGGCCCAGCTCGGCCGGGCGGAAGCGCTTTTCGATCTTGCGGACGTAGCCCTTGTCCTGGATCGTGCTCATAATGGCGGCGTATGTGGAGGGCCGCCCGATCCCCTTCTCCTCCAGCTCCTTCACGAGCGTGGCCTCGGTGAAACGCGGGGGGGGCTGCGTGAAGTGCTGGTTCGGCTCGATGCCATGCGACTTGAGGATCTCACCCTCTTTGATATCAGGCAGCGTCGGATTCTCCTCCTCGTCCTTCTCCGACACCTCGTCCTCGCCCTCGAGATAGACCGCCATGAAACCCGGGAACCTGAGCACCTGCCCTGTGGCGCGAAACAGATAGCGGCCCGCCTCGATGTCGAACGCGGTCTGGTCGTAGACGGCCGGATTCATCTGCGAGGCGACGAAGCGCTTCCAGATGAGATCATAGAGGCGGAATGCGTCGGGATCGAGATATTTCTCTACGGCCTCTGGAGGATAGTCGAGCGATGTCGGCCGGATCGCCTCATGCGCGTCCTGCGCCCCCTTCCTGCCCTGGTAGCGGATTGGGCTCTCGGGCAGCGACTCCTTGCCGTATTTCTTCGCTATGTATTCGCGCACCGCTTCGATCGCGCCATCCGAGACGCGCACGGAATCGGTCCTCATATATGTGATGAGGCCCACCGAGCCCTCGTCGCCGATCTCCACGCCTTCATAGAGCATCTGCGCGAGCGCCATCGTGCGCTTGGCCGTGTAGCCCAGCTTTCGCGCCGCATCCTGCTGGATCTTCGAGGTGATGAACGGCGGCGTGGGCTTGCGTCTGCGCTCGCTCTTCCTGACCGACGAGAGGAGGAATTTCTCCCGCTTGAGCTCGGCAACCACGCCCTTTGCGGCGTCGCCTGTCGCGAGCTCGGCATCCTTGCCAGCGATCTTGAGCAGCTTCGCCTCGAAAGGCGGAGGAAGGCTCCCCTCCAGATTTGCGACAACGGACCAATACTCTCTTGCGACGAATGCCTCGATCTCCCTCTCGCGCTCGCAAACAATGCGCACCGCGACAGATTGCACCCTGCCGGCGGAGAGACCGCGGCGGACCTTCTCCCACAGGATCGGGGATATCTTGTAGCCCACCAGCCTGTCGAGTATCCTTCTGGCCTGCTGCGCCTCGAAGAGCTTGCGATCCAGATCGCCAGGCGCGGCTATCGCCGCCTTGACCGCCGCCGCCGTAATCTCGTTGAAGAGCGCGCGATGGAGCTCCGGCTGGCCGCCGCCTGCCTTGCCGGCGGCGCCCTTCTTCTTTGCCGCTGCTTTCGTGGATTTGCGGATCTGCTCGGCAATGTGCCATGCGATCGCCTCGCCCTCGCGATCTGGATCGGGCGCGAGATAGACGTGATCGGATTTTGCCGCCGCGTCGGTGATCTGCTTCAAGACCCTGGCCTTGCCGCGGATGACGACGTACTTCGGCGAGAAATCATTCTCCACGTCCACACCGAGTTCGCGCAGCGGCAGGTCCATTATATGCCCGACAGAGGCAAGGACGGAGAATCCCTTGCCCAGGTATTTCTTGATGGTCTTGGCCTTCGCCGGCGATTCAACGATCACGAGGGATTTTTCCATCTTCATCTCCTCACGTTTATAGAGAACCTGCGCCCTGGCTTTTCGATCACGAGGCCGCTGATGGCCAGCCGCGTGATATCTTCGAGTATCAGCCGCGTCTCCATCCCGGTATCGGCGACTATCTCGTCGACCGACGCCTCGCCGCGCGACTCGATGGCAAGCAAAAGTGCGGAGTGCATATCCCCATCGACCTCCAAATGTCCAGCGGTTTCGGGAATGGAGACCGCCGGAAGCCGTGCGGCGAGGATCTCCAGCACATCCTCCCCGCTCTCGACCAGGGCCGCCCCCTCCCTGATTAGGCGATTGTTTCCGCGAAACTGCGGCAAACCGGCGAGGCCTGGACACGCCATGACCTCGCGCCCCTGTTCGAGCGCCAGGCGCGCAGTGATGAGGCTCCCGCTTCTTTCGGCAGCCTCGACGATGATCGCAGCGATGCACATGCCGCTGATGATCCGGTTGCGCTGCGGAAAGTGGTGAAGGCGCGGGCTCGTGCCAAGCGGAAATTCGGAGATGATCAGCCCGGAGTCCGCGATCCGGCGCGACAAGTCGCAGTTGGTCGGCGGATACAGGATGTCCGGTCCGCATCCCATGACGGCGATCGTCCCGGTGCAGCCCTGGAGCGCGCCCGCGTGGGCCGCCGAGTCGAGCCCCAGCGCCATCCCGCTGACGACGACCACACCGCGCTCCGAAAGGCACGTCGCTATCGACGCCGCAATCCTCAGGCTGTTTGCGCTCGCCTTCCTCGATCCGACAATCGCGACCGCGGGCATATCCAGCAGCTCTTTGCCATTTCCCCTGGCATAAAGGACGACGGGCGGGTCGTATATCTCGCGAAGAAGGGGCGGATAGGCCTCGTCGTCGATCCCGATGACATCGATCCCCAGCTTTGCCGCTTTTTCGCTCTCCTTCTCTACAGATGGCCAGTCGCAGAAGGAGAGGAATCTCCCGAAGAGCGCCTCCTCCCTTCCGAAACAGGCGCGGAAACGATTGCGGTCGCCGCCGAAGGCGGCCTCGGTCGAGCCGGCAATCTTTAAAATTTCGCAGCCGACTTTAGGATTGCTGAAGAAGATATGCTGAAGCGCGAGCAAAAAGATGCGTCCGGACAGGTCTGCCATAACACCTCCATGGTCTGCCTGGCACGGACGCGAATGAATGATGCTTGTCGACTTTTTCTATAGCGCGGGCGACGCCGGAGGACTTGCCTCCCCGCCGATTACATCCTTGCCGTCCACCCGCTCCTTCAACTCCTTGCCCACCTTGAAAAACGGCAGCCTCTTGGGCCTCACTTTGATGGACTCCCCCGTCCTCGGATTTCGGCCCACGTAGGAGCCGTAGTCCTTCACCATGAAGCTGCCGAGCCCCCTGATTTCAATGCGATCGCCGCGCACCATCGCCTCGATCATTGCATCGAAGACGAGGTTCACGACGTCCTCCGCGCCCCTCTTCGGGATGCCCTGCTTCTCCGCCACCCTCTCGATCAGCTCCGATTTATTCATAGAGCCACCCTTATCTAATCAGCGGATATCACAAGGGAAATTAACAATTAACGCAAAAAGTGTCAAGCGGCAATTTATATGGCTTATTAAAAAATAGCAACAAATTGGGGGCGATGCCGATAATAAAAATAGATGTTCAGGAGGCAGGTTTCGCTATAAAAAGAACCGATGTTCCCTCGGGAGGTTTAGACCATGGCAGGCGGAGGAGACGCAAAAATTTGCAGCACGCTCAAGGATGCTGGCGATGCCGGCGCCTGCGCGAAGTCATTCGCATCGTGCGACGAGCTTTCCGGGAACCAGAAGACCGATTGTCTGGAAAATATCAGCAGCTGTGTCGACCAGTATAATGCCGGGAAGACGCCTTTGACGCTGAAACTGCCCGGCGGAAGAGAAATGAACGCGGCCAGCCTCCGCTCATGTTTAAGCCTGAGTTTCCTCGCCCCTCGGACGTTCGGGGCCAGGAAAAAGATGGACGCCGGCGATCTTCAGCCTGCCCCGCCGCACAGCACTGTCATCGCTTCGATCCGTATGCCATCGTCGCGGGCCGGAGCACCCGACACTGCGGCGAGAGATGCCAAGCCCATCCTCAAAACAGTCTCTCCGAAGGGCGCACAAAAATCGCCATCGCAGCGTGTGCTCGAACTGGTCAACCAGTACCGTCGGCAAGCAGGCCTCGAACCTGTAGCTCTCAATCCGGAACTCAGCAAAGGCTGCATGGAGCACGCCGAATACATGCGCCTCAATTATGGAACCGCGGCGATGCAAGGTTTGAACGCGCACAAACAGGACCCATCATTGCCGGGCGCCACTCCCGAGGGGGCCGAGTGCGGAAGAAATGCAGACCTTAGCCTAGGCCATCCGGATCTTGAAACTGCGGTTCATAAGTGGATGGCAACCCTTTACCACAGGCGGCCCATCCTGAAGCCATCGCTTCGACAGATCGGCGTCGGTTATTCGCTTCTGAAGGATGGCGGTTATGCGAGCGCGCTCATGTTGGTCGACGGGAAGGATGCTGACGCACACTGGCCGGTCGCCTATCCAGCACGCGATCAGGTGGATGTGTCGTTGGAATATGATGGTGGTGAGATCCCAAATCCCATCCCTGGTGGTGGAACTGGGGGATATCCCATTACATTGCAGTTTCCAGAATTCGATTCGGTGACGCAGATCAGCGCCACACTCACTATGGAGGACGGCAGGCCAGTGCCATTCTATCTGTCGAGCCCCAAACATCCTGCCACCACGTTCGGTCAGTACGGCGTCGTTTGCCTCGTTCCGAAGCAGGTGCTGCATCCGCAGACACGCTACGAGGTAAGCATCCAGGCCAAATGGAAAGGTGAGGTGCGGGATGTGAGATGGAGCTTCACCACCTTAGGTCTCAGAAAAATCGACGCCACGGACGAGGCTCAGCTCGGCCAGGCGCTGGGACAGCCGAGCCTTGTCCGCGGCACGGTGTCATATGTCGGAATGCTCAGGACCGATACCATCTTTTTGAGTATAGGCAACAAATCGGGCGGGCGTTACAAGACGGTGGCGGTCCTGGTGCCTGTGAAGCTATGGAGGGTCATCGGCCGCGGCGCAGACCCTAAGACGATGAACGGAAAGACCATCGAGGTTCAGGCGGTGCCGGATCTCGTCAAAGGCGTTTATCTCAGCCTGCCGTTGTCAGAGGCAGACCACCTTCGCATCATGCCCGGTCCGTGACCGATCTCTGCTGCGTAAAAATTCGCTAATGCGATTTTATCGCCATGAGGTTCTTGTCCCGCTCTGCGGGATAACCCCAGGCACGGTCGAAGCGGTCGAGCGGGACCTCCAAAGCGGGATAAGGCGGAAGGCCCGGGTCGTGCAGGATGATCGAGTCCTTTTTCACGTCGCAGACCACCACAAAGTGCCCTGAGTAACCCTCCACGCCGTGGAGCGCGGCGGCATTCACATTCAGGATCACGACCGCACCCTTCTTCAGCTGTTTCTTTATATCCTTGAGCTCCGGCACGCGATATTCGAGCGGAGCCAGCGCAATGAACAGGCGCGCGATCTCGCGCTCCCGATCGATGTCGCTGTGCTCCGCCTGCGCGCAGCCCACCTCTTCGCCGAACCGCTCGATGAGATATTTTTCGCCCCGTTTGACGAAGGCCTTGTAGTCGAACTCCTCTATGAGATTTACCTTCAAGCCCTGCTCTATCATCCAGAGCATCGCGACCGTGGGCCAGGTCCATTTGCCGGGGAGTTTCTGCGAGATCGCATCCAGCTCGTCGTATGTGAATTTTCGCTCACGCATGACGACGGCGAGCGCCATCATCAGCGCCGCCTGGAAGCAGTGCGTTCCATCACCTGTGTTGGGAAAAAATGGGATATTCAATTGTGACCCCGGCGCGAGTCGAACGCGCGACCCCCTGCTTAGGAGGCAGGTGCTCTATCCACTGAGCTACGAGGCCAAGGCCGGGCGCAATAAATGCCGTTATACTGCCTTGCTCCTCCTCGACGCTCCTTCAACGTACATTTAAATACGCCTCAGTCGGTCTCGTCGGAGCGCCTCGTCTAACGGCATTTATTGCGCCCGGCATCAAAGAACTCTGCTATTCATAACTAACAAGCGAGTAGACCGGGCGGCCTTTGATCTTCTCGCGGCCGCCGAGAAAGGCGAGCTCGACGACGAACGCGCATTCGACGACTTTTCCGCCCTGCCTCTCGACAAGCTTGCAAGCCGCGCCTGCGGTGCCCCCGGTGGCGAGCAGGTCGTCCACGACCACGACCTTCTGCCCTTTCTTGATCGCATCTATGTGCATCTCTATCGTCGCGGATCCGTATTCAAGGTCATAGGAGACATCGACCGTCTTGTATGGGAGCTTTCCCTTCTTGCGCACCGGGATGAAAGAGGCGCCGAGCTGGTGCGCCAGCGGCGCGCCGAAGAGAAACCCGCGCGATTCGATCCCCACGATGACGTCCACGCCCTGTGGCTTATAGCGCTCGACCAGGTTCTTGATGACGCGGGCGAAGGCCTCGTGGTTCTGCAAAAGCGGCGTGATGTCCTTGAACATGATGCCGGGCTTTGGAAAGTCCGGCACGTCGCGTATGTGCTTCCTCAAAAACGCTTCCATTGTTCCTCCGTGTGTCATCTTTTTTTCGTTCCGTGCCCGCCTTTCATGGCAACCTCTTGCTGCGCGGGCAGGAAAAATAGGGGATTGCGGGCGGTTTGTCCATGCCGAATTTCGAAGTGGAGGTGAGGCCCGGTGGCGCGGCCGGTCCGCCCCACCTCCGCGATGAGCTGGCCCTTCTTCACAGCCTGGTCCTTTTTCACCTTGTTGACGCTGTTGTGGGCGTAGGCCGTGAAGAAATCGCCCTCGTGCCTCACGAGGATCAGATTCCCGTAGCCGCGCATCTGTCCGACGAAGACGACCCGGCCAGCGGCCGCAGCATGTATCGGCGTGCCCGAAGGGGCCAACAGATCGACTCCGTCATGCCGCCTGCCGTTTCGCATTCCGAATGGCGAGCCTATCTTTCCATCCATCGGCCAGTCGAAGCGCCCGCGATAGAGGCGGATCGGTTTCGTGTAATCGCTCTCGCCCCCCTTGTGCCGGGCGGATTTGGCGGCCGGTTTTTCTTCGCTGACCTCCGTCCCGAAAGGCAATTTCTTGAATGCGGCCTTTTTGTTCCTCGGCGGGATGTAGAGGCGCATGCCCGGCTGCACGTCGTTTGGATCGAGGATGTTGTTGTACTCGGCGAGCTGCTGGACGTCCACGCGATAGGTCTGCGCGATCCTCCAGATCGAATCGCCCGTCCGCACGTGGTGGTAGACACCGTGCTTGTCGAAGGATGTCGCGCAGCCGGCGAGAGCGACGGCAAACAGGGCGGCGAGGCACAGTCCAACTATTCCCCTCCTTTGTAAGGAGGGGCAAGGGGGGGTAGATACTGAGTTTCCGGCAGGTCTACCCCACCCTGACCCTCCCCTTACAAAGGGGAGGGAATTCATCAGATTGCCTCTACCCATCGCCATTGCTCCACCCCTGCGCACCTAATAGCTTCACGAAACGACAGGCGGTGATCGTCCTCCTGCGCAGATCATTCCCCACCCTCTGGATGATGTCCAGATACTGCATCTCCTCGCCGCCCACCGGGATCACGAGCCGTCCGCCCTCCACGAGCTGCGCGGTGAGCGCCTCCGGCACGACCGGCGCGCCCGCCGTCACTATTATCCCGTCGAACGGCGCCTCATCGGGCCAACCCAGCGTGCCGTCGCCAACCTTGAGCTTGATGTTGTTATAGCGGAGCCGGTACATCACCTTGCGCGCCCTGATCGAGAGCTCCGCGATGCGCTCGACCGTGAAGACCTCCTTCGCCAGCTCCGCGAGTATCACCGCCTGATAGCCGGACCCCGTCCCGATCTCCAGCACGCGCTCGCTTCCGGTGAGCTCCAGGGCCTCGCTCATGATCGCGACCATGAGCGGCTGCGAGATCGTCTGGCCAAAACCGATCTGAAGGGGCCTGTCCTCATACGCCTGCGTTTCCATCCCCGGGCTCACGAACATGTGCCGCGGCACCTTCGCGCATGCGGCGATCACCCGCGGGTCGCGCACGCCCCCCGGCACGAGCTGCTCGCTCACCATCCTGCGCCTGGCCACCTCATACGGGTCGCGCTCGCGCGGCAGGGCGTTATTGTAGATCATCATCAAGCGCGGATCGATCATTTGCTTAATCAGAGCCTCCAAACGCCAAGGGCTTTGAGCGACGCCCTGTCGGTGAGATCGACCTGGAGAGGCGTGATAGATATCCTGCCTTCGAGAACCGCATTGCAGTCGGATTCCGGCATATCTTCAAACGCGGCCCTCTTTCCGCCTATCCAGTAGTACTTCCGGCCGCGGGGATCGACCTTCTCCTCGATGATGTCACCATAGTTGCGCCTGCCCTGGTATGTAAAGCAATATTTCATTATTTTACCACTAGATACAGCAGGAACATTAATGTTTAAGATTACACCCCTCGGGAGCCCTTCCTTCAGGACTTTTCTTGCAACCTTCGCCGCAAAATTGGCCGCCATGGAAAAATTTCCCTTCTCGTCGTCGGGGAACCGCGAGACGGCAATGGAGGGTATGCCCAATATCCCGCCTTCGAATGCGGCCGAGACCGTGCCGGAATAGTGCACGTCCTCCCCGAGGTTGGCGCCGTGGTTGATGCCGGAGACGATGAGGTCGGGGCGCGCATCGAGTATCTCATGGACGCCCAGCATCACGCAATCGGCGGGGGTCCCGTCGACGGAATAGACGTCCCGCGCAAGCCTGTTGATGCGGAGCGGTCGGTGCAGCGTGACGGAATGGCTCGAGGCGCTCTGCGGCCCGTTCGGCGCAACGACCACTACCCTGCCGAGTATCTTGAGCCGCCTCGCAAGCGAAATGATGCCCCTCGCCCTCACGCCATCGTCGTTCGTCACGAGAATAAGAGATGGTTTCGCCATACTGATTATCAAATTGCATGTTTCACGCAAAATATCAACGGATATAGGCGGGGTTAGTTGAATTCTGAGGACGCGGAACTTCTCTCGTAGACCGTGAAGGCGAGCGGGATCGAAACTTTGAACAGCGATGCGCCAGTGCGGGAGACGCGGCCGATGGAATATAAAACTATCAAGCGGCCCTGGGCCATTTGATGGCGGGCTTGCGCCCCTCCTGAACACAATCCTTCAGATAAAGATCTATCAGGTTCTGATAGTTGATGCCGGTCTTCCCAGCCAGTCCCTTGAAATATTCGATCGTGTCCTTGTCCAACCTGATGGTGATCTGTTTCTTGAAATGCCTGGCATAAGGATTTCTTTTGGAATGTGTGAAATCGTATTCTTTTCTCATTTCAATACCTCCCAATAGGTCTTTTGCTCCGTTCTGGTCGCCTTCCTGGCGGATATGATACGAACGATCTCGCCGTTCCTGCGATAACAGTGGCAAACAACGAGCGTCCGAAGCTTCTTGCTGAACCCCAACAGGACGAACCGCTCCTCATTCTCTGAATGATCAGGGTCTGTAATCAATCTTGCCAAGGGATCCACAAACACCGACCTGGCCTCTTCAAAGGAAACGCCGTGCTTCTGGACGTTCTTTCTCTCCTTTGCGGGGTCCCATTCAAACCTCAACATAGCCGCATTATATTATAATTATGTTTTAATTACAACACAAATTCGAATATGGGTAAAAGAGATGTTCTCGCCTTGCATTTTCCGCTTTCTGTGCTAACCAGAAGTCCCCATGACGGACGCATACAAAAAAGCGGGCGTGGACATCGACGCCGGAAACAAGTTCGTGGAGAACATCAAGCCGCTCATCCGCGCGACGCAGCGCCGCGGCGCCATAGGCAAGCTCGGCGGCTTCGGCGGCCTCTTCGCGCTCGACACTGCCGATATGCGCGAGCCGGTGCTGGTCTCCGGCACAGATGGTGTCGGAAGCAAGCTCAAGCTCGCCATCGAGATGGGCGTCCTCGACACGATAGGCATCGACCTCGTCGCTATGTGCGTCAACGACATCGCCTGCAGCGGCGCAGAGCCCCTCTTCTTCCTCGACTATTTCGCCACGTCGAAGCTCAAGCCCGACGAACACACCGCGATCGTCGCTGGCATAGCCAACGCGTGCCGGCAGACGAAATGCGCTCTGATCGGCGGCGAGACCGCGGAGATGCCCGATATCTACGCCCCGGGCGACTTCGATCTGGCCGGCTTCGCCGTGGGGATCGTGGACAGGGCGAAGATCATCGACGGCAGCGAAATCAGCGCCGGCAATTCGATCATCGGGTTTGCCTCCTCCGGCTTTCACAGCAACGGGTTCGCGCTCGTCCGACGGATCGTCCGCGACGCCGGCCTCTCTCTCTCGGATACTTATGATGGGCTCGCGCGCCCGCTGGGCCAGTGCCTCCTCGAACCGACCAGGCTCTATAGCCCCATGATCGCGCAGCTCAAGCGCGCGTTTCACATCAAGGGCATCGCGCACATCACCGGCGGCGGATTCTGGGACAACATCCCGCGCATCCTGCCCGCGGGCGTGCAGGCCGCGATCACAAAGGAAAGCTGGAGCATCCCTCCCCTCTTCCGCCTCTTTGAACAGCACGGCAGAATCGACGAGGCCGAGATGCTCCGGGTCTTCAACTGCGGCATCGGCATGGTGTTCGTAGTCCCCGCGGACGAGGCAAAAGAGCTCATCGACGCCGCCGCGGCGCAGGGAGAATCGGCCGCGATCATCGGCACCACCCGCCAACGCCCCAAGGGCAGCCCGGCTATAGTGATAGAATAAAGCCTCGGCGAAAAACGAGGACGGGTAAAGGGAGGGTCGTAGGTGCAAGCGCACTTCGCTCGCATGGTCACCCTCCCTCCAGCTCTCTCCCATCAAGGGAGGGAGGGTTTTTTGTAAAATTCAAGTGTCGGATTATGGGTTTCTCAACCGCGCTGTGTCTGCGTGCTCCGCATGGGCTGCCTCTTTTCTCCCTCCCTTGAGGGGAGGGAGTCAGAGGGAGGGTGACCCCGGCATTCATCAAGAATTCTTTCCAAAACTCCTGCGGTATTTTGCAGAACATCCGTATTCCAAAACCG
>JAZDOG010000051.1:0-11552 GCA_043798915.1 Pseudomonadota bacterium | reverse complement strand
CCGGTTCCTCTTCGGCACCGGTGGAGCTCGTCTTTCGGAAGCGGAACTCAAGCAATCATTCTGGATCCGTCAGTTGATCATTCATGGAATGAGGGCAGCAGAGGATGGGTCGCTCAAATTTCAAAGCTGGAGGAAGGGTTTTGGTCTTTTGACATTTATAAATGCGATCATAAGACACGCCGAGAGGATAAGCGTTCCTTATGTCGGGGCGGAGCTGTTGTTCAGGGAACACAAGGATGATAAGCCGCCGCTGTCATGGGCGGGCGGGGTCGCCCTGATGTTCGCGATGAATCGCGTCGCTTATAAAATAGGCCTGGATCAGGGCGGGCAGCGCATGCTGGTCATCCTCGACCGCGCCGCTGATGCCATCCCCCAGCTTCTGAGCGGCCAGGATCTTAAAGAGATCGACATGTACCGCCTTGCGGCGAACTACGGCACCGGGTCGATCCTGGGTCAGTGGCGCGGGCGTTTGCTGCGCGATGGGCTTTCGAAGCTCCGTGGACAGGCCATGGTCAAGTCCATCGGCCTCAAGATGGGGCAAAGGGAGACGGAGAAATTGGCGCTCGAGCATTTTACCGGGCCGGACAGATCCCTTCTGCGGAAGCTGATGCAGGGGGCAAATTACGAGAACGTGACGGTCCTTGACCGGGAGGGGCGGGTGCTTGTCGGCGTCCAGTTCAAGAAGGGCCGCGATGGATATAAAAGGGTTGTTGAAGGGAGTGTGAGGAAGGCGAGGGTCGTGGCGACATTGACCTCCGAGGAGCAGGAGGCTTTTTCGCGCCTTATATCGGTTGATCCATTGGCCGTTGCTGAGGAAAAGCGGATATTTGAGCGCGTCCTGTGGAGGGATGCATTGGCCGCTGAAGGAAAAGAAAAGGTCGCTGCGCGCCTGGTATCGAGGGCCGAGCCGACCGCTGAGGAAAGGCAGGCTTTAAAGCGCCTGGTGTCGAGGGCTGTACTGGCCGCCGGGGGAAAAAAGAAGGCTGGTGCGCGCATGGCATCGATGGATGCATTGACCCCTGCGGAAATGACAGCCCTTCGATCGGGGGATAAATTGACCGCTGGGGAAATGGATGCAGTCAAGGGTTTGCTGCGGAGGGGCGGCATTTCGACCCCTGAGGAAAAGGAATTTTTTGCGCGCCTGGCAAAGAGGAAGGCATTGACCCCTCCGGAAAAGGAGGCCCTTGGACGCCTGGTAAAGAGGAAAGCATTGACCCGCGAGGAGGCGAAAGCCCTTCGATCGAGGGATAAATTGACCGCTGCGGAAAGGGAGAATGTCAAGCATGTGATATCGAAGAATGGCTTCCCATTGACCCCTCAGGAAAAGGAATATCTGGGGGGCTTGCTGTCGAAGAATGCATTGACCCCATGGGAAAAGAAAGTCATCGCGCGCATGATAGAGAGGGAGGGTGGTTCATTTTCAGAGGTGTTCGCACAGCATTCGGTCAAGTCCATGAAGATTGGCGTCAAACCCAACTGGAAAGGCTGGCTAGCGCACTGCATCATCCACGACGTGCTGATCGGAACCGCATGGGACGGTTTTCGGGGTGGCAATCGATATATTCTCGATGGAGATGGCTATAATATAGGAATGTCGACGTTCGTCCGTTCGCTCACGACGCTGCCGCTTAGAAACCTCGTGAAACTCAAGTCTGGCTGGGACACTCCATTGGCAACGTTTCTCGATCGCGCCCTGGGGCGCGACACTCTGGATCCGCTCGTGACCAAATGGTATCCCCACTATGCCTCGAAGGGATTCTGGAGGAAAAAATACGCGAAAGCCGCCGCGGGAGATCTGGAAGGATTTCTTGAGCACCACGTGGCTGCGAAAGTCTGGCACGGCGGGCCCTCGGCCTGGCACTGGCACGAGCCGATCGACTGGGCGACGGGCAGTCCTCGCAACGGCGAATCTCCGTTTGAACCGATCCCTGGCGCATACAAGACGTTGGCGGAGTTTTATGCCAGCGACAAGCTCACCGCTGCTCAGGCCGAAGATGTGGACAATAAAGTCAGCGCAGTCATCGCCGAGGCCAAACACAGGCTCGAGGGATGGTCCAAAGGCGAAAAAAAATCCACTTCGTTTGACGACGCCACCGTGGTTGAACAGGCGCTCGCCATGGGATCGGCGGCGATGTACGCAAACAAAAACCGCCCCGAGCGGTTCCTGAAAACCGGGAGAGAACATCGGGACTGGTTCGAGTTCATTTTGATGAACGGCATAGGGCCTGTTCCGGACTCTCCTGAAAAAGTCAAAGGCTTCGTGGGGAAGGTCACGGAATCAGGCGATTATTGGAAGAAGATGCGGCGCCCGCCAGTGACAGGCAGGTAGGGGATTCGTTTGTAAATAGTTAAAATTGACATTTGAAAGCCCGTTTGTTACGGGCAGCAAAATCGTTGAACAATCAAGACATTGGCATATTTTCTGTGAGGGGGGAGAATGTTCAAGCGCATCTGGGCCGAACTCAGGATGCCGCCCGCCGCGGCGGAGAAAATCACCGATCCCCAAAAAGTCGCGTCGATGTACCGTTACTGGCGCTGGAGGACCTGTTACGCCTCTTTCGTCGGCTATGCCGTTTTCTATCTGATGCGCAAGAATATCTCGACGGTGTTGCCCGCGATGAGCCGCGATCTGGGTTACTCGAACACCCAGCTGGGCATCCTGGGCGCAGCGCTCTATATCAGCTACGGCGTTGGCAAATTCGTCAACGGCGTGCTGGCGGATCGGGCCAATATTCGTTACTTCTCGGTGATCGGCATGTTCGGATCGGTCGTCTGTTCCGTGCTCTTCGGATACGCCACGAGCCTCTTCATGCTCGCGTTTATCTGGGGGCTCAACGGGTGGTTTCAATCGATGGGCAATCCCCCCTACGCCAGGGCGCTCGCGCAATGGTTCAACGTCAACGAGCGCGGCCGCATATGGGGCGTGTGGTCGACGGCGCATCAGGTTGGCACCCTGCTCGTGCGCGTCCTGACCGCGGCGCTGATCCTCAAGTTTTCATGGAGGTCATGTTTTTTCGTCCCCGCATTTATCGGCTTTGTGGCCTCCATCTTCCTCTACAATCGCATGCGCGACCGCCCTGAGGCGATGGGGCTTCCACCGGTCGAAAAATACGACAAGGAAAAGGATATCGATTATACGGAGGAGGATCATGAAGAGGAGGAGTATGAACATCATTACTGGCAGGCTTTTTTGCATAAGGTGCTTTTTAATAAATGGATATGGCTCTGCGCTTTTATAAACATATTCGTCTACGTGGTTCGTTTTGGCGCCGATGACTGGGCGCCAAAGCTCATGGTGGAACTGAAGGGCAATACGGATTCGATGGGCGCGCTTATGTCGGCAGCCAATCCCCTCGTCGGAATTCTGGGCATGATCATCGCCGGCTGGGTTTCCGACAAGCTCTTCGCTGCCCGGCGCGGTCCGGCTTCCGCCATCTGCATGTTTCTGCTGGCGGCGTGCATCTGCATCTTTTATAAGATCCCTCCCGGGCACCCCGTGCTCGATTTCACCATGATGGGCCTCATAGGTTTTTTCACGTATGGACCGCAGCTTCTCATCGCTGGAGTCGCGAGCGTCGACTTCGGGTCGAAACGAATGGCCGCATCCGCGACGGGCTTCATCGGCCTCTTCGGCTATGTGGGCGCCGTATTGTCGAGCGCCGGAACCGGCGTGGTCGTCGACAGATGGGGATGGGGAGGCGGCGCGAAGTTCTGGGCCATCTGCGCGCTTGCCGGCGGGCTCTTGACCTTGCTCATGTGGAAGGCCAAGCCAAAGACCGCCTGACATGGCGCTATTGAAGGACGAGACGATTCCATCCAAACGAAAGAATCTGCTTGGGCAGAGCTGGGACTGCGAGTGCGGGCAGAGGCATTCCGTCGGCACGCGCGCCGTGCTCATCGAGGACGGGGCCCTCCGGAAGACGGGGGACGTCATTTTAAGCCTGGGCCTCAGCGGCCTGGCGCTCATCGTCGCCGATGAAACGACGCATGACCTCGCGGGACGGGACGTCGCCCGATCGATCGAAAAAGCCGGTCTCAAGTCGCGCCCGTTTATAATCCCGGGAAAAAAGCCGCATGCCGATGACGCGACCGCAGAACTCGTTGCGGGAGCCGTCGATTCCGGCGATGCGCTCGTCGTCTCGGTCGGATCCGGGACTGTCACCGATCTCGCCAAGTGGGCGGCGTTTGCGCATGGCCTGCCGCAGGTGGCGGTGGCCACCGCGCCTTCGATGAACGGCTATGCCTCCGGGATCGTCGCTCTGACCAGGGGCGGTCTCAAGACGACGGAGGCCGTGCGTCCGGCTATCGCGGTGATCGCCGATACCGGGCTGCTCTCCGGCGCTCCGATCGATATGATCAGGGCCGGGCTCGGCGACGTGATGTCGAAGCCGGTCTGCAATGCGGACTGGAAGCTGGCATCCCTGATCCGCGGCGAGCATTTCTGTCCGCGGCCGTTCGAACTCACGCGCGATCTGGAAAAGCTCTATATCCGCGATGCCTCGCTCATAGGCATGCGCGACCCTCGCGCGATCGCCGGGCTTGCCGAGGCCCTCATCTTCTCCGGCGTCTCGATGGTGATCGCGGGCAGCTCGGCGCCGGCGTCGGGAGGGGAACACCTCATCTCGCACTTCCTCGACATGCGCGCGCTGGCAGAAGGGCGCGAGCCCGACTTTCACGGGGCGCAGGTAGGCGTGGCGACCGTCGCCACGGCCGCCCTCTACGAGAGACTGGCCTCGCTCGATGAACGCGATATCGATCAGGGGGCCGTCGCATCGGCGTGGGAGAGGTCGGAGGTCGCTCTTTCAAAATGCCGGTCGCTCTTCGGTAGCGCCGGCGGCGCTGTCGCGTCGGAATATGAGAAGAAACGCGGGACGAGGAAGTCGTTTGAGGAGGGTGTCCAGCGTATAAAAAAGGAATGGAGCGGGATAAAAAGGGTTGTCGCCCCATATCTCATGCCTGCGGAGTATATCCGCGCCGTGCTTGACCGGGCCGGCGCAAAAGCGCATTATTCACGACTTGGCATCGGCCGCGACGAGTTTCGTGATGCCATCATGTTCGCGATGTGCATCCGCAGCCGGTACACGGTGCTCGACGTGGCATTCGCAATCGGCGAACTTGAGAACTGGGCGGATGATTTTACCGGCCGCTGATCACGGAGGGAACTTGCAATTCGACACGATTTTTTTCGACATCGGCAACACGCTATTCTTCTTCAACTATGAATTCCTTCAGGAGCTGCTCGCCCAGAGGTTTTCCATCTCTCTGCCAGCCTCCGAGATCGAGGTGAAGCACGAGGCGGTCAAGCGCTCGATCGTCGACGAGGGCCTGGTGGGTCGGCTCACGCACGACGAGCTCTGGTGGGAGATCAACAGGAGATGGCTCGTTTCGCTGGGGATCGACGACGAGATGGTGAAGCCGATCGCCGAGGCGGTGCGCAATCACCCCTTCAGCCATCTCTTCTGGTCGCGGATGGATGAGGGGACCCCGGAGATGCTCGACTGGTTCCGAGGCCGCGGCTTCAAGCTCGGCGTCATATCCAACGCGGAGGGGCAGATCAAACGCCTCATCCAGCACGCGCGGCTGGAGGACTTCTTCGGCGCCGTCATTGATTCCGGCGAGGTAGGCTTCTCGAAGCCCGACCGCCGGATCTTCAGTCATGCGATGGACATCATGCAGGCGAAGCCGTCCGGATCGGTCTATGTCGGCGACCTCTTCGAGGTAGACGTCATGGGCGCGCGCGCCGCCGGGCTCACGCCCATCCTCGTCGACCGGGACGGCCGGCGGCAGGGCAAGGCGGATTGCATAACCGTCAGCCGGGCGGTAGAACTCCCGAAGCTCGATATCTTTGCCGATCGATAACCCGCCATGCCAGAAGCGATCACCGACATCCCGCTCGGCCTCTTTCCCTCCCTTGCCGCGGAGTTTGGGCTCAGGGCCTTTGCCGCAGATCAGCTCATAGAATGGCTCTATAGAACGCGCGTCGCTTCCTTCGACGAGATGACCAATATTTCGAAAGCGGTCAGGTCCGCGCTGAAGGAAAGGTTCGTCATGGACGCGCTGGAAATTGCCGGCACGCAGGAGGCTTCAGACGGGACTAGAAAATTTCTCTGCCGGGCGAAAGACGGAAGGGCGGTCGAGTGCGTCTACATGCCCACGGGGGCCGGCCGCACTACGGTGTGCGTCTCCACGCAGGTGGGCTGCGCCATGGGCTGCTCGTTCTGCCGCACCGCCGGCATGGGTTTTGTGCGCGACCTGACTCAAGGGGAGATACTGGGCCAGCTCACCCTGATGATGAGGGCTCATCCTGACCCGGTGACCAACGTGGTCCTCATGGGCATGGGCGAGCCGCTTGCGAATCTGGATGCGGTTTCAAGCGCGGTGGAGGTGATGCTCGACGGCCGCGCGTTCGGATTTTCAAAGCGCAGGCTGACGCTCTCCACGGCGGGGCTCCTGCCCCAGCTCGAGAAATTCGCGGAGAAATTCGACATAAAGATCGCCATCTCCCTGAATGCCACGACCGACGAGGCGAGGTCGCAGCTCATGCCGATAAACCGCCGATATCCGATCGCAGAGATAATGGAATCATGCAGAAAGTATTCGGAGCGCTCGCGCCATCGCATCACGTTTGAATATGTCCTCATCGGAGGCTTAAACGACACCGACGGCGATGCGGCGAGGCTGGTGGAGCTCCTGAAGGGAATCAGCGCGAAGGTGAACCTGATTCCATTCAATCCGTTCGAGGGGAGCGGGCTCAAGGCGCCGGAGGAGGGGACCTCTGAGCGATGGAGCGATTTCTTGAGGTCGCGCGGCGTTCAGGCCAACGTCCGGATCAGCCGCGGACAGGAGATCCTCGCCGCGTGCGGGCAGCTGGCGACATCATTCGGCGCGTAGCATTCTCAAACCATATGTGTAGCCGTTTTCGATGGAATCCTTCGATTCGATGTGCCTTCTCAGGTATTGGCCGCAGTTGCTGCCGATCAGGTTTTCCTCCGTCTCTCCGAGGCTCACGATGACTTCAAAACCCGCGGCGCAGAGATCGCGTGCCAGAGGATGATCCGCGTCTGGAAGCTGCGGGTCCAGCAGGGATGAGATGTTGTTTTTTGCCGCCGTGTGCGTCGGGTTGACCGGAGTGATCTTGATAAGGAATTTTGCCGGATCGAAATATTCTGCAAGGATGCAGGGCTCGACCGGCGCATCCTTTGCCAATGCAAAGTTGAGCGCGATCTTTCGGTCGCCCTCCGAATAAAATCTGTCGCCGTATTCGGCGATATTCTCAAAACTCCATTTCTTCACGGGCATGAGCTTTCCGCGCAGCGACTCATCCGTCGTGTGCAATGAAAACTGCATCTGAAACCTGCCTTCGCTGTAGAGCCTGCTCTTGATCGAGAGCAGCCTTTCGAAGAAGGCCTCCCCGCCTGCCGGTGCGATTGTGGATATGGACGGCATGAGGCCCGGGGCGTTGTAACGGTCCGGCAGCTCTTCCAGCACATCGAGGACCGCAGGGTTGAGCGACGGCTCGCCGAGTCTCGCGAACTGGATCTTGAATTTCTCGCACGGGACCTTTCTCCCGGCCCAGCGCCTGTCCACGAGAAAGTCGATCTGGGAGATGATCTCCTCCCGCGAGAGCGTGCCGTGATAGTCGCCGCCCGCATCGCACATGAGGCAGCCTGCGGGACAGCCAAACATGGTGGAGATTATCAGCACCCATTTTTTTTCGCGCGGGAGGGGGGGCTGCACGGATTCGACGAACTCCACGCGCCTGCTGTCGCCCATCTCAGCGATGTAGACTGTCGCGAGGTCATCCCTGCCTGTGGATGCGATGATTTTCATGCAAGCGCCTGCGCTATCCTCATCGCCGCTTTGATTCCATCTCCTGTTGCGATGGCCGTCTGCCTCAGGTTCCCGTTCTTTACGTCGCCGGCGAAATGCAGGAGGCCGGCCGCTTCGAGCTCGCGCGACCTGCCGGCGAACCCCTCCGATATAAAAGACAGCCGTGGTTCGCGGCCGATTGCGAACAGGAGATAATCAGCTAAAATCGCTCCGGCACCGCGGCATTCTATTGCGAGTACGTTGTCACCCTCACCCTGTCCCTGTGTGCGCGATATTTTCACAACTTCCATGTTTTCCATATAGGAGATTGCTGCTGTGCCCCGCGCGCGTTCTTTGAGCAGCGGCAGGCATTTTGTCTCCTTGCCCCTGCTGAGAATTGTCACTTCGTTGCGCTTGGCCAGGTTCAGTGCGTAGTCAAATGCCGCGTCGCCGGCGCCGACGATCGCGATCCTTTTGCCCGCGACGTTCGCGATCGGGCAGACCTCATAGAGGATGCGGTCCGCGGCATCGGAGGGTATCGGAACGGATTTGGACTCCATCGGCGCCGTGCCGGATGCGACGATGGCCGCCGTGCTCCGATACGACTCCCATGCTGTCTCGATCTCAAACACATCGCCGTCATGATCGAGTCCTGTCACTTCCTCTGCGGTGATCTGTATGCCCGCATCGGAGAGCTGCCTCCGGAAGAGGGCGGCAAGGGCAGGTCCGCTGATGCCGCCGGGAAACCCGGGATAGTTCTCCACGAGGTTCGCGTTCCTGAGCAGGCCGCCGGGTTCGCCTCTTTCGAGGATATGCGGCCTTAAACCCTGCCGGGCGAGCTGTATTGCAGCCGCAATGCCCGCCGGCCCGGCCCCTATGATAGCCACATCGCATCTCTTCACGCCGCGTGAATACACGAGGCCCCCATGGGGGTCAAACGGAATCACTTGAAAAGGGACGGCTCATATGCTTTAAACGGCGGGTTTCACTTGGACCGAAAGGCGGCTTAATGGCGCGAGAACTCACAGGCATAATCGGCGGCAGCGGGCTCTATCAGATGGGCGGCGTGCGCGTCACCGAAGAGAGGCAGGTCGAGACGCCTTTTGGCAAGCCCTCCGATGCCATCGTCCTTGGCAGCCTCGGCGGGACGGATGTCGTTTTCCTGCCCCGCCATGGCCGCGGGCATAGAATCCTCCCGCACGAGATCAACTATCGCGCGAACATCTATGCGCTAAAGGAGCTGGGCGTCACGAACATAATCTCCGTCTCGGCCGTGGGCAGCATGAAGGAGAAGATAAAGCCCGGGCAGCTGGTCATCGTGGACCAGTTCATCGACATGACCAAGGGCCGGACGCAGACCTTCTTTGGCGATGGCATCGCCGCCCACGTGAGCTTTGCCGATCCCGTGTGCGCGAGGCTCAAGACGGCGGCCGCGGCCGCGGCGAAGAAGATGGGCGTGGAGGTGCACGACGGCGGCGCCTACGTCTGCATCGAAGGGCCGATGTTCTCTTCGCGCGCGGAATCGAACGTCTACCGCTCGTGGGGCGTCGATGTGATAGGCATGACGAATTATCAGGAGGCCAGGCTCGCCCGCGAGGCCGAAATCTGCTACGCCACGATTGCGCTCGCCACCGACTACGATTGCTGGCGCGTCTCCGAGGAGTCGGTGGATGTCGCGATGGTGATCAGAATTCTGCAGGAGAACGTGGCTAAGGCCCAGGGGGTCATCCGCGAGATGCTGCCCGGCCTTGCCTGCGGAGAGGGCTGTCCCTGCAGGAGCGCCCTGAAGGACGCGATCATCACCGACCGCGCGGAGATTCCAGACACCGCAAAGATCCGGCTCAAGCCGATAATTGGAAAATATTTCAAGTGATGGAGGCACCATGAGCATACTCGTCGTAGGTTCAGTTGCGTACGACAACCTTGAGACTCCCTCCGGCAAGCGCGACAGAGTCCTGGGCGGCGCGGCTACGCACTTCTCGACAGCCGCCAGCTTCTTCACCAAGGTCTACATCGTGGGCGTCGTCGGCTGCGATTTCGATCCGGCCCACGTCGAGTTTCTGGAAGGGCGCGGCATAGACGTCTCTGGCCTCAAGGTCGTCGCAGGAGGGGAGACGTTCAAGTGGTCCGGGCATTATCTCAACGACTTGAACAGCGCCGAGACGCTCGACACGCACCTCGGCGTCTTCGCCACTTTCGACCCTGAGCTGTCGGAGATGCATCGCCAGCGGCCATACCTTTTTCTCGCCAACATCCATCCCCAGTTGCAGCTCAAGGTCTTGAACCAGATGGAGAGGCCCCGGCTCGTGGCCATGGACACGATGAATCTGTGGATCAACACGGAGCGCGACGCGCTCCAGAGGGTGATCGAACGCGCAGACCTCGTCTTCGTCAACGACGGGGAGGCCAGGCTTCTGACGGGCGAGAAGAACGTCACGCTCGCCGCGCGGCGGATCCAGGGGTGGGGGCCGCGCATCGTGGTGGTCAAGCGCGGAGAGCATGGAGCGCTGCTTTTCTCGGAGGAACACGTGTTCGCTGCGCCGGGCCTGCCTCTCACCAGGATCACCGATCCCACAGGCGCCGGCGACACCTTTGCCGGCGGGTTTTTGGGCTACATCGCAAGCCAGGGAGATATTGAGGAGGCCACGCAGAAGCGCGCCGTCATCTGCGGCAGCGTCATGGCCTCTTTCCAGGTGGAGGATTTTGGACTGGACCGCCTGCGCAGCCTGACTCATTCCGAGATCGCGCAGAGATTCGACATATTCAGGCTGCTGTCACATTTCGAACCCGCACCGCTTTTCTAGGGAAACTTCTAAAAATTTTGCATATCCAGCCGGGGAGGATTGAATGGCGCACGATATTATAATACTCGGCTCGGGGGCGGCAGGCCTTACGGCAGCCATCTACACGGCGCGCGCCGACTTGAATCCCGTGATCGTGGAGGGTCTGGAACCCGGCGGCCAGCTCACGATCACGTCCGATGTCGAGAACTTTCCAGGTTTCCGCGATCCAATCGCCGGACCGGAGCTCATGACGCAGATGCGCCAGCAGGCGGAGCGCTTCGGCACGAAGTTCATCGCCGGAAAAGTCAGCGCCGTGGATCTCTCCAGACGCCCATTTTTCGTCGATACCGATGGCGGCCGCCTGGAGGCCAGGGCGCTCATCGTCGCCACGGGGGCGACGGCCATGTGGCTGGGGATCGAGTCGGAGACAAAGCTTCTGGGCAAGGGCGTCTCCGCCTGCGCCACGTGCGACGGTTTCTTCTTCCGCGGCAAAGAGGTGGCGGTCGTCGGCGGCGGCGACACCGCCATCGAAGAGGCTCTCTTTCTAACGAGGTTCGCGGCGAAGGTCACGGTAGTCCACCGCCGCGACGAACTCCGCGCCTCGAAGATCATGCAGGACCGCGCCAGGGCAAACCAGAAGATCGGCTTCGCATGGAACTCCGTGGTCGAGGAGATACTCGACGTGTCGAAAGCCTCGGTTACCGGGCTGCTGCTCAAGGACACGAAATCCGGCGCGACGAGGAAGCTGTCATGCGAGGGTGTCTTCATCGCGATAGGCCACAGGCCGAACACCGGGATATTCCGCGGCAAGCTCGATATGGACGAGCCAGGCTACATCAAAACGCTCAAGTCCTCGATGGCAACCTCCGTGCCAGGCGTCTTCGCCGCCGGCGACTGCCAGGATCACATCTATCGGCAGGCGATCACTGCGGCAGGCAGCGGCTGCATGGCGGCGATCGA
>JAZDOG010000004.1:0-4590 GCA_043798915.1 Pseudomonadota bacterium | reverse complement strand
GACCCATAAAGCCGAATATATGGGAATTCCGGCAACCGGAAACAAGGTTCATATGGCGGCGTTGCATCTATGCAAAATAGTCGACGGGAAAATCAAAGAATGGTTGGCTATCGAAGATTACTTGGGCTTGATGCAACAGCTCGGCATGGAGCTGAAGCCGATAGCGGTGAAGAAATAGAATTCGGCACGGTTTATGAAGGAGGGGGAAATGAAAAGGTATCCTTATGCCGCTCCCTTGGTCCTTTTGCTTTGCTTCTCGTTCGCTTGCCAGGACAAGGCGGCCATGGCGGAGTCCGAGAGGGCAGAAATTGTCAAGGCCATCGAAACTGCAGCTGATAACCTCGCCTCTGCGATATCACGGCTTGATGCCGAGGAAGTCACGAACCTATTCAGTAACACCGATGGGACCAAGTATATCAGCGATGGAGCGTTCATTCCGCGAGACGGCCTAGGAGAGACCTTTAGGGATTTTTACGGTGCTCTTCAAGAAATGAACTTCATCTTTGAAAAGAAAGAACTCCGTGTGCTCAACCTAGATGTAGCCGTGTTAACGGGCTGGGCTCACTACACGGCCGTCACCAAAGAAGGCCAGAATATTGATGAGCGAGCCATATTCACGTCTGTTTATAAGCGTGCGAACGGGACGTGGAGCATCTTCCAATCACATAAGTCTCTTATCAAGTGAAGATTTCTCTCGTAACCCGCTCAGACCTCATTAGTCCGAAGTAGGCGAGTTTTAGCAAAAGCTGTTACACCGGCGTTACACGGAGGGAGTCTGCCAGTATCCATAATGCCCTAATCCGCAAGCGAACTCGTGGTGAGAGGCCGCACAAGTTCTGGAAATCCCGTTCGGGGCGACTCGGGTGTGGGTTCGATTCCCTCCACCGGCATATTCTCTCCCTGATATCCTTGCTTTTCGCTCTAACTGCCACCAGCTGTTTTAATTCTAAGTTGCACATTTTTTCAAATCCTTGACACCAGCTCTCGTCATGTTCTATCCTTCTGTCGGGATGGGATGAGGCAGAAGAAGTCGCACGGGGGCGCCTTCAATCGGCACAGAGGAAACCGAATTTGTTATTGACCGGCCGGACCCTTTCTCACTACCAGATCATCGACAAGCTCGGCGAGGGCGGCATGGGCGAGGTCTGGAAGGCGCACGATACTCAGCTGGACCGCCATATCGCAATCAAAGTTCTCCGCGCGGGCTCTCCGGTGGAATCGACCGCGAGGGCGCGGTTGCTGCGCGAAGCCCGTACCGCGTCGAAACTCAACCATCCCCACATCTGCACGATCTATGAAGTCGGAGAATCGGACGGCCAGGCCTACATCGCCATGGAGATGGTCGAAGGCCAGACCTTGAGCGCCCGGCTGGCCGCCGGAACACTGCCGGCCGGACAGGTGCTGCGCTTCGGGATCCAGCTTGCGGATGCCCTCGACCACGCGCATAATCGCGGCGTCATCCACCGCGATTTCAAGAGCGCCAACATCGTCATCACTCCCGAGGAACGGGTCAAGGTGCTGGACTTCGGGCTGGCGAAGCGTTTCAGCCCGATGACAGGGGAAGAGACCGTAACGCGGACTCAGGAATCCCTGACCAGCCCCGGCGCCGTGGTCGGCACGCTCGCCTATATGGCCCCTGAGCAGCTTCGCGGGGAGACGGCGGATGCCCGCAGCGACATCTGGTCGCTGGGGGTCGTGCTCTACGAAATGGCCTCAGGAGTGCGGCCGTTCCAAGGGAAAACGAATTATGAGCTGAGTTCCTCCATTCTCCACGGGTCTCCTTCGCCTCTGCAGGAGCGCACCGGAGGCCGAATGATCGCGGCGCTGCGCGCGGTCGTGGAACAGTGCCTCGAAAAGGACCCCGAGCGGCGTTACCAGAGCAGCCGCGAGGTGGGGGCCGCGCTCGAAGCCGTTCAGGGAGGCGCGGCATCCAGAGCCTGGCTCGTCGGGAGGCGGATGTTATCGCGTTACCGTTGGCCGGCTGTCGGGGCCGTCCTGGCAGTGGCCCTGGCTCTGGTCGCGGTCTTGGATATCGGGAGCGTCCGCAGCCGCCTGGCCGGAGGAGGAGCGCGACCGAAGTATCGCTCGCTGGCGGTCCTGCCTCTCACCAATCTTACCGGGGACCCCGAGCAGCAGTACTTCGTCGATGGGATCACCGACACCCTGATCAACGGCGTGGCGCAGATCGGGGCCTTGAGGGTCATCTCGCGCACTTCCGTCATGCACTACAAGGGAACGAACAAACGGTTGGGCGAGATCGCCGCGGAGTTGAATGTCGACGCGGTCCTCGAAGGTTCGGCCCAACGAGTCGGAGACAATTTCCGTGTGATGCTGCAACTCGTGGATGCGGCGACGGATCAGCACCTCTGGGCGGACAACCGCGACTGTGAGATCACCGATGTGCTGCGGGTGCAAAGCGACGTCGTTCAAGCCATTGCGCGGGAGGTTAACATTCGGTTGACGCCGGAGCAGCAGACCCGTTTGTCGTCCCCCCGGAAGGTGAACCCTGAAGTGTATGAGGCGTATCTCCGGGGGATGTTTTACCTGACCCAGTACACCGAGGAGAATCTCGATAGAGGATTGAAGTATCTGCATCAGGCCGTGGAGATTGATCCGGCGGAGCCGCTCGCCTACGCCGGGCTCGCCGAGGGCTATGTCACGATCGGTCACAGCCCGTCGCCTCCGCCGGAAACCTTCCCTCGGGCCAAAGCGGCCGCTGAGCGTGCGCTCGCGCTCGACCCCTCGACGGTCGAAGCCGTCGGCGCTTTAGCCGACATCGCCCTCTATTATGAGTGGGACTGGACGAAAGCTGAAGAATGCTTCCAACGGGCCCTCAAGCTCAATCCGAGCCTGGCGATGACCCGCTACCATTACGCCTGGTACCTCGCCCTTTTCAACCGTCTTGACGAGGCCATCGCCGAACACAAGCGGGCACGCGATCTCGATCCGCTGAGGCCCGTACACACGGCTTGGCTGGGCGGATTGTACAACTACGCGGGGCGGCACGACGAGGCCATCGCGGAAGCGCGGAAGGCCCTGGATCTCAATCCCGATTACGGCCCCAGCTACTACGTCATGGTCCAGGCCTACTCCCGCAAGGGGATGCATGACGAGGCGATCGCGACGGCCCTCAAGGCCGCCCAATCCAGCTCGAAATACGCCGGGCCCGTTCTGCTCGGCATCGCCTACGCGCATGCGGGGCGGCGAGAGGAGGCGCTGGAGATCGCAGTTCGGATGGACCGGTCCCGAGCCTGGCTCACCGCCCAGATCTACATTGCCCTTGGGGAGAAGGATAAAGCGCTCAGCCTGCTGGAAGGCTGTTATCAGGACCGCTCGCCCATCGTGCCATGGATCCGCGTGCACAACGGGGAGTTCGAGGCCCTCCGCGACGAACCGCGGTTTCGGGAACTGTTGAAACAGATGAACCTGCCGCTCTAGCGAAGGTCGGACGCGGACTCCGGATCCAAAGGTCGGAGGTTCGAATCCTCTCAGAATTTTTAAAAGGAGGAGGGAATGAACTGGAAACGCTTTTTTGCGGCCGGCTTGGTGACCTATGTGGTCGTCCAAGCTATGGACTTCGTCATCAATGAAGTCTTCATGAAGAGCGCAAACGAATCGTTGAAAAGCCTGTGGCGGCCGGATATGACCTCCAGGATGTGGGTGATGTACGTCGTCGGAGTGATCGTGGCGCTGCTGTTCACCTATATTTTCATCAAGGGCCGCGAAGGCAAAGGCATTGCCGAGGGCGTGCGCTACGGGATCATCATTTGGCTGTTCGTCAGCGTGCCGATGAGCGTGTCCATATGGGTGCTTTTGCCGATCCCGTATATCATCATCATCCGATGGATGCTGTTTGGCCTGCTGGAGATGCTCATCGCGGGAATCCTGGTCGCGGTCATCTACAAGCCTTTGGCACCGGCCAAAGCCTAGGGCCCGTCGAGGTCCCCGACCTGCCAGGGGAGGACTTCAGCGTCGCGCAGTCCGACACACTTATCACCTTGGGTGTATTCATCTAGAAATAATCGTAGATCCGGATTTTCAGGACGATCTTCAAGATAGAGTTGGTGAGGGCGATCACCTCACCGATGGCCCAGGCGGGCAACAGGACCCGGTACTGGAATTTACGAAGCTTGTCGTAAGGCCGGTCCCTTCCCTTGATGACGAGGACCAGAAAAACGAAGATGAAACCGAACATGCCGAGAGACGCCGCCACCATATGGCCGAGAAAAAGCACGCTGCCCCAGGGGACGTGCTGAGGACCCGGAAGAACGGTCGTCGGTGTCAGCTTGAACGAGGCCAGAAAAGCCGTTGCGATGTCGAGCAAAACGGCGATTCCCAGATAGCCGAGAAAAGGCTCTTCCCGGCGGTAAAAACGCCGGCTCGCCACGACGTAAAAGTATAAAGTGGCGACGGCCAATACGATGTTGATCAGCACTGCCATGCGATTTACGCCGTCATCTTGGCCAACAGGCCGCGGACCAACGCCTGCCGCTCCTTAAGGCCTTCCTTGTAGTCGTGGCCCTGGGTATGATGGAGCTCGGAGCGGATCTCGTCGAGTTCTTTCTCCAGAAGGCCTTCCAGCAGTTCTGT
>JAZDOG010000001.1:0-3522 GCA_043798915.1 Pseudomonadota bacterium | reverse complement strand
ACGATGACAGAGCCTCGTCGTATTCGACGGGCAGGGGTTCAGGGGGACCCGCGCAACTCTATGCCCATGCAGATCCCGTCATGCTCGTGGGCTATGACAAGAAAACTGTCTGGTCGGAAACAGGCGGCACCTCTTCGGCACAGCCCCACCTTTCGGCCGCCATTTTGCTTATGAAGGAAGTAAATCCGGCCCTTTCAGCGGATGACTGCATGGGCATCATCGAGAGGACCGCCGATCCATCCGCCGGCGACGCAAATGTCCGCATCATAGACCCCATGGAGGCGCTCGTCGTGGCAGCGCATCTTCCGGGCAGCACCTATCAAGGCGACCGCCTCAATTCGTTCACCCGCGCGCTGGGTTTCAAAGCCGACGGGACTCGCTAACCAAGTCAAGCGCCAGCCTCGATTTTCTACTTCGATCTCGGATGGAATTTTCGGTACATCTCCTGCAGGTGCGCCCTCGAGACATGCGTGTATATCTGAGTTGTGGAGACGTCGGCGTGGCCGAGCATCGCCTGGACCATGCGAAGGTCCGCGCCGCGTTCGAGCAGGTGCGTCGCAAACGAGTGCCTGAGCATGTGCGGGGTCACGTTGATCCGGATGCCTGCGCCCTTCGCATACCCTTTGACGATCTCCCACAGGCGCGGCCGCGATAGCCCGCCCCCAAGGCGCGAAAGAAAGAGGCTGTCGCAGATCCTCTTTCCCGCGAGTTCGGGCCGCGCGTCCCTCATATAATCCGTGATCGCATCGATCGCGACCTTCCCCATCGGCACCACGCGCTCCTTGCTGCCCTTGCCCATCGGCATGCAGAAGCCCTGCTGCAAGTTCACGCGGTCCGTCGTGAGGGCGGACACCTCAGAGATGCGCAGCCCCGAGGCATAGAAGAGCTGCAGGATCGCGTGATCCCGCGAGCCCAGCACCGTCCTCCGGTCTGGCTGCGCAAGGAGGGCGTCCACCTGTTCGAGCGAGAGAAAATGAGGGAGCTTATGCCACCTTGCCGGAAACTCCACCTGCGCGGTCGGACTTTTTTCTATGACCCGCCCCTTCAAAAGGTGCATGAAGAAGTTCCTGAGCACGACGAGGCTGCGCATCACGCTGCGGGAGGTGAGCTTCGCGTCATGCAGCCGGACGAGATATGCGAGGATGTCCGTCTCGGCGAGCTTTTTGACATCCTCGATTCCTTTCGAGGCGATAAAATCGGCAAAGCGGCGAAGGTCGCGGCCGTAGGCGTCGAGCGTATTTCGCGCAAGCTGCCTCTCGACCCTCAAGTGCGTGAGATAATAATCTATGTGTTGATCTATGGATGGCATTGAGATGAAGCATCCGCTTGCTTCGAGACGCATTTTAATTTAATAATGCACCCATGTCCAGAACCAAGGATTTCGGAAACGGCGTGCGTCACCTCGTGAGGGGCTTCACGTTCCTGGCCGGCCATCCGCGCCTGTGGCTGTGGGCAGTGCTGCCGACGATTATCAACCTCGCCATACTCGGCGTCATGCTCTCGGTCTTCATCCACTGCTACGGCGACATCTACGGCTGGCTCTCGGCGCACCTGGGACACATGCGCATCGAAAACCCGACCGCATGGTACTGGCATGTCGCCAACGCGCTCCTGTGGGTCGTAAATCTCCTCTTCCAGCTCCTCGTTGTGATCGCGAGCCTCATCATCCTGCTCATCGCTTCATACGGCGTGGGCATCATCGTCGCCTCCCCATTCAACGATGCCCTCTCGGAGCGCACGGAGGTCCTCTCGAGCGGTGTTCCGCCCCCTCCGTTCGCCATCGGCAAGTTCATGCGGGACATCGCCAGGCTCGTCTGGATCGAATCTATCAAGGCGCTGATCCTCATCTCGATACCGGTCGCGCTCTTCGTCCTGCACCTCATCCCGGTCGTCGGCGGACCGCTCTATATCGCACTCACTTTCATCTTCGGCGCATGGAGCTTGGGGTTCATCTACGCCGACCTGCCCATGAGCCGCAGGGTCAGCCCGCTCAAGGAGCGCTGGGCCTTCGCCAGAAAGAACCGCTGGGCTCTCATCGGTCTCGGGACGGGCTTTGTCATCCCCTTCTTCGGCCTCCTCTTCGCGGCGCCGATGGTAGTGGGCGGAACGCTGCTTCATGTGGATATCACGGAACATCAAGGCAGTTGACAACCGGCATCCGCCTCCGCATATGATTCCGCGTGACCTGCACCCAGACATACATTTCGAAGACGCCCCTCGAGCTCTCGCGCACGCCCTTTCTGTATCCCGCGGCAGGGATGCAGCGCTCCGGCCGCACGATCGTCGAGGTGGGCCCGGGACGCGGCGACTTCCTCTTCCACCTGGCCGAGATAAATCCCGATGCGACGGTCGTAGGCATCGAGATCAAACGGAAGCGCGTGGACAAGCTGATAAGCCGCGTCGAAAAACGGGGCCTCAAAAACGTATCGCTCATCCAGGATGATGCGCGCGATGCCCTCCCCCGCATCTTCAAGGACCAATCCGTGGACGAGATCCACATGAACTTCCCGGACCCCTGGCCTAAAAACAAGCATGCGAAGAACCGCGCCGCCTCCCGCGAATTTCTGGAGGAATGCCGCCGCATCCTGAAGATCGGCGGGACGATATCGATCGCCACGGACAGCCTCCCCTATGCGCAGAAGATCCTCGAAAACGCGGCCACGATCCGGGGGCTCCAAAGTTCCTATGCCAATCCGCTCGAGCGCGAGATGCCCGACGCCTACCCGACCTTCTTCGCGATGAAATGGAGAAGCGAGGGGCGCGAGATAACCTACCAGAAATATCGGCGGATGGGCTGAGGGTCAGCTGCGATGTAGACGGGCATGACGGAACGGGTTCAGGTTCTTCAAAACATTTTGATTGATATAAGCGGGCAATTTGGTAGTTTTGCCTTATGACTGCCACGGATCTCGGCAAACTGGTGGGTTATCTCACCGAAGCCGGGAGATTGAGAGAATGGCTCAAAAAGAAATTTTAAACAAATTGAGACGCTTCAAAAGGCTTCTTGAAAAAGAAGGCGTCCCCGTTTCAAAAATTCTCCTCTATGGATCGTATGCGCGCGGCGACCAGAGAAAAGATAGCGATATCGATGTCTGTGTTGTCTCGCCTGCTTTCGGGAAAAACCGGTTAGAAGAAAGGCTTTTTCTGTTTAAGCAAGCGCCACAAATTGACAACCGCATTGAACCCGTCTCATTCTCACTGAAGGACTATAAGACCAACAAAATTTCTCCCCTCCTGCACCAGATCAGAAAAGAAGCCATCGAAGTGAATTGATCGTCGTCGGGATGGTCGCTGGGCAGCGATGACTTTATCAAAAGGATCGAATCGCTCACGGAAAGAGTGCTGAGGCAACAAAAACCGGGGCCCAAGCGCGGGAATTATTGATGACTGCATAATATAGTGACGTTTCCCTCCCCTTTGTAAGGGGAGGGTCAGGGTGGGGTAGACCGCCGTTTCAATGCTGATCTACCTCCCCTATCCCCTCCTTACAAAGGAGGGGAAAATGCTTGCCGTAAATTGTCA
>JAZDOG010000103.1:0-71397 GCA_043798915.1 Pseudomonadota bacterium | reverse complement strand
CGAGGCTGACCTCGACCTCGTCAAGAAGGCCTACGTCTTCGCCGCAAAGGCGCACCAGGGCCAGACACGCCGCTCCGGCGAGCCCTACCTCACGCACCCGATGGAGGTAGCCGGCATCCTCGCGAAGATGAAGCTCGATGTGCCCTCCATTGTGACGGCCCTCTTGCATGACACCGTCGAAGACACGGTTGCAACCCTCGAGGAAGTAGAAGGCCGATTCGGAACCGAGGTAAGAAACTTAGTCGACGGCGTGACAAAACTCTCGAAGATCCAGTTCACCACATCTCAAGAACATCAGGCCGAGAACTTCCGCAAGATGATCATGGCGATGGCCAAGGACATCCGCGTTATCATCGTCAAGCTCGCCGACCGCGTCCACAACATGCGCACGCTCTCCGCGATGCCCGAGATGAACCAGATGGCCACCGCTCAGGAGACGATCGACATCTACGCTCCGATTGCGAACCGCCTCGGGATACAGGAGATGAAGATCGAGCTCGAGGACCTCTCCTTCAAATATTTGAAGCCCGACATCTATACGATGATCGACGAGCAGGTCCGCAAGCGAAAAGGCCAGCGCGAAAAATACATCGCCGAGATTCGCGGAATCGTCACTGAAAAAATGCGCGAGCACAACGTGGAGTACGATATCACCGGGCGCCTCAAGCACTACTACAGCATCTGGCGCAAGATGGAGGCGCAGCGAATCCCGTTCGACCAGGTGCACGACATCGTGGCCTTCCGAATCATCGTCGACAACGTCCAGCAGTGCTATGAGGCCCTGGGCGTCATCCACGCGCTGTGGCGCCCGGTCCCTGGCCGTTTCAAGGACTACATAGCGATGCCGAAGGGAAACAACTACCAGTCGCTTCACACGACGGTGATCGGCCCCAACGGCGACCGCGTGGAGTTCCAGATACGCACCCGGCTGATGCATGATATCGCGGAGCACGGCATTGCCGCGCACTGGAAGTACAAGGAAGGCCGCCTCATCGAGGACAAAGAGGAAATGAAGTTCAAGTGGATCAGGAAACTCCTTGAGTGGCAGAGCGAGCTCTCCGACCCTGCGGAGTTCCTGGACACGGTCAAGCTCGATCTCTTTGCCGAGGATGTCTACGTCTTCACCCCGAGGGGCCAGCTCATCGAATTTCCGCGCGGCGCCACGCCGCTGGATTTCGCCTACGCCATACACACTGACGTCGGCCATTCATGCATCGGCGCGAAGGTAAACGGGAAGATCGTTCCCTTGAGATATGAGCTGCACAGCGGCGACACGGTCGAGATACTGCGGGCGAAGAGGCAGCTGCCGCACAAGGACTGGCTCGACTTCGTAGTGACCTCGCGCGCCAAGGCGAAGATCAGGCAGTTCCTCCGCACGGAGGAACACGAGAGGAGCGCGGCGATCGGCCGCGAGATCCTCGACAAGGAACTCTCGCGCTATGGGCTGGGCATGAAGGACGTCCTCAAGAGTGATGAGCTGGAGGTCTTTGCGAAAAACTCGTCATACGATGGACCCGAGGCGGTGCTCGCGGCCATAGGCTATGGCAAATTTTCGCCGATGCAGATCGTGGCCCTCTTCGTTCCGCATGAAAAGCTGCACCCGGATGACAAGCCGGCTCCCTCGCACTCGGTCATAGGCAAGATAGTCCAGAGGCTCAAGCGCCCTAAGGGGCTGGTCAAGGTGGGCGGGATGGGCGACATGCTCGTCTCCTTCGGCAAATGCTGCAACCCGATCCCGGGCGATCCTATCATCGGCTTCGTCACGCGCGGCAGGGGAGTCTCCGTCCACGTGAGCGACTGCCCCAAAGTGCTTGGACAGGACCCGGAGCGGCACATCAACGTAGAGTGGGATATGAGCAACGCTGCGACGCGAATTGCCAGGATCAGGGTCGTCTGCGAGGACAGGCCCGGGATGCTGGCCAGGATGACCGAGGCGATAACGGAGCAGGGAGGGAATATCGCAGGGGCTCAGATCCACATCAACGACGACAAGACGGCCACCAACAGCTTCGACGTGGAGATCAAGGATCTTCCTCAACTGCGCCATGTCATCAAAGCCCTGGAACGCGTTAAGGGGATTATTTCGGTTGAGAGGGTGAGAGGATAGCTTGAAGCTAGGCTTTTTGAACCGCGCCTGAGCGGATGCAGCGGGTACATACAGGCGCCCGGCGGATCGTTCCATTCAGGACGATCTTGATCTTCTGGAGGTTGGGCTCCGAGACCTTGGGCGACTTGATGTTGGAGTGCGATACTTTGTGGCCGGTAAGCCGGCCCTTTCCACATATGGAACAGACGCGAGGCATGGCATCCCTCCGAATCAATTTTGTTACCCGTCCTCAACTCCAACGGGCGCGGTTAAGTAGCATCTAAGGAGGCCCATTGCAAGAGAATTTGAGGGAAAACAAGGATATAGGAAGGGGAGGCGAGAATTTGGCGACAGATCACCTCATCCGCAATGGATTCGATATAGTCGCGCGAAACGTCAGTTACAAGACCGGAGAGATCGACATCGTGGCAAAGCGGGGAAATGAACTCCACTTTGTAGAGGTCAAGACACGCACCGGCACGCAGATGGTCTCGCCGCTCGAGTCTATCACAGAGATCAAGAAGCGGCGCATGAGAAGGACGGCGCAATGGTATCTGACAGACTCTAGAAACAACTTTAAGGATAATAATTTACCGCAATGTTATTTCAGCGTTATTGGTATTGAATTTATTGATGGCAAACCGAAGATCGAGTGCATCCTTGATGCCTTCGTTTAACTGACAAATGACCAGGTTCACCAACATAATTGCCGCATTCTTCGCCACTGCCCGCCGGATGGGCGACGGACCGTGCCTCCATTACAAACAGGGCGGCCGCTGGCGCGCCATGAGCTGGCTCGAAACGGCCGCTGCCGTCAGGAGGATCGCTGCCGGCCTCATAGGCCTGGATTTAAGGCGAGGCGACCGGGTGGTCATCTGTGCGCCCACCTCCGTCGAGTGGACTCTTGCCGACTTAAGTATAATGGCCGCTGGGGCCATCACCGTCCCGGTCTATCCCTCACTCACAGCCGAGCGCATCTCGTACATAATACGCGATTCTGAACCCAAAGCGCTGTTTGTGTGCGACGGCCCGGTGAGGCAGCATACCCAAGAGGCCATCCGCGCAAGCGGCGTGAGGGATATCGTTATCATCGCGATGCACTCTTTTCCCTCTCCCTTGAGGGGAAATAGTCAGGTGACTCCCTCCCATCAAGGGAGGGAGAACCATGAAAGGAATCTTTGTTCACTTGGCCAAGGCGCATCGGCCAAAGAGATTGCGAATGTGGACGAAATCGTAGCCAGGATCGGTCCGATCGACGATGCGACATATGTCTACACGAGCGGCACCACCGGGGAGCAGAAGGGAGCCATCCTCACGCACGGCAACCTCCTCACAGAGGTGGAGTCGGCGCAAAAGGTTTTCGACTTTGCATCCCACGAGATAGGGCTCGTCTGTCTGCCGCTCGCGCACGTCCTGGGCCGCCTCATGCAGTTCTATCAACTGGCGCAGGGGTGCCAGGCGGCCTATGCGGAGGGGATCGAGCACCTCGCCGCGAACTATCTCGAGGTGAGGCCTCACTTCGTCTGCGGCGTTCCGAGGATGCTCGAAAAGATGGTGGAACTGTTGGAGCTCAAGCTTGAAAATTCAGCGCTCCCCGTTCGCCGCCTGTTTGCATGGGCGAAGAGGGTGGGCTCCAGCCGAAGCGGCTGCATCCAGCAACACGAGGCCGTTCCGCTCGGCCTTCGTATACGTTTTTTTGCTGCGGACCTGCTCTTCTTCCGCAGAATAAGGACAAGGCTGGGCGGCAGGATGCGCAGCTTCATCTGCGGCGGCGCTTCGCTTCCCGAGGAGATCGCCAGATTCTTCCACGCGGCAGGGCTCCTGGTCCTCGAGGGCTACGGGCTCACCGAGACCTTTGCGGCCGCCACCGTCAACGGCCCGAATGACTATCGCTTCGGGACTGTGGGCAAGCCTCTTAGTGGAGTCGATATGAAGATCGCCCCCGACGGGGAGGTCCTCTTTCGCGGCCCGACGGTCTTCAAGGGATACAGGAACCTTCCCGAGATGACGCGCGAGGCCTTCGACGCAGAGGGGTGGTTCAAGACCGGCGATCTGGGAGAGCGCGCCAGCGACGGTTTCTTGAGGATAACCGGCCGCAAGAAGGATATCCTCGTGACCGCCGGCGGAAAAAACGTAGCCCCACAGATGATAGAGACCCTCATGTCAGCCTCGCCCTACATCAATCACTTCCTGGTCTATGGCGACGGGCGCAAATACCTGACCGCCCTCGTGGCGCTGAACACGGAGGCAGCCCTGAGCTATCTTGGACGGCAGGGTTTGGGCCCCCAAGCCATCGGGCAGCTGTCCGGTCATCCGGTCATCCGAAAGCTGATCGGGGAGCACATCGAAAAGATAAACAAGAGACTCGCCCCCTTCGAGACGATCAAGAGATTCGCCATAGTCGAAGGCGACTTCTCGATAGCGACGGGAGAGCTGACGCCTACGCTAAAGGTCCGGCGGGGCTTTGCGAGCGAGAAGTATCGCAGCCTGCTGGAGGCACTCTATAAAGATTAAAACGACAGTTGCATGAAGCTCAAAATTAGTGCATAAGCAACGCACTCAAATTCAAGAAAAGGGGGGAAATATGAATCGTGGAGGCCAGACACCGCCTGTAAAACCGACGCCACCTGCGGGTCGTCCGCCATCCGGCGGGGAGGGGACGGGGCTCGCGCCCAATATCGCAAGCCTTCTGTGCTACATCTGCTCGCCCATCACCGGAATCATCTTTCTGCTGATCGAGAAGAGCAACGAGGACGTGAAGTTCCACGCCTGGCAGTCAGTCGTATTCGGCGTGGCCTATCTCGCCGTGGTCATCGTCCTCGAGATCCTAGCTGCAATCATGGGGCTGGTCGCGAGCGTTCTGGGGATAATCGTGGGCTTCTTTATCCCGCTCGTGATGCTGGCCGCGTTCATCGTCTGGATCGTCTGCATGGTGAAGGCGTACCAGGGTGAGCGCTGGAGAATACCGGTCATCGGTGATTTCGCGGCAAAAAAGGCCGGCGTTTAAGAAACAACTCATCAACGTGACGAACGACAAGCGACGAGCGGCAGGTTTTAGATTTTTCGAGGGCTGGGGCATTCTTGCGGGTGCCTCAGCCCTTTTTGTCGTCGCCTATCTCTTTCCGCGCATACCGGTCCTGCCGAAGATCGACCTGTGCGCCGCCCGCCATTTTCTGGGGGTGCCGTGTCCGGGATGCGGGCTCACCCGTTCCTTTGTCGCGTTCGTGCATGGAAATTTAAGGGCAAGCATAGACGTACATCCCCTGGGCGCCGTGATCGCCGTGTGGCTCATCTACATGATGGGGCGATCGGTTGCCGCCGCCATCATGAGGCGGAGGCCGCCGGAGCTTCTCACCCAGCAGGGCCGCGACTGGATTCTGGCGGCCTTCCTCGTCGGGCTGATCGTCCAGTGGATTGCAAGGCTCTCCCTCTAGCGAACCTTGACCCGCCGCCAATTTTGCGGAATAAGTGGCAGCTGCAGACAAAGAGAAAGGAACCATATGCCAGGCGCCAAAGAGATCATCGAAGTGAAGGTCGCAAAGAAACTCAAGGAGCGTCCCGACCTTGGCAAGGGGATCGGGGTGGCGGTCGCCATCGACCTCAAAGGCGAGGGCGGCGGCAGGTGGGTTATCGACATGACGAAGGAACCCGCCACTGTCAGCGCCGATTCCACCGCACCTGTGGCCACGACGATATCTATGGAGGCCGGCATCTTTGAGAAGATGGCAAACGGGGAGATGGATCCCCAGACCGCCTTCCTCACCGGCAAGGTCAAGGTCGACGGCAATCTCGGAGTGGCAATCAAATTGGGCCAATTGTTTTCCTGATTTCTATCCAGTCAGGGAGTTGTCTGTTGCAGGACATGGGGAGGGGAACCGCTCCGTCAGGAGCGGGGAGGGGGTTTCCCCCTCCGAAGTTATGTCCAGCAATAGACAACTCCCTGACTGGATACACAAATACGCAGGATGACAGGCCACTGAATGAAGATAGCAGTCTGCCAAATCAACACCACGGTCGGCGACTTCGAGGGCAACCGCGAAAGCATCCTCGATCGGATGCGCTGGGCAAAGGCGCAGGGCGCCGATGTCACTGTGTTTCCGGAACTCGCCATCTGCGGCTATCCTCCGCGCGACCTCCTCGAAAAGCCGGATTTCGTCAAGAGGAACCTCGAATCGGTGGAGCTGATCGCAAAGAAGACCGGCGAGATGGCAGTGGTCTTGGGGTTTGTCTCCAAAAACGAGCGCAAGGAGGGCAAGGGCCTCTTCAACAGCGCCGGCCTCCTCCACCGGGGGCGCGTGGCGTTCGTTCAGCACAAAACCCTGCTTCCCGAATATGACGTCTTCGACGAGGCGCGCCACTTCGAGCCGGCCCGCGACTATGGCATCTGCGAAGTCGGCGGCGTCAGGGTCGGCCTCTCGTTGTGCGAGGACATCTGGAGCCCCTTCGAGTTCAGCGGCAGACACCTCTATCGCACCGATCCGATAAAAAAGGTCGTCGGCGCCGGCGCGGAGGTCGTAATCAACAGTTCAGCCTCCCCATTCACCCTGGGCAAGGACGCAATAAGAAAAGAGCTCGTCTGCGGCGCCGCCAGGCGCTTCGCGCGCCCGGTCGTCTACTGCAACCTGGTCGGCGGCAACGACGAGCTGGTCTTTGACGGCTTGAGCTTCGCCGCAGATGCCAGTGGGAGGCTCGTGCATGAGGCAGCTGGTTTTGCAGAAGACAGCTTCATCGTCGACACCCTGAAGATGAAACCGATCGAGCCCCCTAAAAAACTCTCCGACGAGGAAAAGGTGAGGCAGGCGCTGGTGCTGGCACTCAAGGATTACATGCGCAAGTGCGGCTTCGAAAAGGTCGTCATCGGCCTCTCCGGCGGGATCGATTCGGCGGTGGTCGCGGCGATCGCAGCCGAGGCGATCGGAGCCCGGAAGGTGAAGGGCGTGCTGATGCCTTCGCCCTACAGCTCAAAGGGCAGCGTGACCGACGCGGAGGCGCTCGCAAAAAATATCGGCATCCAGACGAGCACTATCCCGATCGGCGATATATATTCGGCGTTCAGGAAGACCCTCGGGTATAAGGGCAAGCAGGCGAAAGTTACGCTTGCAGAGGAAAACATGCAGGCCCGCATCCGCGGCACGATCCTCATGGCTATATCCAACCGCGATGGAGCGCTCGTCCTCTCCACCGGCAACAAATCCGAGATCTCCGTGGGCTATTGCACCCTCTACGGGGACATGGCCGGCGGCCTGGCGCTCATCTCGGACATCCCCAAGATGATGGTCTATTCGCTCGCGCGGCACCTGAATTCAGGGCGCGAAGTCATCCCGCGCGCCATCATCGAGAAGCCCCCATCGGCGGAGCTAAAACCGGATCAGACCGATCAGGACAGCCTGCCGCCATACGAGATACTGGATGCGATCATCCGCGCATACATCGAAGATAAGCTGGGCACGGAGGCGATCGTCGCGCTTGGCTATGACCGGAAGACCGTGGAGCGGGTCGTCGGCATGATCGACCGCAATGAATACAAGCGGCGGCAGGCGGCGCCCGGGATCAAAGTCACTTCGAAGGCCTTCGGCCCCGGCCGCAGGTTTCCGATAGCGTGGAAACCGTGATACCAGGTATTCTCTACATCGTAGCGACGCCGATCGGCAATCTTGAGGACATGACCCTCAGGGCAATGCGAATCTTGAAAGAGGTCGATCTCATCGCCGCAGAAGATACGCGGCATACGCGAAAGCTCCTCACACACTTCGACATCCACACGCCGCTGACAAGCTTCTTTCAGGGAAATGAGAGGGAGAAAGCAGCGCACATCGTCGCACAGATGCTGACGGGGAAGAACGTCGCGCTCGTTTCGGACGCTGGGACGCCGTGCATATCCGATCCCGGATACCCGCTTCTCATCGCAGCGATAGAAGCTGGCATCACTGTGGTGCCGATCCCCGGCCCGTCTGCGCTTGCGGCGGCGCTCTCAGCCGCCGGTCTCCCGACCGATCGATTCACATTCACGGGTTTCTTGCCCGACAAGCCCGGAAAGCGGAAGAGGGCGATCGAGGAGCTGAAAGACATCCAGCACACCTTGGTCTTCTATGTCTCACCGTGGAAGGCCGCGGCCGTGGTCAGAGATTGCCTCGAAGTTCTAGGCGATCGCCGGGCGTGCCTCTGCCGCGAGCTCACGAAGATCCACGAGGAATTCAGACGCGGAACGCTCGCGGAGATGGCGGCCTCAGTAGAAGCCAGCCCCCCGAAGGGCGAGATGACGATGGTTGTAGAGGGCAAGAGGTGAGGCTGTAGGAGATTTTTCTTTCAAATTTGATTAAATAATGTAAAACTATATCGTTTTCAAATAGTTCGGGAAATAGGAAGGCAAAGATGACCGGCATTGAGCGTGATTCCAAACAGTGGATCGATCTCTCCGACTATGACCTCGAAACAGCCAAGGCCATGCTCAGTTCAAAACGGTATCTTTATGTCCTTTTTTGCTGTCAGCAATCGATGGAAAAACGCCTTAAGGGTATGGTTGTGCAAACGACTGGGGAATTTCCGCCGAGGACACACGATCTTCTGAAACTGTCTGTTCTCGCTCGCGTTTCGCTGGATACAGCCACAGAGACTTTTTTGAGGCGCTTGACCAATTATTATATTGGAACGCGATATCCGGAAGAGGTCAGCGAGCTGGCAAAACAAGTGGACAAAACATTGGCGAAAGAATACTTCGAGCGCACAAAGGAGATAATCAAGTGGCTAGGCGGATTGAGGAAGTAGAGGATATAGCCCGAAACGCCGTCAGGATGGTGAACAACCGCTATCCCGTGCGCGCCGCTTATCTTTTTGGGTCATATGTGGATGGCATTCCCAGGGATGACAGCGACATCGATGTCGCTGTGTTCGCAGAAGGCGTGGAATTCGAAAAGATAGATGTGCGCATGGACTTCATCTCGCAGATACAGAAAGCTGTCGCCGCTGAAGTGGAACTTCATTTATATTCCGCGGCGCTTCTTAAAGAAATGCGCCCGACAAATTTCGCCGGGTATATTTCATCCCACGGAAAAAAAATCGCAGCCTGAAAGTCAAGGGCGACCGCCGAGCGTGCCTCTGCAGGGAGCTCACGAAGATCCACGAGGAATTCAGACGCGGAACACTCGTGGAGATGGCGGTCTCGGTCGAGGCCAACCCTCCGAAGGGCGAGATGACGCTTGTGATTGAAGGTAAAAAATAGGGAGCGATTCCCATGTCAAAAACGTCAGTCCCACAGGCCATCAAAGACCTCGTCGAACGATTCCAGGAGCACATCGATGACTACAAAAACGGCGCCTACAAAGAGGAGCAGGTCTGCGCCGAGTTCATTCTCCCGATGTTCGAGGCTCTGGGCTGGGACATCGCCAACCGGCAGGGCTCCTCCGAGGCGTACAAAGAAGTCATTCACCATGATTCGATCAAGTCGGGCGTTGGCACGAAGGCGCCCGATTATTGCTTCCGGGTCGGTGGCGTCCGCAAGTTCTTCCTCGAAGCGAAAAAACCCTCCATCAGCATCAAGGACGAGATCCACCCCGCCTATCAGCTCCGGCGCTACGCATGGAGCGCAAAACTGCCACTCGGCATTCTTACCGACTTTGAGGAATTCGCCGTCTATGACTGCCGGTCAAGACCTGCAAAGGGAGACAAGGCCTCGGTCGCCCGCATCCGGTATCTGACGTTTGATCAATACATCGACCGCTGGGATGAGATCGCGGGCGTCTTCTCCAAGGAGGCGATCCTCAAGGGTTCCTTCGACAAATACGCGGAGGGGACCAAGGGGCGGCGTGGAACGGCGGGCGTCGACGATGCCTTCCTCGAAGAGATCGAGCGGTGGCGCAAGCTCTTGGCGCAGGATATCGCGCAACGCAACCGGAGGCTGGGCGTCCAGGAGCTCAACTTCGCGGTACAGGCGATTATCGATCGGATCGTTTTTCTGCGCATCTGCGAGGATCAGGGCTTTGAGGGTTACGGTCAGCTCATGGCGCTCCAGAACGGCCCGCACGCCTACGACCGGCTTATCGAACTCTTCCGCCACGCCGACCAGCGCTACAACTCCGGCATTTTCCATTTCGATGAGGAGAAGGGGCGGCCGACGCCCGCCGATACTTTGACGCCAAAACTCAAGATCGACGACGACGTACTGCGAGAGATATTCAAGAACCTGTACTACCCGCAGAGCCCTTATGAATTTTCCGTCATCCCGACGGAAATACTCGGTCAGGTCTACGAGCGCTTTCTCGGGAAGGTCATCCACTTGACGTCAACGCGAAGAGCGGTGATCGAGGAGAAACCCGAGGTTCGCAAGGCTGGTGGCGTCTATTATACTCCGTCGTATATCGTCGATTATATCGTCAAACACACGGTTGGTAAGCTCCTGGAGGGAAAAACGCCAAAGGAGGCGGCCAAGCTACGAATCCTCGATCCTGCCTGCGGCTCCGGATCGTTCCTCATCGGGGCGTATGACTGTCTCCGAAAGTGGCATATTGATTGGTATACCCACAATGCCCCCGAGAAATGGGCCAAGGGAAAGCAGCCGGCGCTCTGGCAGGTGCGCAAGGGCGAGTGGGCGCTCACATTTGCGGAACAAAAGCGGATACTCACGGACAATCTCTACGGCGTCGACATCGATCCACAGGCGGTCGAGGTGACAAAACTGTCGCTGCTGCTTGCACTTCTTGAGGGAGAGCGACAACGCGAAATGTTCCGAGAACACGCGCTGCCGGATTTAGGCACCAACATCAAGTGCGGTAATTCGCTTATTGGGCCGGATTATTACAATCGTGCTCAGATCACGATTTTTTCAGATGACGATCGGGAACGAATCAATGCGTTTGATTGGAGAACGGAATTTGTGGATATCATTGAAGGCGGTGGATTTGATGTCGTCATCGGCAACCCGCCTTACAGAAGAGAATTGGACTATAAACACTTAATGGACGACATTGCTAGAACAGAGTTTGGTCTGAAGTACCGATCACCGCGAATGGATCTATGGTATTATTTTGTTCATCGGGGACTCGAATATTTGAAAAGAAACGGCGTCTTGTCGTTCATTACGAACGCTTATTGGACGTCGGGAACAGGCGCCGAAAAACTGATCGATGTTCTCAGGAATGATACACATATTGATGAATTATTTTATCTTGGAAAGTTGAGAGTTTTTGAAAAGGTGTCCGGGCAGCATATGATTCTGCGAGTTTCGAAGGGAAAGAGTGACAAAAATATATGCATCATTATCGCAGACGATACGAAGGGTGGTGATGCTGAATTATGTGTCCGGGGAATCGGGCCCATCAAAGCGTACGATAAAACTCCTAAACAGTTATTCCACGGATCAAAGGTAGATCTGCAATTTCCTGCGGGAGGGCTAATTTCGAAGATCGAAAAACACCCGCAGCTGTGCCATTACGGAAGAGTAAGGCAGGGAATTGCGGAAAATCCAGCCTCCATAAATCGAAAAACGAACACCAAACATGGAGGCCGCTGGCGCGTCGGCGAGGGGGTTTTCGCGCTCAGTAAAAATGAGCTGAAGGGAATGAAGTTATCCTCAAAGGAAAAAAGTATCATTCGACCCTATTATGATCTTTGTGACATTGGGCGTTACCGGATCGCATCGGATCCGTCTCTGCGACTCATTTATTCGACGCGCAGGACGTGTCCGAATATAGACAAATTCCCGAATCTTCGAAAACACTTGAGTCATTTTCGCGTTGTTATGGAGGCGAGGCGCGAAACAAAAAACGGATCAAATGGATGGTGGCACTTGCATTGGCCTCGTGAGGAAGAGATATGGGAATCGAGCAAGATCCTCGCCATACAAATGGCGGTGAGGCCGTCCTTTGTGCCAACGGAAGGACCCGTCTATGTGCCATTTAGCGTCAATGTGTTCATTCCTTGCGATGAAAACAATGAGCGGTTGTATTACATATGCGCGGTACTGAATTCAAAATTGATATGGAAGTGGTATTCCCATGTCGCGAAGCGAAGAGGTGTGGGACTTGAAATCAATGGGAATGTTTTGGCAAGGACTCCAATCAAAGAGATAGATATTTCGTGCGAAAGAGAGTGCGCGATACATCAAGTTCTGGTTGATCTTGTCCGTAAAATGATCGAGCTGCACGCAAAACATGATACTGCGCGAGCACCCAATCGTAAAACCGTTCTGCATCGCCAGATCGACGCCACCGATCGCCAGATCGACCAGCTTGTCTATGAACTGTACGGCCTGACGAAAGAGGAAATCCGAATCGTCGAGGAGGCGACAGCGGATTCATAAGAACGCTATAATTATCAAAAAGTTATCGTGTACTGAAAATTCTTAATGCAATATAATCATGCATGTTCTTGCATTGTAATCATGCATTTGATATACTCTTTTACAGGGGGATGGAAAATGGCGATCCTGACCCAAAAGCAGTTCGGGCAAAGGATTCAAGAGTTGCGTGAGGAAAGCAACCTTTTGCAGGAGGAGCTTGCAAAGTGCCTCGACATTACACGACAGGCAGTTGGACAGATCGAAAATGGCAAGAGAAAGGTCGATAGTCTTGAGCTCGCTAAACTGGCAGAGTTTTTCTCGCTACCGGCTGACGCGCTATTGAAACCAGCGGTTGCTGATGCAAAAGAAGACAGGCGGCAGGCTAAAATGCACTCATTCCCATTTCATTCGAACAAGCTGAGGAATCTGCTCCTCTATCTTTTGGAGAAGTGCGGCGGAAAGCCAAATATCGGAGAGACGGTCATCTATAAACTGCTCTATTTCATCGATTTCGATGCTTATGAACTGCTCGATAAACCCATTACAGGCATGTCATATATCAGGCTTCAGTTTGGGCCCGTTCCACGGCGGACTGAATATATGGCGGTCGTCAATGACATGGTAGAAAGCGGCGAATTGAAGCTTTTCTTCCATCAGTACTTCGGCAAGCTGCAAAAACGATACGTGGCGCTGGCTGAACCCGTCTTGGATGCATTTACGGCAAAGGAAATCGAAGTTGTGGACAAGGTCCTGATGCATTTGTCTGATATGAACGCGACTGAGATCGAAACCTACGTCCATCTCGATGCTCCATGGGTGCAGGCAGCTGAAGGGGAGACGATTGGATATGAAACAGTCTTTGAGCGCGAGTTCCCATATGCAAAGCGCGACTACGGAAAAGCCTGGGAGGGTGCGGCCGCCAAAGATGCGTTGGAGCAGCTGGGGCCAATATCCAAAGAGGAAGCTGAGTACTACGAAAATCTTTAAGAGAGAGATCACATCACATGCAATTCGGTGAGATATGGTTTGTCAATTTTGAACCCAGCGTTGGCCACGAGTATCAAAAAAAGCGGCCGGCGGTGATCATCCAATCTGATCGGCAGCTCAAATGCTCGGCTCTCGTAACCGTCATGCCGCTGACGTCACAAATCGATAAACCTCGCAGAGATGATATTTTGGTCCGGAAAAACAGCCACAACAATCTATTTGCCGATTCGACCATCAGGGTTCACGTTATAGCGTCGTTCGACAAGTCGCGGTTTATGAAGCGAATCGGGCGGATGGACGACGATATTATGAATCGGATCAAAGAGTATCTGAAAATGCATTTTGGCATTTGAATGGATAAAAAAACGGCGCCTGATTGGGCGCCGTCGGGGATCTCCCTCACCCTGACCCTCTCCCTACAAGGGAGAGGGAGCAGAGTAAACGCTATTTCGATTCCTCGAACTCCGCGTCGACGACCTTTTCGTCCTTCTTCTCTTCCTTCTTCGGTTCTTCGGAGGCGCCGCCCGGTTGGGCGCCCTCTGCTCCGGGAGTTGGCCCCGCGGCCTTGTACATCGCCTCGGCCATCTTGTGCGAACTTTGAGTCAGCTCATCCATCGTGCTCTTGATCCTCGCGGAGTCCTTGTCCTCCACGGCCTTCTTGCACGCCGCTGAGGCTTCCTCGACCTTTTTGGCGATATCGGCCGGGATCTTCTCTTTGTTTTCCTTGAGCACCTTCTCTGTGTTGTAGACCATCGCCTCGGCCTGGTTTCTCTGTTCGATCTCCTCGCGGCGCTTTTTGTCATCCGACTCGTGCGCCTTGGCCTCCTTGACATACTTGTCGATATCGTTCTTGGTGAGGCCGGAGGATGACTCGATCCGGATCTTCTGTTCCTTGGATGTCGCCTTGTCCTTTGCAGCCACATGCACAATGCCGTTGGCGTCGATGTCGAATGTCACCTCGACCTGTGGCATGCCGCGCGGTGCGGACGGTATGCCGTCCAGAATGAAGCGGCCTAGGGTGCGGTTGTCGGCGGCCATCTCGCGCTCGCCCTGGAGCACGTGGACCTCGACGGAGGTCTGGTTGTCCGCCGCGGTCGAGAATATCTGGCTCTTGCGCGTCGGTATCGTCGTGTTGCGCTCGATCAACTTGGTCATGACGCTGCCGAGCGTCTCGATGCCGAGCGAAAGGGGAGTCACGTCGAGCAGGAGCATGTCCTTCACATCCCCGGCGAGGATGCCGGCCTGCACAGCTGCGCCCGCTGCGACCACTTCATCGGGATTCACGCCCATGTGCGGCTCGCGCCCAAAGAACTCTTTCACGATCTGTTGCACCTTGGGGATGCGCGTGGAGCCGCCGACGAGGATCGCCTCGTCGATATCGGATGCAGATTTCTTCGCGTCGGCGAGCGCCTTCCTGCACGGCTCTACCGTCTTCTGGAGTATGTCGTCCACGAGCGACTCGAACTTCGCCCTCGTGAGCTTTATGTTCATGTGCTTGGGGCCGGATGCGTCAGCGGTGAGGAAGGGGAGGTTGATCTCGGTCTCCATCGTCTGAGAGAGCTCGATCTTCGCCTTCTCTGCCGCTTCCTTGAGGCGCTGCAGGACCATCTTGTCACGGCCGACGTCGATCCCCTGGTCCTTCTTGAACTCGGCGATCAGGTACTCCATCAGGCGCTGGTCGATGTTGTCACCGCCCAGATGCGTGTCGCCGTTGGTGGAGGCCACCTCGACCACGTTTTCGCCTACCTCAAGGATCGAGATGTCGAAAGTTCCGCCGCCGAAGTCGAAGACCGCGACCGTCTCTTCCTTTTTCTTGTCCAGGCCGTAGGCCAGTGCAGCTGCTGTCGGCTCATTGACGATGCGCTTGACGTCGAAGCCCGCGATCTTTCCCGCGTCTTTCGTCGCCTGACGCTGGCTGTCATTGAAGTAGGCCGGCACCGTGATGACCGCCTCGGTTACCGTCTCGCCCAGATAATTCTCTGCCGCTTTTTTAAGTTTGCGGAGGATGTGCGCGGAGATCTCCGGCGGGGCGAAGGTCTTGTCGCCGATGACGACCTGAGCGTCGCCATTTGGCGCCGTGCCCACCTTGTACGGGACGATCCGGATTTCCTCAGGGACCTCGTCGTGCTTGCGGCCCATGAAGCGTTTTATCGAATAGACCGTATTCTCGGGATTTGTGATCGCCTGCCTCTTGGCGATCTGGCCGACCAGGACCTCGCCGTCCCTGGTGAAGGCGACGACCGAGGGCGTCGTGCGGGCGCCCTCCTCATTCGGTATTATCTTGGGTTCGCCACCCTCCATCACGGCCACGCAGGAGTTTGTCGTACCAAGGTCGATTCCTATTATTTTCCCCATACTTCCCTCCTATAACCTCATGTTTTTATCCGCTTCTGTGACCTCATATGTGATCTTTTTCCATTATAGTCAAGGGTTTCCATAAAAATAGCTGAACTCGGCATTGCATTTTCACGATATTTTTGCGATTTGGCCCCGCTGCTTCATTGTCTTTGCTGAAACTGAAACCATATTGATATCGAAGCAGTGTGCATGAAGCACGGGACTCGGAAGGGTGCAAAGAACATGATCAAACGCGATTACTACGAGGTATTGGGAATCGGGCGCGACGCGTCGGATGCGGAGATCAAGAAGGCCTACCGCCGCATGGCGATGGAATACCATCCCGATCGGAACAGGCACGACCCGGACGCCGAGGAGAAATTCAAGGAGGCCTCGGAGGCATACGAAGTCCTCTGCGATTCGAGCCGGCGACAGATATATGACGCCTATGGCCACAGCGGCCTTGAGGGCTCCGGCTTTCACGGCTTCACAAACGTCGAGGACATCTTTTCATCGATGGGCGGAATCTTCGAAGAAATATTCGGCGGCATGGGCGGCTTTGGCTTTGGCGGGGCAGCGGCTTCCGGCCGCAGGCGGGGGCGGGCGGGCGCCGACATGAAGCACGACCTGAACATCAAATTCATGGAGGCCGCCGATGGCGTCGATCGCGAGATATCGGTCTCGCGACAGGTGCGCTGCGACGTGTGCGAAGGTAGCGGCCAGGCGCCCGGCACCGGCCGGACTTCCTGCAAGATGTGCGGCGGTTCGGGGCAGGTGATGCAGCGACAGGGATTCTTCGTCCTCCAGACGACCTGTCCGCAATGCCGCGGGGAGGGCTCGCGCCTGGAGAAGCCTTGCGAGGAGTGCCGCGGGCATGGCCGCGTGAGAAAATCCAGAAAACTATCAGTCAAGGTCCCCGCCGGCATTGAGGACGGGATGAAGCTGGTGCTGCGCGGCGAAGGGGAGGCGGGAGAGGGCGGCGGCCCGTCCGGCGACCTCTATGTCTTTGTAAGCGTACAGCCGCACGACTTCTTCGGGCGCGAGGGCGACGACGTCGTGTGCCTCGTGCCGATATCCTTCCCTCAGGCGGCCCTTGGGGCGAAGATCAAGGTCCCGTCGCTCGCGGGCGAGATCGACGTAGAGGTGCCGCAGGGCACCGAGAGCGGCGGGGAGATGCGAATAAAAGGAAAGGGCTTCCCGAACGTCCATCATCGAGGCAGGCGCGGCGACCAGGTGATCAGGTTCTTTGTGAAGACTCCAAAAAGCTTAAGCAAAAAGCAGAAGCAGCTGCTGGAAGAGTTCTCAAAATCGTAAAGGCCTTTTGAGCGGGACGCCCGTTTCAAACGTTGCAATCCTGCGCAGAATCATCTAATCATCCCCCCGATGTCGACCAACATCACAATCAAATACGCAAAGCTGCCTCACGGCATGGTCTATTTCTATCAGCATTGGATCCCGGAGGTGCCGCGGGCGCTCGTCGTCTTCGTGCATGACCTGGGCGACCACATCGGGCGCTACGGCGAATTTGTCTCCAGATTCACGAGTCGGGGTTACGCCGTCGCCCTCTACGACCAGCGCGGGCACGGCAGGAGCGATGGCCGCCGCGGCGATGTGGAAGGCTTTATGGACTGGGTGAACGACCTCGCCAGCTTCGTCCATTTTTCGCAGATGTCCGTGCCCACCGACACGCCGCTGTTCATCGTAGGCAGCGGCGTCGGCGCCCTCATCGGATTCAACTTCCTGCTCACCCACAGCGCACCGGTGGCCGGAATGGTCTCCATTTCGGCGGCCGTTCAGCCGGCGCTGCGGATTCCAAAATGGAAGAAAAAAATTGCAAGCCGCCTGGTGGGCTTCATACCTCACACGCCCATCAGCACCGGCGTGCGCCCCGAATATCTGACGGGGGATGAAGGCGAGGCAGCGGCCATCAAAAACGATTCCCTTTTTCACAACAGCGTGACGGCGAGGGCGCTTGGGGAGCTCACGCGCGTGACCGAGCTCGTCATGGCGGTGCCGCACCGGATATATGCGCCGATGCTCATGCTGGCAGGCTCCGCCGACACGATCTGCGACCCGGAAGGGACGGCGCGTTTTGCCTCGCGCCTATCGAGTTCGGACAGGGGATATCACGTCTACAGCGGGTTCAGGCACGACCTTCTCCACGAAACCGACCGCCTGAGGGTCATGGATGACATCGAGGGCTGGATCTACGCGCGGGCTACGCAGAAGACTCAGCCGGACAAACAGTTCGCACTGCACCGGAGGGAAACGCTATGGGAAGACGTATCGCCGCCTGCGTGCTGATGGCGCTTGCATGTTTGATGGCCTCTGCCGCACACGCGAGCTATCAGGGCACACTGGCCTCGGTCACTCATCGCGGGCAGCTCTATAACGCCAATAGTTGGGACGCCGAGGTCATCTGGTACGGATCCTTCTTCGATCAGGGCTTCCGCGACGCCTATATTCAGAGGGCAACCGAGGTCAATCACCTGGACCCGGACGAGGCGGACTCGTTCGAGGCTGAGCAGGAGCGCAGGCAGGCAAACGGATGGGATTTCTTCATCGTGATGTACACGAAGAAGGACTTCAAGAAATTTTCCCTCGAGTCCGACACATTCTGGAAAGCGATACTCACCACCGAGGAGGGCGATGTGGCGAAGGCGGTCGAGGTCGAGACGATCCAGATCACCCCGTTTCACAAGGTCCTGTATCCTCACTTCAACCGCTGGTCGAGGGCCTATCGCGTCACCTTCCCGAAGGTCGCTCTGGGCGGCAAATTCGCCGTGACGCTTCAGAGCGTGGTCGGCGAATCGACACTCAAGTGGAGGATTTCAGACGTCCCGTCGGGCGAGCACAGGGAGAGCTATAAATTCTACCGCAACAGGCACAGATAGGCCGACCCGAGAACCTACATCTTTAAAACCGTATCGCTTCTGGACTCCTCTTTCATCCCCGGATAGTCGATGTTGAAATGCAGCCCGCGGCTCTCCTTGCGCTGGATGGCCGAGCGGATGACGAGCTCCGCGACGAGCGCGATATTGCGGAGTTCAATGAGGTTGGACGTGATCGTGAAGTTCCAATAGTATTCCTGTATCTCATCCTGAAGGAGCTTGATCCTCCTCAGTGCGCGCTCCAGCCGCTTGTCGGAGCGCACGATCCCGACGTAGTTCCACATCGTGCGCCGGATCTCGTCCCAGTTCTGGGTGATGACGACTTCCTCGTCGGAGTCGGTCGCACCGCGGGGATCCCACGGCGGGATGGGCGGCATTTCGAACTGCCCCCTTTGAAGCCTATCGATCGCGCGCAAAGCGGCATTTGTCGCCGTCACGACCGATTCGAGCAGGGAGTTGGAGGCGAGGCGATTGGCGCCATGGAGCCCTGTGGCCGCCACCTCGCCACAGGCAAAGAGGCCGTCGATGTCTGTCACACCGTCTATCCCGCAGATGACGCCGCCGCAGAAATAGTGCGCCGCCGGCACCACCGGCATCGGCTCCCGCGCGATGTCGAGCCCCAGCTCGCTGCAGCGCTTATAGATGCTGGGGAAGCGGCGCTTGAGGAAGTCCTCGCCAAGATGCGTCGCATCGAGGAGGACGCAGTCATCGCCGCGCTTCTTGAGCTCGGCGTCGATCGCCCGCGCGACGACGTCCCGCGTGGCCAGCTCACCGCGCTCGTCGTAGCTTTTCATGAACTCCGTGCCGTCGGCCAGACGAAGCTTCGCCCCCTCGCCGCGCAGCGCCTCGGATATGAGGAACGACTTGGCTTTCGGATGATAGAGACAGGTCGGGTGAAACTGGACGAACTCGAGATTCATCACGCGTGCCCCGGCGCGATAGGCCATCGCGATGCCGTCGCCGGAAGCGATGTCCGGGTTCGATGTGTAGAGGTACACCTTGCCGGCGCCGCCTGTCGCTAGAACAACGGTGCGCGCGGCAAAGGCCTCGGTCCGCTTCCTTTTTATGTCGAGAACGTATGCGCCTACGCAGCGGTTGGGGCCGGCCGCCTCGGATTCAAGCTTTGCCGTCGTGACGAGGTTGACCGCAATGTAATTCTCAAAGACGCTGATATCGGGATGCGCCGCAATCGCCTTGAGGAGCGCCTGTTCGATCTCCAGCCCGGTATAATCGCCGGCGTGAAGGACTCGGCGATGGCTGTGGCCGCCCTCCCTGGTGAGGTCGAAGGGGAACTTCTCTCCGCGGGTGAACCTCACCCCCCAGTCGATCAGGCGGCGCACCTTTTCCGGTCCTTCCGATACGATCTGCCTCACCACGTCCTCGTGGCAAAGTCCGGCGCCGGCCCGGATGGTGTCGCCGGTATGGCTCTCGAATGAATCGGCCCCGGAGATGACGGCGGCGATGCCGCCCTGGGCATAGGCCGTGGCCGATTCCTCGCGGCTGCGCTTGGTCACAATCGCCACCTTGCCGGTATCGGCCACCGACAGGGCAAAGGTCAGCCCGGCAATCCCGCTGCCGATAATGAGGTAATCGTATGTCCGCTCCATGGACCGATCGGATATCAGATGGCGTCTCTCAATACAATGCCTTTGACAAAAGGCGCATATCGGGTAATCAGTACGCCTTCATGGAGGCGCTGTGCCCGCTCGAAAATATCTCAATCTACCAAACTGGATAACGATCGGCAGGCTCATGGCAGCGCCAGCCCTCCTGGTGCTCATGCTCTTCCTCGACAACTCCTCTTCACACGTCGAAATGGATCGGGCAATATCGTTTGCCTCTGCTATCGTCTTCGCCGCCGCCATGAGTTCGGATATGGTCGATGGATACCTGGCGCGCAAGCGCGGCCTCACCAGCACCTTCGGCAAGTTCATCGATCCCCTGGCCGACAAGATGCTCTTCCTCGTAGCGATGATAATGATGATCCCTCTCGGGCGGATCCCTGCGTGGCTAGTGGCCATCTTCTTCATCAGGGAAGTCGCGGTCACAGCGCTCCGGGGCATCGCGGTGGACGAGGGGATAGTCATCGCAGCGAGCGAGTGGGGAAAGTATAAATCGGCCTTCGTTTCTGCCGCCACCGTGGGGCTTCTTCTGCACTATCCCTTCTTCGGAATCCATTGGCGGATGATGGCGTGGGTCCTGCTCGTCCCTGGATTCGTCTTCTCCGTCGCGTCTGGCCTTGGTTACTCCATCGCTTTTTTCCGCGCCGCAGGCAAGAGCGCGGCCGCTTGAGGTGGCACAACACAAAATGCCACGGCTTGACAAAGCGAGTCTCTGCAGTTACAAACTTTCGCCTTAGCTTTGAAAACCAGTTTGCGCGGGAGTAGCTCAGTGGTAGAGCGTCACGTTGCCAACGTGAATGTCGCGAGTTCAACCCTCGTCTCCCGCTCAAAAGAAAACGGTCCCAGTTTTTCGGGGCCGTTTCCTTTTGATGGGGAGGGGGCAACCCTCGCCTGCTTTGCTGTTGCCACACCAGGGACTTTCTGCTAATTGACAGCATCATGACCGCCAAAGACGTTGCTGAAATCGTGAAGCATTGGCACAATAGCGCAACCCATGATCTGGAAGTGGCCAATTCGCTTTTTCGCACGGGCAAATTCGATTATTGTCTGTTCTTGTGTCACCTTTCGCTGGAAAAAATATTGAAGGCAATCGTCGCGAAGGCGACAAAGGACCATCCTCCCTTCACCCACAATCTTCTTTATCTAGCCGGAAAAGCCGATATAGAGCTTTCAAAAGCGCAGTTCGAATTGTTCGACCAGATAAACAAGTTCAATCTTGAGGCACGCTATCCCGAAGATCTCAAGGCTTTCTATAAAAAAGTCGACAGGGACTATGCCAAAAAATATCTGACCGCCACCAAAGGAATATGGAAATGGCTCCTAAACCGATTAAAGGCATAGTTCAAAAATTCAGGAAGGCGCTGCAAAAGGCCGAGTTTCCATCCTGCAATATTATCGTGTTTGGATCATATGCGCGCGACGAGGCCAGGCCCGACAGCGATATCGATCTCTGTCTCGTTTCTCCGGCATTCAGGAGGGGAAAAGAAAAATATAGAAAAGAGGCCACCTTCATCGCTTTTGGAATTGATCCCCGCATTCAGGTGATCGCTGCCGATCCGCGCGAACTCAAGACAAACCAGCTCTCGCCTCTCTACAGCCAGATACGCAAGGAAGGCATCGCTGCGTAGTGGTGATCAAAACGAGATATACATTACCCCGGGTCTCGTCTTGCGCTTGCCGCACGAGACGAGCAAGGGCATTGACAAAGAGAGTGAAGAATGATGAAGAATCTGCGGCAACGGCTTTTAACGCTGTTTACCTTTTAACGAAAGGGGTCCTGTTATGCTTTGCAACAAAAGGATTAAGAAGGCGGTTGTTGGGTTGGTCTTTGCATGCGCTATGCTGGGTGTCTCCGCACTTCAGGCAGCAGATACAAAGCCCGTAGAGTTCACGCCGATTGGCGTTAAAGCAGGGACCCCCGGGTTTAACTTCAGTATAAAGATCACCACGGACAAACCCGTCACTCAGGTGGATATTGGCATGAAATTTCTTGATGCCACCGGGAAGGTTGTCGATCAGACGCCCTACATATGGGAGAATATCGTAAAAAGCGTAAGGCAGCCCATCGAGCAGGGGAAAACATACGAGGATAACAGCCCGCTTCTGTCCGGGGCAACCAAGGCCGAAGCAACGCTGCTAAGGGTGCATTTCAAGGACAGGACCGTCTGGACGGCCGATGCCAAATAGCAGGCAAGAAACCACAGACAGACAAGAAAATGGGGGGATCGTTTTTGATCCCCCCGTTTTTTTTGACCTTCTGGCGGCATTCAAGCCGCCTTGCCGGCAATCTGCGATGCTCTCTTGCCCGTATCCAGATAGGGCAGGAACGGTATCAGCACCATCGCCGGAACCGAGGCAAGAAAGCTCATTCCAAACGTCCATCCGTAACCGAGCCATCCGGCCAGAAATCCGCTTGCCACTCCTGTGAACATTCCGCTCAAGCTCATAAGCCCTGAACCTATGGCATAGTGGGTCGCCTTGTACTCCGGGATGCAAAGCCTCATGAGATATGTCATCAGGACTGCCGTCCCCAGGCCGGCCGCAAACTGTTCGAAGCACATCGTGCACCCGATCAGGAAGAGATTTACGGCGCCGACGCCCATCGGGGAAGCGGCGCCAGTGTTGATGCTGATGTAATTGGAGAGATAAAAAGCGAGGAACATGTAGAAGAGCAGCGTCAGGTTCTGGGCCAGGATGAAGGGCCAGATGACTTTTCTGAGCCCAAATTTGTAGATGGCCCAGCCGCCGGCCATTCCCCCGATGATCGACGCCGGCAATCCGACGAGGCTCGTGAGCCACCCGTAATGTATCTTGATCCCGACATCGACAAAAAACGGCGAGACCATCGCGGAGAGCATCCAATCGCCCACGCGCAACAGAATTACGAAGGAGAGTATGACGCCTATTTTATCCCTGTCGACAAATGCGAGAAATGCCTTGCCGTAGTTGGAATCGGGATTCCGGAACAGCCGGGCTTTGATTTTATTCCTGAGCGCCGCCACGAGGATCAGCGCGACGAGGAGCATTATGCCGACCCAGTGGGCGAAAGAGATCGATTTCAAGAGGGGCAGGTAATCCTGTGCAGAGACATAGTAATGACTTCCAACGAAATATCTGAGCCCGGCGACGGCCAGCGCGAGCAGGGCCAATCCCGCGAGCCTTTTCAATCTTAAGAATTCGGCGAACATCTCCTTGAATGTCTTTCCGTATGTCTCGACCTCCCTGAGGTAAAAGAAGTGATAGACAAAGAAGAGACCCATGACCACGCCCGCGGCAGCGAAGGCGAGCGTCCAGGAGAGGGCCGTTCCAATGGTGGCGACGATGCCGGTGGCGGCCATCATGGCTATCCTGTAGGCCATGACTCTCAGACCCACATATTTTGCCTGGGCCTCCCGGTCCAGGGCGGCCATGTAGTATCCGTCGATCGCTATGTCGTGTGTCGCAGATACCACGGCTACCACAAAAAACATGACCGCGATCGCCTGCACCCCGAAAGAAAGCGGCGCGAAGATGGCGGCCAGAAACATCATCGCCACGATGAGGAACTGCATGCAGAGCAGCCACACCCTTTTGGTGGCCGATTCGTCTATCTGCGGGCTCCATAAAAATTTGAGTACCCAGGGGAGCCCATACAGCGAGGTGAGCCCGATGCTTTCCAGGGGCACATTCATGACCCTCAGGAACATTGGCACAACAGTGCGCGTGACGGTGAACGGGAAACCTTCAGTGAAATAGGTGGTGAAGGTCCAGCAGTCGGATCTGACAAACTCTTTGAGTTTTTTTATGAACACCGATCGAAGATGACATGCATACGGCATTTTTTCAACAGCTGTTTCAAGCTGAACCCTTTGCATTTATTTATCTCTTCATGATAGATTCATCGCGAGATGCCAAAGGGATTGAGCCTCATACATCCGGATATAGACAGAGCGGCGATCGCTGCGGTCGGCTCTCTTCTTGCGAGAGATGACCTCGCCGCGGTCGCCTTCCAACCCATGGCGGGGGGGGCGATAGAGCGTTTCGTGAGAGAGTTTCTCGCGTTTATCACAGGCGGCTGCAACCCGGATTCGCCGGTTCTCAAACGCGCCGCCAGGGCATTCGGGCAGGGCTCCCTCCCGCTCTCCGCTGCCGGCATCGGTTCGGCGACAGGAGCCATCGCCGCCTCCTTGAGCGCCTTGGACGCCGCGGGAGGGGAGGTCATAGCGACCTCACTCAACTACACCGGCGTGATCAACGCCATCGTGATAGCCGGCGCGATCCCGCGCTTTGTCGATTGCGATCCCGCGAACTGGTGCATGGACCCTTCGGCCGCAGCCCGCGCGGTCACAAAGAAGACGAAGGCGATAGTCCTCACCCACTTGAACGAATTTGTAGATTTAGCACCCTTCATGGACCTGCTCGAAAAAAAGGGGCTCGATATCCCTGTGATTCAGGACGCCTCGCTTGCCGTTGGCTCCATGCGAAACGGCTTGAGGCCCGGCCTCGTGAATATCGGAACACATGGCGCCACAGTGTTCAGCCTGACCATCTCGAAGATCATCACCGGCATGGGTGGCGCAATCATCACCTCGAACGATCAGGGATTTGTGGAGCGGGTCGCCACGATCGCACATCAGGGCATCAGCCTTACGAGCGGCAATGATCTCGAGGAGTTCGGGGCGAACTACAAGATGAGCGCCATAAACGCAGTTATCGCTGCCGAGTGCTTGAAACGAAGGGAGACGCTCTTTGCCCGCCGCAGGAAACTCAAGGAGCTATATGATGAAGGGCTCTCGCGCCTGGTGCACAAGGGAAAGGTCGTCCTGCAGGCAACGGACCCCGGGACCGTGATCACGCACTACGGCCTCCTTTTGCCAGGACGCGAAAGGCTGGCGCCGCCGCTTCACCAGTGCCACAACATCCAGACCGGCCAGTGGCACTGCCATCATATGGAAGGCATATATTGCGGCCTTCCGGGAAAAAAAGCGGGAAAGCTGGCCGCTACAGAGCGTATCGCACCAGACCTCACCTTCCTTCCTTTTCACACGGGACTTTCGGACGAAGATGTAGGGGTCATCTGCAGGGCGTTGGAAGAAGAGATAAACCGACTGTGATCCATCATGGCTTTCTGATGCCCACCGCGGCGAACGCCCGTGCTACATCACCTCCGAGCGTTTTCAACGCGCGTTCAATCTCGGCCACACCAGCCTCCACCATTGCATCATCGGAGGCCATCTCCCTCACGAATTCAACGAAGCCGATGCCGGCTGCTTCAGCTATCCTCTCGTAGAGCGACAGCGGATAGAGATCGATGTTCGCGTCGGCGGTCAAGACGTCGACCAGATTGATTCCGCACGACGGCGGCATGATCGGCGCAATCAGCTCCTCGGCAGCAACGAGCAGCCGGTCGAGGTCGATATCGCGGGCGAGCCCCCGGCGATGGAGGAGGGAGACGACGGCCTCGAGCTGTGCGTTGCCTCCCGCGCGACCCATCCCCTTGAGGCTCGCATCGACAGATTTTGCGCCGGCCTCGACGGCGGCAAGCGTGTTGGCAACTGCAAGCCCCAAGTTGTTGTGCCCGTGGAACCCGATCGCTATCTTGAGCTTGGCTGTGAGGGCACTGGTGAAATCGCCCACCTCGTCCGGAATGAAATGGCCCGCAGTATCCACGATGTAGAGCAAATCCGCTCCCATATCCTCTATCTGCCGGCCAGCCTTGAGAAGTGCCGCTTTGGGGCGTCTGGTGGACCTCATCAGCTGAAAGAATATCTTGAGGTTTGGGCGCTTTCTACGCGAATATTTTATGTTTTCTGCAACAACTGCAGGATTGTCGCAGTTGGCAGCGAAACGGATAAAATCTACTTCATCTATCACTTCATCTATATCCTTCTGTTGTGTTGAGGGGGCTGCACCCGCTATCACGCCAACCTTGGCCCTCTTGACCGCTCCTTTGGCTGCGCGGACGTATTCCGCATCGCTCGCCGCGGCAGGGAGGCGGAGGTTCGCGACGGCCCCAAGCCCGCAGCCATGGCTCACCTCTATACAATCGATGCCGGCCTGGTCCAGGGCGGCAGCCACCGCCGCCACCTGTGCCGGCGTGTATTGGTAATTTATGGTGTAGCTGCCATCGCGGATAGTGACATCCAGGATGGATATTTCCCTTTTCTTTCGCGCCATTTCTTTTAAATAACCGATTTCACAAAAGGATGCGAGGCCTTTTTATGGCGTAAATCATGATTCGGCCGCTATCTCCACTTGGGACTAGTAACTCGTTGTGAAACAAAACAATTCCTTTGACAAAACTTCGCCGCGACTCTATGGTCCCTCAACTCAAAAAAAGGCGGCAACGCACAAGGGCTTAAATTCTATAACGAAAAAGGAGGCTGCACCAGCATGTGTCCATTACAGATCGATCCGAGCGTGAAGCAGAAGGGCAGCGAGTTCGCCAGGCTCTTTGAAGAGAGCACGAAACAGGCGAAACTCAAAGAGGGCGAGATCGTCAAAGGCAAGGTCGTGCGCATAGGCCGCGATTTTGTCATAGTCGACATCGGCTTCAAATCAGAAGGACAGATACCGATCGATGAGTTCAGAAACGCCCGCTTCGAGGTAACAGCGAAGCCCGGCGACGAGATCGAGGTACTCCTCGAATCGATCGAGAACGACCAGGGCATCATGGTCCTCTCCAAAGAGCGTGCTGACGCCATGCGCACGTGGGACAGGCTGGCCGAGGTGGAGGAGAAGGACACCGTGATCGAAGGCACGGTCGTGTGCAAGGTGAAGGGCGGCCTGTCAGTCGATATCGGCGTCAGGGCATTTCTCCCCGGTTCGCAGGTCGATCTGCGGCCCGCCAGAAATCTCGATAAATACATAGGCAACGTCTATCAGTTCAAAATCATCAAGCTCAACAAGCGCCGCGGCAACGTCGTCCTCTCCCGCAAGGCCATCCTCGAGAAGGAGAGGGAGTCGATGAAGGAAGCCACCCTCACGAACCTTGCCGAAGGTCAGGTCTTCGATGGCGTGGTCAAGAACGTCACCGAGTACGGCGTCTTCGTGGATCTGGGCGGCATCGACGGGCTGCTGCATGTGACAGACATGTCCTGGGGCCGCGTTGGCCATCCCTCCGAGATGTTCTCGGTCGGCGACGACATCCGCGTGGTCGTCCTCAAGTTCGACCAGCAATCACAGAAGGTCTCGCTGGGTCTCAAGCAGCTTCAGCCGGATCCCTGGAGCGACGTCGAGGGAAGGTTCCCGGTCGGCTCCCGTGTCTCCGGCAAGATCGTCAACCTCACCGACTACGGCGCCTTCGTGGCGCTGGGCGACGGCGTGGAGGGTCTGATCCACGTCTCCGAGATGAGCTGGACAAAGAAGGTGAAGCATCCTTCAAAGGTCGTCTCGGTCGGCGACACGGTCGATGCGATAGTGCTCGATGTCGATTTGAACGCCAAGAGGATATCGCTGGGACTCAAGCAGATAGAGCCCAATCCATGGGAGCATCTGGAGGATAAGTACCCGATCGGCAGCAAGATCCGCGGGGGAATCCGCAACATCGCCGACTTCGGCATATTCGTCGACGTCAACGGCGAGATCGACGGCCTCGTGCACATCTCCGACATCTGCTGGGTTCAGAACTTCGCGCATCCCTCTGAGCTCTTCAAGAAGGGCGACGAGGTCGAGGCGGTCGTCCTCCAGATCGACCCGGAGAACGAGCGCTTTTCGCTGGGCCTCAAACACCTGGCGGACGACCCGTGGGACAAGATCAACGCCTCCTATAAGGAGGGCACCAAGTCCCATGGCACGGTGACGGTTCTCTCCGGCGCCGGCGCGGTCGTGAAGGTCGAGGAAGGCGTGGAGGGCCTCATCCCTGAAAAGGAATTCCCTGAATCGCTCAAGGCTGGGGATGAGATCGACATCGTGGTAAAGAAGACCCTCCCGCGCGAGCGAAAGTTCCTCCTCGCGATGGACGAAGCAAAGTAACAACTTTTGAGGTAGTCGTTCCGGGGGAACGATGCGACACAAAGGGCTTGTCATTGCCATCATCTTTGTCCTCCTGATAGCGGGGGCATTCCTCTTTGGAATGGTGTTATTCATGGCCGGCGGCAGTGGCGGTGTCTCTTCCGTCATGCCGTTCGGCGGCGGCGTCGGGATCATAACCGTCGACGGCGCAATCGTCTCCGCAGACGACACCGTCGATGAGATAGACCGCTTTCGCAAGAACGACAGCGTGAGGAGCGTCGTCTTGAGGATCGAGTCGCCCGGCGGTTCGGTTGCAGCTTCGCAGGAGATCCTCGAGGCAGTGAGGCGCCTGGCCGGGAAAAAACCGGTCGTCGCATCGATGGGCTCCGTAGCTGCAAGCGGCGGCTACTACATCGCCTGCGGTGCGAAGAAGATCCTTGCGAATCCTGGCACCATCACCGGTTCCATCGGCGTGAGGATGGAGCACGTCATGATCGGCGACCTCCTCCAATGGGCAAAGATCAAGCACGAAACTCTCAAGAGCGGACGTCTCAAGGACCTCGCATCGATGGACCGGCTGATGACTGCAGAAGAGCGCCAGGTCCTGCAGGGAATGCTGGACGACATCCACGGCCAGTTCAAGGAAGAGGTGGCAAAGGCCCGGTCTTTGGAATTGAAGAAGGTGGACGAGATCGCAGACGGCCGGATCTACACAGGCCGGCAGGCGCTGGAACTCGGGCTTGTTGACGCGATGGGCGGGCTCTCGGAGGCGGTGAAGATGGCCGCGGAGATGGGCGGAATCAAAGGCGAGCCCAGGCTCATCCGCCCGAAGGCGAGGCACCTGCTGATCGAGCGCCTCTTCGACACGGCCGAAAAAGCAATATCCGCGCTCTCGTCGGCGAAGTCTCTGGATTACTGGCAACCGTTGATGTTCATGAATACAAACGAAAGCTATTAGCGTCATATTTCTTCTGAAAGGAGGCGTGCCTTGAACAAGAGCGACCTTATCGAGATGCTGTCGAGGAAGCTGCCGAGCATGGCCGGGAGGGATGTCGAGGTGATCGTCAACACGATATTCGACAGCATGACCGATGCGCTGGGGCGCGGCGATCGCATCGAGATCCGCGGTTTCGGGAGTTTTGAGGTCCGCATGCGCAAACCGCGCGTTGGCCGCAATCCCAAGACCGGCATGTCGGTAAACGTGGGAGAAAGGCGCGTGCCGTTTTTCAAGGTGGGCAAGGAGCTGCGCGAGAGGGTGAACACCAAATAATGGAACATCTCTGGGCGCCATGGAGGATGCAGTTCATAGACGAACTGCGGAAGAAGGCAGGCGGCTGCGTCTTCTGTGAAGCCGCTCTCCCTGGCGACGACAGACAGCGACTGGTGCTTTACCGCGGCAAGTCGTGTTTCATCCTCATGAACCGGTTTCCGTATAACAACGGGCATCTGTTGATCATACCTTATCGCCACACCGGATCGCTCGCCGAACTCACCGGGGATGAACATGCCGAGATGCTGCGGCTGTGCGCAAATTCGGCGGATGTCATGGCAAAGGCGATAGAGGCCGAGGGCTTCAACTGCGGCTTCAACATCGGCAAGGTCGCGGGCGCCGGCATAACGGATCACGTACATCTGCACGTGGTCCCGCGCTGGCTGGGCGACACGAATTTCATGCCGATCATAGGAGACACCCGCTCAATGCCGGAGTATCTTGAGCGGACCTACGACCGCCTGAAGCCGGGATTTGAGAAAATGGCAGGAGGCGCCAATATATGAAGCGTCTCACTTTCGCAGTCGTCATGGCTCTGCTCTTCTTCATTCTTCTCAATTTCATATACTGCAATCTTGACGGCCAGACCTTCACCTATGAAGTGATCTTCAAGTTCTCGGTGCCGCATCTGATCTCGCTCCAGTCAGTCCCGATACCGATGGGTTTCGTCCTGCTGCTCGCCTTCTGCGGCGGCATGGTTGCAATCGCCATCATCGAGGCACTGCCCTCGTTCTTCAAGACGCTCGAGATACGCTCGAAGAACAAGAAGATCCGCCAGCTCGAGCGGGAGCTCTCGGCCGTAAGGCAGATATCCGAGAGGGCGGTGCGGAAGGCGGACGAGGAAGTTTTCAAGCGTGGCGACGAACTGAAGTTTTAGGGGGAGGCGTGCGACTTCAAGGCCTCCCCGCATCTGCAGGGAGGTTTTTTTTGAGGAGATGTCCATGAGCGAGTCTAAAATGAAACTGCTTCTCACGGCCAGCGAGATGGATCAGGAGATGCTCCGGGTGGCCAAAGAGATCGTTGCGGACGGCACGGAGAACGTCGTGCTCGTCGGCATCAGGACGCGCGGCGTGCCGCTGGCCGAATGGCTGGCCGGCAAAGTCGAGATCGTCCAGCACAAGCCAATCGAGGTGGGCACCCTGGACATCAACCTCTACCGCGACGACCTGTCCGAAGTCGACGAGCAGCCTGTCGTGAGAAGCACGGAGCTGCCGTTCTCGATAACGGGCAAGGGGATCGTGCTGGTGGACGATGTCCTCTACACCGGCAGGACCGTCCGGGCGGCGATGGATGCGCTGATCGATTACGGAAGGCCCAGGTTTATCAAGCTGATGGTGATGGTAGACAGGGGCTGGCGGGAGCTGCCTATACAGCCGGACTACGTGGGCCGGGCCATCAAGACCACCGCCACGCAGAACGTCAAGGTGATGCTCGAGAACATAGACGGCGAAAACAAGGTGGTGATAAAACACCAGGCATAATGAAACTCTCCACTCGACATATACTTTCGATAGGCGACCTCACGAAGAAGGACGTCCTGCTCATCCTTCAGACGGCTGGCTCCTTCAAGGAGATATCGGAGCGCCAGATCAAGAAAGTGCCCACGCTGCGCGGCCGCACCGTTATCAACTGTTTTTTCGAGGATTCCACCCGAACGAGGCTCTCCTTCGAACTGGCTGAAAAGAGGCTCTCCGCCGACAGCAGCAATATCGGCAAGTCCGGCAGCGCGATGGCGAAGAAGGGCGAGACGCTCCTCGACACCGTGAAGAACATCGAGGCGATGCGCCCCGACATCCTCGTCATCAGGCACGGTGTCTCCGGCGCACCGGCTGAGGCTGCAAAGGTGACCAGCGCGCACGTCATCAACGCCGGCGACGGCCAGCACGAGCATCCAACGCAGGCGCTCCTCGATCTCATGACGATCGAGCAGGCGAAAGGGGAACTGCGCGGCTTGAAGGTCGGCATCGTGGGCGACATAATGCATTCGCGCGTCGCCCGCTCGAACCTCCTCCTGTTCAAAAAGATGGGGATCGAGGCGGTGGTCTCGGGGCCGCCGACGCTCATCCCGCCGGGAATCGAGGAAATCTACGGCGCAAAGGTCTCCTGCGATCTCCGCGAGGTATTGCCCCAACTCGATGTCCTCATGGTCCTGCGCATCCAGCGCGAGCGCCTCGGCGGCCGCTTCTTCCCGAGCCTGCGCGAATACGCAAGATACTTCGGCGTCACAGGCGAGCTCCTCAAGTCAGCCAAACCCGACCTCACGATCATGCACCCGGGCCCTGTCAACCGCGGCGTCGAGATCTCCGCAGAGGTCGCAGATGGTCCGCGCTCCGTGATCCTGGATCAGGTGACGAATGGTGTGGCGGTGCGAATGGCGCTTCTATATCTGCTGCTGGGGGACGGGGAAAACGGATGACGAAATCATACTTCATAATGAACGGGCGGGTGATCGATCCTGCGAAGAAGGTCGACGGCAAGTTGAACGTCCACATCTACGGCGGAAAGATCGCCCTGATCACCGCCTCGCGCAAGGTTCCGCATGGCGCCGAAGTCATCGACGCAAAAGGGTCCATCGTCGCCCCCGGCTTCATCGACATGCACGCTCACCTCAGGGATCCGGGATACGAATACAAGGAAGACATCGAGAGCGGCACGCGCGCGGCGGCCGCCGGCGGTTTCACCACCGTCTGCTGCATGCCGAACACAGACCCGGTGTGCGACAGCGCGGCGGTCACCGAATACATCCTCGAGCGGGCGCGTGCGACTGGCTCCGTCTGGGTGAGACCGATCGGGGCCATCAGCCGCGGACAGAAGGGTGAGGAACTCTCCGATATCGGCGACCTGGCGCGGGCCGGCGCGGTGGCGATCTCTGACGATGGCCGCCCCGTGATGGACGCCTCGCTCATGAGGCATGCCATGGAGTACGCGAAGGCATTCGGCATCCTCGTCATATCGCACTGCGAGGACACCACATTGAGCGCCGGGGGCGTGATGAACGAGGGGGCGGTATCGACGGAGCTGGGACTAGGCGGCATCCCGGCAGCGGCCGAGGAATCGATGGTCGCGCGCGATATCATGCTCGCCGAGCTCGCCGGCTCCCGAATCCACATAGCGCACGCGAGCACCCGTGGGACCGTGCACCTCATCCGCGCTGCGAAGGAGAGGGGAGTCGCCGTAACGGCCGAGGCCACGCCTCACCATCTGAACCTCACCGATGAAGCGGTCGCCGACTACGACCCGAACACCAAGGTCAACCCGCCGCTTCGCGGAGAGGCCGACCGCCGCGAACTCATCCGCGCGCTGTCAGACGGCACGATCGACGCGATCGCAACGGACCATGCCCCGCATGACATCACCGACAAGGAGATGGGATTTCAGGATGCCGCCTTTGGGATGGTGGGGTTGGAGACGGCCCTGCCGCTCTCGCTCCGGCTCGTGCGCGAACACAAGCTCACGCCGAAGAGGATGATCGAGGCCCTCTCCACCAGGCCAGCCGCGATCCTGAGGCTCGCCGGGAAGGGGACGCTAGCGAGCGGCGCTGATGCCGACATCACGATCTTCGATCCTGATTTTGCCTGGACGGTCGATCCCCGGCGCTTCGCATCAAAGGCGCGCAACACACCCTTCGGCGGCATGAGGATGCAAGGGAAGGTGATGAAGACGATCGTCGGCGGCCGAATCGTGTACACTGCATAATTTCAAAAAATATGAATACCAAACTGCGCGACAAAGATAGCAGGGCAGTCGCTGTCATCGACCCGCTCACGCGGTACATGCGGGAGGTGCAGGCCTATCCCATGCTCTCGCTCGACGAGGAACGTGATCTGGCGCGCCGCTTCCACGAGGAAGGCGACATCAAGGCCGCAAAACGCCTCGTGACGACGCACTTAAGGCTCGTCGTCAAGATTGCCATGGAGTACCGCAGCGCCTATCAAAACGTCCTGGACCTGATCCAGGAGGGAAACGTGGGGCTTTTGCAGGCGGTCCGCCACTTCGACTCGGGCAAGGGGGCGAGGCTCGCACATTACGCCTCATGGTGGATCAGATCCTATATCCTCAAGTACATCCTCGACAACTTTCGCCTTATCAGGATCGGGACGACAAAGGCCCAGAAGAAGCTCTTCTATAATCTCATGCGAGAGAAGGAGAAGATCGAGGCGATGGGCTTTGAAGCGACGCCGGCTGAGCTTTCAAAGCGCCTCGGCGTGGGAGAGGCGGTCGTCGCCGAGATGGAGAAGAGGCTCACCACGCCGGAGCGCACGCTGCAGGCCCCGGTGGGCCGCGATTCCGGGGCCCACGAAGCGATCCTTCAGGACTTTCTGCCGCTCAATGAAACGCCCGTGGACGAAAAGATGGCAGCGGCGCAGACGGGAGACATCCTCAAGGAGAAATTCCGGGAATTTGCGGAGAACCTTAAGGAACGCGACAAAAAGATATTTGAAGAGAGGCTGCTTGCGGAACTGCCTCTCACGCTGCAGGAGATCGCGGACGAATATGGCATAACCAAGGAGCGGGTGAGGCAGATCGAGGCCAGACTCATGCAAAGGTTAAAGCAGTTCTTCAAGGAGAGCGGCATCGACGAGAACGCCCTGCAGATGTGAGGCCAAAGGAGACCAGAAATGAAGGACAATGAGCAAAAACGCAAAGACGTGTCTGAAGATTACGCTAGGGCAGTGAAGAGTCCATCATCGAACTGCTGCTGCTCTTCGCCTGTCCCAAAGGGCGTCGTTGCCAAGCTGGCAGGCTATACCGATGACGAGATCGCCGCACTGCCTCCGGAAGCGGTGGTGAACTCCTTCGGCTGCGGCAATCCTCTCGCTTTCTCGGAGGTAAAACCAGGCGAAACCGTGCTCGACTTGGGATCGGGCGCCGGCATCGACCTGCTCCTTGCAGCGAAAAAGGTAGGGATCGCCGGGCAGGTCATCGGGGTGGATATGACCGACGCGATGATCGAAAAGGCACGGGAGAACGTTGCGGCTGCCGGCCTTTCCAACGTGGACATCAGGAAGGGCATCATCGAGGAAATGCCGGTCGAGAGCGAGAGCGTCGATTGGGTGATCTCAAACTGTGTCATCAACCTGTCCCCGGAGAAACCGCGCGTCTTCGCAGAGATATACCGTGTGCTCAAGCCGGGCGGAAAGATGCTGGTCTCGGACATCGTCGCAGACGGGCTGCCCAGGGAGATCGCCGAAAACCGGCGGCTTTACTCCTCATGTCTGGCTGGGGCGATAGGCGAGAAGGCATATCTCGATGCACTGCAAAGCGCCGGGCTCATCGACATCGAAATCCGCGATCGCATCGTCTACGACGCACCTCAGATCGAGGCATTCATCGGTTCTGAACTCAAAAGTGAGGTTGACACCTGTTGCTGTGGCGGCAAACCGGATTCCCTTGCCAAACAGTGGGCGCCGAGGCTGGAAGGGCACGTTGCGAGCGTAAAGGTCTTCGCGCGAAAACCCAAACCATGAACCAGACATAATATATCTTATACGACCTTAGGTATATGGACAGAATGGCCCATAACAATCAGACGGAGCAAACTCCGAGCCCCTTTAAGTCCCCATGCGCCCGGGATCAGGCCTCCCTTGCTGATAGCCTCCCCCTGGCACCACTTGCCAAGTCAGTCGCATATCTTAAATCCCTTCAGCGCGCCGACGGCTACTGGTGGTTCTCTCTCGAAGCAAACGAGACCATCGGCGCCGAGTTCATCTTTCTCATGAACTATCTCGGTGAGGTCGACGATGGTATCCAGCAAGGCATCGCCCGGCGGATTCTGGACGTCCAAAGGACCGACGGCACATGGGCCTTATATAATGATGGGCCGGCCGACCTCTCGACATGCGTGGAATGCTATTTCGCCTTGAAGATCGCTGGGTTGGGCCCAGACCATCCCGCCCTTGCCAAGGCCCGCAGATTCATCCTCCAAAGCGGCGGCATCGAAAAGACGCGCGTATTCACGAGGATACACCTGGCGATGTTCGGGCTTCTCCCTTGGACCGCTGCGGCGGCCATGCCTGCCGAGTATATCCTGATGCCGAAATGGACCGGTTTCAGCGTATATGAGTTCTCAAGCTGGGCCCGCGCCACAATCGTCCCGCTCTTGATCTTCATGTCCATCCGCCGGACCGTCAGGCTCCCTGCAGCCACGAATCTCGATGAACTCTTCGCCTCTCCGCCGGACAAGCGAAACTATTCCTTTAAATCCCAAAATGGCCTTATATCCTGGGAGAGTTTTTTCATATACGTCGACAAATGCTTGAAGCTCCTTGAATGTATCCCTTTAAAGCCGCTCCGCCGCATGGCGCTCAAGAGATGCGCCGACTGGACTTGGGAACATGTACAGAAGACGGAGGACATCTATCCGGCGCTGGCCTATGGCGCTATGGCGTTCAAGGCCCTGGGCTATGCGAATGATTCTCCGCAGATTCGCAAGCCCTTCGAGGCCCTCAAAATGTTCCAGCAGTGTTATACGACATCAGATGTCCCTGCACTCCCAGACGAAATACGGGACGATGGCAAAACTCCTCCTTCAAAGTTAAGGGAACTTGGTATTTCACCATTTGTTAACTCTCCCTCCTTTGATGGGAGGGAGAGGGAAAAGCGACGAATTCATCAGCAGTGCTGCATCTCCCCCGTCTGGGATACGCCGTGGGCGGTCATGGCCCTCCTCGAGGCAGGCCTCCCTGCCGACGACCCCGCCCTCCTCCGCGCCGGCCGCTGGCTCCTTGCAAAACAGATCAAGGATGTCCGGGGCGACTGGGCGATAAAAAATTCGGGTGCGAAACCGGGAGGATGGTCTTTCGAATTTGAAAACGAATATTTCCCCGACGTCGACGACACGATAGAGGTCTTGCATGTCCTCCATCGGCTGGCGATACCACCTGCCAAAAAAGAGGAGGCCTGTCGCCTGGGTCTCGACTGGCTCCTCTCGATGCAGAACCGCGACGGCGGATGGGGGGCGTTCGACAAGGACCAGACACAGACGCTCGTCAACCGCATACCGTTTGCCGACCACAGCGCCTGCCTCGATCCATCGTCGCCCGACATAACAGGAAGGATGATCGAATTTCTGGCGTCGCGCGGTTTTTCGGCCGACCACCCTGCCGTCAGCCGCGCGCTAGCCTATATATGGAGGGCGCAGAAGCCATTCGGCGGATGGTTCGCGCGCTGGGGGATCAACTACATCTACGGGACCTGGTGCGTGCTCACGGGGCTTGCGGCCTCCGGCTGGAACATGGAAGACCCCCGCGTTTCCCGCGCGGCTGACTGGCTTGAATCCGTGCAGGACGCCGACGGCGGTTTTGGCGAGTCGCCGGAGAGCTACGAGAAAAAGGAGTTCGTCCCGCTCAGGAAAAGAGCGCCGTCGCAGACCGCATGGGCGCTGATGGGGCTCGTCGCAGGCGGACGCGCGGGTTCACCTGCCGCGCGCCGCGCGGCGGAGTTTCTGATGAACGGCATGAACGGAAATTCGAGCTGGGATGAGACGGCCCACACCGGCACCGGCTTCCCGGGCCACTTCTACATCCGCTACCACGGTTACCGGCACTTTTTCCCGCTGCTTGCCCTCGCCCGGTACGCCAGGGCCGGTGGATCCATTTGAAAGGCCGCTGCGTGTCATTCTGAGCGAAGCGAAGAATCCCATGCGAATAATATATTAATTATAAAATTTCTCCACTCCAAAGCATCTCGAGAAAGTTTTTCCATGGGATGATCTCAATGTTAGATGTGAGTTTTCTTGGCACGGGTTCTTGGCAGACAATAAAGACTTTTTGTGGTTTATAATCTTCCACGAACGAGACGGCTCCTCTTATGTCGTCGCTTTTAAGCTTATTTGCTCCCTTAACTTCAACAGCAACTTTGCCACCATCCAACACAAAATCAACCTCACTGCCGCCCTTGGTGCGCCAAAAATTGATTCGGTAATCTTTCTCAGAATAGGATCGGTATGCCAGAAGTTCCATCAGGATAAAATTCTCAAACGCATTTCCAAATTCCACCCCCTTATTCGTTTGAAGGATGCGTTTCATTAAACCGCCCGCCACACCAACATCAAATAGATAAAATTTTGGCGTAGATATAATCGTATTGCGTTTTTTTCTGGTCCGGAACGGTTCTATGAATACGCCAATGAGGGTATCGACAAGTATCTGATAGTACTCCGCGACTGTCTTAGAATCTATTCCACAATCACGCGCTATGTTCGTATAGTTAACCAGCTCTCCGCACGAAAAAGAAACGGCATCCAGGAATCTGGCGAAGGCCGGGAGATTGCGGATCAACCCTTCGTCCCTGATTTCCTCTTTCAGGTAATCATTGATATAAGCCTTTATTGTCCGCTGATAATTTTGATCCAAATAATGGCTGGGCACCAGCCCCCTGTTCAGCGCTTTTACAAGATTGAAATCTTTGCCGAGCTCATTCGTTGTCAGCGGGAACAGCTCAAATTTCCATGCCCTTCCACCAAGAAGATTTGCATGAGAGCGTTTTAGTTTTCTCGCGCTCGATCCGCAGAGAACGAATGAAATCTTATATTTTTCAATCAACCAGTGTATCTCATCTAACAGTGATGGAATTTTCTGCACTTCGTCGATTATGACGGGTTGGGTGAGATCCCCTTTTTCTTTGAGACTTTGTATCTCCTGACGCAAAAGGTACGGTTCTTTGGACAACCTGAAGAAGGTGTCTGTTTCGAGGAGGTCATATCGTGTGCTGTTTGGAAACCTTTGCAGTAAATATGTTGTCTTGCCGGTCTTTCTGGGCCCCCATAGAAAGGTGGATTGGCCTTTGGGGAGGTCAATTTTCAGCGTCCTTTTGATGATAACCAGATCGGAGCTCACTCCTAATAAGTAGCACCAATCAGGAGTGATGTCCAGAGAAAATTAAGGCGACTAGTACGATGATCTCAATTGCGCCAAGGCGAGTGTTGCCGGATTCATGCCCAGAAAGCGCGCGAGTTTTACAAGATAATCGAGATCGCCGATATACTGCCGATACATGTTGAGCCTCAAGAAAAGGCCAAGAGAGCTGGATATGCTGTCGCGCAACCTGAACTCCGCTGCCACCCCCTGATCCACAAAATACAACTCCAGCTGGTTCTGGATGAACAAGAGCCTTTCCATCGGATTTGTGATCCGGGCCATCTCCTGCTGTCCAAAGACATATTTAAGCGCCTTGTCAAGATTGTCAGGCGGTGCGGCCACATCAAAAATCGTTGCGAAGTTTCCCATAAGATAGTTTTGTAACTGACCGCGCGCGGATGGATCGAGCAGGAGCCGGAACAATTCCTTGAAGCGCGCGCGCTCGGCTGCTTCGACGGTCGTCAGCTGCGCGTAGTCAACACGGACAAGCTTCCCGCCTTCGAGGTCAGCGAGCCAGTTTCCTCTGTGCGCATCCGGATCAAATGTTCCGCTATCGAAGGCCGCAAGCTCCGCATCGACGATCTGTCCGGCGATCGCCTTGCGCCTGTCCGCATCGGGGATGCGGTCCAGTTTCGTGCTGTCCACATACTCATACACGGAAACAATCTTTTGATATTTCGGCTGCACTTTCTGTTGCAGACCCAGCACCGGCTTTGATGCCGCCACGCTGAGCCCCGTTTCCGCGCTGACGGCCTGGCTATAAGCGCCGCTCGCGCGCTGAAATGTCTCCCTCTCCTGCGCGAGGTCAAGTTCCGCCCCGCCGGGCGCAAGCGACTTCAATGCCGCCTGAGTCAATCCTCCAATCAGGCGGCCGTAACGCCTTGTGCGCGGCCTTTCGCTCAGCTTCAACTTGCCGACGGCCGCCTGCCAGACTTGATGCTCGTTCTGGATGAGGCCTTCGACATAGTCTTTTTGAATCCTAACCGCGACACGCCTCGGCCCTTTCTCAGTCTTCCAGAACACCTCGACGACATAATTCAGAGAACCGGCCCCCAGTATTCGCCCGACACCTGCTATTTCATCATAGGCATCGCCAAATATCTTCTTCAGATGATCAAAGACCTGTTTTCGCGTGGGAGGCAAATAGGCATCGAACGAGTGCATGAGGTCTTCGCGCAGCTCGCCGGTCACGACGCCAGAGGTGACGAGCCCCTGTGCCGCCTTCGCTCCCAGCGGGCCGCCCGCTTCCAGGAGCCTTCTGAATGACGTCTGTCCGCCCCGCGACGGGTCGAAGGTCGCAAGCGCATTGGCGAGGAGGAGTTTTCGCTCGCCGGCCGGCAGCGCATTCATGTATGTGTCGAATACCGCTTCCAGATCTTTGTCGTCGGCGGCCCCGTCCATGATGATTTTCCTGGCACTTGCATAGACGACAGAACTCTGAATTACACCTGCTCCGTCGCCGATAACCGCCGAGAGCGCCAGCGTGCGGGAGGCTTCTCCACTCATCACGTAGAATGATTTGGCTGATGTGACTTCGTCATCATTGCACCATTCCAGCTTCGGCGGTTTATCAGAAGCGCCGATCAGGTAGCGAATCAAATCAATTCTTTCGCTATCGCTTCTAAGCCGTGAGGCCACAATATCGGGGACATCAACGCCAGCCAGGCCGGCCGTCTCGGTCCAGTTTTCTTCACCGGGCCTGAGCCCTGCGAGGAGCGCAGTTTCAACCTCATTCGGCAAAAGTCTCTCTTCCGCAAACTGCAAGACCTCATGGCTTGTCAGCGTGGGTTCAGGAAATTGCATTTTCAGGACTTCATATGTCCTCCTCACCACATCGCGCACGGCGCCCTTCTGTGGAGGTTCCGTTCCATGGGCCTCATATTCGGGGAGAAATTCCTTGAACCCGGCGATTCTCTCCAATTGCCATTTTGCAATCCTCACCTGGGCCGATTGATGGAGCGCGGCCCTGACCATGTATGGATGTTCGAGCACCCTTTCAACCGCTGGATCACCCCTGTGACTCCAAAGCCAATCCACGGTTTTGGCTGTTTCATCACTCACATAGAAACCAGTTCTTTTATTCTCTTCTACCCTTTCAACCACATAATCGTGAAGAACTCCGGCAATTTTTTGCGGCGGATATTTTTTGTACCTCGTGGCGTCATTCAGAAATGAAGCCACCGGACCCCAAGATGTCCTCTTCCACATTTGGGCGCGCGGGTCGCTTAAGCCTGCTTCCTCGACAAATCTGGCAACCCCGCGCCGATAGGCGATAAATATATCCGGATCGGACAGCACGAATCTCTTTTCTCCATCCTTGTCTTGAACTTCCTCAGAATAAAAAGAGGCGATGACATCATCCATTTCCTCTGATTGACCAGGATTGATTTTTGCTTCACCAAGCGATTTCCAAAATCCATACGCAGCCCCTTCCACTGATCCTGTCACCTTCATGTGCCACTTGAAATGCGCCTTGAGAAATTCTCCCTGTGCGGAGCCTTCCGTGCGCGTGCGAATCATAAGGGAAGCGGTCCTTATGTCCCAGGGACGCTCTCTTGCCAGCCTTTCCAAAACCTGCGCTCGAAAACTGCTGCTATCGTTGAATTGGAGTTTGTATGACCATGAAAATTCGTCGCCATTTTCTTCTCCAGAAAGTCTCCAAATATGCGGAGTTGCAACTATCAGCTCGCAGTTGCCCATTATTTTTTTCGCCCTGATGGCCATCAGTTTCAATTGTAACACGTCAATCCTGCGCAACACCCCGCGTCTTACCCTCATTGGCACAAAGGGATGGGTACTTTCAGGCCAATCACGGCTGGCCGTGAGCCTGAGCCGATGTAACTCTGCCCGCATGGCCCTTTCTTCGCCGCCCTGTGACGCCAGCGATTCGCTGAATGTGAACATGGTGTCGTAGATCCCAAACAGTCCGGTAAAAAGCCCTTTGAATTTTGGATCATTGCAGGTGGCAATAAATTGCGCGCGCATCCGGGCAAGTTCCGCGGGTCCGATGGAAGCCGGCATCAAAGACGGGATTTGCACGTAGATGAGCGTTGCCAGCTGAGCCTCATCCAATCCGGCGCCGATGGCTGCGGAACGCAATCTATCGGCAAATTGCCCGACCAGCGGCGCGTCCGTTTGATATTGCTCAAACGATATTTCGGTGTCGTCATATCCGTGGACAAGCCCGTCGATTTTCGCAATTTTTCTCAACGCGCTTCGGAGATCCGAACTCCCAACCCATTCCAGACAGGCGCTTACCATCTTTTCCTGGAAGGCGCGGACGACCCGCCCCTTTTCTTCACCGAGGAAAGCTAAATTTCCCAGCAAAGCACTCCCGACCCTATCCAACGCAAGCAAATCCGCAGCGCCGTCTATCTCTCTGCCAAGTTCTTGAACCGCAAATCTTTGCGTCTCGGACGGCAGGATGCCTGCAAACTCCCTTAAATTCTGGAACAGCAAAGATGTGAGCTGCTCCGCCTCTTTCGATTTTGGGTCAGCCTGTTTCAAGAGTGCCTGTGCCTTCCCCCACACGGCCCTTTTGGCATCTGCTGTAACCCTGCTGAAGAAGCCAATTTCGTGCCATGCATCCATGAAGTCGCTTAAATTTATGGCCATGAGCGCCATGCGCGGCCTGCTATCTGTATCTGTTTGTTCCACCCTTTCATGCACACTGGCAATCCGGTCATGGATATAGCGAATGCGAAGACCATATTGCCTGGACATCTCCAGGTAGCTGGAAACATTGTGTTCGTAGCCAAGGTAAAACGAGGACTCTCTGTCTATATATCCTTTATATCCTTCGACTACAAAACGATCCAACGCCTTGCCGGGTTCGAAAAAAGCCTTGGCAATTTCGACCCGGTATTCTACCCACTCCAACTCTTCTTTTATTCCTGCGGGCGTCACCCCCCCCGCGAGCCTAGCCTTCTTTCCATTCAGGAGGTCTCTCTCTTTAAGTGCTCCCACTAAATTCGGCACAGCAATCGGCCAACTGCGCATCTCTAAGTTTGCCGCCGCCTCAAACTGCGCCCGATTTGCCGGCGCAAAATCGCCGCCCAAAAATTCTGTCCTCGCCCGCTCGAACTCGTCATGCAGGTTCCTCGCAAGCCTGAGCTGCATATCGACCCTTCTGGCCTTCTCTTTGGGATCGCCATTGGCATCGCCATGGGAAGGGGGGAAAAGGGCTTCTATAGCTCCCCACCGATGTATAAAGCATTTAGCAAAGATTGCCTCCGTTCTAAATTGGGATCTACGATGGTTTTCTGTTTCTATTTCTATCGGAAATGCCCGTTCATTGCCATCCCGCACCGCCTCAAAATAGTGGTCGACTATTCCAACCGGATTTAAGAGTTCCTCTGCCCTTTGATAAAGCGCCGACTGAAGCTGACCTCGTCCAAAAAGCGCCTGCCTGATGCTTCCCAGGACATCCGTCCTTTTTGGCGCGCCGTTCAGGCGATGTTCCCTGCCTTGACCCCTCAGACGGACATTTGCCGTGATCGCGGCGTCGATCGTGTCAACCCGCGAGCCATGTGTCGGATGTGTAAGTCCGGGCATGTCCCCAAATTTAGCTCTCATCCTCTTTAACCACGATGAAGCCTCGTGCGGATTTCCCCCCTTATCGAGCATGCGCCCCACGCTTCTTACATCCACCTCGTTCTCAACCGGCCTCTGCAGGAAAAAGGCCTCGTGCCAGCGCAGGGCATCGACTCTCTTCTGCAATTGAGAATGGGCGTGCTCAAACTCGTGCCCGAAGATGAACGCCAGCTCATCGTCGCTCTCCAGCGTTTCAATCAGCCCCAGCGTGATTCCGACCACCACCTGACCGTCGTGAACAAAATAGGTCGCGTTTGGGTTTGCGTCCTCGATGACCACGAGATGTATCGGGCCTTTCCCGTCTTCGGGGACAACCATTTTCTGCAACAGCGCGCCCGCGCGGTTCATAAACGCCCTCAGCGGTTCGCGCATTGCCGGCGGATATTTTTCCACGTCGACTGCGCCTTTGGATTCTGACTCGAGCGCCCTGGACAACCAGGCTGGCGGAGTATGGTGAACCTCTACTTTTGCAACAGGCTCTGCCGCCGCAACGGGGGGCTCAAGTTCCGCCGGATCCAGGCGCGGCATTTCTTCCGCGGCTATTTCGCCCGCTTGCGCCCCTCCGCCGATTGCCTCATCGACCCGATCCGTCACACGGCCCGTGGCAGGCGATGCAAGCGGCTCAGCAGACATCGCGGAACCGGCGGGAGCTGTTTCAATATCCTTGGGCAGATGCGGCGGGCGAATGAAGTCGATGATCCTGCGGACGATACTACGACCTCCAAGCGCACCGAAGAGCGCAGTCGCGCCGGCGATCGCCGCAGCGAACGGATGGTCTCTGAAAAGCTGTGTGCCGTCACAACCCGCGAGGAACGCGGTCGCGCCGGCGATCATATTCGCGACCGACCCGCGGATTTCCGATGCGACACCTTCTTCCGCAGTGGCGGGCGGTCGTTTTGCGAGGGCGCTCTTCTTGCGAGCGGAATCGATCTCAATGACCGGGGCTTCCTTCGCTTCCAGGACAAGCGGCGTTCTGGCAGCGGCGGGCTTCTGTGCGTCCGGCGCCTTTGCTGTTTGGGGACCCGATTTGTAATCCCTGATGCAATCGCTTAAGTTCCTGATATCTTCCGCCGTCAGCGCCTCGCCCCTCATGTTCTTGATCAGTATGTTGGCGAGCGTCACCGCCTGGCCGACCTTCAAGCCGTCTCCGCCGCCGTCTCCGCCCATGTCGGCGTGATGCTTTCTTGCGTAGGCCTTGTATGCGCTCTTCAATGCCTCCGCGGTCATCTCATCCGCGGACTTGAAACCGAACATCCGCCGCGCGACATCCGCGGCTTGATCGACGACCGAGGGCAGCTCTTTTGATGTCGCTCGGCGATAGACATCCTTCGCCTTCTCAGCAATCGCGCCGCTGGCCTGGGACCCCTTGTGGATCAGGTAGAAGTCGCGCATCGTTGCGAGGAGCCTTGTCAGATGGCTTAAGTTTTCGTTTGTCGGGCAGCCCTCGCAGAGTTTCAACGAGGCCTCGGCGGCCTGCAGGCCCATCATCATGTGCGCCTGCGTCGTGAGCTCGCCCAGCCGATAGATCGCCTTCCCCGAATCGGTCAGCGTGAGATATACCTTCTCCGCCTCGGAGAGCTCCTTGAGCGGCCTGCCAAACGTGAGGATCGCCCGGTCTTCCGTGGCGGCAAATTTCACCATCCGATTCATCAGCTTCAACTCTCTCGTGCCGAGCGAAAAACCTTTGCCGAACGCAAATCCGCCGGCGGATATCGACAGCATCGCCGCCAGGTCCTTTGCCGAGGTCGCAAGATAACCCTCGCTCGGACGGCCCCGCACATAATTCAGCAGCTGGCTCGTCCCAGTCAGACCCTGCGCGGAAGCCACTATCCCCACGCCCCACTGTACGCCAGGGTTGGCGAGCACGCCTGCCACCCTCGCGTACTTGCGCGCCTTCGCGATCAGGGAGCCGTACTTCATCAGCGCCACAGCCCCGCGGGCAAGAAGGCCGCCGACCGTCGCCCCGGCGATGATCGTGAGCATCGCCTCCACGCCGACATCTATGAGCAGATCCCTGCCGCGGTCCGAGATGTGGAAACCCTCTCCCTTGAGGCTCTTGAGAATCTCGTTTGCCTCGTGCCAGATCGGCTCTCCGCCGCCTGAATTCTTCTTCACCGATTCGAGCAATATCTCGGCCAGGTCGTATGACCCCTCGCGGCGCGCCCACTGCGCCATCTCGACCATCTTGAAGAGCGATCGCCCCGGGTCTGACCGATCTATCTCGATGATCCGGTTGAAATAGCCGTCGCCGCGCGCTACGCCGAGGAGATTCGTGTGATAAAACGGATTGTCGTTTCCCTTCTGAAATCCGTGGGCCCTCATCTCGCCGAAGGTCGCCGGCTTCTTCTGAAACGAGAGCTCCTGCCTGCTCCTCCGCTCGATCTCTTTCACAGCATCGTCATAGGTGGTGATCTCCGGATTTCCCGACAGGAGCAGCGAGCGGATCTCGGCGATGAGAGCCTGCCGACCTTCCGCGCCTGCGGCCTCCACGGCACCATGCAGCTCCGAGCTCTTCTCCACAAAGTCGAGCCACGCGAGGCGCCTCGCCATCCGCGTGAACCGGTCATACTCCACCTCGGCCCGAGGGATCTCGTGGGCGATGATCTCTCCGATCTCCTCGACGCGGGGATCCCTTGAATCGGCCGCTTTGATTTTGTCTCTGGCCGCCGAGAAAAATATCCGGGCCTGTTTGAAATCGTTCGTCTTGAACGCATGCGTTGCCAGAAACAGATTCTGCCCCGCCGGGTCGCCCCTCAAAAACTGTCGGACGATCTCATCCTTGAGCTTCTCGGCCCGCTTGAATTCGCCGAGCGACATGCTCATGGCGTAGTCTTCGAGCTTTAAGCCCTTGAGGGCGGAACGATCCCCGCGGCCCGCATATATCTGCGAGAGGGAGTCGAAATCATAGAACACCTTCGACCGGGCTTTCTGGAGGAGCTCCGTGTCGTCTGAGCTCCTGGCCAGAGACATGACCGTTTTCAGATGGGCAAGCCGGACATGCAGAAGCATGACGGCATCGTCGCCGAATTCGATTCGCTGGATGCCGTTTTCGTCCTTGAAATGCCTGCCCTCGATCGGGATTGCGGCCAGCTTCTGATATTGATCCCACAAGGAGCGGGCTTCATCGCGCGCCTTTTCGCGCGGCGACCTTATATCCCATGGACCGGGGGGCAGCGGTTTGGTCGGCAGGAGAGGCGCGGGAGGCAAAGCCTCCGTGTCGTAGGAGGAGCTGGCGCTGGGATCGAAGACAGGAACATCCCACCCGTCAGACGGAGCGCCGTGGTGCCAGACGGCCGTGTCCGCAGAATTGCCGCCCAGTTTCTTTATCTCACCACCTGCCGTCATGAACTTACCTTTGTTTTACAATGGGTTATATAAAATAAGTTAAACTAATGACTGCACACCACCGCAAACGGGTGCCTTTACCTTTATTATCGGCAGGAAAAGACAGAAGTTGCGTGAAAAAAAGACAGGAAAAATGCAGGGATTTTAGTTCATTTCGCCATGGCCAGCGCTTCGGTCGCTGCGCCGACGATGCCGGCGTTGTCGCCGAGGGCAGCTCGGATGATCGAGAGGCTTGCCTCGTGGCGAGGATAGGTGTGGGCAAGCGCCTCCCTCTTCGCTGAACCAGCGAAGAGATCCATGGACCTCGCGATACCCCCGCCGACGACGAAAGTATAGACGCCGAGAATGTTCAAGAGAGTGGCGATACCGATGCCCAGATATCTGCCGAGCGTCCCCCACAGCTCTATAGCAATTTTATTTCCCGACCCCGCGAGCTTCGCCATGAGTTCGGGTGTGAGTCCGGCAAGATCGGTGCCGGCTGCGGCCAGAAGCGCCTCGCGCTCTTTTTTCTCCAGCCTCTCCGCGTGGACCTGAAAGCCGCGCGACGCGGCGTACCTCTCCCAGCATCCCCTCCCCCCGCAACCGCAAGAAATTCCCTCAGGCTCCACGACCAGATGTCCCACCTCGCCCGCGAATCCGTCGTCGCCGTGAAAGACCTCCCCGTTCAAGACGATCCCCCCGCCGATCCCGGTCCCGAGCGTCAAAAGCACCATGTTGCGGTGTCCCCTGCCCGCGCCGAAGCGGCATTCGCCCAGCGCGTACATGTTGGCGTCGTTGTCCAGCGCGACCGGAAGGCCGGTGCCCTTGAGGAGAAGTTCTCGCACCGGCACATCGCCCCATTCCGGCAGATTGGGAGAGCTGTAGACGATGCCCTTCTCGAAATCGACTATGCCGGGGACGCCGCAACCAAGCGCAATGACAGGGCCGGGCGCCTCTCTCCTCAACCGAGCCGCCTCTTCGATGATCTGCGCCACGATGCCCCGCGCGGACCTGTCCTGCCCCACCGGCACCGAGCGCGAAACAGCGACGCGCCCGCTTGAATCGACGACCCCAACCTTGAGATTAGTGCCGCCCAGATCTATGCCGATTGCAAAACCCTCTTTCATAATTTCTCCAGTCAGTGGACCGCCGTCCTCAAAAATGCGGCAGCCACGCCGCCGGCGGCCACGGCGATCACGAGCAGCAGCGCCCCGCAGCAGAGGATCGTCGGAAGGAAGATCGCCAGCGCGCTTCTGCCGTACGTCGTTTTATGCACGACCTTGAGGCCGATGATCGCGAGGACCAGCTGCCAGATCGGGCCCACAACGCTGCCGAGCAGCGGGACTATCTGGAAGAGCTGCGGGCCGGACGTGTAACACACGGTGCGAAATGTCGCCGAGAAGTCGCGGCGCGCCGAACCCAGGATCATCAGGCAGAGATGATATATGCCGGACTGCAGAAATACCACGAACGTGGCAAACATGGGGACTATGATGACCGCCAGGAGCACAATCGCAAAGATCGTCAGCGGCAGCGAGAGCGCGGCTATGGGAATCATCGCCTTCTCGATATCGGCGGCAAGATTGAGGCTCACGGCCAGAGCCTGAAAACCAGCCTGATAAGCGGCGGCGACCGAGAAGACCACGAAGAATATCACGACGGCAAATATCCATGGCCGCGCCATTCCCCGGCCCTCCCCGACCTCTGAGAAGAACGCGACCGGGTCGACTATGGAGAGCTTGACTGAATCGAAAAAGGCTGAGGCCCATCCTCCTTTTGCAGCGCGGTCCCATGAACAGCCCGTCTGTGCCTCCGCCATGACCCGAACTTTTGAATTGCACGATGGACAGAGGACGACGCCTGACGTGTCGCTCTGGAACCGGGCGTTGCAGTTGGGGCAGCTGTAGATCATGAAAACCTCCTCTTCCGGCCACTTGTTGCGCCGCAGGCTAGCATATGCTAGATGATTGCGTCAATTTATGAAGCCAACGCAAAACACCGGACACAAAGAAAGCTGGCACGCCGCATCGATCGAACCTGGAATCGAGGAGGCCGGGCTCGCGAGCCATCTCCTGCATGAGTTGGGATGCAACGGAATCGTGGAGGAGGCCTCCGCAAGCCCTGGCCGCGTCAGGCTCGTCGCATATTTCAGCGCAAAAGAAGAGGAGAGCGCGGCGCTGCAAAGGAGAATTCGGGATTCCTTCACCCCCTTCCCTCCCCTTGCTGGAACGAACATCGATATCGTCACGGCGGGCAGCGCCGACTGGCAGAGGGATTGGCGCCAGTGGTTCAAGCCGTTCAAGATCGTCCCGGGGATCGTCGCCGCCCCCAGCTGGGAGCACTACGAAGCGAAGCGGGGCGAAACCACCATCACGCTGGATCCCGGCATGGCGTTCGGAACGGGCCTGCATGAGACGACGAGACTGTGCGCAGAGGCGATATATCGCTTCGCCAAGACACGGCCAGTCTCGTCCCTCCTCGATGTCGGCACGGGCAGCGGCCTGCTCTCGATCGTCGCGCGGAAGATCGGCATCGGGCGCGTGGCGGCCGTTGAGACCGACGCCGACGCGCTCGGCGTCGCGCGCGACAATTTCGGCACAAACGGCGTGCAGGACATCGCGACGGCTGAATCGCTGCAGCGGATCGACGGCCGCTTCGATCTCGTCGCGGCCAACATACTCCTGCTCACGCTGATCGAAATCAAAGACAAGTTAATCTCCCGCACGGCCGCCGGCGGGCATCTCATCCTCTCCGGAATCACATGCGATCAGGAGGAGAGGCTCGCCGCCGCATTTGCCCCGCCGCTTATCCTGAAGCAGACGACGAGGCGCGGGGAGTGGAGCTGCATGGTGTTTAGTTAATATGCCACAGTTCTTCATAGACAGGAAATTCTGCACGGGCGGCGAGATCGAGATCCGCGGCGGCGATGCCCGCCACATCTCGCAGGTCTTGAGACTTCGCGCAGGGGATTGGATTCTCCTCTCCGACGGAGGCGGACGCTCATTTCGCGCGATCATACGCTCGGTTTCGTCGCAGAGCGTCCGCGCCGAGATAGAGGAAGAGATCAGGAGGCCCGAGGCAAAATCTCCGCCGGCGCTCGCGCTCGCGATCATCAAGGGCGACCGCTTTGAATGGGCGCTGGAGAAGGCGGTCGAGCTGGGCACCCGCCGCATCATCCCATTCTGTTCGGCGCGGACCGTGCCGCAATATGCGGCGGCCGCAGGGGCCAGGAAGGCGGAGCGCTGGCAGAAAATAGCGGTCGCAGCGGCAAAGCAGTCCGGCCTCCCCTTTAGACCGCAGGTGGACGAGCCTCGCTCCTTCGCCGATCTCCTGAAACTTTCAAAAAAATTCAACCGCGCCGTCCTCTTGTATGAAGGAGAAAAAAGGACCTCGATCGCCGATCTGGGAGAAAAAGGTTGCCGGAGCTCTGAAGACATAATCATCATCGGCCCGGAGGGCGGCTTTACCGACGATGAGGTAGGCCTTGCGACGGCTGCCGGCGCGATCGCCGTGAGCCTCGGGGCCCAGATCCTCCGGGTGGAGACGGCCGCGATCGCCGCGATCGCAATATGGCAGTACGAGCTGGGCAACATGAACACCGGATCATGACCGACAATGGACATCCACCGCACCCTATCAGCCGGTTGCAAGACACCCCTGATCATCGCCCACCGCGGCGCGCGGCGCGAGGCCCAGGAGAATACCCTGCCGGCGTTCCGGCTCGCTCTTGAACTAGGCGCCGGCGGGATCGAGCTGGACGTCATGCTGACCTCCGACCTCGTTCCTGTCGTCACGCACAACGATAACCTCTCGATCCTCACGCCATTTCATGGCCATGTGCGCGCCACACCATATGAGACCATCAGGTCCCTCAATGTGGGCGCTGGCGCAGGTCGGCCAGGCACCACGATGCCAACGCTTCCGGAGGCGCTCTCCCTCATAGGCAGGAGCCGGGTCCTCACGATAGTCGAGATAAAATCGCAGCGGGGCATGGCTGCAAAGGCGGCGGAAATCGTTGGCAATACCATATCGGATGCGGACATGCAGGGACCGGTTGTCGTCTCATCCTTCTCCGTGCGCATCATCCGCGAAATGGCGAAATGCCATCCCCAGTTTGCGCGCGCCCTAATAATCAAGGGGCAAGCTTTTTCCTTTTTACGGTCCGAAGTTTTTGCTAGACTCATGAGGCTTTCGGCAATCCACGCATCGCTTGGCTCCCTCTCGCCGGGGCTCGTCGGACGGATGCACAGGCGGGGCGTCGAGGTACATGCATGGACTGTCAACAGACCGGAGGATTTCGACCGGTGCGTTGCGCTCGGTGTCGATGGTGTGATAACCGATGACGTCCGCTTTGCGCTGGCGCACTTCGCAGCGTAAGCCAAACGGGGTGAAGATATGCCAAATGAGACAGGAGATGCTGAAATAACCAATCTGATAGACGTTAGCGATATCGAGCCCAGCTTTGCCGACAATCCACAGGAGCCGGCGACTGAGAGAGATGAGCCCAAGCGTCATCCAAAAGCCTCATCGCCCAGATACGATGCAGGGCCGGCAATAGCCAGCCTCAAGGACCGCTTTGCCGCGCTCCTGCTCGACGGCGTGTTCCTCTACATCATCTATTGGATCGCTTTGATCTCCTACCGGACGATCGCCTTAGGCTCCGCTGCAGGGCCTATCCCCGCCTCCGGCGCAAACGGGATCATCTTCAACGGGATATTCCTGCTCATCGCCCTACTGTGGTTTGTCATCCCCGAGATGGCATTCATGGGAAGCCCCGGAAAGCTCCTCTGCAATCTGACTGTCCGCTCCGTCGACGGCGGATATGCGGGCTTTGTCTCCGTGCTGCTGCGCAATATCCTGCGCCCGATCGACATGGCGCTTGCCCCTCTCCTCATCATGACGGCGCTGATGGAGTGGACGGGATGGCACACGCGCCTGGGGGACATCATCGGGCGCACCCTGGTCCTCAAGAAGCTTGCGAACCCGCCGCGCCAGCATGCCATGTCGCTCGACATAGTGGCCAGCGCATCCGAGCGCGCGGTGGCCTTCGCCATAGATACCGCTATGCTCGCCGCGTTTCTCTTAGGCTACGCGCTGCTCCTGAACCCGGATCATCCGCTGGTGAGCATGATGCTCGTCGTCATGGCGCCCGCGGCCATCCTGGCATTCTTTGCGGTGCCCGAATGGATCACGAAGACCTCGCCCGGCAAGTGGGCGCTCGGGTTTACGATCTGCCACGAGGACGGCAGCGCGATCGATCTTTCTTCGGCGGTCGTCCGCACGGTATGGCGGGCTTTCGACACGAACCCTTGGGGTTTTTTGACATCCCTCTTCTCCGTAAGGCGCCAGCGTCCGGGAGATTCGGCCGCCGGCACGGTCGTCATAAAGGCGCCGCGCGAATGGAGTGGGCTTGCGGGGCTTGCGGCAGTCCTCGTCATCTCTGCAGCGATGCTCTACGCCGGCCTTCAAAATCGCGACAGTTTTCTCGGAGGCAGTTTCCAGGTGAACTTCCTTCCGTCGATCGACTTGAGTGGACCAGGTGCAAGCTCGAGGGCCGCACCCACGAACCTGATGACCAAAAACTTTTCCTTCGCAGCGGGCGATCCAGCCTCAACCCGCTCGCCCTCCTTCTTCCAGCCTGGAGAGATGCTCTTCATCATCTTCGAGGTGACCGGTTTCAAACGCGATAAAAACCACGTTTGGCTGCAGGAGGATCTCAACATCCGCTATCCGGATGACTCGGTGGGGCTCAAGCTCGAGAACATCAACGACTTCAACCAGTATCTTGTGCAGGAAGAGCCGATCCGCTTTGAAAACAACATAACGATTCCCGAAAACGCCCAATCAGGACGCTACACTGTTACTCTAACCATTCGCGACAAACTATCGAGGCAGGAGCTCAAGGAACAGCGCTTCTTCTATATCACCCCGCCGGCTTCACAAACCCCGCAGCAAGTGATGCCCGCACCCCCCACTCCGCCTCCGCCAGCGCCTCCAGGACACTATAATAATGGGGAGTAATGTCTTAAATAATGTTTTAAATTCAACAAGTTGGATAAAATATATAATCACAAGCAACTTCTGCTATCCCTTCAACCGATAATGTATATGAGGAAATGCGTCCTGAGGCACCATGAGCGAAGCGGTTAAAAATAAGACGCTGGTCGAACACTTCAGCCGCTATATCGACTACAAGCAGGCGTCGAATGCGACTGGCGCGTCATTTACCGAACGGCTCTCCCGTGGCGTGGAGGAGAAGAGTGAGAAGAAGCGCCAGGCAGCTGCCCCTCGCGCAGGCCGCCGTTATCAGCCCCCCAGCAGGCTCGGAAGGGCAAAATCGATCACATCGGTTCAGGCCCAGCGCCTGGCCCGTTACGCCCCGCTCATCGAGGGCGCTGCGAAAAAATACGGCGTCCCTGTCGAGCTGATTTGCGGCGTCATGCTCCAGGAGTCGGGCGGGAATCCGAGGGCCGTATCCCCTGCCGGCGCCCGCGGCCTCATGCAGCTGATGCCGGCAACCGCGCGCCGCTTCGGCGTGACAAATCCCTTCGATCCGGTCCAGAGCATCGACGGCGGAACCCGCTATCTCAGCTTCCTCCTGAACCGATTCAACGGGAAGCTCGATCTCGCCATCGCCGGATACAACGCCGGCGAGGGCAACGTCGAAAAGTACGGAAATAAAATTCCGCCCTTCCGTGAAACGCAGGGATATGTGCCGAACGTCCTTGGCTACACGCAGTCCATGATCGATATTTTTGCCTCCAGAATGGGTCGCTTTGAAATTCCATCAGGTGCACGCAGAGTATAATCTTTATAATTAAATATTTATACTTATCAACGCGTATTTTAACGCATTGTGATAGTGTGTTTATACTTGAGTATTGGTCGACGTTTACGTTAAGGTGGGGCACCCCCTGATGACACGGGATATTTCGCTGCGCTCAGGATGAAAGGAGGATCGCAGCATGTGGAACTACACTGAAAAGGTCGTCGATCATTTTCTGCATCCGCGGAACGTCGGCGAGATTGAGGGCGCGGACGGGATCGGCGAGGTCGGCTCTCTCGCCTGTGGCGATATGCTCCGCCTGACCTTCAAACTGGATAAGGATGGCAGGATCGCAGACGCGAGGTTCAAGACATTCGGCTGCGCCTCGGCAATCGCCTCGAGCTCCGCCCTCACGGAGATGATAAAGGGAAAGACCCTCGAGGAGGCCTCATCGATCACCAACCGCGATATCGCGCGATACCTCGGAGGCCTCCCTGAAGAGAAGATGCACTGTTCCGTGATGGGCCGCGAGGCCCTCGAAGCAGCGATCGCCTTCTACCACAAGGAAGGCACGGGCGTGAGGCAGTTGAACGGCGAGGTGGTTTGCAAATGCTACGGCGTGACCGAAAAGGAAATAAGGCGCGTGGCGCTCGAAAACGGGCTCACGAGCGCCCAGCAGGTGACCAATTACACGAAGGCCGGCGGCGGCTGCGGCGGCTGCCACGACCGCATCCAGGAGATATTGGACAGCATCGGCGAAAAGCGGGAGGCCCACGCCGCCAAGGCCGCAGATGAACCTGCAACTATGGATACAGAGGGCGCTCATCTTACAAACCTGCAGCGAATCCGCCTGATCGAGGGAATCATCGAAGAGCGCATCCGGCCCGCCCTCCGCCAGGACGGCGGCGACATCGAGCTCGTCGACATCGATCACAACGTCGTGACGGTGAGCCTCAAGGGGGCGTGCGCGACCTGCCCCTCCTCCACGCGCACCATGCGGCAGTTCATCGAAAAGGAACTGCGCAGGGTCGTCTCGCGCGACATACTGGTGAAGGAGGTGCACGCGTCATGAATACCATCTATGTCGACAACAACGCGACGACGCGGGTTGCGCCTGAGGTGATCGACGCCATGCTCCCCTTCCTCAAGGAGATGTGGGGCAATCCGTCGAGCATGCACACCTTCGGGGGACAAGTGGCCCGCCACCTGGACCTGGCGCGCGAACGTGTGGCCGCCCTCATCGGAGCAGAGCGCGTAAGCGAGATCATCTTCACGAGCTGCGGCACCGAGAGCGACAACGCCGCCTTCCATGCAGCCCTCGCTGCCGCGCCCGAAAAGCGCAGAATAGCCACATCCTCGGTCGAGCATCCCGCGGTCCTCAACCGCGCGAAGGACCTGGCCAAGCAGGGCTACGACGTGAAATTCATACCCGTGGACAACCTGGGGCGCCTGGACATGGCCGCATTCGAAGCCGCCCTCTCCGACGACACGGCGCTGGCCTCAATCATGTGGGCTAACAACGAGACCGGGGTCATCTTCCCAATCGAGAAGATCGCGGAGATATGCGCCGCGCGAGGCATCCCGCTCCACGTCGATGCGGTGCAGGCCGCCGGCAAGATACCGATCGACTTGAAGAGGACTCCGATCTCGTATCTGGCGATCTCCGGCCACAAGCTGCATGCGCCGAAGGGAATCGGCGCGCTGTACGTGAGGCGCGGGACGCCGTTTTCACCTTTGATCGTCGGCGGCCACCAGGAGCGCGGCAGGCGCGCGGGCACCGAGAATGTCGCCTCGATCGTCGCCCTGGGAAAGGCTGCAGAGCTTGCGATGGCCGGGATGAAGACGGAGTGCGCACAGATGACAAAGCTGCGCGACAGACTGGAACGCGGAATCATTGAATCGATACCGAGGGTTTACGTCCACGGCGACGCCGAACACAGGCTGCCGAACACGACGAACACAGGCTTCGAGGCGGTCGAGGGCGAGGCGATACTGCTCCTGCTCAACGAATTCGGGATCTGCGCATCTTCAGGATCGGCCTGCGCCTCCGGCTCGCTCGATCCGTCGCACGTGATGATCGCCATGGGCATCCCCTTCACCCGCGCGCACGGCTCCATCCGCTTCTCCCTGTCGCGCTACAACACGGGCGAGGAGATCGACCTTATACTGGAGAAAATGCCTGGAATAATAAAGCGTCTCCGCGAGCTTTCACCGGTGGCGTAAAGGTCACGTTTTGACTTGACTTTTGACCGCCATGTCCGATAGATTGCCGCGTCCTTAAGGGTAGAAGTGTTTTTCTTTGTAAATCAACAACTTATGAGATAACTATGGAACGCCAGAAGACTACTTTGGCAACAACTCAGACCGCGAAGCGCGGATGGGTCACCGTGGATGTCGAGGGCCATGTGGTGGGCCGCATCGCATCCCACATCGCCGACCTGCTCCGCGGGAAGGACAGCCCCACCTTCACCCCCAACGTCGACAACGGCAATTTCGTCGTCGTTGTGAACGCCGCGAAGGTGCGCTTCACAGGCAAGAAGTGGGCTGACAAAAAATATCATCATCACAGCGGCTATCCGGGCGGCATGAAGTCGATCACCGCCGAGAAGCAGCTGGAAAAACATCCTGAGTGGATCCTGCGCGATGCGGTGTGGGGCATGCTTCCGAAGAACCGTCTCTCCAGACACCTGATCAGGAAGCTGAAGATATATCCAGGCACCGAGCATCCGCATGAGGCACAGCTGACAGCTGCCAGTTAAGCGCTGATAAGGAATCAAAACATGACACAGATAATCCCCCATGTGAAAGACAAGAAACGGACGGAGTTCCTCTCGACCGGAAAGCGCAAATGCTCGATCGCGAGGGTCCGGCTGCAGCCCGGCACGGGGACGATCACGATAAACGACAGGACGATGGTGGCTTACTTTCCACGCCCCACTCTGCAGATGGCGGTCAACCGTCCGTTCGAGGTGACCGGCACGGCGGGCAAATTCGACATCGTCGCAAATGTGAAAGGCGGCGGCATTGCGGGCCAGGCAGGAGCGGTGCGCCACGGCATATCGAGGGCGCTCATCACGATGAATCCGGATCTCAGAAAGCCGCTCAAGAATGACGGCCTTCTCACTCGCGACGCCCGTGAGAAAGAGCGCCGCAAGGTCGGCCGGCGCAAGGCGCGCAGGCGCCCGCAGTATTCGAAGCGCTAAAAAGTTTCAGTTTCAGGAGCTTTTTTGGCAAAGCGCATGCCTCCAAAGACCAAATTCATCTTCGTCACCGGCGGCGTGGTATCGGGCCTGGGCAAGGGCATCGCTTCCTCTTCTATCGGCGCCCTTCTCGAGAGCCGCGGACTCACCGTCACGCTTCAGAAATTCGATCCCTACATCAACGTCGATCCCGGCACCATGAGCCCGTTTCAGCACGGCGAGGTCTTCGTCACTGATGACGGCGCGGAGACCGACCTGGATCTCGGGCACTACGAGCGCTTCACCAGCGCCCGGATGACGCGCCTCAACAACTTCACGACCGGCAAGATCTACGACACGGTGATCCAGAAAGAGCGCCGCGGCGACTATCTCGGGCGCACCATCCAGGTGATCCCTCACATAACCGATGAGATCAAGGCCTCGATCATGAAGGTCGCCTCAGGCGTCGACATGGTCCTCGTGGAGATCGGCGGGACGGTCGGCGACATCGAGAGCCTCCCCTTCCTCGAGGCGATACGCCAGTTCAGGGTGGATGCCGGCCGCGACAACGTCCTCTATGTCCACCTGACGCTGGTTCCATACATCAGCGCCTCTGGCGAACAGAAGACAAAGCCCACGCAGCACAGCGTCCAGAAGCTGCGCGAGATCGGCATACAGCCGGATATCCTGCTCTGCCGCTCGGAGCGGCCGCTCTCCAAAGAGATAAAATCGAAGATATCCCTCTTCTGCAACGTGCCGATCGACTGCGTCATCACGGCGCAGGACGTGGAGCACATCTACGACGTGCCTCTCATGTTCCACAACGAGGGGCTCGACGACAAGATCGTGGAGATCTTGAACATCTGGACGAAGGCGCCCGATCTCTCCGACTGGCAGAACCTGGCCGACGTCACGCGCCATCCTAAAGCCGAGACGACGATCGGCATCGTCGGCAAATACGTGCACCTCACCGACTCCTACAAGAGCCTGAATGAGGCGCTCCGCCACGGCGGATACGCCAACCGTGCGAAGGTGAACCTCAAGTTCATCGACGCGGAGAAGCTGGAGGCCGAGGACGGGCTCTCCGAGCTCTCGGACGTCGATGCGATTCTCGTGCCCGGCGGCTTCGGCGAGCGCGGAGTTGAAGGGAAGATAGGCGCCATCCGCTACGCGCGGGAGAAGAAGATCCCCTTCTACGGGATATGCCTGGGGATGCAGCTTGCCGTGGTCGAATTCGCCAGGAATGTCTGCAGCATCCCGGAGGCCAACAGCCTCGAGTTCGATCCGAATACGCCCAGTCCCGTGATCAGCCTGATGGAGGAGCAGAAGGCCATCAACAACAAGGGCGCCACGATGCGGCTCGGTGCATATCCGTGCACTCTCGAGAAGGGCTCGAAGTCGCTGGCCGCATACGGCGAACGCGAGATAATCGAGAGGCACCGGCACCGCTACGAGTTCAACAACCAGTTTCTGGATGTCCTCGCAAAACACGGCATGAAGGTGGCGGGCATCTCGCCCAAGACGGGCCTGGTCGAAATCGTGGAGATCGACAACCACCCGTGGTTCGTGGGCTGCCAGTTTCATCCGGAATTCAAATCCAGGCCGATGTCGCCCCATCCCCTCTTCGTCCAATTCATAGAAGCGGCCGTCGCACAGGGCAAACGGCGCACATGGGAAAAACAGAAGGCCTCTATAGCAGAGCCAGATGCAGTCGCCTCGCCAACAGGAAAGGCCGCTGTTTCCATCTGAAACCCGTTTTGCCCGCTCTGGAGGCAATAGAATCTCGCCTCGCCCGCATTGACTTTTTATCCCCGGAGTTTTATCATTAGAGCTACATGGCACTAGAACTCAAACAGAGCATGAGGTTGTCCCAGCAGCTCGTGGTGACCCCGCAGCTCCAACAGGCTATAAAGCTCCTGCAGCTTTCAAGGCTCGAACTCGCCACGCTCATACAGACGGAGCTCACGGAAAACCCGGTCCTCGAAGACGGCGAAAACGAAAACGAGGACGGCGAAGCTGAGAAGCAGTCGAACGCGGAGAAGCACGAACAGGCCAAGACCGAAGATCGGGGGCACGAACACGCCTCGGACGAGGTCGGCACCCAGGACGGCGCCCTCAAGGAGCCTGCCAATTTTGACTGGGAGAACTACCTCGACGCCTATAATGCCCCCGGCTATTCCGCCGAGCGCGATTCGGGCGGCGATGAGTCGCAGACCTACGAAAACGTCGTTTCACAGACTGAATCCCTGCACGATCATCTCCTCTGGCAGCTTCACCTCTCATCCATGACGCCGCGCCAGCAGGAGATCGGCACCGAGATCATCGGCAACTTGAACGACGACGGCTATCTTCAGGCCACATCCGAGGAGATAGCAGCCAAGGTGGCCGCGTTGATCTCAGAGGTGGACGATGTCCTCCGGCGCGTGCAGGAATTCGATCCCACGGGCGTGGCTGCGCGGGATGTGAAAGAGTGCCTCCTCCTTCAGGCCAAACATCTGGGCCACGACAATGCGCCAGTCGCCCGGATCATTAATGAGTGTATGCCGGAGCTCGAGCGGCACGACAATGCCGGCATCGCGAAGAAGATGGATCTGCCCCTGGAGAAAGTGAGGGACCTGGTCCATCTCATCTCCGCCTTCGATCCCAAGCCCGGCCGCCCTTTCAACCAGGAGGCGCCGCAGTACATCACGCCCGACGTCTATGTGCAGGAATCAACGGATGGCTACACGGTCCTGCTGAACGAAGACGGCCTGCCGAAGCTCCGGGTCAGCGACTTCTATCGCCGCGCGCTGATGCGCGGTTCAGCCGTCGGCAATCAGACAAAGGAATACATCCAGGAGAGGCTGCGCTCCGCCGTCTGGCTCATCAAGAGCATCCACCAGAGGCAGAGGACGCTCCACCGGGTCGCGACGAGCATCGTCAAGTTCCAGCGTGATTTCTTCGACAAAGGCGTCGGCTCCTTGAAGCCCCTGGTCCTCAAGGATGTGGCCGACGACATCGAGATGCACGAGTCGACGATCAGCCGGGTGACGGCCAACAAGTTTATGCATACGCCGCGCGGCATCTTCGAACTCAAGTTCTTTTTCAACAGCGGCGTCCACCAGCTCGAGGGCGGCGGAGTGGCATCGGAGGTGGTCAAGCTCATGGTGAAGAAGCTGATCGACGAAGAGAATCCGCACAAGCCGCTCTCCGACCAGGAGATCGCCCTGAAGCTCAAGGAGCGGAATATAGACATGGCACGGAGGACGGTTGCCAAATATCGGGAGGCCCTCCGGATACTCCCCTCTTCAAGGCGCAGAAGGATGGATTGAACCGCTTTTTCTAAAAAGGAGGCTTGGAAACCATTATGATAAGCGAACTCGAAACGACATTCACGTTCAGGAACATGGACTCTACGGATGCGCTGCGCGATCACACCTTCGACAAGCTCACGAGACTGGATAAATATCTGATACAGCCGGCCTCGGCGCACGTGATCTTCAACATCGACGGCGCCAACCAGGTGGCCGAGATCACGCTCAACGTGAAGGGCGGCCGCTACGTCGGGACGGCCCACAGCAACGACATGTACACATCCATCGACAGCGCCGTCGACAAGATCAAGAACCAGATGAGCCGGACGAAGGAGCGCCGCAAGGGACATAAAGGAGAATGACCCGACCCGCTGACCTGAAGAGGCTAAACACACTATGCACCTGACCGATGTCCTTCGGCCTGATATGGTCTGGCACGAGCTGAAGGCGACCACAAAGATGGAAGTGATAGACGAGCTTGCGAAGAACATCTCCGCCTCCATGGGCTCGCTCGATGCGAAGACGCTCGCCGATATAATCACAGAGAGGGAGAAGCTCGGCAGCACCGGCATCCAGGACGGCATCGCGATCCCCCACGGCAAGGTCCCGGGCCTGGAAAAGATCATCGTAGCCTGCGGGAGGAGCAGCCGTGGAATCGAGTTCGACGCACACGACGCCAAACCGACCCATCTCTTCTTCGTCCTCCTGGCCCCGGAGTTCGCAGCCGGCCAGCACCTGAAAGCACTGGCGCGTCTCTCCCGCCTGCTCAAGGACGCCCGTTTCAGAGAGGGGCTTCTCGCTGCCGCCGATGCGAACGAGATGTACAAGGCAATTTCCGAAGAGGACAGGAAAATCTGATGCTCAGCATTCCAGTCATCAATCTGCTCAAAGATGATCAGCACCGTCTCCACCTGGAGCTCCTGGCGGGGAAGCCGGGGCTGGCAAAGAAGATCAGCATACCCAGAATACAGAAGCCGGGGCTGGCACTGACCGGAGACACCTCGAACCTCCACCCGGGACGCATGCAGGTCTTTGGCAGATCCGAGATGGCCTTTCTGCGTTCGCTCCCGGTAGCGAAGAAAACCAGGATTATCCAGGCCATGTGCGAAGTCGACATAACATGCATCGTCATCACGAGAAACGAGGAGGCGCCCAAGGCCTTCATCGCGCACTGCAACAGGTGCGGCATACCGCTCATGCGCACCCGGCTCCTCACCTCGACTTTCGTCAACCGGGCTGCGCGTTTTCTGGAAGAGAACCTCGCAGAATCGACGTGCATCCACGGGGTGATGCTGGACGTCTTCGGCGTGGGCGTGCTGATGATCGGCAAAAGCGGCATCGGCAAGAGTGAATGCGCGCTCGACCTCGTGCTGCGCGGCCACAGGCTGGTCGCCGACGACATAGTCAACATACGGAAACAGCCCCCCTCCACCCTCTACGGCACCGGCTCAGAGATCATCCGCCACCACATGGAGATACGGGGCTTGGGTATAATCAACATCCGGGACCTCTTCGGAATCTCTGCGGTCCGCGACCGCAAATTGATCGAGATAATAGTGGAACTCTCGGAATGGGATCCTCACCTGGAATACGACCGCTTAGGGATCGACGAGCAGCGCCACACCCTGCTCGAAGTCTCCCTCCCCCTCGTGCAGATACCTGTGAGGCCCGGCCGCAACATATCCGCCATCATCGAGGTGGCGGCGAGGAACCACCTTCTGAAACTTGGGGGGCACCACTCGGCCCGGGAGTTCCAGGAGAAGCTCACCGCCGAGATAGTCGCGGCGGAACACAGGGCAGAGGTCCTGGACAAACTGGAGTAGTGAATGATCGGAATCGTCGTAGTGTCTCATGGAAACATCGGCTGCGAGATGGTGACTGCGGCCAGGCGCATCTTTCCGGATGCCGATCACATCTGCGGCGTAGCCGTCAACTCAAACGATCCTCCGGAATCGATCAGGCAGCAGGTCGCCGACGCCATCAAAAACACCGATCGCGGCGGCGGGGTGCTGATCCTGACCGACATGTTCGGCGGCACTCCGTCGAACATATGCCTCTCGTTTCTGGAACCGCAGAAAATCGAAGTGGTCTCCGGCTTCAACCTCCCGATGTTAATAAAGATGGCCAGCATGAAACCGGACGCCGACCTTGCCGACACGGTGACCTTCATCCAGCAGTATGGCCAGCGCAACATAGTCATAGCGAGCCACGTGCTCGCTGGACGCCTGAAAAAGGAGAGTGCTTGAATACAATGGAAATCGCCAAATCATTCACCATCAGAAACATATTGGGCCTCCATGCGAGGGCTGCGGCCGCCTTCGTGAAAGTCACGAATCGCTACCGCTCTGATATCCTCGTGTGCAAGGATGCCATGTCGGTCAACGGCAAGAGCATCATGGGAGTTTTGATGCTCGCCGCATCCAAGGGGACAGAGATAGATGTCAAGGCGAGCGGAGATGACGCGGAGGAGGCCATCGAGGCCCTGGGGCAGCTCATCGAGGATAAATTCGGAGAGGAATGACAGGCAGCTATCAGCCAAGATGAAAACGCGCAGATTCCATTCCAGCGCCACATCCCCCGGCATCGCAATCGGGAAGGCGCATCGCCTGCACAACAGGGGCGTGGCGTTTATCCGCACATGGGTGAAGGATCAGGACGTCGATGACGAGATTTCAAGATTCAAGTCGGCCGTACACAGGTCCAAGGAACAACTGTCGCAGATCCAATCCAAGATGTGCCGCTTTCAGGGGCACGATCAGATAAAGATCATCGAGTCGCACCGCATGTTCCTCCAGGACGACATGCTGGTCGCGACCACAATCAAGAACATAGAGCAATCCAAGATCAACGCCGAGTGGGCGCTCGACAAGACACTCGCGCAGCTCAAGCTCTCGTTCCTGAACGTCAACGAGGAATATTTCCGCGAACGCAGGCAGGACATCGACTATGTGGGCCGCCGCGTCATGGACAACCTCACGGGGAGCCCGGAGCTGCCGCTGGCGGAGCTGCCGCGCGGGGAATTCGTCCTCGTCGCGCACGACATCTCCCCTGCGGAGGTGGCGAGCCTTCCGAAGGACCGGGTCAAGGGCTTCGTCATGGAGATCGGCGGCGAGACCTCGCACAGCGCAATCATATCGCGATCGCTGGAGATACCGGCGGCCTTCGGCGTGAAGGAGGTCTTCGATCAGATCGAGGACGGCGAGACGCTGATACTCGACGGCATGAAGGGCCTTCTCATCGCCTCTCCGAGCCGCCGGGAACTCGAACAGTACAAGCTCATCCAGCAAAAGTACCTGGCGCTCGAGCAGATCCTCATGCAGGACATCCACCTGCCTGCCGCGACGAAGGACGGCTTTCACATCAAGATCGAGGCAAACATGGAGCTGGTCGAGGAGATAGGCTCGCTCCTCCAGCATGGCGCGGAGGGCGTGGGTCTCTACCGCACGGAGTATCTCTTCTTGAACCGCATGGACGAGCCGTCCGAGGAAGAACAGTTTGCCAACTACGTTACGGTCCTGGAGGACTTGAAGCCCCGCCCGGTGACCATCCGCACGATTGACCTGGGCAGCGACAAGCTCACGCTTGTGCAGTCGTCGGTCGAGCCAGAGGCCAACCCGGCGCTCGGACTTCGCGCCATCCGCCTCTGCCTCAAGGAGATCGCCCTCTTCAAGACGCAGTTGCGCGCCCTGTTGCGCGCTTCCACGCACGGCAACCTCCGCATCCTCCTGCCAATGATCTCGAGCGTCGAGGAGGTCACGAAGGTCAAAAAGATCATCCGCGACGTGAAGCGCGACCTCTCGGCCAAGGGGATTCCATTTGAAGACAAAGTGCCGCTGGGAATCATGATCGAGATCCCGTCGGCGGTATTCCTCGCCACGGAGCTGGCGGCCGAGGCCGATTTCTTCTCGATAGGCACGAACGACCTCATACAGTACGGCCTGGCGATCGACCGCATCAACGAGCATGTCTCATATCTCTACAACCCCTTTCACCCAGCGGTGCTGCGCATGATCCGGCAGACCGTCGCCGCGGCAAAACGCGCGGGCATAGAGGTGGCCATCTGCGGCGAGATGGCCGGCGACCCGCTGGCCATACCTCTCCTCGTGGGCATGGAGCTCGACGCGCTGTCGATGAACCCCGTTTCCATACCGCGCGTGAAAAAGATACTCACGTGCATCACCAAAAAGCAGTCAATCCAGATCATGAAGCAGGCCCTCTCCATCTCAACCGCGGAGGAAGTGGAGAAGTTCCTGAAGAAGAAGACGAGCCACATCCTGCCGGGCGAAGTCAGGAATCTGCATATCCTGGAGGAACATCCCTCGGGATCCTGACATTTAAAATATTCTGAAACTTCGGGATATTAGGGCCGGAAAACCGCTTGACAGGCCCGTCAGGCGCTGCCTATAGTCCGTCCCCAATCAGCGCTGGAAACCGTCAACAACCAACAACAGATGAAAGGGGAGCCGCATGAAGCCAGCATCGTATCTTTTCACCTCCGAATCAGTCACCGAAGGGCACCCGGACAAGGTCGCAGACCAGATATCCGATGCGGTGCTCGATGCCATATTAAGCCAGGACAAGACCTCGCGCGTCGCCTGCGAAACGATGGTCACGACCGGCATGGCCGTGGTCGCCGGCGAGATCACGACGACCGCTAATGTCTCATACCCGGAGGTCGTGCGAAAGACGATCCGCGACATCGGCTACTGCCATCACTCGATGGGCTTCGACTGGGAGACATGCGGCGTCATCATATCGATCGACAAGCAGTCGCCCGATATCTCCCAGGGCGTCACGGAGGGGCAAGGCCTCTTCAAGGAACAGGGCGCCGGCGATCAGGGCCTCATGTTCGGCTTCGCCTGCAACGAGACCGAAGAGCTGATGCCCTCCCCCATCGTCTATGCCCACCGCCTGACGCGGAAGCTGGCCGAAGCCCGCAAGAACAAGGATATCTCCTTCCTTCGTCCCGACGGCAAGTCGCAGGTGACCATCCAGTATGAAAACAACAAACCCCTCCGCGTCGACACAGTCGTCGTCTCCACGCAGCATGATCCGGATGTATCACACGATGAGCTCAAGGAGACGGTGATCGAGAAGATCGTCAAGACGAGCATTCCGGGCCAGCTCCTCGACAAACAGACGCGCTATCTCATCAACCCCACCGGCAGATTCGTCCTCGGTGGACCACATGCGGATTGCGGCCTCACGGGGCGCAAGATCATCGTCGACACCTACGGCGGCCAGGGCAGCCACGGCGGCGGCGCTTTCTCCGGCAAGGACCCGTCGAAAGTGGACCGCAGCGCCTCCTACATGGCCCGCTACATCGCCAAGAACGTCGTCGCATCCGGCGCGGTGGATCGCTGCGAAGTGCAGATCGCATATGCAATCGGCTTCGCCGAGCCGGTCTCCCTCATGATCAATGGCTTCGGAACTTCAAAGGTCGACCATGAGAAGCTCACGCAGGCAGTCAGGGAGATATTCCCGCTCAAGCCCGCAGCCATCATCAAACACCTGGATCTCCTGAGGCCAATCTACCAGAAGACCGCATCGGGCGGCCACTTCGGGCGCAGCGAACCAGAGTTCACCTGGGAGCGCACAGACAAGGCACAGGATCTGAAGCGAATACTGGGGTTGTAATACAATAACCTTTTATGGCGGCTCCCAAGCATCCCAAGCCTCGCTACGTCCTCGTGATCGAGGACAACGCGAATCATGCCGAGCTCCTCACCGAGGTGCTCGACCGCCATTTCGCCCCTGTCATCATCCACACCGTCGACACGATCGAGGACGGTATCGAGTTCGCCGGTCAAACGGCCTACGACCTCATCATCACAGGCGGGGTCATCAGGCAAACGCCGGTGACCGACTCCATTCAAAAACTTTCGCGCATGGCGGGCGGCACTCCCATCGTGGTGATAAGCGGGCGTGGCGATGAGAGGCTTGCGGCCGAGTTCATAAAGAGGGGCGCCGTGGAATACCTCGGCAAAACGCGCGAGACGCTCGAAAACCTCCCCGCGCTGCTCGAAAAACATCTAACCCACAAACGCAAGGCAAGGCAGCAAAAGGCCCCGTCCGCCGAGGCGGGCACAAGAGCGGGCATCCCCTCCCCCAAGGCGCTCATCCGCGAGGTGGACCGCATCACGCAGCAGGCCCTCGCAATCGCAGGCCCGAAGCGCAGAAAACGGCGCCTGGTCACTCCCGACGTAGAGCAGCTCGACCGCCTCCTTGGCCAGATACAGAAGCTGCGCGAACTGGCCATGAAACTCACGCCAAAAGAATAGTGGGGAGCCTTCTCCCCGAAACAGTATACATTCTCCCCTGTCTCCACAGTTCACCGTCCAAGTCCGCTGTCTGGCCCAAGCTTCTATTTAGCTGAAATATGATGTTTTTCTGTCAGACGGAGCGCTTTGCCATTTCTGGCAGGTCTTTTGCATTGAATATCTGCGGAGTCTCATGCGGACTCATCACTTTGAAAGAGGAGATCACGACGATGGCCACGATGCGAGTGAACGAGAGAGAAGGTGATATCCTGGCGGTCATAAGGGAACTGGAGTCACAGAAGCCAGCGGCGAAGACATCTGCCAGCACCGAACCCGAGGTCCAGTCTCCCGATCCGCACCAGCTCCTGGCCTCATTGAAGACGAAGGGCGAGCTAATCAATCTCCTCAACGGCTACGTCGACAAGACAGACATCGCCAACATGAAGAAACAGTTGAACGAAGCCATTGTTGATCTTGAACAGATAATTAATACGCATTCTTAGCCATACTTATTAAACCAGTACTTTAGGTAAACTGATGACCAAAACAGATTTCAATCCAAAGGTAAGCGCGATCCCGGATAACGGGCATCCTCTGCCATCTGCCTCCGGCAATTTGCCAAAGAATGATGTGAAGCCCGCAGACCGCTATTCGACCTCCGGCGTCGACCAGTACAAGGGCCTCGTTTCGGGCCGGCCGTCGGGAAAGGCCTCGTGCGCAAAGGCAATGCGCGCAGGCGAAGATCCAATCCAGACACTCATAGGCGATATGATGATGGGCGATGACAATCCCTCCAAGCCCTCCTCCGCCGATTTTCAGCTGCCTCAAGTGCCTGATTTACAAACGGACATATTCAAAAACGGTTCCGATATCGACATGACCGGCATCGTCACGAAATATGCGGGTTTGGAGATGACGATAGAAAAGCTTATTCAGGAGGTCGATAAGGCCCTCGACCGATCGAATATGACCCGGATGACCGCCGATGAGATAAGCGCCCTCTGGAAACACAGGGAAGGCCTTGAACAGACGCTCTTCAATGCGCGCACCCAGCTCAATAAGGCGCGCTTCTATGCCGCATGGCAGCAGAAAGCCACGGATGAAGCCGCTGCAGCCCTGGATAAACAACTCCCCTGAATCCACTGTAAGTCATCCTCCCCCTTTGTAAGGGGGAGTTAGAGGGGGTAGATCGTGCGAAATATACATGGTCTACCCTCCCCATCCCTCCCTTACAAAGGGAGGGAGCACTTCGAAACATGATGACTCGGCACCCCATTTTGGAACCTTATCTCCACAATAAGCAGGCGACTTCAGGAAGACACTGATGAAGGCTCGAAAAAAGACTTTTAAATACAATTTGTTAGCAGCTATCAAAACAGGCTCAAGTTGGCAACGATCTTGCAAAAGATGTCCCCGGGGAAGCACTCATTGAGGTATCTATGCAGGTAAAGGGTGTACACATAAAGGTCGATACGCTGGGCGGCGGCACCGCCTCGCCTGCCGGCACGCAAGGCACCGATTCCAATCAGGCGGTCCAGGATTATTTCGACAACGCCTTCGGCAACGGCGCCTCCTCTTCCTCCGACGCCTGGAACGGAAACGCGGACCCTGTCGACGACTACACCTTCGGCGACATCAAGGGCGGGGCTATACAGAACAACGCCGACAATGCCTCCATCTGGCTCGCAAGTTTTCCGCCCACGCTCGAAGAGATCATTACAGGAAACCGGAACGCCGCAAACAGCCTCGACCTCGTGATGCAGCGCTATCAGAAGGCCCAGGCCGACCTCACGACCCTGCGCGACAGCTACCAGACCGCCCTCGCCTCCGCAAGCACCACGACCGAGGAGAAGGCCAGCCTCAACACGAAGATCGGCCTCATCGGCCAGGCGCTCCTGAAATGCGACCAGGAAATGAAGAAAGTGACGAAGATGGCGAGCGGCCAGTCGAAGACCTATATGGAAGAGATGGCCGGCGGGCCGAATGGCCCGGTGGATCTCAACAACGACGGCTGGATCGGCCGCCCAGGCGATCCGAATTCGCTCGGCGTCGTCCACAAGTCCGACGGCACGACGGTGTACATCGACCCCGCGAGCAAGCGCGCCATTCCGAATCCGTGGACAAATCCGTCATACAAACCCTACCTGACCAAAGATGGATATCTCGAGGTCATAGACAAGAAGGATTCCATAAAGTCCAGCGATGAGGAGTACGTGGACCTCTACTTGAGGCTCACAGAGGACGCGCTCAAGAACTTCTCCGCCGACAACATATATAAGACCCCGATCGGCTTGAACATCCCGCAATCCGTCTGGGTGGAACGGATCGACAACGGCACGACCACCAGCACCGGCGCGGCGCCGATACAGTACAAGCTCGACAGCAAGGACACGAACGAAGAGAAGATGATCCCGGAGAAGTGGATCACCAACGGCGGCCTCCATCAGGAAGTGCCCTCCGACCTCTCCAAGTACGTTCAGGTTCAGGTGACCGACGTGAACATCATCTCCGAAGACAGCGGCCTGAAAGATAACAATGACCCCCCAAATATCCTCTACAACACGATCGTCGAGATGAAAAACAACCAGACGGTCATAGCCAGGCTTCAGATCGAAGGGTTCTATACAAAGGGGTCAATCCCGACGGCTGCGACCACCGCAGGTGGCAATTACGTCGCGGCATCGAGCGTGGGGATCGGCATATACGGCAGCGGGCGGGTGGATCCGGTGAAGGTCGATGCAAGCCAGTACAAATCGACCGGCCGGCACGTCGTCGAGGGCGACGTCTGGACCAAGATGGGCATCAAAAAGCCGGGCGACAACGGCCGGGGCGACGCCGCCCACGACGAGAACACCGGGGCATTCTCCGCAGACAACAGCAATTATGATTACTCCTCGTATCACGATGTCTATGTGCCAATCAGCGACAAGGTCGACAACGGAGACCCCACAAACTCCGACCCGAAAAAACAGGCGCTCCTCTCAAACCGGACCGGCATCTTCGTACAGGGGCTCCGTGGCGAAATAACAGGCACGACCGCCAACGACGTCATCTGGACCACCGATGTGAATGTCCTTTCGGACGATGTTAAAAGGGACATGCCGGCCGACCACAAGGCTATCAAGAAGGACGACGCGTTCTACAGCAACATCGTCGAGGCCGGAAAAGGCAACAACATCGTGGTCGCGGGCAAGGGCGACAACTTCATCTTCAACGCGACGCTCGCATGGGTGGCAGGCGGCAGCAACGACACTAACATAATCACGACGCCGGAGCTCTACGCCAGCGGATCGGACGGCAAGTCCACGAACGCCAAGGGCTTCGTTCACGTCCGCGGCGGCAAGAAGAACTACATCATCAATCCGGATGAGACCGACACGGTCAGGCAGCAGGCAGTAGCCGACGCGGTGACCGGTGACAAAGGGAACAAACCGGACGAGGCCAGGCAGGCGGCGGCAATGAAGAAGTACCAGGAATCCTACCGGAACGACTACTACGAGGTGGTGGAGGGAGCGGCATACTACGAAGATCCTGAAGACCCGGATATCGCCATTGCCGGCGACGGCTCGGCTGGTCTGATCCTGAAGGATGCGCTGCAGGCTCGCGACGAAGCGCAGACTAAGTGGGAGAATGAGCTCTACAAAGTGCCCGAGGCCGACGAAACGCAGCCAGTGACAGACTGGGATGGCCTCAAGTCGACGACCGATCTCGCCACGGAGATGAACAGCTTTTTCAACGAGATGTTCGGCGAGGCTGACGATCTTTTCAACACAGGGGAGACATCGAGCGCATCGACCACGGCTACCATCACGGGGCAAACACAATTATGAAGATAAAAGCCACGACAGCAAATACCGATCCCACGACCGTGACTGTCGGCACCGGCACCGCGGCCACATCGCAGATCCAGGCTGACCTGCAGGCGGCAATAGCCGAACTCGAGCAGTTCAAGGCCGAGAATGAACAGTGGATGTCTACGGAACACCTCGTTGAGATGGGCCGCATAGAGACGATGCTCAAGGCGGAGGAAGTCGCCTATAGGGGCGGAAACATCCCCGCCGGATCGACAACCGACAGCACCGCCGCGCCGCAGGACCTCGATCCGTTGTGGAACGGCATCCCGGCCAGCTTCATAAACAAGGATGACAACGATACCCAGAAGCTCGCCGATACGGAGCTCTATGGCGAATATCAGGGGACCGTCGTGATCCCCGGCAGCGGCGATCCGACACAGCCCACCAAGGCCGCGTTCCAGATGACCGACGACATGAACGCCCTGTACGCGGAATCCCGCGGGCGCGACATCATCATCACGGCCGAGTACATGGATGGAACGCGCAAGTCCTGGGTGGTCAAAGACGGGACGATGCGATCGGAGCCGATCGTCATATCCGCGCGCGGCCTCTCGCACGGCGTCACGATAGACACAAAGAAGGTCGTCCGCCTGAACAACGGCTCGCCGTCCACGGCGGCTGGTTTCTACATCTGGGGCTCCGACAGCGACGACACGATCTACGGAACGCAGTCGAGCGACAAGATCGCCGGCATGGGCGGCAGCGACAAGATATACGGTGGTGGGGGCGACAATACCATCTACGGCGACGGATACTATGGCCCGAACAGCACAGCGGGCGATATGGATCCGACCTCGGGCGGCGACGATTACATCGACGCAGGCCCGGGTCACAACATCGTGTACGGCGGCGGCGGCAAAGACACGGCGGTCGACAACGGCCACGAGTCGATATCGACCGACGTCGAGACCCTCACCAAAGCCACCGCCGCAAAGGTCCCCAGCTCCGACTTCATCACGGCCTCCGCAGATTGGGATGTCTCCCAGGTGGCAAAGGACGGAACGATCGAGGTCAAGAACACGACCGGCAAGGGCGGCAGCATCGACATCGACATGCCGGACGGCTACACCATGGCCTATGCTTCGATGGACCCCAACGATTCATCCCTCATCATCACGTTCGTGGGCGACAACGGATCCTTCAGCGTCCGGATCGAGAAATTCTTCAGCGGGGCCTTCGGAGACACGCCACAGGACGCCATCGCTAAACTCAACTTCCGCGGCAGCGCCGATGCCGACATCATCGATTTCAGCAGGATCAACCACCTGACCAGCCAGGTGATCAACATCGATGGCGGCGGCGGAGACGACGTGATCCTCGGCGCCAAGAACAACCTCGTGAGCGACGGAGTCGACCTCGATACCCTGACGAGCAGCCAGGGGAACAGCGACGGCGTGCTCGCGAGCTATGTCAAAGACGGGGTCTTCGCCACTCCGACCAATTACAGCGATGATGACGGCAACACCGCCACCTACGGCGGCTACCAGGCAAAGCAGGTGGGCAACGTGATCGAAATTTCGGCGGAACCGGGCAAAACCCCGCAGGCTACCCTGTCTCTGCTCGCGCCGGATGGATACACCAAGGCATATGTCACGCAGGGCCAGGATGGGTTCACCTGCGTGGTCTTCGTCAGACCCGACCCGAACGGCGGAAGGGCCGATACGATCGTCTTCAAGATCGACCCGGGTTTGAAGCTCGACCTGAGCAACATCAATGCCGAATACAACACCCTGAGCGGCAGCGGAAAGGGCTATGACATCCATCAGATCGATCTCGTCCCGATCAGCTCGGACGGGTCGGATTACCTCCTCGATGGCGGCGATGGCACGGATTTCGTCTTCGCACAGAAGGGATCGAGGGTGAAAAACGATG
>JAZDOG010000077.1:0-34985 GCA_043798915.1 Pseudomonadota bacterium | reverse complement strand
TGGAGCCGGTTCGAATTTATCCTTCTCGAGAGGCCTGATTGCCGGGGATTTCAACAACGACGGCAGACTCGACCTGGCGGCAGCGAACTGGACCGGAAATAGCGTCTCCATCCTGATGGGCAACGGCGATGGCACGTTTGCGGGGAATGTCGATTACGCCGTCGGGGCGGGCCCCTTTGGGCTGATTGCAGGCGATTTCAACGGCGACGGCAATCTCGATCTGGCCACATCGAACAACGGCAATGTTTCCGTGTTGTTTGGCAACGGCGACGGGACGTTTGGGAGCAGAGCGGACTACGCCGTTGGAACCAACCCGTGGGGTATTATCGCAGCCGATCTCTTTGGCTCCGGCTATGTGGATATAGCGGTGGGAAATGCGGGCGACAACGATGTGACCGTCCTGCGGAACAATGGGGCCGGCACGTTTACTGCCTACGCCGATTATGCCACCGGGGCCTCGCCCTTTTTCCTGGTCGCCGCGGATTTCAATCGCGACGGCAAGATCGATCTGGCCACGGCGAATAGCCAGGCCGCCCTCGCCGTCTCGGTCCTGCTCCAGCCCTGATCTATAACAACATCAGACGAAGCGGACCCTTTGGGAATCTCATTTTGATCGTCAAAAAGTTGACAATTTGAGTCAAAAAACACCCATCAGGCCGCTTTTCAACCCCTCCTCTGTTTTTTAACTATTCGATATTAAAGAGTATTATTGCGCGAAAAACGAGTGGGGTATCGGCATGACAATTGCACACTTACTGCAGGGGGGCGGCGCCCTAAGGCGTGGTCCAGTAGCTGAGGCTTGAGTTGTAACCGAGGAGATTAAACGTGAATAGAAACTCAAAAGGGTTCTATTCGAAGCTGTTTGTCGGGTTCCTTCTGATCCTGCTCCCGATGGTGGTGGTGTGTGGATGCAAGGGAGGCTTTGACCTGTTGACGTCGAACAGCTCCGAAGGCGGCGGTCTAAACACATACACCGTAACCTATGACGGCAATTACAATACCGGCGGCACTGCGCCGACCGACACAACCACGTACGTGCCGGGCCAGATCGTCACGATCCCTGGCAATGCCGGAAATCTTGCAAGAACTGATTATGCCTTCTCAGGCTGGAACACACGGGATGACGGAGGCGGAACCACCTATACGCAGGGACAAACATTCACCATCGGTTCGGCCAATGTGACGCTCTATGCGAGGTGGACGAACAGCCCTACCTACACGGTCACCTACGACGGCAACACCAATACCGGCGGCGCCGTGCCGACAGACACGACCAACTATGAACAGGACATGGCCGCTACGGTTCTCGCCAATACAGGCACCCTCGTAAAAGCCGGATCTACCTTCTCGGGCTGGAACACACAGGCGAACGGAGGCGGGACCACCTATACGCAGTCCACGACAATCACCATCGGCGCGGCCAATGTGACACTCTATGCAAAGTGGACGACCAATCCCACCTACACGGTCACATACGACGGCAACGCCAATACAGGCGGCACTGTGCCGGCCGACCTGACCAATTACGAAAATGGCCAGATAGTCACGGTCCTTGCCAATACCGGAAATCTTGTAAAAACCAATTCTATTTTTGCGGGCTGGAACACACAGGCGAACGGAGGCGGGACCACCTACACAGGGGGGCAGACATTTGCCATGGGCGCGGCCAACAGGACGCTCTACGCACAGTGGACGCCCACATACACCGTCACCTACAATGACAACGTCAGCACTGGCGGAGCTGCGCCGGCCGACGCAACCAATTACGAAAATGGCCAGACGGTCACGGTCCTCGGCAATACAGGCGCGCTCGTGAAAGACCATTTTACTTTCTCGGGCTGGAACACACAGGCGGGTGGAGGCGGGACCACCTATGCACCGGCGGACATATTTGCCATAGGCGCGGCCAATGTGACGCTCTATGCCAGATGGACAGCCAATCCGACATACACGGTCACCTACAACGGCAACGGCAACACTGGAGGAGCTGCGCCCGCCGACGGCAATAACTACGAGACTGGCGATAACGTGACGGTCCTCGGCCAAAACACACTCGTGAGATTGAATTTTACTTTCGCGAACTGGAATACACAGACGGGCGGAGGCGGAGACACCTATGCGCCGGCGGCCATATTTGCCATGGGTGGGGCTAATGTGACGCTCTTTGCGCAGTGGACGGCCGATCCGACATACACGGTCACCTATCATGGCAATACCAACACCGGCGGCGCTGTGCCGGTCGACTTGAACAACTACTGGGTGGCCCAGAACGTCACGGTCCTCGGCAACACAGGCAACCTCGTAAAGGCCGGCGGTTACGCCTTCGAGGGCTGGAATACAGCGGCGGATGTAAGCGGGACAACCTATGCACCGGCGGACGTATTCCCCATGGGCGGGGCCAACGTCGACCTGTACGCGATTTGGGCGATTTTGACGCCCCCCACACTGGTGGCAATCCGCACTCAGCTGGGTTTAAACAACACCTACGGCATGGTGGTGGGTCAGGCGCTCGGTGCGATCACGCTCCCTGTATGCACGCCCACGAATTACGGCCCGGCCCTCACGTACTCGATACCCGATCTGCCGGCGTGGCTCACCTTTACCCCCGCGACCCGTGCCATCACCGTAAATGGCGGCGGGAACTTGCCGGCAGGTGCTTATACCGCCGCTTCCGTGACGTACACCTGCGAGGGATCCACGGACCCGACCCTCACAGCAAATCAGGTGTTTACTATAAACGATCTGGACGGCGGAGGCGTGACCGACGGCAAGGAATACATTCGCGGCGCAGTGCCCCTCTTGAATAACAGCATCGGCTGGATATTCCTGACGCCTGCAAACTTAAATCTCTATCGCACGTCCACCCTCAAGATACCGACCGGGCTCACAAAGCCCACGGTCGGCATGGTCGCCACGAATGCGGCCGACGACACAGCTAATTTCGACGGGGACGCGTCCACGAATGACGTGGAGATAGCCGCTCTCACAGACATCTTTGTGGCAACATCAGTTCCGGGTTTTGCTGCGCCGGCGCACTCCGGAGCCGGTATCGTACCACAGGGGGGGATCGCGACGGCGGATTTCGACGGCGACGGCAAACTCGATCTTGCAGTAACTGATGTTAATCTTGTGGACGGAGCCACTACGATATACCTCGGCAACGGCGCCGGGGCGTTCGTGTTCAACGCGGATTACGGCGGCGGAGGAAAAGTGTCTCCCGTTTGCGTGGTCGCGGCGGATTTCAATGGCAACGGGAACATGGATATGGCGACTGTCTACAATGGATCTGGCGTCCCTGCCAATGCTACTGTTTCCGTCCGCCTTGGCGCCGGCGACGGGACGTTCGGAGCGGCGGCGGCTTATGCCGCCGGAAATAGCCCGTATTGTTCGACCGCGGCAGATTTTGACGGGGATGGAGATGTCGATCTGGCAGTGACCAATTTTACCAACAACTACATTGCCGTCCTGATCAACAACGGCGCCGGGGTATTTGCGGCGCCTGTCACATACAACACCAGCGGTGTTGGCTCCCTCCCGTGGTATATAGTGGCGGCGGATTTCAATAACGACGGCAATATCGATCTGGCGACGGAGAATGCCGGTGGCGATGGTGTCTCCGTTTGGCTAGGCGTTGGCAATGGGACATTCAATGCGGCGGCCGGCTACGAAGCAGGAGGGCTCGGCGCAGGCGCCAAGGCATGGCTAATCTCGGGCGACTTCAACGGCGACGGCAATATCGATCTGGCTGCCCTTTCGTTTTTGCCTGCGGCCAATGTTTCTGTCCTTCTCGGCAACGGCGACGGGACGTTTCTAGCAAAGACCGATTATCCTATCGCCGACGGCGATCCACGCCGTATAATCGCCGCGGATATTGACGGGGATAACGACATAGATCTGGCGGTAGGAACCTTTAAGGGCGCCGATTGGAACATCGCCCTTTTGCTGAATAATGGCACCGGGATATTCGCGACTTCTTATTACGATGCTGGCCCCACTATTGGAAACAACAACAGTTTGATTGCCGCTGACTTTGACAAGGACGGCAAGGTCGATTTAGCGATAACTGACGATGTTGCCGGCGATATCTCCGTTTTGCTCCAGAACTAGTGTAAAAACCGCTTGCCCGCCACTACATGCGTAGTAATATGCCGCTCTCTATGGACGCCGCGCTGCTCGCCAGGATACAGTTCGCCTTCACCATCGGGTTTCATTACCTCTTCCCGCCGCTCACGATCGGCATGAGCTGGCTCATCTTCTGGATGATGACGAAATACAGGCGGACGGGCGACGAGGTGTGGGGCAGCATGGCGCGCTTCTGGACATCCATCTTTGCCGTCACCTTCGTCGTCGGGGTCGCGACAGGCATCACGATGGAGATGCAGTTCGGGATGAACTGGGGCCGCTTCTCCCTCTTCGTGGGCGACGTCTTCGGGGCGCCGCTGGCGGCCGAGGGGATTCTGGCCTTCTTCGTCGAATCGATCTTCGTCGCCGCGCTCATCTACGGCTGGAAGCGCCTGTCGGTGCGATCGCTCTGGGGCTCTTCGCTCCTCGTAGCCTTGGGGGCGACGCTCTCGGCATTCTGGATCCTCGTCGCCAACTCCTGGATGCAGACGCCGGCCGGTTTCACCGTCGTCGGAGGGCGCGCTACCCTCACCGACTTCTGGGCCGCGGTCTTCAATCCTTCTCTGCTGCCGAGGCTCTCGCACACGCTGGCGAGCGCCGTCATGACCGGCGCATTCTTCGTCGCGGGTGTATCGGCCTTCTATCTGCTCAAAAAAAGGCACGCCGAGTTCGCGAGGCGCTCGATGCGCATGGCGCTCATCGTGGCAGCGATCTCCTCGGTGGCACAGCTGGGACTCGGGCACTACCATGCGATCCAGGTGGCCGCGACGCAGCCGGAAAAGCTTGCGACGATCGAAGGCGTCCTCACGACGCAGTCCCATGCCCCGGTCCTTCTCTTCGGCATCCCCGACGAGGCGGCGGGAACCGTGCGCCACGCCGTTCGCATCCCCGGCCTCTTGAGCCTTCTCGCGTTTGGAGACTTCAACGCGGTGGTGATGGGGCTGAGTGAAATCCCTCTCGACGAGCGGCCGCCGCTGGCGCTCACATTCATCTCCTTTCATCTCATGGTGGCCATCGGCCTCTTCCTGATCGCGTTTGCGCTCCTGGGCCTCATCCTCCTCCGCAAAAACAAGCTCTTCGAGTCGCGCTGGTATTCTGTAATCGCCATCCTTGCGATCCCGCTGCCATTCATCGCCAACGAGCTGGGGTGGATCACGGCGGAGGTCGGGCGCCAGCCGTGGGCGGTCTACCATGTGCTCAAGACCCGCGATGCGATTTCAGCATTTCTTCCGGCGTCGCGGCCACTCGCCCAGCTCGTGATCTTCTCGTTCCTCTATGCGCTGATCTTCGCCGCCTGGCTCTTCCTCGTCGTGCGAAAGGTGCGACGGGGACCGGAGGATGAGAGAAAGGGGGCAGCCGAATGAGCCCGCTCGCTTTCGTCTGGTTTCTGATCATCGCCGCATTCATCACCGTCTATGCGGTCCTGGATGGATTCGACCTCGGCGCGGGCTTCTGGTCGCTCTTCGAGCGGGATGATGAAGGCCGGGAAGCGATCATCGCGGCCGTCGAACCCTTCTGGGACGGCAACGAGGTTTGGCTCATCACCGGCAGCGGGGCACTCTTCGCCGCGTTCCCGCAAGCCTATGCGACTCTCTTCAGCGCCTTCTCCCCCGCCATCCTCCTCCTGATCGTGGCACTCATCCTTCGCGCAATAGCGATCGAGTTTCGTGAAAAGCTTGAGAGCAGGCCGTGGCGGCGGCTCTGGGATCTGGCCTTCGGCCTTGGGAGCGCAGCCCCGCCGGTCATCTTCGGGATGGCGGCAGGGAACCTCCTGCAGGGCATCCCGCTCGACAGCTCGATGTGGTCCACCATAGGCATCGCGGATTTCATGAACCCGCTCGCCCTCCTTGCCGGCGCGGCCACGCTGGCCCTCTTCGCCGCGCACGGTGCGGCATTCCTCGCCACGAAGACGGAGGCAGCGCTGGCAGCACGCTGGCAGAAGCGCGCGGGCGCCGGAGCAATCGTCGCACTCAACATCTTCGCAATATTCCTCGCGGCATCGGCGATCCACCATCCATCGCTCTTTGCAAATTTCCGCCAATTCCCCGGCCTCGCCATGATCCCCATCCTGGCCTTGCTGTCGCTCCTCGCCGCGGCGATCTTGAGCTGGGGCCAAAAACCAAAAGCGGCATTCGCCGCATCGGCCCTGGCCTCGGCAATGTCGGTCGCCACCGTCGCCGCGGCGATCTTTCCAAACATCGTCCCATCTATCGGAAACCCAGCCTTCAGCGTAACGATCTCCAACTCCGCTTCCTCGGCCCTCACACTCAAGGCGATGCTAGTCATCGCCGCCATCGGCATGCCGCTCGTCATCCTCTATCATGTGTGGATCTACCGCGCGTTTCGAAAAAACGGTTAGCACATTGGAAGAGTGGCTTAAAATGGCTCAGTGATGAGCTGCCCTGCCTTATAGTCAACTGTCACACGGAACCGCCTGAAAAAATCGAGGCCAATGAGAGCCTTGACTCCCCAGGATTTATCAAAATGTGAAACATAGACTTCCAGGTTGTTGATGGGATGGGAACATATCTCAATCATGGGAAGCACAACCTTGCCATACTTCTGCGTTTGAAATCCTCGCTTCAATTCAACATTCTCTTTTGTATCCTTCAGAAGCCCGGCCACTTGCAATGCCTCATCCGAAAATTCCGTCAGAGGGGCCCCGGTATCAAGGAGGACATCAAACTTATGTCGATTGCCGGTTTTTGTGATCACATACGCGAAGGTAAAAATATAGCGTTTGCTTACATCAAAAGTGGTTATGGTCGGCATGGGCCCTCCACCCGCCGGGAAATTGGCATTCTCCGGTATATTTAAAAGTGCAGTCCTTGTCCAAGGCTGGCGGGTGAAAAACTTCCTGATCATCCATCGAATGTCTTGCAACAACACCGGAGAGAAGTTGGCCCGCTCCATTTTCTTCACAATCTATAATCAAAAGCCACTCGTCCGGATAAACCGTTTTCATCTCTTCCCAAGTCATCCTCTGTCCCATATGGCACCCCCTATCGTTTGGCGATATTGTAAGCCAGCCGTCGTTCACTATTCAACGGAAATCTATTGAAACCACCGGTGATCCAGCACAGATGGAATCTGCGTGAAATTCGGAAAAGTGGCTAAGGAGAACGTATCGAGCCGGGGAGTTGTCTATTGCAGGACGTGGGGAGGGGAACCGCGCCGTCAGGCGCGGGGAGGGGGGTTCCCCCTCCGAAGTTCGTCCAGCAATAGACAACTCCCCGGCTCGATACATATCGTGATCCACTTTTCCGATTTTGCGAGGATGGAACTCGTTGACAATAGCGCCATAACGTGTTTTGCGGGCAACCATGTGTTACGCAATGCCAGGCAAAATCGAGTCGGTCGAGGGGGACCATGTCGCCATCGACTATTTCGGGCAGCGCCGCGAGGCGGTCACGGACGGCATGGAGGGCCTTGTCAAAGGGGATTACGTCTACGCCCAGAACGGCTTCATCATCCGCAAGGTCCCGCACGACGAGGCACTGGAGATTCTGGAGACCTGGCGCGGCGTATTCGATAAACTCAAGGCTGAGGATGAGAAACAATCCCAGCCGCCTGAGAAGCAGCCCGCAGACAGGGAGCTCAGCCGGCTCCTGCTCAGGACGGCAAACGGCGCCAGACTCACCGACGGCAACCTCCTGCGGCTTTTATCCTCAACTAAAGCCGAAGAGATCGAATTCATGGCCGGGACGGCGAACAGCATCCGCCACCGGTGGCTTGACAACTCATGCTGCGTCCACGGCATCCTCGAGTTCTCAAATTTCTGCAAACACGACTGCCTCTACTGCGGGATAAGGGCGTCGAACAAATCCATCCGCCGGATGAGGCTCACAGCCGGCGAGATCGTCCGGGCCTCCGTGGAGGCAGTCAACGTCCACGGCTTCAAGACGCTGCTGCTCCAATCCGGCGACGACTATTCGTTCTCGGACGACGACCTCGTGGAGATCGTCCGGCGCGTGCGCTCCTCGTGCGGCGTGCTGATCTTCATGAGCGTGGGCGAACGGAGCGAGGAATGCTACCGGCGGATGTACGCGGCCGGCGCGCGCGGCGCGCTGCTCCGATTCGAGACGTCGAACCCCGAGATATATCGCAAGCTGCATCCCACTTCCGATTATAATGAGAGGATCGCGCTCCTCCATTCGCTGGCCAGGATGGGATACATGATCGCCACCGGCTCGCTCTTGGGCCTGCCGGGTCAGACGCATCGCGATATCATCGAGGACATAAGGCTCGCGGCGACGCTCAAGGCGGAGATGTATTCCTTCTCGCCGATCGTCCCCTCGCCAGGAACGCCGTTGGAGAATGCGGCGCTGCCAACGCTCGACGAGATGATAAAGCTCATCTCGGTCATCCGCTTCATGGTACCGAACGCCCGGATACTGGTCACCACCGCGACGGAGCAGTTGTCGCCCAAGGCCCGCGAACTCTCGCTCAAGGCAGGGGGCAACTCGCTGATGCTCAACGTGACCCCTCAGGCGATGCGCGCGGAATACAATCTCTATCCGGGCAAAGTGACGAGCGACTCGCTGCAGGAACAGATACATTCTACGATCGAGCTCCTGAAGAGCATCGGCCGCGCGCCTACGGACCTGGGAAGATAATGACGAAACACTGCGACATCATCGACCGCAAGCGCATCGAGCGGCTGCTCGAGGGAAATGCGCGCCCGTCCGAGGGCGAGATGCGCGATCTCCTTTCAAAGGCCTGCGCACTCAAAGGGCTCACGCTTGACGAGACGGCGCGACTCCTCGCTGCCGACGACCCGCAGCAGATTGAAGCGATCTTCGAAGCGGCACGCTTTGTGAAGGAGGCCGTGTACGGAAAGAGGATCGTCCTCTTCGCCCCGCTCTACTTGAGCAACGAGTGCGCCAACGACTGCCTCTACTGCGGCTTCCGTCGGTCCAATGCGGAGATGGTGCGCAGGACGCTCTCGATGGATGAAATCGGCCGCGAGACGGAGGCCCTCCTCTCCGAGGGCCACAAGAGGCTCCTCGTCGTCGCTGGCGAGGGCAGGGCAACTGGCATCGACTACATCGAAGGCGCGATCGCCCGAATCTACGCGGCACGCCGCGGGGAAGAGCGGATCAGGCGCGCGAACGTCAATGCCGCGCCGATGACGGTCGAGGAGTTTCGGCGACTCAAAGCAGCCGGGATCGGGACATATCAGGTATTCCAGGAGACATATCACCCTGAGACTTATTCCAGGATGCATCCCTCCGGCCCGAAGGCCGACTACGCATGGCGGATCGAGGCGCCGGACAGGGCGATAGAGGCCGGGATCGACGACATCGGGATCGGCGCGCTGTTTGGCCTTGCGGATTTTCGCTTCGAAGTCCTCTCGATCTTCGCGCACGCGGAATATCTCGACCGCAGATTCGGGGTCGGACCTCACACCATATCGGTGCCGCGGATAGAGCCGGCATCCAACGCGCCAGCCGCCGCAAGGCCGCCCTCCCCCGTCTCCGACGCCGATTTCCGAAAGATCGTGGCCTGCCTCCGCCTCGCGGTGCCATACACCGGCATCATCCTCTCGACACGCGAACCGCCGGCGCTCCGCGACGAGGTGATAGGCCTCGGAGTATCGCAGATCAGCTCCGGCTCCCGGACATCCCCCGGCGGATACACAGACAAGACGGCGGAGTCGTGCCAGTTTTCCCTCTCCGACACGCGGGGCCAGCGCGAGACGATAGCGGCGCTCCTGGCCAACGGCCATCTGCCGAGTTTCTGCACCGCTTGCTACCGATCGGGGCGGACCGGCGAGTCCTTCATGGATCTGGCAAAGCCGGGCGAGATCAAAAAGCTCTGTCATCCGAACTGCCTCATCACATTCGAGGAATATCTCCTGGACCACGGCAGCACGGAAGAGAGGCAGAGGGGCGAAGCGCTCATCAGTCAATCGCTGCTCGAAATCACCGACAAAAAAACCCTCCGTCGGACCGAAGAAGCGCTTGAAAATTTAAGACAGGGCAAGCGCGACATCTATCTATGATACTCATCCCCGTATTCTTTCTGATATCCGATTGCGCGATGAACCTTTTTATTTTCGTTGCGCTCCGTGTCCTTCCTGGATTAGGAGATTGTCTCCCATGGCCATGCTCATCGACCGCTTCCAGCGCCATATCAACTATCTGCGGATCTCCGTGACGGATAAGTGCAATCTGCGCTGCCGATATTGCATGCCCGAAGCCGGAATCGTGCTGAAGAAACACGAGGAAATCTTAAGCCTCGAGGAACTCCACGAAGTGGCGGCATACGCCGTGAGCACGGGCTTCACCAAGATACGGTTGACCGGGGGAGAGCCGCTCGTCCGAAAAAACATCGAATTCCTCGTCGAAGAGATCGGCAGGCTGCCGGGACTCAAGGACTTCGGGATGACGACGAACGGCTCGATGCTGGCGGATTTCGCCCATAAGCTCAAGGCGCGGGGTCTCCATCGCGTCAACATCAGCCTCGATTCACTCGAGCCTGAAAAATACCGCGAGATCACGCGCGGGGGCGACCTTCAAAGGGTGTTTGAGGGGATCGACGCGGCCAGGGCAGCGGGGCTCATCCCTATCAAGTTGAACGTCGTGCTGATACATGGCTGGAACGACGATGAGAAGGACAGCTTTCTTGCCTTTGGACGAGAGAAAGATATTGAAGTGCGGTTTATCCCCAGGATGGATCTCAAGACCGGCCACCGGGGCGTGGTCGAATGCGACACGATGGTGGGGTTGTGCGACCGCTGCAACCGCTTGAGGCTCACCTGCGACGGCCTGCTCAAGCCGTGTCTTTTTTCAGGGTATGGCGTCAATGTCCGTGAGGCGGGGATCGCGGAGGCGTTCGCCCTCGCCCTCCGCAATAAACCGGAGGCGGGCGTCAAAAACGAGAAGGAAGTGATGTGTCAGATCGGAGGATGAAATGACTTTTTCGCATCTGGACGACACGGGCAATATACGCATGGTCGACGTGAGCAAAAAACCCGACCAGGTCCGCACTGCGCAGGCGTCGGGCGAGATCGCGCTCGCGCCGGACACCATCCGGAAGATCCAGGACAACGCGATCGCAAAGGGGAACGTCCTTGCAGCCGCGCAGATCGCGGGCATCCAGGCCGCAAAACGCACTGGTGAAATGATACCGCTGTGCCACAACATCCCCCTCTCGCATATAAGCGTGGCGTTCAACGTGGGGCCGGACAGGATCGGGGCCGAGAGCGCCATCACGTGCATCGGCAAGACCGGCGCGGAGATGGAGGCGCTCACAGCGGTCTCTTGCGCGCTGCTCACGATCTACGATATGTGCAAGGCGGTGGACAAGGGGATGGTGCTCGGCGAGATCAGGCTCGTGAGCAAAGAGAAACTCTGATGACATCAAAGGGAGCCACTGATGCATTCGTTCACCATCGTCTCCGTCAATATCAGCAGGGATAAGGGCGAGAAAAAAAGGCCTGTGCCGCGCGCCGAGATACAAAAGGGCTTGGGAATCGTCGGCGATGCGCACGCCGGCAGCGGCCATAGGGAGCTCTCCCTGCTGGCCGTCGAGAGCATCGAAAAGATGCGCGCCGCGGGACTCAATGCGGGGCCCGGCGATTTTGCCGAGAATATCACCACAAAGGGGATCGGCCTCTGCGCACTGCCGATCGGCGCCAGGTTAAAGCTCGGCGACTCAATTGAAATCGAGATCACGCAGATCGGCAAGGAATGCCACAGCCGATGCGCGATATTTGAGCAGGCAGGCGACTGCGTGATGCCCCGTGAAGGCGTGTTTGCGCGGATTTTGCGCGGGGGGATGCTCCACGCAGGAGACAGCGGCGCGAAGGGGTAAAAATGAACCTCAGCATCGCAATCATCACGGTGAGCGACCGGGCGTCGCAGGGCGTGTACGAGGACAAGAGCGGGCCGGCGGCGCGCGAGGCCCTTGCCGAACTTTTGCGCGATCATCAGGTCGGGTTCGAACTGAGGATCGTCCCTGACGAACCCTCCATGCTTCAGGATATATTGAACGAATTCGTTCAGAAGCGGTTCGACTTCATCTTCACGACCGGAGGAACCGGCATCGGGCCGAGGGACATAACGCCCGAAGCCACAAGGAACGTCATCGACAAGGAGATCCCGGGCATCTGCGAAGCAATGCGGGCGTATTCGATGGCGATCACCAGGAACGCGATGCTCTCTCGCGCAACCTCAGGCATCGCGGGCACAACGCTCATCGTCAATCTCCCCGGCAGTCCGAAGGCCGTGAAGGAGATAGTTTCCTGCCTGGGCGAAACGCTGGAACACGCGTGGCACATGCTCCGCGGCGACGACGTGCACAGCCATCAATAAACATCCAACTTCAGAACCTCAACCATTTCGCCGTCAGCGACCTTCGATTTCCCGATCGGAAGCTTCATCAGCGCATCCGCCCTGCTCAAGGAGTAGAGGTCACCCGAACCGTGGAAAGGAATCGCCTCGACCGAATCGCCGGCCGCGAACCGCACGGGGACATATTGTTCGCGCTCTGCATTGCGGCGGACGTGCGTGCCCTTGAAGATGCAGGCGTGCCTCCTGTGCGTAAATTCAATTCCGCTCATCTTCATCACGGCGGGCAATGCGAACAGGAACCAGGTGACAAAGACCGCGACCGGGTTTCCTGGAAGCGCAAACACCGTTTTTTTCCCATGCGTCGCAAATGTGAAAGGTTTGCCCGGCTGAATCGCCACTTTGCTGAAATGCAACCTGCATCCGATGGAATCGAAGGCCCGCTGGACAAAATCATAATCGCCCACAGAGACGCCGCCGGTGATGATGACGACATCCGACGCCGCGAACGCCTTCCTGAGGGCAGAGACGAGGGCAGGCAGCGAATCGGCCGCCCCCCCCTGCGCCGCCTCGCTGAAACCGCGGGCTGTGAGAAGCGAATGGAGCAGAGGACCGTTGCTGTTGTAGATCTTTCCCATTTCATATTTCACGCCGGGCTTCAAGAGCTCGCTCCCCGTCACGAGGATCGCAACGCGGGGTTTGCGATAGACTCTCACATCGCCGATGCCGGCAGCCGCCAGGTTTGCAAGCACGACCGGCGTGATGGCCTGCCCGGCGCCGTAGAGCACGCTCCCCTTCTTGAGATCCACGCCTTTCCGGCTGATGTTATCCTTTCCCTCGGCAATCCTTATCCTGACCCTCCCGCCGTCAAGGATGTCGGCGTTCTCCTTCATGACCACGCGCGCCGCTCCCGGCGGAAGCATCGCCCCGGTCATGATTTTCACGGCCTCCCCCGGCCCGACTTTAGCCCTGGGACGTCCACCCGCGCATATCTCGCCTTTGACAGTCAGCACCGAACCGGCATCGCCTCCCGCCACCGCATATCCATCCATCGCGGATCTGTCGAAAGGGGGGAAATCGATGGCGGTCCTGACGTCTCGGGCGAGGACATAACCGAGCGAACGATCCAGGGCCCGCCGCTCGACGGGCAAGCGGGTCGCCTTTCGCGTGATCAATTCCAGCGCGCGCTCGCTTGTGATCATGGCACCTCCACGAATATCGCCTCAAATAATATGGGACGCAACACGATCGTTGCGCCCCACATGGTATAAATACGAACAGATCGCTTACTTGCTTGCAGGCTCTAACTTGCACACCGGCTTGCCTTTGAGATACGCAAGGGCGTAAACCGCGCCGACGAAGACCGCGCCGCCCAGGATATTGCCCAATGTGACCGGCACGAGGTTATTGATTGCAAATCCCCGCCATGTGAGATTGGCCAGCTGCTCAGGCGCGATTTCAGAAGCGGCGACGACCGCCGCATTTGCCTTGAGCGCAATGCCCATAGGGATGAAATACATATTGGCTACACAGTGCTCAAAACCCGAAGCGACGAAGGCCATGATCGGGAAATAGACGGCGAATATCTTGCCCACCACATCTTTGGCGCCAAAGGCGAGCCACACCGCAAGACAAACAAGCCAGTTGCAGCCGATCCCGCGGAAGAAGGCCTGATCCCATGGCAGGCTCACCTTGGCGGATGCGATCTTGAGGGCCGTCACGCCGACCGCCCCATCGACGAGCCCGCTGTGCGTCATGATGTAGACCATGAGCAGCGAACCCGCGAGATTGCCGAAGTAAACGATGATCCAGTTGCGCATCATCTCCACCCAGCCGACCTCTCCCATAATAAAACCTGTGAAGATGAGGTTGTTGCCCGTGAAGAGTTCAGCACCGCCGATGACCACGAGCATGAGGCCCACGCTGAACACGCTGCCCGCCAGAAACTTCGCGAAGCCCAAACCGACTTTATCCGCAACCCCGGTGCTGATGAGAGTGGCAAGCTCCGCCCCAAATGCGATGTATGCCCCGGCCAGGATACCCAGGATAAACATCGGCCGCCATGACAGCTTCACCTTGATCTTGCATGCATTGACCACTGCCTGCGCAATTTCGGCAGGGGTGTTGATGTTGCTCATACTGCTCATATTCTCCTCCTTTTAGGCAGTCAGCGGCGCCACGCCTCGCGCGCACATTGACACGCGTCAAACTGTCTTGTCAGCTCCCCCAAGAACGGAAGCCCCTTAGTTGAACCCAATTGAAATGTCGAGGCAAAAATGGATACGCCTCCGCATGTTGACATCCACTGTTGAACCTCCTAGATTGCCCGGCCGCAATGGCAGAGATGACGCTATATTTAGCGCATCATCGCAATTTCATGAACGAGAGGAGCAATTTTATGTCTGAAAAATCCATTCGACTCACTCAGATGGTGGAAGCCGGCGGCTGTGCCGCCAAGATGGGGCCTGGCGATCTCAAAAAAGTAGTTGCGCGCCTGGCACGCTGCGTGGATCCCAGGCTGCTCGTGGGGCCGGAAACGCTGGATGACGCGGCGGTGGTAAGAGTCTCAGACGATCTCGCGGTATGTTTCACGACGGACTTTATCACGCCGCTCGTCGACGACCCGCGCGACTGGGGCAGGATCGCAGCCACAAACGCCATCTCCGATGTCTATGCGATGGGCGCAACGCCTCTCATGGCGCTCAACCTCGTGTGCTGGTCCAACTGCCTGCCGATGGGGATGCTGTCGGAAGTCCTGGCCGGAGGCGCCGACGCCGCACAGGCGGCGGGATGCATCGTAGGCGGCGGGCACTCCATCCACGACAAGGAGCCGAAGTACGGCATGGCCGTCATAGGCACGGTGCACCCCGATCGCATCCTGTGTAACCGAGGCGCAAGGCCGGGCGATCTCATCTATCTGTCGAAGCCCCTGGGAACGGGGATCATCTGCACTGCGCTCAAGGGAGGAACGGCGACCGAAGAGGAAAAAACGGCGGCGGTGGCCAGCATGACGACCTTGAACCGCGGCGCGAGCGAGGCGGCAATCGCAGCCGGGGCGCATGCCCTCACCGATGTCACGGGCTTCAGCCTCATCGGACACTTATGCGGAATGCTTGGAGAGGCAAAGGAACTCGGCGCATCGATCTCCTGCGCGCCGCTGCCGCTCCTGCCCGGCGTCCTTCGCCATATCGCTGATGAGACCGTTCCCGGCGGCGCATTCCGCAATCGCGATACGTTCGGAGGCCGCGTCGACATTCGCGCAGGCGTCGACGATGCGTACCGCATCGCAATATTTGACCCGCAAACCTCCGGCGGACTCATGGCGGCAATCGCTCCCGAGATGGCAGCGCGTTTCGAGGAAGAGGCGAAAAAACGCGGCGTCGATGTTTACAGGATAGGCGAATTCGACGGGAGCGGGCGGATAACGGTCATCGCATAATTTCTATCAGAATGGTGATATCAAACAATGTCTCAGAATGAAGTTTCAAAAACTCCTGCCCTCCCCTTTGTAAGGGGAGGGCAAGGGAGGGGTAGATCGAGGTTCTCTCTGCCCCGCGCGCTTAAGTATGCGCGGCTCGACCGTCATGAGATCGCCGGCTCGCTCGGCGATATGGGGACGTTTCTGCCGCTGCTCGTTGCGATGTCAGCGCAGAACGGCCTCAACTTCGCGGCCGCCCTCTTCTTCGCCGGGCTCTTCAACATCATCACGGGGCTCGCCTTCTCCATCCCCATGGCCGTCCAGCCGATGAAGGCGATCGCCGCAGTGGCGCTCACGCAGGGGCTCACGGTGAACGAAATCCTGGCGGCAGGCGCCACCGTGAGCATCATCATCCTCGTGCTCGGGCTCACGGGCCTCATCGATACCCTCAATAGGGCCATTCCAAAGAGCGTGGTCCGCGGCGTTCAGCTAGCGCTGGGCCTCTCCCTTCTAATGAAGGGCCTTCAGATGGTCGCCGGCACAGGCGCGGTGTTTGGCCCAGACAGCTATCTGACCGGCGCATTGGCGGCACTGGTGGTTCTTGGCCTCTTTTTCTCCAACCGGGTGCCCGCAGCCCTTGTCCTCTTCGGAGCAGGCATTGCGCTTGCCGTTGTAAAAAATCCTGGCGTGTTGAGTTCGCTCGGCGTGGGGTTCTCGCTGCCAGGCTGGTCGCCGCCCGGATGGCACGATTTTATCACCGCCTTTCCAAAGGCGGCCCTGCCGCAAATACCCCTGACCACGCTGAACTCCGTGGTAGCGGTCTGCGCGCTATCGGCCGATCTATTTCCGGATCGTGAGGCGTCGCCGCGGAGGGTCGCGATATCGGTGGGGCTCATGAACCTTGTCTCCGCATGGTTCGGCGGGATGCCGATGTGCCACGGCGCAGGAGGTCTCGCTGGACAGTATCGCTTCGGGGCTCGCACCAACGGCTCGATCCTCTTTCTCGGAGCCGCAAAGATAATAATCGCAATTCTGTTCGGCGCGTCTCTCATGTCGCTCTGCAGGGCCTTCCCCGCGAGCGTGCTTGGCGTCATGCTGACCGTGAGCGGCATGGAGCTGGCCCTCGTCACGCGCGATCAGACAGAGCGCCCGGCGGCGCTGATCATGCTCATGACCGCAGGAGCCTGCCTCGCTATCAACATCGCCGTGGGATTCTTGCTGGGATTTGCGCTCGCGCTCTTGTTCAAGCTAAAACCGTTCCGCCAGGGAGCGCACGCAGGATGAATACTCTTCTGGCGTATTCAGATTCGTAAACCTCACCCCCTCTGGCAGATCCAGAAACTTCACGTTGCACATCCCGAATATCCGGCTGATCCTGCCGTCGCCGATCTTCAGCGCCTCGTCGATCGCGGCGAGGGCGCTCTTTCTATACACGGCGAAGAGGGGCTCGTGCCCATCCGGAGTTCTGGGGATCACGGCATCGCAGCCTTCGGCGAGCCTGAGCATCCTCCGCACGAAGCGGAGCTCGGTGTGCGGGATGTCGCATGCCTGGATAAAATTGAGATCGTGAGATGATGCCGCCAGGGTCGAGGCGATTCCCATCAGCGGCCCGCGGCCTCTCAGGCGATCAGGGACGACCCTGACTCCTGTGAACGCATACTTCCCGGCATCATTGGCGCCGATGATCAGCTCTCGAAAATGCGGCCGGAGCATGCTCACGATGCGCTCGATCATCGGGCGGCCCGCGAGGTCGAGCAGCGCCTTGTCAGCGCCCATGCGGCTGCTTTCGCCGCCCGCCATCACGATTGCGCTGGCATCCCCCCGCAGCGCCCATCTTCCGTCGGCAAAGCGAATATCTTCTATTTCAAGATCGAACGAGCGGCCGTCGAACGACACGATCCTGTCGGCGTCATCCCAGACGGCGCGCGCAGATTTTTTGCGTTCGTCGGAGTCCGCGCGTTTTGCGATGAGGAATATCGCGGGCTCGATGACGGAGCGCGCGCTTGTGGATTCGCAAACCACGACCTCACCCTCACCCACCTCGCTCATCAGCGCCGCAACGCCTTCTCGCAGATGCCCGCTGCGGGCCCGCAGCCAGAAGGCGCGCGAGGCGCCGGCGCCGAGCATGCGCGCGGTGTCCTTGCCGGAACCGCGTCTATTTTCTTCGACTATGGAGAAATTGCCCTGCAGCGTCCCGCATGCGCCGCATCCGTCTCCATGCGGGCATGCAGCACGTTCATCGCCAACCGCCATTACCTTGACTCCGATGACGCGATGATACCGCGAGGCCCCGCGGATGATGGAACAGGCGAGAGCAGTCTTGCCGGCATTGCGGCCGGCAGCACCGACGAGCAGCATGTGCGGGATATGCGTCAGCTTGCCCGGGCCTTCAGAAGCAACCGAGCTGGCACGACTGGAGTTTGATGTTCTCTTGGTCACAGATCCTGCCGATCTCCTGCGGAGCGATGCCGTGCTCTGCGGCGAGCCTGAGAGCATCCGCGCAGGAGAGCCGCTTCTTTCCGCCCGTTTCAACAGCGGCTCGGATGACAGCATGCTTGATCTCTTCGCGCAACATGATCTACCCCACCCCAGCCCTCCCCTTACAAAGGGGAGGGGAAGCAATTCCGTCATGGCCTCGCCTGTCGCTCTATGCGCATCAAGGGCGCCGCGCCATCGGACACCTTCTCGACGTTGATCGCGCAGGCCTTGTACTCGGCCGTTTCCGTGACCGTATCGAACGCGTCATTCGTGAGCACATTGCCGCATGCCTCGACGAAGTGGAACGACGTCCAGCATACGCCCGGCGCCGAGCGCTCGGTGACCCATGCCTTGAGCGTGATCTCGCCCCGGCGGCTCTTCGCCTTCACGATATCGCCCGTCTTGATGCCGAGCTTTTTGGCATCGCCGGGATGCAGCTCGAGCAGCTCTTCCGGAAAAAGCCCCTCGAATCCGGCCGAGTTCCGCGTCTGCGTGGCCGAGTGGTAGTGATAGAGGCGGCGGCCGGTCGAAAGGACAAATGGGTACTCCTTGTCCGGCACCTCGGCGGGCGGTATGTGATCGAGCTTGTGAAAGAGCCCCTTGCCACGCGTGAACTTTCCGGACACATGGAGGAACGGCGTGCCCGGATGTTCGAGCGTGGGGCAGGGCCACTGGAGCCCGATTTTCTCGATGCGATCATAGGTGATACCCGCACAGCTCGTGGCGGTGCGGCGCATATCCTCCCAGATGGCCTCGGCCGAAGTGAAGCCGAGATCGACGCCGAGGCGCTTTCCCAGCTCCTGCATGACCCACCAGTGAGAACGCGCCTCGCCCGGCGGCGTCAGCGCACGGCGCACGCGCTGGACGCGGCGCTCGGTGTTGGTGAACGTGCCGTCCTCCTCGCCCCAGGAGGTGTCGGGGAAGATGACGTCCGCGTACTGCGTGGTGATCGTGGGGAAGATGTCGCAGACGACGAAGAACTCCAGGGCCTCGAGCTCCTTGATCGTGTGCGCCATGTTCGGCTCGGTCTGCACCGTGTTGTCGCCGACGCAGTAGAGTATCCTGGTGCCGCCATCCCGCGCCTTGCGCAGCATCGTGGGCATCTTGTAGCCGGGCTTCAGCGAGAGGCCCGTGACTCCCCAGGCCTTCTCCATCTTCTCCGCGACCTGCGGGTTATCCACGGGCTGATAATTGTGATGGACGTTGGGCAGCGCGCCCATGTCGCACGCGCCCTGCACGTTGTTCTGGCCGCGAAGCGGGTTCACCCCGGCCGAAGGTATGCCGATGTTGCCGAGCACCATCTGCAGGTTTGCCAGCGCCTTCACATTGTCCGTGCCGCAGATGTGCTCGGTGATACCCAGGGTATAGCAGATGGAGACGCTCCTGGATTCGCCCAGTATCCGCGCGACCTTCTTCATAGCCTCCACAGGCACGCCGCAGATATCGGAGGCCTTCTCGACCGGATAGCCTTCCACCCATTTGCGGATGTCGTCAGGGTTTTCGGTGCAATTTTTGAGGAACTCCTCATCCGCCCATCCGTTCTTGAATATCTCGTTGATGAGGCCGTTGATGTAGGCGACGTCGGTGCCGACCTTGTGCTGAATGTGCAGAGTGGCCCAGCGCGTGAGGTCGATCCTGCGCGGGTCGTTGACTATGAGCGTCGCGCCCTTCTTCACCGCGCGCTTCATGTAGTAGGAGATGATCGGGTGCGCCTCTGTGGTGTTCGACCCGATGACGAAGAGCACGTGGGCGTCCTCAATCTCCCGGATCGAGTTCGTCATCGCACCGCTTCCGAAGCTTGCCGCCAGACCGGCGACGGTGGGGGCGTGTCAAGTTCGAGCGCAGTGATCGACGTTGTTCGTCTTGATCACCGCGCGCGCGAATTTGGCGATAGCGTAGTTGTTCTCGTTCGTGATGCGGCCCGAGCCGAAGGCAGAGAACACGTCCGGCCCGTCGCGGGCCACTATCTCCTTGATGCGGCCCGCCGTGTGGTCGAGCGCCTCGTCCCACGAGACGCGCTCGTGCTTGCCGTTCTTCTTGATCATCGGATGCGCAAGGCGCTTCGGGCTCGACGGAAACTCGAAGCCATAGCGGCCCTTGACGCAGAGCATGCCGTCGTTGGGCAGGACCTCGCGGCCCGTCGACTTTACGATCCGGTTCTTTGCCTCATCCACGTGCAGCGTGAGCTGGCAGCCGACGCCGCAGTAGGGGCACGTCGTGTTCATGGCCTTCAATTCCCACGGCCTGCCCATGCCCACCGACTTCTTGTCGATGATTGCGCCGACCGGGCAAAGCTGCGAACATTCGCCGCACTGCACGCAGGTGGATTCCGCCATCGGGAGGTCAAAGTCGCAGACGACCCTGGCGCTCGCCCCCCGCTGCTCGAATTCCAGGACCTCGTTGACCACGACCGATTTGCAGCCCGCGACGCATCGGCCGCACTGAATGCACTTGCGCATGTCGCGGACGACCATCTCGCTGGAGTCGTCCCTGGCAGGCTGCGGCTCATCGATTACGAAGGCCGGCGTCTCGATGCCCAGATGATAAGCGGCATCCTGGAGCTCGCAGCCCGCATTCTGCTCGCAGGAGATGCAATTGTGCTGGCCGCTGGAGAGAAGCAGATTCACGACCATGCGGCGCGTATCCTGCACCAGCTGCGTGTCCGTCAGCACGCCCATGCCGTCGCCGGCGATCACCGTGCATGCAGTCTGCAGGCCGCGCATGCCCTTGATCTCTACGACGCAGACCCTGCAGCGGCCTGCCGCGCCCGTCTTGCGGTGATAGCAGAGCGAGGGAATGTATATCCCGTTGTCACGCGCCGCCTGCAGAACCGTCTGGCCTTCATTGAAAGCGACGTCCTGCCCATCGATGGTCATCTTCATCGCCATGGAGCACCCTCCGCATCTTCAGCGATTATCGGGAAATATAGATCAGCGCCGAAATATACGGATTGCGCGAAGATCGTCAAGGGCATTCGTGGGGGTTGACCCTGTTCACGGCCTCTGCTAGAGCGAAGCTCCATTTTATCAACCTTTGCCGGGAGCGATCGCTGATGAAACATCTTATCATGGGCACAGCCGGCCACGTGGATCATGGCAAGACCACTCTCATAAAGGCGCTCACCGGCATCGACTGCGACACCCACCCGGAGGAGAAGGAGCGCGGCATCACCATCAACCCGGGCTTTGCGCATCTCGACCTGCCGGATGACGGCAGCGCGGGACCGCAGCGCATCGGCATCGTCGATGTGCCGGGCCATCAGCGCTTCATTCACAACATGCTGGCGGGCGCATGCTCCGTGGATTTCGCCCTGCTCACCGTCGCAGCCGACGACGGGGTGATGCCCCAGACGACGGAACACATAGCGATACTTGAAAATCTCGGCGTAGCTGACGGGCTGGTTGCCATCACGAAGTCCGATCTTGCGGGCGGCGATCTCGTCGGCATGGCAGTGGAGGAAACGCGCGAGGCGTTGTCCGGAACTTTCTTGAAGGACGCCGAGATCATACCGGTCAGCGCCTTGACGGGCGCAGGCATCGGCGAGTTGATCAAGGCCATCGAGGGCGTCGTCGCGAGGCTTCCGGAAAGGGAATGCAGCGGAACTTTTCGCATGTACATCGATCGGGCGTTTTCCGTGGCCGGCTTCGGGACTGTGGTGACCGGTTCGGTCATGGGCGGCAGGATACGAAGCGGGGACACTCTCTACGTCGCGCCCAAGGGCATCGAAGTCCGCGTGCGCCGGATAGAGAACCACGGAAAGGAAGTTCAGGAGGTCGTCGCCGGGGACAGGGCATCGCTCAACCTCGCGGGGTTCGCGTGCAGCGAATTCGAGAAAGGGATGCTCCTCGCAGATCGGCTGCTCGATGCCACGCCGCGCGTCGATGCCGAGTTGAGGCTCATCGATCCCAGGGCCCAGCTCAAGCTATACAGCAAGGCTCTCTTCTATGCCGGAACTCATGAAAGCATCTGTCGGATACATCTTCTCGATCGCGACCTGGCGCGCTCAGGCGAAAAGGTCCTGGCCCAGATCGAACTCGAACGGCCGCCGACGCTGCAGACAGGCGATCGCTTCATACTCCGCAGCTGCTCGGCGGATCGCACGCTCGGCGGCGGCCGCGTGATCGATCCCGCACCGCTTCACCATCGCCGGAGGACCGCAGAACTCATCGAGCAGGTGCGAAGCAGGGCTGAGGGCGGGCTCAAAGAGCAAATCGCATCCGAGGTGCGAAAGCACATCACGTTTGTGGGCATCGCGGAATTGGCGCAGGCGCTGGGCAGGAAGAGCGATGACATCGCGGCGGCGATCGAAGAGGGAGACATCGAGGCCGACATCATTTCCATCACAACCGCTGCGGGAGGAGCACTGCTCTCCGCGACAACGCAGGAGCGCATGTGGCGCATCGTGCGGCGGGCCCTGGTCGAGCGCCATCATCAATATCCCTTGAGCTCAAAGGGGCTGGACGCCGCGAGCTTTGCGGCAAGACTGGGCGTCGGCGCAAAGGAACACGGCGCGATCATCACGGAGGGGCTCTTGCAGATGATGTCCGATGCCGGGAAGATCGTCCGCTCGGCATCCGGCGGCTGGCTGCTGGCGGGTTTCAAACCGGCTCCGACCCGGGCGCAGGAGGCCTCGCTCTCGCATCTTCGAAAAAGATTCTCGGAAGCCAGGATGAACGTGGCCTCTCTCTCCGATCTCGAATCCGAAGTTGAAAAACAATTCAAGATCGGCGCAAAGGATTCAAAGATACTCCTCAAACATCTTGCGGAAAACGGCGAGATCGTGCCCATCGAGGATGTCTATGTCTGGAGAGAGACGGTGGATCGCTGCCGCATGCGGCTGCTCGAACATCTCCATCGGAACAAAGATGGGACCACGGTCGCGCAATTCCGGGATATCGTGAACGGCAATCGCAGGATATGCCTGCTTCTGATCGGCCTCTACGACCGGGAAGGTCTCACGCGCCGCGAAGGGGATTTTCGCTTTATCACTCAGGCGGGCACGGCGAGGCTCGCACAGAGCGCTTCAGGGTTCTGAAACAACTCGCACAGCCGCAATGGCTGCGCTGGCAGCGATCTCAATATCTTCCCCATCGAGCGTGCGCACATCCAGCATGAATCTCCCCTCGCGCAGAATGCCCAGGACCGGAGGCTTGGCCTTGAGAAGCGCTGCAAAGAGCGCTTCGGCGTAACGCTTTGCCGCGCGCGTTCCATCGACAGGCGGCTCGATCTCCACGGCCCAGCCCGGGAGCAACGTGCCGGGCAGCGCGCCGCCGCCGACCTGCCCGTCGCTCTCGACTATCCGCACTGCGATATCTGCTTTCTGCAGGCGCGCGGCGAAGGACTCCGCAACGGCGCGAAGATCATCTGCGCCGCGGCCGATCATTCTGAATACAGGATTTTCCTGAAGCAGCCTCGCTCCATCGAGGTATTGCAGGGCCAGGTCCTCGATCGCAACCATCGTGAGTTTGCCCGGCCTCAGCGCCCGCATGAGAGGGGATTTTGCAAGCTTGGCAACGAGCTCCCTGCGGCCCGCGATGAGCCCGGCCTGCGCGCCCCCGAGCAGCTTGTCGCCGCTGAAGGTGACGAGATCCGCTCCGGCCTCGATCGCATCGCGCACCGTGGGCTCGTCCTTGAGCGGCAGCCCCTCCGGGCGCGCGAGCAGGCCGGAGCCCAAGTCATAGACAGCGATCAGCCCGCGCTCGCGCGCGAGTTTCGAGAGGCTGCCGATCGGCGCATCCTCGACAAAGCCCTCCATCCGGAAATTGCTGTGGTGCACCTTGAAGAGGATCGCGGTCCTGTCGCTGATCGCGCGCTCGTAATCCGAAATCCGAGTGCGATTGGTGGTGCCCACCTCCACCAGCTTCGCGCCGCTCTCCCGCATGATCTCGGGGAGGCGGAAGGAATCGCCTATCTCGATGAGCTCGCCGCGGCTGACGATGACTTCCTTTCGCGCCGCCAGCCGTTTGAGCACGAGCAGCACCGCGGCCGCATTGTTGTTCACTGCAAGCGAATCCTCGGCGCCGGTGATGATGCTCAGAAGCTCCCTCAAGCGCGCCTGCCTGTCTCCCCGCCTTCCGCGATTGAGGTCGAACTCCAGATTGCTGTACCCAGCCGCGATCTCGGCGATTCGTTCGGCCGTGGATCTGCCAAGCGGCGCCCGGCCAAGATTCGTATGCAGGACGACGCCGGTGGCATTCAGGACGCGAACGATGGATGGCGCGGCAAGGCTCTCGATTCGAGCGGCGACGCGCCGGCAGATGAGTTCGATATCGGAAACATCCACGCCGGCATCTGAACAAAGATATCCGATTTCGTCGCGGATGGCTTTCGCCACGAATGCATGCCCGTATCGCTCAACCATCGGGATGAGCATCGGACGCGTGATGATCCTGCCGACCGCAGGGAGGCGCATTGCAGAAAGGGCAGGAATCGAACCTGCCACAGACGGTGTTATCCGCCCGCTGCTGGCTTTGAAGGCCAGATGGGACACCAGTCCCATCCTTTCTATCGGCTAGAATACTTCCGGATAGCCGATTTCGACGAACGCGTTCTCGAGTTTGACCTTGTGGCCCAGCTCCATTTTGGAGAGGCTCTCAAATATCTTTTTCATCTCCGGATCGCCCGCCTTTCGAACCAGGCCCAGATAGAATTCCATCGCCTGCTGTTCCTTCTTGATGGCAAGCGCTATGGCATCGGCTGGCTTCATATCGATCGACAGGCGGGGCAACCCGGATGATTCCGCTATCTTGAAATCGACGAGAGGAGTTCCATTGAACTTCATGACGAGGGTGGGATCGCTCTTGAACCTTTCCAGCAGCTCTTTATGCCCGAGTTCGTCCTGGGCAAGCCGGTTGAACACCTCCTTCACATTCGGATTTTCAACCCGCCCGGCCACCTGAAGGTAAAACTCATGCGATTCTACCTCCCGCTGGATCGCAACCGAGAACAGCTGATTCAGTTCTATCTTATCCATGTGCAGCACCCCCCTCCGAGCGGCGGACCAGCGCATCAAATTCATCTCTGAACTTCTTCACCATCGCTTCGACAGGGATGGAGAACGCATCGCCCATAGGACAGATCGTCGAACCCTTGATCGTCCTGCACAGATCGAGGATGAGGTCGATATTCGCTGCCGCGCCGCTGCCGTGCACAATCCCGTGGAGCAGGCGCTCGATCGCATGCGAACCGCTCCAGCATGGCACGCACTGCCCGCATGACTCGTGGGCATAGAACTTGATCGTGCGCAGCGCCAGGTCCGGAATGGAGACGGTGTCGTTTATGACGATGATGCCGCCGGAGCCGAGCATCGTGCCCGCCTTCAGGCAGGAGTCGAAGTCCAGCGCAAGCCCCCTGCACTCCTCCGCCTTGAGGATCGGCACGGAGAGCCCGCCAACGATCACCGCCTTCAGCCTCCCCTTCACGCCGCCCGCGGCCTCCAGGATCGTCTCGAGCCGGGTGCCCATGGGGTACTCATACACGCCCGGCTTCTGGACATCGCCGCAGACGCCGTAGAGCTTCGGCCCAAAATTGCCCGCCGTGCCGATCGCCTTGAACGCCCCCGGCCCGTTTTGCGCTATGAAGGGGACGCATGAGAGCGTCTCCACGTTGTTGACGATGGTGGGGCAGCCGTACAACCCGATATTGGCCGGGAACGGCGGCTTCACGCGCGGATTGCCCCGCTTGCCCTCCAGCGATTCGATGAGCGCCGTCTCGTCGCCGCAGACATAGGAGCCTGCGCCCCTGTGCACCACGATCTCCACGTGCTTGAGCTGTCCATCAACCATTGCCTGTTCGACGGCCTTTTCCAGTATCTCCGAGATCCAGCGGAATTCTCCGCGTATGTAGATGAAGGCCTTCCTGGCGCCGATCGCATGCGCCGAGATGGCGATGCCCTCGACGAGCAGGTGAGGATCGTACTGCATGATCTGCCGGTCCTTGAATGTGCCGGGCTCGCCCTCGTCTGCATTGCATATTAGATACACGGGCCGAGCATCGCCTTTGGAAAGAAAGCTCCATTTCGTTCCAGCGGAGAATCCGGCCCCGCCCCTGCCGCGCAGCATCGCTTCCTTCACCCCCTGCACTATGGCAGCCGGCTGCATTTTGAGGGCCTTGGCCAGCGCCGCATAGCCGCCGCCCTTTTTGTAAACGGCGATATCGGTCGCCCTGGGCTCCCCGCGATTTTTCAGAAGGATGTTGCAGACAGTGCCGAAATTCGAACTCTGATCCGGCCTGGGCATCTTTCCGGTCTTGAGGACGGCGATGAGCTCATCCGCCTTCTCGACAGTCAGATTTTCATAATAAACATCGTTCACCTGAATGACGGGCAATGTCCCGCATGAAGCCAGGTCCTGCACCTCCGACAAGGTGAACATGCCGTCCTTTGTCGTCTCCCCGGGCAGGATGCCGAAGGCGCCCTGCAGATGACTCAGTATCTCGCCGGCGCCGCTCAAAAAGGCCGGCACGCATGTGTCCACCTGAACATGGTACTTTCCCACCGGCTTCGTATTATACATCGAATAATATGACGCGATTCCATAGGCCTCGCCGACGGAGATGCCGAAGGCGCTCGCCGTCTCTTTGATCGCGTCGGAGGAGAGGCTCCCGCCGCCCTCCCTCTGCATAATATCCAGGGCGGACAGGATTGCCGACCTCTTGCGGGGATACCGGCCGGCGATGCCGCTGATTCGCTTTTCGAGTTCCTGTTTCATCTCAAGCGCTCCTTTGGGAAGTCCGCGCATTTATCTGCAGCCCGCGCAAAAAGTCAAGGAAGGTATCCGGGTGTAAGAATTGTTGACAGAGACCTGCCTCCGAGTTATCAGCCCCACCTCAAATCAGGGCCGTGAGGCAATCGGGGCCAGGAAAGGGAGAACCAATGAAAGCGAAAGCAGCCGCAGTGCTCCTCGTTGCAGTGGCGATGGTCGTCACATCGGCGCCATCTTTTGCAAAGGAGAAAAAAGAGAATTTAAATTCCAGGATCGAGAATCTGCAGAAGCAGGTCGACGATCTGAAGGATCAGCAGGAGAAGGAGAAGCAGGACAAGGGAGAAAAGAAGACCTCCGTCGGCGCAAAATTCCCGGTCGACTTCTACGGCTTCGTCGCAGCCCAGCTCTTCCTCGGAACGGCCCGCACGCAGATGTACGGCGGGCTGAATTCGGTCGCCGCCCAGTCGAGGGTCATCGACAAGGCGACAGCGACCGGCGGTCGCCACACCTGGTTTGGCGCGACCCCGCAGAACAGCCGCGTCGGCTTCGACTGGAAGGGGAGCAAGGTGTCGGACAAGCTCTCCATGGGCGGAATATTTGAAATGGATTTCGTGAACGTCCTCAACCAGACATCGTACGGCACATCCCCGATCCCGCGCATCAGGCATCTCTACCTCGATCTCTTCTCGGACAGGTGGTCTCTGATCGCCGGCCAGAACTGGGATATCTTCTCGCCGCTGAACACGGCCTCTTTGAGCCTCGGCGGCAATATGTGGTTCCTGGGAAACCAGGGCTTCAGACGCCCGCAGGTGAGGCTGACCTACAACGCCCCGCTCGATGACACGAACAAGCTGAAGGTCGCGATCAGCGCAAACCTTCCGACGAACACCGACGACCTTGTCAGCAGCACCGGCGCCAACAGCGGGATGCCCATGGGAGAGGCGCTGGCGCAGTACAACAGGAAGATGAAGAGCGGCGACTTCATCGCCGCCCTCTCCGGGTTTTTCGGCGCGAACAGCGTCAACAGCTCATATGACAAGATGGCCGGAGTGGCCGGGAGCCTTTCAATCCCGTTCCACAAATTTTTGAAACTTTCGGGCGAGTTCCAGTACGGCCAGGACCCGGGAGTCTTCCTGAGCTACGTCAATGCCACGGGCAACCAATTCAAAAACTGGAGCGTTGCGGCATGGGGGCAGATCACGAGCCAGTGGCATGAGAAATTCGACACGGCCGTGGGCTATGGTATAGATAAAATGGGTTATTCGAAGATCGCAGCGGGAAACGTAAACAAAAACCAGATGTTCTTCGCCAATTTCAGATTCTTCCCGGTCAAGCCGTTCTACTTCGGCATCGAATACGAATATCTGAAAACGGCCTACAAGGGTCACGGGACATCGACCGCCAATGTCATCTTCTCCAATCTTGTCTACACCTTCTAAAGCGGAATGAAACAGCAATTCGACATCCTCTTCATCGGCGGCGGTCCCGCATCTCTCTCGGGCGCCCTGCATTTGAGGAGGCTTGCGAATCAAACCCCGGGGCTCAAGGATATCTCGATCGCCGTCCTCGAGAAGGCGCCGAACGTCGGCGACCACAGCCTCTCCGGGGCCTCTCTGGATACGCGCGCGCTGGCCGAGCTGTTTCCCGACTTTGAAAAACACATGGCCCTCTTCGGGCCGAAGGTCGCGGGCGAATCGCTCGGCTTCCTGACGAAGGGCCTCCACATCCCGTCTCCAATCGTTCCTCCTCAGATGTCCAACCACGGCTGCTACATCGTATCCTTATCCGAATTCACGAAGTGGCTTGCAGGCCAGTGCGAACGGGAAGGCGTCGAGATATACACAGGCGAACCGGCGGACGACCTCATCATGACTGAAGCCGGCGCTGTGGGCGGCGTCGTCGTCAAAGACAAAGGCCTCGACAAAGAAGGCAAACGAAAACCAAATTATCTGGAACCCACGGAGGTCGCGGCCAGGGTGACCGTGCTCGGCGAAGGCTCGCGCGGCCATCTGACGAAGCGGCTCATCAAGCGCTTGGGCCTCGACTCAGGCTGCACGCCCCAAGGCCATGCGGCAGGCCTCAAAGAAGTGTGGGAGGTGAAGGAAGAAAATTTCCGCCCCGGCCGCGTCGCGCACACGATGGGCTATCCGCTCGGCCTCACAAATTTCGGCGGCAGCTTCATGTATCACCACAAGGACCGGCTGGTGGCCCTGGGGCTGGTCGTGAGCCTGGACTACCGATCCCCGGAACTTCATCCCTTCGAACTCTTTCAGAGATGGAAGATGCACCCTTTCGTCGACCGGACGATCCGCGGCGGCAAGCTCATCGCATACGGGGCAAAGACGCTCTCCGAGGGCGGCTGGTTCTCCGTCCCGCGCCTGTACGGCGACGGCTTCCTCATCATCGGCGAGGCCGCGGGATTCCTGGATTCGATGAGGCTCAAAGGGGTGCATCTTGCGATGAAATCCGGAATGCTCGCCGCGGAAGCAATCCTGGAAGCCCTCACGAAGCGCGACTGCAGCGCCGCAGCGCTCAGCTCTTATAAAAAACGCATCGACGGAAGCTACATCAAGAAAGAGCTGTGGCGCCGCCGCAATTTCCATCAGGGCTATCATCACGGGTTGATCCCGGGGATGATACACACCGGCCTCCAGATTATCACCGGCGGCCGCGGCCTCAAGGAGCGCATGCCTGCCAAAGAGGATTGGCGATGCATGCGGATGCTCAAGAAGGACAGCTCGCTCCCAAAGCCCGCATTCGTGCCGGATGGACACGTCTCGTTCGACAAACTCTCCTGCGTCTTCGCCTCCGGCACAAAGCACGACGAGGACCAGCCCTGCCATCTGAAGATCGAGGACATGTCGATCTGCAACGGCCGCTGCGCCGAAGAGTATGGCAATCCATGCCAGTTCTTCTGCCCGGCCAGCGTCTACGAGATGGTGGAGGACGAAAACGGCAAAAAAGTCCTGCAGCTCAACCCCACAAATTGCGTCCATTGCAAGACATGCGACATCAAGGATCCGTATGAAGTAATCACCTGGGCGCCCCCTGAGGGTGGAGGCGGGCCCAATTACAAGGGCATGTGATGGAGATAATAGTCTGTATAAAACAGGTCCCGGACACGACCGACGTCAGAATCAACCCCGAGACTAACACGCTCATCCGCGAGGGCGTCCGCTCGGTGATCAACCCCTTCGACCTCTATGCGATAGAGGAGGGCATAAGGCTCCGCGAACAGCACGGCGGAAAGGTCTGGATCATCGCGATGGGGCCGCCCCAGGCGAAGGATGCGCTGCGAGAAGCGCTGGCGATGGGGGCGGACGAAGCGGTCCTGATATCCGATCGCGCGTTCGCGGGTTCCGATACCCTCGCCACGAGCTACACGCTCTCGCAGGCGATAAAGAAGATCGGAAAGTTCGACGTAATAATATGCGGCAAACAGGCCCTGGACGGCGACACTGCGCAGGTGGGGCCTGGCATCGCAGTTCACCTGATGCTGCCGCAGGCCGCCTTCGTGAAAAAAATCGAACAGGTCGAGAAACGATCGCTCACCGTGGAGAGGATGACCGAAGAGGGCTACGACGCCGTGAAACTCCCCCTCCCGTGCCTCCTGACGGTCGTGAAGGAGATCAACACCCCGCGCTACACCTCCCTCGTCGGCAAGGTGCGGGCGAGGAGAAGCCGGATACCGACGTGGGGGCCGGCCGATTTGAATTGCGACACGAGCAGGTTGGGGCTGGCCGGATCGCCGACGTGGGTGCAGAAGATATTTTCGCCTCCGGTCCGCAAAGGCGGAGAGCCGCTGGCTGGCACGGTTGAGAACATAGCGCATATTTCCAAAACGATCTGCGACTCGCTGCTCGCAACTCGCGACTAGCGGGCGCGGAATTTTATATGGGCATCGAAATCCTCATCGCTAAATGCAACGGCTGCGGCCTCTGTGTGAAGGAATGCCCCTTCGGCGCAATCCGGACCGCCGGCAAATCTGCCGTCATCGACTACGACAAGTGCACCATGTGCGGCGCCTGCACCGAAGCCTGCCCCTTCGACGCGATCCTCTTTGAAAAACCGGAAGGCGAGGCGGCCGTCGATCTCTCCAAATACCGCGACGTATGGGTATTCTGCGAGCAGAAGAAAGGCGTCGTACAGAGCGTCTCGTACGAGCTTCTGGGCGAGGGGCGAAAGCTCGCCGACACCAGAGGGCAGGAGCTGTGCGGCGTTCTCATGGGCTCCGGGATCCGCAACCGCGCGGACGAAATCATCTCGCGCGGCGCGGACAAGGTCTACGTGGTCGACAACCCGGAGCTGGAACATTACCGGGACGAGAGCTACGCAGCCGCGATGGTGGAACTCGTGAACGAGCACAAGCCGGAGATCGTCCTCACCGGCGCGACGAGCATCGGCCGCTCCTTCATCCCGCGCGTGGCGGCCAGGCTCCGCACGGGGCTCACGGCGGATTGCACGGGGCTCGCCATAGACGCCGACGGCAATCTCATGCAGACGCGGCCGGCGTTCGGCGGCAACATCATGGCGACGATCCTCTGCACCCGCTTCAGGCCCCAGCTGGCGACGGTCCGCCACAAGGTGATGAAGGAGGCCCCGTTCGACCCGCATCGCTCAGGCAAAGTCATCGACGCCGGCATCGAAAGCGAGAAGCTCAAAAGCCGCGTGAAGATTCTGAATTCCGTCGAGGAGCTGGCGGGGGCGGTGAATCTGGCCGAAGCCGACGTAATCGTATCCGGAGGCCGAGGCCTCCAAAAGGGAGACAACTTCAAGATCATCGAGAACCTCGCGAAGGCGCTCGGCGGCGCGGTCGGCGCCTCCCGCGGCGCGGTGGACAAGGGATGGATCAGCTATGCGCATCAGGTCGGCCAGACCGGCAAGACCGTCTGTCCCAAGCTCTACATCGCCGTCGGCATCTCGGGCGCGATCCAGCACCTCGTCGGGATGCAGTCGTCTAGCAAAATACTCGCCATCAACCGCGACCCGCACGCCCCGATATTCCGCGTCGCCGACTATGGATTGATCGGGGATCTCTTCCAGATAGTGCCGGAGCTCACCAGAAATCTTCAGTCGGCAAAAAACGCATAGGGAACAATTCCAGGGAGTATTAAATTGGAATACCTAATCACCGGCGTCAGCAATAAGACGCTCCCGATTGAGATCAGGGAAAAGATATCGGTGAGGCCTGATCGACAGGCCGGGCTCCTCGCGCGGCTCCTCGCCACAGAGGGCGTGAGCGAATGCCTCCTCCTCTCCACGTGCAACCGCACTGAGATCCACGCCGTGGCCGCTTCGGCCGAAGTCGTCCCGGGGCTCAAACGCGCGCTCTGTGATGAGACTTCCATCGCGCCAGGGAATATCGGCGGGCGCTGGTACGCGCACGCAAACGGCGACGCCGTCCGCCACCTCTTCCGCGTAGCATCGAGCCTCGACTCGATGGTCGTGGGGGAACCCCAGATATTCAGCCAGCTCAAAGACGCATACCGGCTGGCCTTCGGCGCCGGCAGCACCGGAAACATCATAAACCAGATCATGCATCGCGCGTTCTTCGTCGCCAAGCGCGTGCGCACCGAGACCGGGATCGGGCTGGGCTCCACGTCGGTGAGCTCGATCGCTGTGGACCTAATCGAATCGAGCGTCTGCCAGCGCTATGCGCCGACCCTCCTCATCGTCGGCACCGGCGATGTCGGGGCCTCCGCAGCCAGGACGTTCAAGGACAGGGGGCTGGGCAAGCTCATCCTCGTCAACCGGACCAGGAAAAAGGCGGACGAACTCGCATCCGAACTCGGGGCCGAGATAGGGCCCTGGGAGAAGCTCTGCGATCTCATGGAACACGCCGACGCGGTCATCACCTCGTGTGGGACCGGCGCGCCGACACTCACATCGTCGATGATCGGCGCTTCCAGGGTCGGGGCATCGCGAAGCCAGCTCGTCATAATAGACCTCGGCGTACCGAGGGATGTGGAGCCCGAAGCAGGAGCGATCCCTGGCGTCGCGCTTTATAACATCGACGATCTCAAACAGTCGGCGGAGCGAAACCTCGATCAAAGGCGGCGGGAGGTCGCTCACGCCGAGGAGATAGTCGCGGCGGAGGCAAAACGCACGTCGGCGGCCCTGCTCGAATCGGGGCTCGAGCCCACGATCGCAAGGCTCATGCAAAAGTGCGAGGAGATCCGGAAGAAAGAACTCGAGAGGGCCTTCGATCGCCTTGGCGAGATGCCGCCCGAGCACAGGCAGGTGGTCGACGTCTGCACGACCTCCATCATCAGCAAGATACTCCACGACCCGATCATCACGCTCAAAAAAGGCGCCCTCGCCCCCGAACACAGGAACCGCATGCTCGACTTCTTCCGACACATCTTCGGTCTGGAGTGAACTGCAGGAATCTGTCGTTGTGTCAGATGTCCAGTTACATGGTGTGGTGAAATAATTAGGGAATAATTCGGAATAATTTGGGGGACACGAGACTTAATTCGGGAATTCGGGGCACGAATTAAGTCTCATGTCCCCCGAATTACAGCGAGGCGCAGCATTTTCCACATCCCATTTGGCGAAACCGAGAAAGTTTTTGACGACCCCTGTGTACTTGAACTGGTGGGAGGCGAAAGGGCCGCTCCTCGATTTTTCAACGACAGATTTTAAATCCGGGCCGGCCGTCACGACAATGCCTGATTTAACACCCCCGTCTTCCCCACAATCTACCTCGGCCAGCGACACCCACTGATCGGGATATCTCGTCCTGATCTCTTCCCATGTCATTTTCGGGGCCATGAGCACCTCCCGTTCACACAAACAATTAGACCACAGACAGGGGTTGCAATCAAGAACCTTGAAGGAACTCGTTACCGACTTCCCCCTCCTTTGTAAGGAGGGGATAGGGGAGGTAGATCAGCATTGAAACAGCGGCCTACCCCACCCTGACCCTCCCCTTACAAAGGGGAGGGAAACATCACTATATTATGCAGTTCTTGATCATCATAAAAAATTGGTCCGTCTGTTCAAGGGCGGACCAAGGGTAAAAACCAGATGGTATAAGTCTACATCACTTCCTGGAGTCCGGCAGTTTGCCCACCGTCAGTTCAGTAGCGGACTGGGGAGGAACAACACAACGAAAGCCGACAACTCTGCTGCGGTAAACTGGACCATCTAAGCTGCGACTCGCGGCCCGCAGGTGGCGCGAGGCAAAGTCATCGCTGCCGCCCCAGGAACCGCCGCGAAGGCTTTTTGTGGGACCATCGGTCAGATTGACAGGGTCCTTTGCCGGCATGTTGCTATAAAATTTTTCCGAGTAAGTATCACGCATCCATTTCCATACATTTCCGGCCATATCGCAAAGACCAAATCCATTTCTGCCATGCGTACAGACATCTGCTGTGGTCTCGGAACCATAGTGTGCCTCTTCATGGTTCAGCTGTCCGCTTGCGGTCCCGTAATCAAATCCAGGTGTGTAGCCCTTAAGAGGTCCTCTCGCGGCATATTCAAACTGGGCCTCACTCGGGAGATCGCCGCCTATCGACTTGCAATAGGCACGGGCCTCGTTCCAATCGATACCGATCACGGGTTGGCTAGGACCATCGAATTCAGCGTGCTTTTCGCGTTTATTTTGAACATTGGCTTCAAGTTGAAGTCCGCAGCAATCGGCGGCGTTTTTGGAACTGAATGCTCCCCGGCTGGATACGCCGAGATTCTAATTGTCGCAAAACACATCCTCGTTTTTCGCCACAACCCTGCTTCCTTGCCTTTCTCTTCGTTTCTGTTATAGATCGCCCGATGTTTCGAAGAGCCCTCATAGCCATCATCGCCGTCATCATTCCGATTGCGGCATTTGCGGCGTTTCCCAAGCCGGCCGGCTTCGTGAACGACTTCGCGGGCGTGATGTCCGCCGGATCGAAGTCGAAGGTCGAGGGGCTCCTCTCCTCGTTCGAAAAATCCACCGGGATCGAGGTCGCGGTCGCCACCCTCCCCTCC
>JAZDOG010000071.1:0-7963 GCA_043798915.1 Pseudomonadota bacterium | reverse complement strand
GACCCCATCGCAAATCGCGCCGTTTCGATGAACACCGTGCCGTCGGGGCATTTGCCCGCCACTTTCGGATCGCCTGCTCCTATCATGTCATGCCTCCTGCTGCCAAAAGCAGCATCGTTTTGAACTTGCCCCTTTGCGCGGCGGATTTAACAACGCACCCCTCTTGCCGCTACCATTTCTATTATCGGCAGAAACTCGCAAAAGTTGCGTGGTTTCTATGATTATTTTTACCTTAAAATTCAAAGGCTTATTGACCTCTTGGACAAATAATGGGACCGGCATGCCCTCGAGCGGCCTCTGGAGGCGACGACATCCAAGCCTATAATTTTGCGTCGCCGCAAGGGCAGGCGAGCGACCGGCGTTTGAGAGAGCGAGCCGAAGCGAGGGGGCATGCCGGTCCCATTATTTATCCCGTCCCCAATCTTGGAGGTAATTTTCTTTCTGCACCACCCCCCTGAACGTCATCCTGTGTAACGGCGTCGGCCCGTGCGTCTTGAGTTCCGAAAGATGCAGCTCCGTGCCGTAGCCCTTGTGCACTGAAAATTTGAAGGAGGGGTATTCGCCCTCAAGATCGCACATCATCCGGTCTCGCGTCACCTTGGCGATGACGGAGGCAGCGGCGATCGAGTGGGACAGGGCGTCGCCCTTCTTGATCGGCCTCTGCTCTACATTGAAGTCTATCGCGAACGGCCCGTCGATGAGGAGGTAGTCAGGCTGAACCGAGAGGCCCTCCACCGCGATGCGCATCGCCTCGAGTGATGCCTCGAGGATATTGATCCTGTCGATCTCGGCCGGCGAGACGATGCCGACGCCGAAGCCTAAAGCCTTCGCGCGAATCTCATCGTAGAATCGCTCTCTTTCGGATTTGCTCAGCTGTTTGGAATCATTGAGGCCGGGGAGATCCAGATTTTGTGGAAGGATGACCGCCGCGGCGACGACCGGGCCCGCGAGCGAACCGCGTCCCGCCTCGTCGACACCGGCTATCGACCGAAACCCGCGCGAGTAGAGGTGTTCTTCAAAACAATGGAGGCCGGGTTCAGGAAGGTCGATCAGCACTGTCTGCTGCATCCGCTTTCGCGCCGGCAGCTTCCTCATCTTCTGCCCCTTCAGCGACATACTGCCCGGCCTGGCGGCCCTCGATGCGGGCGGCCTTGCCGGAGAGCTTGCGGAGGTAATAGAGGCGCGAGCGGCGCACCTTGCCTGAGCTAGCGATCTCTATGCGGTCTATCTGCGGGGAGTGGAGCGGGAAGACGCGCTCTACGCCAATCCCGTAGGAGTTCTTTCTCACCGTGAACGAGGCGCTGATGCCGCCCCTGCGGCGGCAGATGCAGACGCCTTCGAAAATCTGGATGCGCTCTTTGTCGCCCTCGCGAATCTTGCAATGCACGCGGATGGTGTCGCCGGGGCGAAACTGCGGGATGCCCTTGCGGAGACTCTCCTGGTTGATCTTATCGATGATGTTCATGACCGGCTCCATTTCCTAAAAAGCTGTCAGCTAACCCCTTGTAAAACCGGGCGCTTCTACTGTTTAAACGGCCATTTGTCAATATCTATCGAATTTGGTCAGAAAAGCCTTGAAATGAAATAGGATGCCGCTGCTATGGCGGCAGCGGCGGGGATGGTGAGTATCCACGCCCAGACTATGCGGGTGGCGACGGTCCACCTGACCCTTCCCAGGCCATGGGTCGAGCCCACGCCGACTATTGCGCCGGTTATCGTGTGCGTCGTCGAAACTGGTATGCCAAGAAATGTTGCCCCGAAGAGCGTCGATGCCGCCGCTGCCTCCGCGCAGAAACCTCCGGCGGGCTTCAACTCCGTTATCCTCATGCCCATCGTTTTTATGATCCGCCAGCCGCCGAACATCGTCCCCAGGGCTATCGCCGCATGACAGATCAGGACGATCCAGATAGGCACGTGAAAGGTGGGGCCCAGGTATCCATACGTGAATAGCAGGATCGCAATGATTCCCATCGTCTTCTGCGCATCGTTGCCGCCGTGCCCCAGGCTGTAGAGCGCGGCCGAGATGAGCTGGAGCTTGCGAAAGTATCTGTCCAACTTGAAGGGCGAGGCCTTCGCAAAGGCAGTGTTGAGTATCACAGAGAGGACGAACCCAAAGATCATCCCCAGAAACGGAGCGATGAAGATGAAGGCGACCACCTTCATGAGGCCCGGCAGGATCAGGACAGAAATGCCATGGGACTTCGCTATAGCCGCCCCCACGAGCCCGCCTATGAGCGCATGCGATGAGGACGTGGGAAGGCCCCACCACCACGTCAGGAGATCCCATATGATCGCCCCGAGGAGCGCGGAGAGGATCACCGTGGAATCCACGATGTGGGGCTCCACGATCCCCTTGCCGATCGTATTGGCAACGTGCAACCCGAAGACAAAGGCAGCCGCGAAGTTGAAGAACGCGGCCCAGATCACGGCGTTTCTGGGCGAAAGGACGCGGGTGGCGACGATGGTTGCGACGGAGTTGGCAGAATCGTGGAAGCCGTTGATAAAATCAAACGCAAGGGCGACGGCGATGATGAAGATTACGAATATGAGGGTGGGAGTCATTTACGCGTGCTTGAGTATTATTCCTTCGATTATGTTAGCCACGTCTTCACATTTATCAACCGCCGCCTCGAGGTTCTCGGCAAGCTCCTTGAGCTTGATGACCTCGAAGGGGTCCCAGCCATCCTTGAAGAGCCCCTCGATTAGGGAATCCATCCGAGCATCGGCCTCGTTCTCCAGGCGGTTTATCTCGACGCAAGCAGTGAGTATTTCTTGCGTATTCTTGAGATGCCTCAGGCCCCGGATCGCCTTCGCTATTTCCTCTGAAGATTTGAGGATGATCTCGGCCAGCTCGGCCAGCTCGTCGGGCATCTCAGAGATGTCGTACCTCGTCATCCGATTGCCGATGAAATATACGATGTCCAGCACGTCGTCCATCTTGACGACGAGCGTGTGGATATCGGACCTGTCGAAGGGGGTCAGGAACGTCTCGCGCAGGAGATCGATCACCTCGTGCGTGAGGCGGTCGCCGACATGCTCGTGATTCTCTAGCTCCTTGAGAAGGACCGGGCGCTCCGCCCTGTTCGCTATCATCCTGCAGAGGATTTTTGCGCCGCTTACGGTGTTCTCGCTGCCGCGCTCGAAATAGCCGAAGAAATCGTGCGTCTTGGGAAATAAGCGAAGGCCCGAAATGAGTTTTCTCAAGGCCGTAAAAGGCGGTTGAGGAAAATCCCGTTCCAGTCTTTGGCTGTGGTCCAAGTCTCCCCCCTCCGTCATTCAGTCAGGGCTCCACTACCGCATGACTCGAACCCATGTCAAGCCTGCTCAAAATCATTTTTTCGCTGCGAGGATATCCGGGCGGCGCGCCTGTGTGCGGGCTTGTGCCTGTTCTCTCCGCCACTTCTCGATCTCCGCGTGGTGGCCGGAGAGCAGGACATCGGGCACGCTGTTTCCCCGAAAGATATCGGGCCTGGTATACTGCGGATACTCGAGGAGCCCGGTCTCGAATGACTCATGCGCCGTAGATTCCTCGTTGCCGAGGACCCCTGGCACGAGCCGCGTCACCGCATCAATGACGACCATCGCCGGTATCTCGCCGCCGCTCACCACGTAGTCGCCGATGGAGAGTTCGCGCTCGGCCACAATTTCGCGGGCTCGCTCGTCGATCCCCTCATAGCGGCAGCAGACGAGGATGATCTGGTCGAGCCCGGCCAACTCGCGCGCGATCCCCTGAGTGAGAGGCTCGCCCTGCGGAGTCATGAGGACGCGAAGGCTCTTTCCAGCGCGCGGCACCGACTCCACCGCCGCTACCAGAGGGCCGGGAATCATCACCATGCCTGCGCCGCCGCCGTAGGGCGTGTCGTCTACGCTCCTGTGGCGGTCCTCAGTGTGCTCCCGGATGTCGTGGAGATGAAACTCGACGAGCCCCTTCTCCTGCGCGCGCTTGATGATCGTCTCGCCGAGCGGCGAGGCGAACATGCCGGGGAAAATTGTGACGATGTCGAAGCGCATAAAATCAGAATATTTGTAACTATTCAGGTGCCTACGCCTCTTTTCCCTCTCCCTTGAGGGGAGAGGGTCGGGGTGAGGGTGACAACGGCAGCCGGGTGAAAGAAATTCGCAGGGTCACCCTCCCTCTGACTCCCTCCCCTCAAGGGAGGGAGAATTTCGAAAGGCGCACTGTTGAATAACTCCTAATATTTCACATTCCCTCAAGCAACCTCACCACGATTCGGCCGGCGGCATGATCGATGGAGGTGACAATATGATCCACTGCCGGGACCAGTATCTCTTTGCCTTCCTCGGAGCGCACTTCATAGATGTCGTGCGCGCCGTTGCTGAATATCCCTGTCACCTTCCCAAGCGCGCGCCCCTCTTCCGTAACCACATCGAGCCCGATCAGCTGATGGACGTAATTCTCCCCTTCGGAGAGCTTGGTAAGCTGCGCTGAGGACACAAAGAGCTTCGCTCCGCGGAGCGCGGCCGCACCCTCCCTCGTCTCGACTCCCTCGAAGCGCACGACAGAAAAACGGCCCTGACGCCGCAGGGCCGCTACTCGATACGATTGATATGAAGTTGATTTGTCCTTCGCAATTTTGAACTCGCAGCCGACCTTCACGGGGCTTGAGCCCCCGAACCAGGTGACCGCCATCTCACCGCGAAGCGCTATCGGACGGCCGATGCTCCCGCACTCCACCCAGCCATCCATCTTCGCGGATGCTTCCTTCACCGACTCTCACCTGTTTGGGCTGCCTCAGGTTCTATTATCTCGAGGACCGCGCGCTTCCGGATCTTCATGGAGGCAGCGGAGAGTATCGTGCGGAGCGCGCGGGCCGTCCTCCCCTGCTTCCCGATGACCTTGCCCAGGTCCTCTTTTGCAACCTTGAGCTCGATGACCGTCGTCTGTTCGCCCTCGACCTCGGTCACCTCGACTTCGTCCGGCTTGTCCACCAGCGCCCTGGCTATAATCGTGATAAGGCTCTGCATCGGCCCTTCAGACATATGCACCCCCTGTGTCACTTGAGTGTCCGCAGCAATTGAGAAATCGTCTCGGATGGACGAGCGCCCTTGCTGAGCCAGTATTCGATGCGATCCTTCTTGCCCACGAACCGTTTCTCCTTGTTGCCGGGATCGTACGTGCCCAGCACCTCGAGAAAATCACCATCGCGCGGCTTCTTCTCGTCCGCGACGACGACGTGATAAAACGGGGCGTTTTTCTTGCCGCGCCTCGACAACCTCATGACCACTGCCATACATCCTCCTTAGTTACAAATAGTATAAAATTGATAGGGCGCTGCTTCTATCAGGAAAACGTCTGTTTAGTCAAGCCTTTGAAGAGGCCCCTCAGGGCGCCCCTGCCGGAAAACTTTTTCATCATTTTGCCCATCGTCTCAAATTCTTTCAGAAATCTGTTCACGTCGGACACAGTCCGACCGGCCCCCATGGCGATCCTCTTCCGCCTTGAACCGTTCAATACCCTTGGGTTCGACTTCTCCTCGCGGGTCATGGAGCAGATGATCGCCTCCTTGCGGCGCATCTCGCGCTCCAGATCCTCCGGATTCAAATCCTTCGTGATGCCGCCCATGCCGGGAATGAGCCCCAGGATCCGATCCATGGGCCCGAGCTTCCTCATCATCCGTATCTGTTTGATGAAGTCGTCCAGGGTGAATCGGCCGCTGCTCATGGCGCGGCCCATCTCCTCACCTTCCCCCTCCACGCTTTCTGCGACGCGCTGGGCGAGCGAGATCACGTCGCCCAACCCCAAGATGCGGGAGGCCATGCGTTCCGGATGGAATGTCTCGAGATCGTCCAGGCGCTCGCCGGAGCCCACGAAGATTATCGGTTTTCCTGTCACCGACTTCACGGAGAAGGCCGCTCCGCCGCGGGCATCGCCGTCCATCTTCGCCAGGACGATGCCGGTGATGGCAAGCGCCTCGTCGAATGCCTTTGCCGATTTCACCGCGTCCTGACCCGTCATCGCGTCGGCGACGTAGAGTATCCGCTTGGGCTTCACCTCGCCTGATATGGCGATCGCCTCTTCCATCATCTCCCGGTCGACGTGGAGGCGGCCGGCGGTGTCTATGATTATGGTGTCGTAGCCGATTTTTTTCGCATGCGCGAGAGCGGCCTTCGCAGCATCGACCGCCCCGGAGGCCTTTTCGGTCGGCCAGCAATCGACGTTGGCCTCCTTTGCAAGCGTCATGAGCTGGTCGATAGCGGCAGGCCTGTGGACGTCGGCCGGCACGAGGAATGGACGGCGCCCAGCCTTTTTGCAGTGGAGGGCAAACTTCGCGGCGCTCGTCGTCTTTCCGCTGCCCTGCAGGCCGACGATGAGGACGATGAGCGGGGGCTCGCACGCGAAATCAAAAGCCGCGGATTCCGCGCCAAGCACGCGGACGAGTTCGTCGTAAACAATTTTGGTGTACTGCTGAGCGGGAGTTATCGACTCGAGGACCTCGCGGCCGACCGCCCTGGCCGCGACCGCGTCCACGAAATCCTTCACGACGCCGTAGTGCACGTCCGCCGCAAGGAGCGCGAGTTTTATCTCGCGCGAGGCGGCCTTGACGTCCGACTCGGTGAGCTTGCCGCGCCCGGCCAGGCGGTCGAAGGTCTTTCTGAATGTGTCTTGAAGTGATTGGAACACGAAACACCCTCGTCAATATGGTTCTGTGATGATATGACCTGCCTTGTTAAATGTGGTCGTGTGTCGCATGGCTTCTCAATCCGGAAAAGGTGCTCTCGCCCGTGTACCAGAAGGCCTCCGATTTTCCGCTCAAAGGCTGGGAATAGACCTCCTCTTTGGATCTTGAATGAAAGAGGACCTCTCCGCATTTAATCTCACCTGTCTCATCGAGTTCAAAATCCACAAGCCGAAGCCACTCGTCCGGATAAGCCCTCTTCATCTCCGCCCACGTCACCCGCTGTCCCATAGGGCACCTCCCTCTTGTACGCGGGGGAATATACGACCGCCGTCATTCATTCTTCAAGGGAATTCTGACTCGTCTATCCAAAAGGCACGGTTACGAGTAGGGGCAACCCCCTGTGGTTGCCCTGATTTGGAATCGGGGCAAGCACGGGGGCTTGCCCCTACGATAAATATGATCCCATAAAAATGATCGGGCATGATTTGAAATGCATTTCGGGATCGTATTTCATTATAAAAAATTGGTCCGCCTGTTTAAGGGCGGACCAAGGCTAAAAGACAAAAGGGCAAAAGTCTACCTCACTTCTTGGAGTCCTGGGGCGAAACAACACAACGAAACCCTAAATCGCAGTCGACATCACCGGGAGAGGCGTCGCCTTTCCTTTTCGCGGCCCGCAGGTCGTGCGAGGCATCGCTGTCGTCGTCGTGATGTTTGGAACCGCCGCGAACTACCCCTTTGATCGATTGCCCTCACTGCTTTTCAAAGATCGTTTCCGCCAGCAGGTTGTTTCTCAACCGCGCTGTGTCCGCGTGCTCCGCATGGCCGATCTCTTTTTCCCCTCCCTTGAGGGGAGGGGATCAAGGGGAGGGTGACCTCGGCAGGCATCAAGAATGCTCTCCAAAACGCCTGCGGTGTTCCGCAAAACATCCGCATTCCAAAACCGAAGGACTTTATATCCCTCCTCTGTGAGCCATTCATCCCCGTCTTTATCTTTCAGGGTTTGAGCGGCATGCTGGCCGCCATCGCACTCAATGACGACATGTTTTTCAAGACAGGCAACGAGTGTTTTCAAAGGTCACCCCCACCCTGACCCTCCCCCCTCAAAGGGGGAGGGAAAAGAGGTGTATCTCTCAGAACGCGGAAATTTTGCGACCTGCGGGATGAGGTACAGGAGGAAATCATACGTCTTCGTTACGATTTGAATCTCTGTGGCCATAGCGCGGACGAGCGCTCAAACCCGAGCGCTCATCCGAGTGTAAGAAACCACAGGGTAAAAGGCTACACTATTTTTTTGAGTCCTGGGGCGGGACGACACAACG
>JAZDOG010000065.1:0-23312 GCA_043798915.1 Pseudomonadota bacterium | reverse complement strand
ATCTCTCTGGTTCCAAGGGATTGCCGCGCTCCCGTTGGTCGCTCGCAATGACAAACAGGAGTTTTTAGAGGTGTCCATACCGGAAAAATTTGTTTGCTGATGTGGTTTTGAAAAGCAGTGAGGGCAATCGATCACAGGGGTGGTTCGCGGCGGTTCCTGGTACAGCTACGTCAACGGTGCCTCGCGCCGTCTGCGGGCCGCGTATCGCGACGACGTCGATCCCGATGGTCGCTTCGTCAATGTCGGGTTCCGTTGTGTTGTCCCGCCCCAGGACTCAAAAAAATAGTGTAGCCTTTTACCCTGTGGTTTCTTACACTCGGATGAGCGCTCGGGTTTGAGCGCTCGTCCGCGCTATGGCCACAGAGATTCAAATCGTAACGAAGACGTATGACTTCCTCCTGTACCTCATCCCGCAGGTCGCAAAATTTCCGCGTTCTGAGAGATACACCTCTTTTCCCTCCCCCTTTGAGGGGGGAGGGTCAGGGTGGGGGTGACCTTTGAAAACACTCGTCTCCAACGCAAAGGATTTGCGAAACAACGCGACCGATACCGAAAAGTTTCTGTGGCGGCACCTTAAACTGCGGCAGTTGGCAGGATTCAAGTTCCGCAGACAGGTTCCGATAGGAAAATATATCGTAGACTTTGCCTGTCTTGAAAAACGTGTCGTCATTGAATGCGACGGCGGCCAGCATGCCGATCAAACCCTGAAAGATACAGACAGGGATGAATGGCTCACAGAGGAGGGATATAAAGTCCTGCGGTTTTGGAATACGGATGTTTTGCAGAACACCGCAGGAGTTTTAAAGATAATTCTTGATGAATGCGGGGATCACCCTCCCTCTGACTCCCTCCCCTCAAGGGAGGGAGAAAAGAGGCAGCCCATGCGGAGCACGCGGACACAGCGCGGTTGAGAAACAACCTGCTGGCGGAAACGATCTTTGAAAAGCAGTGAGGGCAATCGATCACAGGGGTAGTTCGCGGCGGTTCCTGGAACAACAACGATAACAACGCCTCGCACAACCTGCGGGCCGCGAATCGCAACAACGACAATCCCGATAACCGCAACAACAATATCGGGTTTCGTTGTGTTGTCCCGCCCCAGCACTCCTTTGCGGAGTCAAGAGCTTTGGGCCGGAGTCCCGGATTTCACGGAATCCGGGAGAGCGCCCGGAGGAGTCCAGATCGATCGCCCTGATTTGTCGCTGGAAATGCGGCGAACCGAAGATCGCATGGCCCCACCCAGCCCTCGTAATCCGCTTTTGGCGGATGAGCGGGAGGGGTGGGGTTTTTTATGATCCAGCTTCCTGAATCACCTCATGCCTTTTTCTTGCTGTAGCGGCAACGCCCTCAGGCAGCGAGGCGAGTTCCACGACATCCACCATGAATGGCAGGTTTGATGAGGAGAATGCGTCCTTGATGCGTTCAATGAGGCGCCAGTCCACTTTGGCGGGCGTCACGATCGCAAGGTCCAGATCCGAGTTCTTTCTTGAACTCCCGTCCACTCGCGAGCCGAAGGCCCAGACTTCCATGCCCTGCGCATGTTCGGCGAGGATGCGCTTTACTTCAGCGAGCTCGTCGGGAGTGAGATCGATCATTCGTTCAAGGCCCCGAGGCGTTTGAGAAGCGCCCGCGCGTCCTTCGCGAATTTGATGGCGGCATCGTAGACTATCTGCGCCTTCTGGTGATCGTAGGTGTGGGCGGTGATGTTTCTCGCGTCGCCGTAGTCGAACCAGCGTTCAGGGCTGTCGATGAGGCCATGCTTTGCGGCCAGCCGGAAAAGGTCCTTCCGAGTGCGGGGAAGCGCGGCATCCTCCAGGTGCTGGTGTTCCTTGAGCCAGCGCTGTATGAACTTCCAGCAGAGCTCATAGGTGAATTCAAAGTTCTGGATGACGCCGGCCCGCACCGTGTCGGTCTGCTCTGCGGTGAGCCGCGACATGAACGACCCGTCGCTCGCGACTGCCACAGCCGCATCCAGCGATCCCGCCGCCTTTTCAAGGCTTGTGAGATCAAGCGTCATAAGCCGGGTTATAATGCCACATCGGGCAGCGGGCAAGATGTTTCTTTTAACCCCCATAATCCGACACTTGAATTTTCTCCAAAACCCTCCCTCCCTTGATGGGAGGGAGTCGGAGGGAGGGTGACCCTGCGATTTTTTCACCCGGTTGCCATTGCCACCCTCACCCCGACCCTCTCCCCTCAAGGGAGAGGGAAAAGAGGCACAGGCACCTGAATAGTTACAAATACACCTTGAGTTTGCCGGCATCGGCGTTTAAATAGCGCGCAACCGGAGGGATATATGGCAAAGAAAAGCTTCAAGTCTGCGGAGATCGTGGCCACAGCCGAGGGCCGGCAATATCACACAGGCTTGAAGCCGGGGGATGTCGCGAAAAACATCCTCCTCTGCGGCGATCCCGGCCGCGCATATCTCGTCGCGGAATACTTTGACGAGAAGAGGCCGCCGATCACGAGCCGCGAATATGTGACGATCACTGGCAAGCACAAGGGGCTGCCGATGACGGTCATAGCGACCGGCATGGGGCCCGACAACACCGAGATGGCGATCGTCGAGCTCACGCAGATCGTGAAGGACCCCACATACATAAGGATAGGCTCCTCCGGCGCGCTGAAACAGGGGATAAAACTTGGCGAGCTGGTGATATCGACCGGCGCTGTGCGCCTCGAGAACACATCGACCGCCTACGTCTGCGAGGGATATCCGGCGGTGGCGCATCACGAGGTGGTCATCGCGCTCATCGAGGCCGCGCGAAAAAAGAATTTCCCGCACCATGCGGGGCTCACGGCGACGGCGCCCGGTTTCTACGGCGCGCAGTCGCGCAAGGTCCCGGGGTTTCCGCCGCGCGATCCGGACGTGCCGGCAAAACTCGATGCGATGAATGTCTGCAACCTGGAGATGGAGGCTTCGTGCCTCTTTACGCTGGCCCAATTTTCAGGCGCCAGGTCGGGCGCTGTCTGCTCCATCTATGCCAACCGGCACAAGAACACCTTCATCGACAGCGAGCTCCGGGAGCTGGCCGACAAGCGCTGCATCGAGACCGGGCTCGCGGCCTTTCAAGTCCTGGCGAAGATCGACGCGGCGAAGGGAAAGTCCAGACATTGGACGCCATCGATGGGGATGTGAATTGTTTTTACAGTTGAGTTGTTATCATAGCCGTGATATCATGATATCATGAAAACGGATTACTCTGGAAAGCTGCTGCTCCGCATCGATCCGGCCTTGCACTCTGGCCTCGCGAGGCGCGCCTTGCAGGCCGGCGTTTCCATAAATACCATTTGCTCCGGTTTTATCAGTTCGGGCCTGCACGGAAAGATGGATGAAGCGTGGTGGCTTGGCGATTGCGAGAAGCTCGCAGCGCTGCTGAAAAAACATTTCGGTCCGCGGCTCGCCGGCGTGGCCGTCTTCGGCTCGCAGATTGCGGGGACGTCGACGGATGAGTCGGATCTCGACGTCCTGATAGTCCTCGACGCCGGCGTTCCGATCAGGCGCTCCCTTTATTCGTGGTGGGATGGCGCGATCAAATGGCAGGGGCGCGCAGAGGCGAGCCCGCAGTTTGTAAATCTCCCGAAGGATGCCGCTCATGCTGGAAGCATCTGGTTCGAGGTTGCCCTTGCGTCACAGATAATCTGGGAGCGCGGCCGCGCCCTTTCATCCTTTATCGGACAGGTCAAGAAACTCATAGAAGGCGATGCGGTTCGCCGCTATTGGAAGGGCGGCCAGCCCTACTGGGTGAGGAGGGATGATGAAGAACAGGGATCTCGCTCGTGATTATATCGAGAGGTCGGGGCATCGGCTTGCCGCTGTCGAATTGTTGTTCGAAAGAAAGGGTTATGCCGATGTCGTGCGTGAGAGCCAGGAACTCGTCGAACTCTGTCTCAAGGGGCTGTTGCGCATCGCGCGCGTAGAGGTGCCGCGCATTCATGACGTCGGAGCGCTTCTTGTCGACGCAAAGGGCCGCCTGCCAGCGGCCGTGAAGCCGCACGTCGATGCCCTCGCCAGGATATCCAAAGAAATGCGGCGCGACCGCGAGCTTGCGTTTTATGGCTCGGAGGATCTCACCCCTTCAGACTTCTATCAGGTGGAGGATGCAAAAAAAGCGCTGGATGATGCGAGATGGGTCCACTCGATATGTCACACGGCCTTGGGAGAGAAGTGATCTCGGGGACGAGAAACGTCCCCGTTCCTTTTTTAAAAGCGAACACCTTCCAGTTTTAGGAATATCCTTTTCAGTTTGATCCCGGATGAAAATCCGCCTATCGTCCCGTCCGATGAGATGACGCGGTGGCAGGGGATGATTATCGGCACCGGGTTTTTTCCGCAGGCGTTTGCCACGGCGCGAAAGGCGGATGGTTTGCCAATCGCGCGCGCGAGCCACGCATAGCTCCTGGTCTCGCCCCACGGGATCGTCGCGATCTTTTTCCATGCGCATCGCTGGAATGGAGTGCCGCTCAAAATATCCAGGTTCTTTCCTAAATTGGCCCTCTTCCCAGCAGCAAACTTTTTGAGCTTCGCCACTATGCCGCGAAACCGCGCGCGATCCTCCACCCATTCGACATCCTTCGGCAGCCCCGCAAGGAATCGCCGCCTGTCCTCGCCAAACTCCACGCGGCATATGCCGCGGTTTGCCCCCGCTATCCAGACCGTCCCGATGCCCTCGAGCCCCACCTTGGCGCAGTAACCTTTGATCATGCCGCCAGATCAAGCCGACCCGTGCCAAAAGTCAACAACCCATCCGAGCGGCTGATTTCTTCCAATTTGAGAAATTTCCCACTTTGAGAGTTTGAGCGGAAACTCCCCTGAAAATTACCCCTTTAATTACAGCTTATTAGTGGTGCGCGTGTGTTCGGAAAATGGCACGGAACTTGCTTAACTTAGGTGTGCGGGCAATCGAGGGGAGAGGGTCATGAAGGGCAAACTGGAACGAACTACAGAAGATGCGAAGCCGGAGTCCGGACAGCCGCATTCTTCCATCGATCTATGGCGCCTGATGGGCGGGAGGGCCCAACCGGTCAGGGCGAAGGGACACATGGCGGTGGATGGCATGCTGGCCGTCTACGGCGACCGCGTGACCTATACCTTCATTCTGGACGAGGAGGTCGCGTCGATCCATTTTGATCGCATTCGCAGGGAGATATTCTTCAAGGGGCACAACATCCACAATTTCCAGCTTACAGAGCGTCAGATGGCCGCCCTGCAGCAGATGACTGACATCCTCGCAGCCGACCCCAATGCCAAGGCATTTATTTCTGATTATTCCGCAACTTTGGCCAGGCTCATTGCCGATAATAATAAAGGGGCCTCTGCACGCGCTGCGGCCCCCAAGGCAAAATGAGCACTTATATCGACAAGTTACGAGGATTAAGGCCTGGCAAAGGGGTCTCCGGCGGCTCCCCGGCCGATCAAAAGAGCGACCTCCCGCTCGACCATCGCCTCACATTTTCCCCACAGAAAGACGAAAAATGGACCTTCGAAGAGGAACAGCGCATCTGCCTGAACGATGCGGACATCAAGGAGATCGTGGGCGAGAGCGGCAACGACGTGCGCACGCTCTGCGGCATCTCGCAGGGGCTCCATGAATATCAGCGCCACGTCTGGGGCAAGGGCGGAAAGGGGATGGGCAGGTTCAACGGCGCCGTCGACTCGCTCCAGGGGACGATCCTGGGGCGGCTGGGCAGCATATACGACGGTCTGACCGGCGGTGTCCGGTTTGAATGCAACGGCGGCGATTTCTGGATCAACAACGTCAACGTGCACTCGGTTTTAAAGCTCTATCTGCTGAGGCCCACCGACAAGGCCAGGCACTACTTGAGCGGCATCCGCGATAAACTCGGCTTGATTCTCTCGCGCCAGCAGTCTAGCACAAGATACGATGGCATCCAGAACCGGGCAAAGGAACTCTTCGACGATATTACGCTCGCTCTTGAGTTCGTGCCGTCCGATGCCCCTCCTCGCCTCCTCGATGGCAGTCGGCGCTCTTAGCGGCGCGCTTATCTCACCACATCTCTTTGCGGTAATTGCGGGAATAATTTTGGCGATCATCTGCATCTCCGCCGCTGTTTTTCTGAGGAGTCGCCCCACGCAGGCCGCATCAGTTGCGGCTGTGCTCCTCGCGGTATTTTTTATCGGATTTGCGCTCGCCAATGCGGCGGCGGGGCGCGCGTCCGATGTTTCCGTTCCTCTTGGAGAAAAAACTCTCTTCACATGCGATGGAAAAGTTGGCGGCGTTCCGCAAATAAAGGAATGGGGCGCGAGCGTCGATGTGGACCTCATCTCATGCGGCGCGGCCGGCACAGCGGATGCGAAGGCGCGCGGCACCGTGCGCCTCTCGGCGACGGCGGAGGATGCCGATCTCCTGCCCGGCGAGCGCGTTCGCTTCACGGCCAGGTTCTATGCGCCGCGCGAGTACCACAATCCCGGAGGTTTCTCCTATCGCCGCTATCTCATGGTGCACGGCGTCGGCGCGATGGGGCGGACATTCGGCGCCATGGAAAGGCAGAGAGGCGCCAGCCGCTTCTTCGGATGGATCGAGGCCCTGAGGAGGCAGATCGCCGACTCCGCGGCGGCAAACATCGACGGCCCGGCGCGCGGCGTGGTGATCGCGCTGGCAAACGGCGACCAGAACGCGATCGACCGGAAACTCCGCGACGCCTTCGCCAACACGGGGCTCGCGCATCTGCTCGCGATCTCCGGCATGAACGTCGGCTACGTCGCCGCGTTCATCTATCTTCTCTCGCGCATTTTCTTCGGGAGGTTTTCCTGGCTCATCCTGCGCGTCCCGGTGAAAAGGCTCGCCGCCATCGTCACGCTCCCGTCCGTCTGGGCCTACGTGCTCATCACCGGCTCTCCCATATCGGCCATACGCGCGGCGATCATGCTGACGGTCTTTCTCGCTGGCGAGCTCGTCGGCCTGCGGCAGGACCTCCTCTCCACTCTCGGGGCATCAGTCGTCGCCATCTGCGCCATCATGCCTCTTTCGATCCTCGATGTGTCGTTTCAGCTCTCCGTCGTTGCGGTCGCCGGGATAATAATCGTCACGCCGTGGTTCATGCGGCGGATGGGAGGGGAGGGCGATCGCTCGACGCGCGCCGGGAGATGCGCCCGCTGGTTTCGCGCGCTCGTTGCCGTATCGGCCGCCGCCGGCGTGGCGACGGCGCCGCTGGTGGCTTATCATTTCAAGTTTGTCTCGGGGATTTCGCTCGCCGCAAACCTTGTGGCCGTGCCGCTCACCGGTGCGCTGCTCTCGCCGGTCGTCGCGGTCGCATCGGTCCTCGTGTTTCCATTGCCTTCCGCCGCGGCGATCCTCTGGAAATTTTCAGGCGTGGCTGCGGCGCTCTTCATCTGGTTCGCCCGCGAGACGGCGGATATCGGCGAGCCGCTTCTCCTCCGATGGGCGCCCTCTGCGTTCGACATGTCGATAGCCTATGCCGCCATTGCGGCGATCCTCTTCTGGAGACAGTTCAAACACAGGAGGGCGGCCGCGATTCTGCTCGTTCTGCTCATCGCCTTCGATGCCGGGTATCCAAGGCTCATCCCGTTTTTTGATCGGCGCCTCAAGATCACGGTCCTCGACGTAGGTCAGGGCGACTCATCCCTCGTCCGGTTTCCGGACGGCCGGACGATGCTCATCGACGGCGGCGGCATCGAGGGGAGCGACTTCGACATCGGCCGCAGCGTCGTGGCGCCGGCGCTCTGGCGGATGGGGATACACCGCATCGACTGGGTGCTCCTGACGCATCCGCATTACGACCATTATCAGGGATTGAGATCTGTCGCGGGCCTCTTTCGGCCAGAGGTGCTCTGGACGGACGGCCATGATGCGCCGCCGGGCGAGGGGGACAGCTGGGGCTCTCTTCTCTCAAGCCTCAAGGCGGCGCGCGTTCCGCTCGCCACGGTCGCTGAGGGGGAGACGCGCATGGACGTCGGCGGAGCAACCTTGAGCCTCGTGCGAATTCCGGAGATGCCCGGCATGCCGCTGAACGATGCGTCGATCGTCGCCGACATTCGCTTCGGATCCCGGCGATTTCTCTTCATGGGCGACATGTCGAAGGATGGGGAGAGAGAGCTCATGCAGATGGAGCCAGACCTCGCCGCAACGTTCCTCAAGGTCGGCCACCACGGGAGCGCCCTGTCCTCGTCGACACCATTCCTGCAGGCCGTCCGTCCGAAGATTGCCGCGATATCCGTCGGGAGCCGCAACAGATACGGAATGCCGAGCAAGTCTGCGCTGGCCAGGCTCCATGCGGCAGGCTCTGATATTTACAGGACTGACGAGGATGGCGCTATAACGATGACGACCGATGGCGAGGACTTGCGAATGGAGACCTACATCAAGCGGTGAACAGGCAGGGATAGCCTTCCGTTTCAGCTATTTTGCAATTGAAAATCCGAATCTGCTGTCTGCTGCAAACCCTTTCAGGGCATTCAAAGGCTTTCCATCAATGCCGTAAACATCTACCATCCCATTTGCCGCCCCATTGAACTCGGCATCCGGGCTGCCGAAAAGTATTTCGGCCTTATTGTCGGCATTGACATCAAGGGCCGCCACTGAAAATCCCGTCTTGCCGGGATTCGTGGACGAATGCGTCCAGCCCTTGTCGCCGGTTGCATCTGTGGCTTTCATCAGGATGGGATTTGACGGGTCATTGCCAAAACTCTCACCATGGAAGAAATAGATGGCGCCGTGTTCGTCATCCAGGAATGGAGCTCCGATCACCAGGGCGTCTCTCGCAGGCGCTTCTCTTACGCGCGCGATCGCAGCACCCAAACGCCCCGCTGTCTTTGCGTTTCCTGTCCCGGTTATCGTGGCGAGAGGTGTTTTAAGATCGTCGCCCTTGTAGACATAAACTCGGCCGAGACCTCCGTTCTGGCCGTCTGTATAAAACGGCGCTCCGACGACGACTTCATCCTTTCCGTCGCCTGTGACATCGGCCATCGCCACTGCAGCCCCGAACCAATTATGGTCGTTCTCTCCCGCGATGCCGTGGGCGTCATCCGCGACGGCGTCCTTTGTGAGTTCGGAGCCCCTGTAGACATATGCCCGTCCTTTATCGCTGTCAGCCGCAAATGCGCCGGCGAGCAGATCCGCCTTCCCGTCTCCGTCGATATCGCCGAGGGCCGCGGACCAGCCGAGAACTCCCCCTGTTATGCTGCCGGTCAGTGTGGATATGAAATTTATTTTATCAGGATTGCCTGCGTCGCACAAATAGACCCGCCCAAACCTCGTATTCTGTGCGTCGTTGATGTCGCTTGTATAATATGGCGCGCCTATGGCGATTTCCGCATATCCGTCGCCGTTGATGTCGCCCGTATCAATTGACATGCCAAACGCGTCCAGGGTTTCTGCTGGCGCATCGATATGCTTGTCGGCGTTCTCCGTTGTGATGCTTGCGCCAGCTTTGTTCGTGTTCAGGGAAGATGCCTTAAACAGGTAGACTCTTCCAACGCGCGTCTGGATGATCTGAAAAGCCGGGCTGCTTGCCAGCACATCGGCATATCCGTCGTTGTCGATATCTTCCAGCTTGACGGCGTAACCAAAACCTGCAGATTCCTTTGCCTCGGCTATTTTTAGAAATGGGGCCGTCAAGTCCCTGCCTGAATAAATATATACGGCGCCGTTGTCATTGGCGCCTTCAGCCGTCGCTCCGACAATTATGTCGGCAGTTCCGTCCCCGTCTATATCTCCAGCTATCATGGTCTTGAATTCGCCTGTATTTTCTTTTGCGATTTTTACGCCTGCCTCGGATTTGGCATCGGCAGTCATGGCAACCTTATACGTTTCCCCCGTCTTGAGCCTTGCCTTTGGGGTCATCTCGATGTTCTTGCTGTCCCCGCCGAATGCGCAGTCGATCGCCGCGCCTTTGCTGTCCTTCAGGGAAATGGCCTTCTGTGTCTCCGCGACATTCATCGCCGAATCAAATTTTGCGCGGACAGTTACCTTGAGAGGGATGGGCCGGTCCGTGAGCTGCAAGACCTTGCCGCCGGGTTTCACAAGTTCAAACCCCAGAAAATCGGGTTGAACGGGGGGGGCGGGCGTTTCCGTTCCAGGCGTTATCGCCCCTAATAGCGGCGCGCCCTCATCAGAAATCTGGCCCCCGGTGCTGTTGTCGTGACAGCCGGCGCTTAAGAAGGTGCCCGCCGCTCCCAACGCCATGGCGAAACAGAAAAGAAGGGGGAGGGCGGCAAGTCCCAATAAGCGCAAGCGACACGAAGAGGAATGTGATTTCATAGGGTCTCCTTTGTGAATATGTTTGTCATCCTCACAAGTGTGACGCGCACAAAATGCCACCACAGCATTTATACAGCAATATGCGTGCCAGCCGGAACAGCGGTCGGCGTCGCTCTAACTTGTTGAATTTACACAACTGAAGTTATAAGGGCATTGAATCGATTATCAATTTGAGCAGAAGCCCGCAGAAAGCGTCAAAAAATGGTTATATGACAAGGTCTGAACCGGGTGGTGGGCCCCCTGCAAAAAATTGCGCCTGTCGGGAGATATTGTGGTTTATTAAATCCCGGTGTCGTTTTCCCAGGAGATGAAGTGCCAGCCGAAGGGGCCTTTGTCGAGGGTCGCCCGGATGCGCTGGACCGAGCTGTCCTTGAGCGTGATGAAGGCCTCGACCGCCACCAGGTATTTGTGGATCTCCTGCTGGCTTGTTACCTCGACCTCCTTTATGCCACCGCTCCTGGCATAGGTGGTGTCGTGGTATTTCTTTGCGTACTTCTTGAAGTAGTGCTGGATGAGCTTTGAGCTCTGTTTGGGCGGTGGAATCCTTGCGCACGACGACAGGAAGAGGGCGGGGATGATCAAAAGGAGCGCTGCTGTTTTTGCTGTTCGCTTCATGGTCGGCAGGGCGCTATCACGGCACCGCAAATCATGCAAGGGTCATATAAGCGTCAAAAAATGGTCACCTGACAAGGGCGCGGCATTGCTGTATAAAGAACAATATTTATGGCCTCGATAGAGCAGCGTAAAAAGCGGCAGATGGTGCGGCGTTCCGGCGGGCGCCAGCGCGTCCTGATCGTCGGCATCCGGCACGGCAAGATGAGCCGCCGGCAGATGGAGCTTTCGCTCTCCGAGCTCGCGCGCCTCGTTGAGACCTCCGGCGGCGAGGTCGTCGGGCGGGCATCGCAGGAGATTCGGCGGATCGATCCGGCTACCTACCTCGGAAAGGGCAAGGTCGCGGAGCTCGCCGAAACCGCCGCGGCTGTCGGCGCGGACATCGTCGCCGTCGACGGCGAACTCTCGCCCGTTCAGAACCGCAATGTCGAGGAAGAACTCGGCGTGCTCGTCCTCGACCGCACGGCGGTCATCCTCGACATCTTCGCGATGAGGGCGCACTCCACGGAGGGCAAACTTCAGGTGGAGCTGGCGCAGCTCTCATACCTTGCGCCGAGGCTAGCCGGCCGCGGCCACACGCTTTCGCAGCAGGCGGGGAGGATCGGCACGAGGGGCCCGGGCGAGACGGCGCTCGAGTGCGATCGCAGGCGCATGCGCGACCGGATCACGCTCCTGCGCCGCCGGCTCGCCGAAGTCGTCGGCCGGCGCGATATCCAGCGGCAGAAGCGCGAGGCGGTTACGATACCGCTCGTCTCGCTCGTGGGCTATACCAACGCCGGCAAATCGACGCTCATGAACGCCCTCACCGATGCGGGCGTCTTCGTCGAGGACAAGCTCTTCGCGACGCTCGACCCGACGGTCAGGAAGCTGCGCCTCCCTTCGGGCCGGGAGGTGCTCGTAGCCGACACAGTGGGATTCTTGAGGAGGCTGCCGCACGAGCTGGTGGAGTCGTTCAAGTCGACTTTCGAGGAGGTGGCGCATGCGCACCTGATCCTGCATCTCATCGACGGTTCCGATGAAGAAGCCCTGCCTCAGGCGGAGGTCGCAATGCGAGTCCTTGCCGATATGGGGCTCGAGCGGAAGCCGCGGATCGACGTCATCAACAAGTGCGACAGGCCCGAGGTGCACTATCGAGGGGATGCCGATTCAATTTGCATCTCGGCACTCAAGAAGGAGGGGCTCTCCGAACTCCTGAGCCGTATCGACGAGACGCTGCGCGCCGAGTTTCGAAGGGTGACGCTCAAGCTTCCGCCGGACAGGGGAGACATACTCTCCGACATCTACAGGCTGGGCCATGTCTGGCGGGTCGACTACGAGGATTCGGGCATCATGGTGGACTGCGAACTCCATCATAAACAATTTGGCCAGTACAGCAAATACGCGGTGCAGGGCAAGGCCCCCTCACCCTGACCCTCTCCCACGAGGGGAGAGGGAAAAGAGGTACATGCACCTGAATAGTTATACCTCCATATTTTTTCTGGATGTACCGCTTCGAATACGATATGAATTTTGGGCTTTTATCCGAGATGGGGGAGCGATGAAGTTTTGTAAGGAGACTGTTGCTTCGGCGGTTTTTCTGGCGGCAATCTGTGCGGGCGCGGCCCGCGCGGAGGCGGGGTCGCCTGTCGTCGTCTTCGCTTCAGAGAAGATCATGGGCGAGTGGGTCGGCTCATATCTGGGCTCGATCGCCGTCGGCACCGCGCAGCCGAATGAGTGCGAGCTGGCGGTCGGCCGCGCGCTTGAGGCGGCAGCCATCACGGTCTCCGTCGCCCCTGAAGGCGAAGCCAGGCGCAGGGCGGCGCGTGGGCTTAACACGGTGTTCGGTCGATACGGCGATGTGAGCACGCTGCCCAACGACATCGCGGTCAAGGCGGCCTTTGTCGTCGACCCTCGGGCCGCCGCCGTCGTCGCATGCGGCGTGCAGATATTCGCGTCGAAGTCCAAGGCCGGTGCCGTCTGTGCCGGCGCCGGATGCAAGGCAATCGACACGAAGACGAGACGGCGCGTGGCCACGGCCGCGGGCGAGAGGTGCGTCGACGACAAGAACAGCGGGCCCCGCGACATCACGGCGATCCGGGATGTCTGCGGCGAGATGGGCGAGGCCATAGCCGGGAAACTCAGATGACCATCAACGTCGCAAATATTCTGACGCTGTCGAGGCTGGTGCTGGCGCCGCTCTTTGTGGCGCTCTTCGTCATGGGCTCCAGGGAACCGGCGCTCATCGTCTTCTGCATCGCCGGCTTCACGGACCTGATCGACGGCACCGTGGCGCGCCTGCTCGAGCAGCCCTCCAAGGGAGGGGCGCTGCTCGACCCTCTCGCCGACAAGCTGCTCGTCGAGAGCTCTTTCGTCATGCTGCTCTGGTCGGGCCTTCTTCCGTGGTGGTTCTTTGCGCTCGCTCTCACCCGCGACGTGATGATCGTCTTCGGCATCATCTATCTCGAGCGCGTCAAGGCGGAGTTCCCATACCGTCCCACGTGGTCGTCGAAGCTTGCGACGCTCCTCCAGCTTGCGGTCGCGGTGCTGGGGCTCTTCCTCTGGTGGCAGCCGGGGATCTCGTTTTCCGGGATGGAAGTTGCCGCGCTGCACAGGGCGATCATCTTCGCCGCCGCCCTGCTCATCGCGATCAGCGGCGTGCAGTATGTGATACTGGGGCTCCGCATACTTCGAAAACATAAGGCAAAGGGCTGATGGCCAGAGAACGCATCAGGCTCGTGATCAGCGACTTCCATCTTGGCGCTGGTTCGACGCTGCCCGACGGCGGCGCGAACTTCCTCGAAGACTTCTTTCACGACAGAAAGCTCATAGAGTTTCTGGACTATCACTCGAGCGGAGATTACGCGAGAGCGGAGGTGGAGCTCGTCATCAACGGCGACTTTTTCAACCACCTTCAGGTCTGGCCGGACGAGAAGAGCCCCGAGCTCATGACGGAGGCCGTGGCGCGGATGCGCACCGAGGCGATCATGGCCGGGCACCCCGGTGTATTCGACGCCATCGGCAGCTTCGCGGCGACGCCGAGGCATTCCGTGACCTTCATGGTCGGCAACCATGACATGGGTCTTCTGTGGCCGTCGGTCGGCGAATTCGTGTCAGCGAGGCTGGGGCCCAATGTCCGCGTCCACCCGGACCCGATATACGCCGAGGACGGCGTGTGGATCGAGCACGGCAACCAGCACGTGGCGGAGAACAGGATAGACTTCGATCACCCCTTCCTCGAGAAGGGTTTCGACGAGCCGATCATCAACATGCCGTGGGGCGATCTCTTCGTCATCCGCTTCCTCAACAGGATGAAGCGCAAGAGGCCCTATGTCGACAAGGTCTACCCGTTCCGCTTCTATCTCCGCTGGGCGCTCATCCACGACACGCTCTTTGCGCTCAAGGCGGCGATGATGGGCGCGGTCTACTTCATGGCGGTCCTGCTTCGCATTGGCGAGAACAGGCGCTTCGCGAGGCAGCAGTTCATGAAGATAATGAAGGAGTTTTCGTTCCCCGTTAAGATGGACCGCGCGGCGAAGAGGCTCCTCGCCCTGCATCCGGGATACAACATCGTCGTCTTCGGGCACGGCCACAAGGCGGCGGCGAAGCAGTTCGCCGGCGGCAAGGAGTATTTCAACACCGGAATATGGAACGAGATGATCAGTCTGGATATCGGCACGATGGGCCGGCAGCTCCTCCTCAGCTTTGTAGAGATCAGCTATGACCACGAGGGCCAACCACACGGTCGCCTGCGTGAGTGGAAGGGTGAGTATCGCGAAGTTGAGGAGATGGGGTTGATCTAGAATTGTAATATTTAGGTGCCAAAACCTCTTTTCCCTCTCCCTTGAGGGGAGAGGGTCAGGGTGAGGGTGGCATCGAAGACCAGGTGAAAAAATATCGCAGGGTCACCCTCCCTCTGACTCCCTCCCATCAAGGGAGGGAGAATTTCGAAAAGGCACACTGCTGAATACCGGATTTTATGAATCGAATAATCGAATATACGGATATTGGCGTGATGCCCTACAGGGAAGCGTGGCGGCTTCAGGATGAGCTGCGCGCGGCGAGGATCGACGGCTCGATATGCGACAGGCTCCTGCTGGTAGAGCATCCGCCGGTCTTCACGGTCGGCCGCAGGGATTGCCCGGAGGATTTCCTCTCTCACCCGGATGCGATCGCCGCCGACGGGATCGAGGTCGTGAAGACCAACCGCGGCGGGAGGGTGACCTGGCACGGCCCGGGTCAGCTCGTCGGCTATTTCATCTGCGGGCTGGAAGGCCTGAGGGTGGGCATCAAGGATTTTGTGCGCGCGATCGAAGATATCTGCATGGGAGCCCTTGCTGATTTCGGCATCGAGGCAGAGCGGGACGCGGAGCACCCGGGCCTCTGGGTGGGCCCTGACAAAATAGCCGCGATCGGGCTCAATGTGTCGCGCGGCGTGACAGAACACGGGTTTGCGCTCAACTTGAGCTGCGATCTAGCCGCGTACCGCCATATCGTCGCGTGCGGCCTGAAGGCTCGGGGCGTGACCGACGTTTCACGGGAGACCGGCGGAGGGCCGTCGATGGCGATTGCCAAGGCCTCCGTCATCAGGCATGCCGGCAGGGTGCTTGCGGGAGAGATGGTGGAAAGGTCTTATCAGGCGGACGTGAACCTCGGCCCGCCGATATGCGGCGTCGGCTCTTCAACAGAAATTTCCTCGTAGACTTCGATGTATTCCGCGTTGGCCTCGTCGTCAGGCAGCTTCTTGAGGTAGGCCTCGTATTCCTTCGGATCCAGCTCCCCTTTGCGCGTTCGATGTTCGATGACGCGCAGATCGTACTGCAGTGCCTCTGTCTCCTGCTGTGTTTTTGCAGTCATCCTTGTGTTTCCCATCCTTTCTGGTGGTGGCTACTTTTTAGGCGGCGCTTTTTCAATGTGCATGATGATCTGCCCGTCCTTGAATATCCTCACGTCGCCGGTGGACTCTGAGATAACAAAGGCGAGGGCGCGGGTCAAGCTGGTGATTCCGGCCGCGGCGATGTGGCGGCTGCCCAGGCCGCGCGGCACCGAGGCCTTGTCGATCGCAGCGCCGAGGTAGCGGCCGGCCGCGAGCACCGTGCCGTCGTCGGCAATCACGAATGCGCCGTCCATCGTGGAGAACTCGCGGATCGTGTCCTTCAAGGCGCCCGAGAGGATGTTCCTCTCCGCCTCGTCGTGGCCCTTGAACGGGTTCATGATCATCTGCTTCGAGAGCTGCAGCACCTTCTCGTGGTCGCCGACGACGAAGATCGTCCCCACCGGTTTCCCTTCGCGGCCCTTTTCGGCGAGCTCGATGGCGAGGTTCAATATCACCTGGAAGAGCTCCGGCTGCACCGCCTCTGATATCTTCGTGATGCCGCGGCCGGTGATGATCTCGGATTCCTTCGATGTGTCGACTATCTGGATCAGGTCGAGCGAGCCCGCTTCAGAGCCGCCGACGGCGAAGACGATGCGCGCGCCGGGCTTGACCGCCTCCTGGGAGAGCGCGAGCGTCGTGCCGATCTTGATGAGCGAGATGCGCGTGAGCGAGATGCGCGGGAGCGTGATGACGCACTTGGCGAACGAGGCCAGCGAGTGCCGATCCTGTTCTGCCTCCTCGTGCCTCTTCTTGCGCGTGAGCAGGATCAGGTCGAACTTCTTCGCGACCCGCTCTTTGAAGATGAGATCGTCGAGCGGGTCGGCGTACACCATGACGGCCTCTGCCCCGGTCTTGTTGGCGATCGTGAACGCGGTCTTGAGAATGAAAGTGTTGTCGCTCTTCATCGCGGCTCCAATTGGCTTCCAATTCAAAATAACGGATTAGCGGAGCAACTTCAAGGATAAACCGGGCTGTGCAATTGACCTTGCTCCTCTGTTCGGGTAGATTGCGCGCATGGCAAAGGTCATTAAAGCCTTCATGGCGCTTGTTGCGCTTTGTATCGCCGGCGCGGCGTACGCCTCGCTGTCGCCGGATTCCCCATTTGGGCTTTCATGGGACAACAAAATCGTCGAGGTTGCACCAGGAAACACGTTTGAGCTGAAACTCACCATCCGCGCCCCGGAGGGGTACTACATCTATGCCGATGAGACCGACGTCGATTTTGAAAGCCTCGAGAGCCTCATAGTCACGGCGGTCAGCTATCCGCAGCCTGTCTCATACACCGACCCCTACCTCAACAAGAAGGTGAACGTCTATCGCGGCGACGTGAACATAGTCATAAGCGGCCATGTCCCGGAGGGCCTGAAGGCCGGCGAGCGCGATCTGGTCGCCAGGGTGAGCTTCAGGGGGTGTTCGCCCACTCTCTGCTACCGGGCTGAGGAGAGGGAGTTGTCATTCCATGTCGAGGTCCTGCCGGCACCCGGCGATGCGCCTTCGCCAGCCATCGAGCCCATGCGAGGGGAAGAACATTCCGCAGGTGCCCAGGCCCAAAAGTCTGGAGGGCTGAGCTTCAAATCGCTTCTCAAGGTCCAGGATTTCTCCCTCCTCATGCAGCGGGGGATCGGCTGGACGACCCTCATAGTTTTCCTCGCGGGGATACTCACATCGCTCACCCCCTGCGTCTGGCCGATCATACCGGTCGTGCTCGCCTACATAGGCGTGCACCCGCACAAGCGGTTCTGGGAGAATCTGCTCCTCTCCTCGACGCTCATCTCCGGGCTTATCCTCGTCTATGCTATACTGGGAGTGATCGCAGTGGCGGCCGGCAAAAATCTGGGGTTCCTCTTTCAGCACCGTTTGTTCCTTGCGATCGTCGTGCTCTTCTTCCTCGCGATGAGCTTCTCGATGTTCGGCGTCTTCGACGTGAGGATGCCGCGCCGCTGGCAGCATCGCCTGCACTCGCTTGGGGGGCAGGGCTACCGAGGGGCATTCCTCGCCGGAATGGGGACGGGGCTCGTCGCCTCGCCGTGCGCCGGTCCGGTGCTGGCGGGGCTTTTGGGCTACGTCGCGCTGCAGAGAAATTACGCGGAGGGCTTCGCGCTGCTGGTCATCTACGCGATGGGCATGGGCCTCCTGATCGTCCTGCTCGGCGCGTGCTACGGCGAACTGGCAGGCAAGCTCCGCGGCGGCCCATGGATGTTGTGGGCCCGGCGCGTGCTGGGGCTCCTGCTCCTTTTCCCGGCTGTGTTCTATATGGGCAGCCTCTTCCACTGGAGCCCTGATCGCATCGGCATTTTTTTCGCAGGGCCGGGTATCGAGTGGATATCCTCGGAGGCCGATGCGCTTCGGATTGCTTCGAAGACAAAGAAGCCGGTGATGATTGAGTTCGGCGCCGAGTGGTGCCCGCCGTGCCGGGAGCTCGAGGCCGGATTCTTGAGGCAGAGCGACATCGTGGGGATAAGCCGCGGGCTTGTGGCGCTTCACGTGGATGCGACGGTCGAGACCGGGGAGGTGAGAAGGCTCATCTCAAAATATCATGTCTCCGGCTGGCCCACGGTGCTCTTCTTAGACAGCGAGGGCAGGCCCTACAAGGACCTGAAGACCAGCGACTATGATCCCGGCGCGATCGAGAGGGGAATGAAGGAAGCGATAAAGCGGGAAGAAGGAAAAGAATCGAGACATTGAGCTTTCACTAACACTAATAGTGGATAAGCGTGCTGTCATTCCCGCGAAAGCGGGAATCCCATGGATACAATGAGATTCCTGCTTTCGCAGGAATGACAAAAAGAGTATCCATTATCAGTTAGAGATCAATAATATGCCAAAAAAAGTGCTCACAAAAAGAGAGCGCAGGATGGTGGCGGCATTCGCCGGGGTCCTCATCCCGCTCGATGCGGCGAGCCCCGAGATGGAGCCGCTCATCGAGAGGGTGGACGACCACCTGCGCCATCTCACGAAGGACACCCGATACGCCTGGCGCGCCAGCCTCTGGATGCTGGAGATCATCGCCTTCTTCTACTACGGCAAGTGCCGCGCGATGACCCGCATGGATGTTGCGCTGCGCACCCGCTACCTCAACGCGTGGCACGACACCTGGTGGTCCGTGAAGAGGGTGGTCAAGCGCTTCCTCGAGACCATGATCTTCATGAACTACTATTCGCTGCCAGAGGTTGAGCGGCGCATAGGGGTTGTGCCGGGCTTCAAACCTCCGCGCGGCTCGCGCGACTTTCCTTCGGCCAACCTCGTGCGCGAATTCCCCGCCGGCGATGTCGAGTGCGAGGTGGACGTCTGCGTCATAGGCTCCGGGGCTGGCGGCGCCTCTGCGGCTCTCGCGCTGGCTGAAAAAGGCAGGAGCGTCGTCGTGATCGAGGAGGGCGCATACTTCGACGCCTCCGATTTTGGCCTCGATGCGGTGACGATGACCAAACGCCTCTACCGCGCGGGCGGGCTCACCAACACCTTCGGCTGGCCTCCGATACTCGTCCCCCTCGGCCGCGCGGTTGGCGGCACCACTGTCATAAATTCCGGGACGTGCTTTCGCACGCCGGCAAAGATCTTCGAGCGCTGGTCCGAAAGCTTCGGACTCGCGACGTGGGCGCCGGAGAGGATGGAGCCGTTCTACAAAAGGGTGGAGGATATCCTCGAGGTGGAGACCGCGAGGGACGAAGTCCAGTCCGAATCGGCGAGGATATTTTCGCGCGGCGCCGCGAAGCTGGGGATCGATATGAAGCCGCTCCAGAGAAACGCGCCCGGCTGCTGCGGCAGCGGCGCCTGCTGCTGGGGGTGTCCCACCAACGCCAAGAAGTCGATGCAGCTCTCCGCCATGGCCATGGCAATGCAGGCCGGCGCGCGCGTCTATACGCGATGCCGCGCCGAGCGTGTCAGGTTTGACAGGCACCACGCGACCTGCGTCGAGGCGCGGTTCATCGACCCGGTGGAGAGGAGGCGAGGGCCCAGGCTCAAGGTCTGGCCCCGAGCCGTCGTCGTCGCCTGCGGCACGCTCCATACGCCCGTGCTCCTCGGGCGCTCCAGAATTCCTAACCCGAGCGGCCAGTGCGGGCACAACCTGACGCTGCATCCCGCTTCGAAGGTCATCGCGCTGATGGACGAGGAGGTGCGTGGATGGGAGGGAATCCCTCAGGGCCATTACTCCGATGACTTCATCGAGGAGGGGATCAAGCTCGAGGGGATATTCCTTCCTCCGGCGTTCACCGCCTCCACCATCATGCTCACCGGCCGCGAGCACCGCGAGGCGATGGATGCCTTCAGCCGTCTTGCGGTCTTCGGGATGATGGTGTCGGACACAACGAGGGGCAGGGTGGTCCGCGGGATCTCCGGGCACTCGATCTCTTTCTACACGATCAACCGCGAGGACCTGCCCAAGTATCAGCGGGGCATAGCCCTCCTGGCCGAGGTGCTCTTCGCCGCCGGCGCGGTCAAGGTCTTCCCCGGTATCCACACGCTTCCGGTGGTTACGCGTGAGCAGGGCGCCGCGGTGATATCGAATCTCAAGCTCCGCAACAAGGACCTCGACCTCCAGGCGTTTCATCCGCTTGGGACCTGCCGGATGGGCGCCGACCCGCGGGAGGCGGTGGTCGATCCGGCCGGAAGGGTCTATGGCCTCGACAACCTCTTCGTCGCCGACGGCTCGATTTTTCCCACCTCGCTGGGCGTCAATCCGCAGATGACGATCATGGCCGCAGCGCTAAAGATCGCCGATTATATCAATCGAGAATACCTATAGTTATGGCATAAACTTCAATATATACTTAAAGATGGCAAGGGAGGGGAAGAATGGAAAAGGTCATCCGCAAATTGCTCGAAAAGCTTGGCGAGGACCCCGACCGCGAGGGGCTTCTGCGGACGCCCGAGCGCGTCAAGGAATCGCTCGCCTTCCTCACCGAGGGCTACAAGCAGGACCCGAGGAAGCTCATCGAGAACTCGGTCTATTCCGACAAGCACGAGGAGATGGTCCTCATCAAGGACATCCCGATCTACAGCCTCTGCGAGCATCACCTGCTGCCGTTCTTCGGCCACGCGCACGTGGGATACATCCCGAACGACAAGATTGTCGGCATCTCGAAGATCGCGCGGATGGTCGATCTCTTCGCGCGGCGCCTGCAGGTGCAGGAGCGGCTCACCAATCAAATCGCCGACACGCTGATGGAGTGCTTGAAGCCCAAAGGGGTAGGGGTCGTGATCGAGGCGGAGCACCTGTGCATGCAGATGCGCGGCGTGCAGAAGCGCGGGACCTCGGTCATCACCTCATCGATGCTAGGCGCATTCAGAAAGCGCCCCGAAACCCGCGCGGAGTTCATGAATTTGATCAGATAAAATAGACGTGGCGAAAAACGAGGACGTATTTGTAAGGGGAGGATGGGTGGGGTAGATCTCTGATGTGGCTGTGATCTATGCCGCCAATGCTCGAATGACCGCCGAAACCGTCGAGAGTTCCGGATTGAATTTCTTTTTTTGGTCCAGGATGTCGTAAAGAGTTCTGCGTCCAATACCAGCTTTCTTTGCCAGGTGCGCTTTATTGGCAGTCACGATGTAAGCAGCAAGCACGTCCCTAAACGAATCCAAATCACCCGTTCGGATACATTCCAGCAATGTCTCACTCACGAGCTTGGGATTCTTTAGCTCAGCGCTTGAGAACGGTACGTGTTCCGTCAAGGACTTCGTCCCTGATCTTTTTCGCTTTTTTAATATCACGAGCTTGCGCATTTTTATTTCCTCCATAGAGAGCGATAACGATGCTCGCGCCCCAGAAAAACCCATAAACACGGGTTCCATTTAGCCATCGCAACTCAAGCAATCCCTCGAATCGCTTGTGGTCGCCGAAATGCCCGATAGAGACCATGTCCAGGCGAGCAAGCACAATCGACTTGGCCTTTGGCGGCAAGCGATCCAACCACTCCTCGAATTCGGCAGTTTTTAGGATCGAGTACCGCGTCACGTTCGTAGTGTGCGGTATACCGTACATATTGTCAAGTGTTTTTTTATTTTCGGGACAGTTTTGGAAGCTGTCTTGACCCCCGAAAAGCCTCGTGCAATTGGTGCCTCATAGAGGGTATTATGTGGCATCTTTTTGGTGGAAGGTTCTCACGCTCACTCGACCCTTGGATATTTTTGATAGGCGATTTCCCGTCCTTCGTTTCTCCACTTCATCGCAAAGAAGGTCGGGCGTAATTCCGGGGACACGACACTTAATTCAAGAATTAAGTGTCGTGTCCCCGGAATTGGAGGTGATTATGGCACCAGCCAAAGGAGCAAGAAAAAGAGAATATGAAAGAATGCGGCAGGAACGCTATTGGAAAAAGGGAATATGTCTGCGCTGTAGAAATAAACGGCGTGTGCCAGCAAAACGCTATTGTGAATCATGTCTAAAGTTTATTGCCGAACACCAGAAGAAACGGCGCGCAGAATTTAGGACGAAGGGGATTTGTGTCAAATGTAAGCAACGTGGGGCAGTCGAGGGAAAGATCTACTGCAAGAAATGTCTAGAGGCGATCAGCGACTACTACAGGAAGCGAAGGGAAACAAGTAAGATAGAAGGCATTTGCCTGAAGTGCAAGATTGCGAAACCTGTCGATGGTTACGCTTGCTGTGAGAAGTGCAGGGAAGAAGAAAAGAAGTACGACAAGGAGCGGATTATTAAGTTCAAGAAAACCGGGTTGTGTAGCAAATGTGGACGGAACAAACCTGTTAAAGGTTCAAGATTTTGTAGAGAGTGTGGAGAAAAGTCAAAGAAGAGTGCCATGGGAAGGCTCAATAAAGCAAAAAGCGATGGTTTATGTGAAAGGTGTCTCAATCACCCCAGGGCGACCGGGGATGCACGTTGCACTTTTTGCATTAAATCAGATCGTAAACGTCAGCAAGAGTTCACCCGCAGAACGCACATTGAGGGAAGTGAGGTGCTGGGTGGAAAGTGCCAACGGTGTGGCGAAACTCGACATGAATTTCTTACGATACATCATAAGACTGGCCGCATGAAACACGACAAGGATGGCGGACATAAATTGTTGCGAAAGATTATACGCGGTGAAAATTCGAGAGAGGGTCTGGAACAACTTTGTTGGAACTGCCATGCTCTATTAAAAAGATCAACCAAAGTAACAGAAAGGCAACAATTCAGGAGAATTAAGCATGATGAACTTCAAGTAAGGGCGTTCGAGTATTACGGTAACAAGTGTAAGTGTTGTGGCGAGGCTCGGAAGGAAACATTGGAAATTCACCACACGATGGGTGGAGGTGTAAAGGAACGAAAACAATCAGGCCACTACGGGTGGCGGCAATATGAGGACTTGGGAAAAAATGGATGGCCTAAAAAAGGAATACAGATAATGTGTTCCAACTGTAATCATGCTCTTGCCATTTACGAATCTTGTCCACATGAGTGCAATTCCCGACAGAAGGGGTCGCAATAGTGTAATTCCGGGGACACGACACTTATTGAGTCCTGCAGGTTATAGTGACAATTTACGGCAAGCATTTTCCCCTCCTTTGTAAGGAGGGGATAGGGGAGGTAGATCAGCATTGAAACGGCGGTCTACCCCACCCTGACCCTCCCCTTACAAAGGGGAGGGAAACGTCACTATATTATGCAG
>JAZDOG010000024.1:0-36666 GCA_043798915.1 Pseudomonadota bacterium | reverse complement strand
ACGACGGCGCTCGTGGTCGGCTCGGTGATAGGCTCCGGCATATTCATCGTCTCCGCCGACATCGCGAGGACCGTCAGGTCGCCCGGCCTCTTCTTCCTAGTCTGGATCATCGCAGGCGTCTTGAGCGTCATCGGAGCCCTGAGCTACGCGGAGCTCTCGGCCGCTATGCCCAAGGCGGGCGGTCAGTACGTCTATCTGCGCGAGGCGTATGGAAAGCTGCCGGCCTTTCTCTTCGGCTGGACGTTCTTCCTGGTGATCGTCACCGGGATCGTGGCCGCGGTATCGGTTGCCTTCGCGAAGTACCTCGGCATCTTCATCCCGGCGGTCTCGGCCAAGAACATAGTCTTCTCCGTGGGGCCGGTGGGGGTGTCGACTCAGCAGCTCGTGGCGATGATGGTGGTCGCCGTGCTCACATATATAAACTGCCGCGGCGTCAAGGACGGCGCCCGCGTGCAGAACCTCTTCACGGTCCTCAAGTGCCTGGCCGTCGTGATGCTGGTCATCGCCGGGCTGACGATCGGCAGAAACCCACAGATCATGCACACAAATTTCTCGAACCTGTTCGCCGGGACGAGTTTCGGGATGAGCGCGATAACATCGATCGGTGCCGCGATGGTCGGGTCGCTCTTCGCCATGGACGCGTGGGCGTACGTCTGCGCCACGGCCGCGGAGGTGAGGAATCCGCAGAGAAATCTTCCGCTCGCGCTCCTGTTCGGGACGGGCTCCGTGGCGCTGCTCTATCTGATAGTGAACGTGGCCTACATGAGCGTCCTGCCCCTCTTCGGCGATCCGGCCGGCGCCGACGTCATGGCCCGCGGAATCCAGTATGCATCCGAGGACCGCGTCGCAGCGGCGGTCGCCCAGACGATACTCGGCAGCGCGGGACTCACGGCCATCGTGGCGGCGATCCTCATATCCACGTTCGGGTGCGTCAATGGCAACATTCTCATGGGCTCGCGCATGTTCTACGCCATGGCCCAGGACGGACTTTTCTTCAAGGCGGTCGGCCGCATAAATCCCAGGACACACGTCCCCACGACCGCGCTGATAGTCGGCGGCGTGTGGTCGTGCCTCCTGACGCTCTCCGGCAGCTATAGCCAGCTGCTCGACTACGTCATCTTCGCGACACTCGTCTTCTACATCCTCACCATCGCCGGCCTCATGAGGCTCAGGAAGACCAAGCCCGATATGCCGCGCCCCTACAGGGCATGGGGCTATCCCTGGCTGCAGATCGTCTACATCGTGGGGGCATCGCTCATCTGCATCGACCTCCTGATCTACAAGCCCGCGTACACGTGGCCGGGCCTCGCGATAGTCCTGACAGGTTTCCCGGTGTATTACATCTGGCGATGGAGAAGCGAGCGGGCGGGGCGTTTGGCTGCAAATTGCTGCGCGGGTTGATCAGATCCCGCGCGAATAGTGTTTTGATCTCTGGTCCAGCGTGGCATCGAAGGTTGCGGCGACTGCTCGGACGAAGATCCTGCCGAGCGGCGTCACCTCGACGGCGTCGGGCGTATTTCGGACAATTCCGTCATCTTCGATGGCTTTAAGGCGGGCCGCCGCTTCCGGAAACGCGGCGTCGAAATTTTTGCCCCACTTTTGCGCGAACTCCGGCTTGGAGAGACGCTGGCTGCACATGATCTTCCTGATCGCCCATCGCCTCATCTCATCATCTTTGGAGAGGACCATGCCGCGCGCCGTGGCGAGATTGCCCGATTCGATCTTATCCAGATAGCTGACGAGCTTCACTTCGTTCTGGCCGTAGATATCGTCGATCTCGCTTATCGCCGTCGCGCCGAGTCCGACGAGCGAAGTCTCAGCGCCCGCCGAGTATCCCTGAAAATTCCTCGTGAGGTTTCCGCTGTGGTGCGCCTTTGCGAGGGCGTCGCCTGCGCGGGCGAAGTGGTCGAGGCCGATGAATTCAAATCCAGCGTCCTGAAATATCTCGATCGCCGCCGCGAAGAGCTCGACCTTCGTCCGTGGCGACGGGAGGAGATTCTCGTCCAGGCCCTTTTGATGGGGGAGGAGGCTGGGGAGATACGCGAAGTTGAAGAGGGCGATTCTGTCCGGTGAGAACTCCATGGTCCGGGCGAGCGTCCTCCTCCAGCTTTCGGGATTTTGTGCGGGCAGGCCGTAGATGAGATCGAAATTGATGCCGCCCATCCCGGAGGCGCGCGCCGCACGGGTGAGTTCCCCCGCGTGCCCAGGGTCGGCGCTCCTGCCTATAGCCCGCCCCACATCCGCATCGAAATCCTGAACTCCAAAGCTGGCTCGGTTGAATCCAAAGGAGGCGAGTGTTTCGATATCCTTCACAGACACCGTTCGGGGATCGATCTCGATCCCGATCTCGGCTTCGGCATCGATGCTGAAATTATTTCTAGCAGATTCGATAATTCGTCCGAGACTCTCGATGCCGATGGAGGTCGGCGTCCCACCGCCAAAATGTATCTGGCCGACCCCCATCTTTTTTCCGGCGTGCGTTGAGACGATGGCCATCTCTGCCACACACGCGGCCACGTACCTCTCTGCTATTTCGCGGTCAGGCGTGGCGACCGAATGGCAGCCGCAGAATGCGCACTTGGCATCGCAGAATGGGATATGGATGTAGAGCGAGACGGGAGCCGAAGCCGCCGAGCAAAGCGCATGGGCCTCAGTTTCAGCCGAGAACTCGCCCCATGCCGGCGCCGGGGGGTAACTAGTATAGCGCGGCAGCGGACGGTCATATTTCGCAATCAGCTCATCGCCGATCTCGACGGCTGTGCCGTCTATCTTTGTTTTGATGAATCCTTCCGCCATATTGGACCACTGGTCACCAATGGTTCCGCGCTTACCATGACTCCGGTTTATGGAACCTGCCGTTGGTGTCTTCCAGCGCTGGCTCAAATTGGGATACACGCAAGACACCTTTGCGAATGGTCTTGAAGAATGTCGCGTGAGCGAGAAGCGTGCGACTCGGGTTTTTATGGGGATTCAAGACGCCAACGCCCTTGTGGAGCTGCTTTGTTACAATCCGTATAGCCTCGACGAGGTCAGAATCGTTCGACACCACGACCGCCATGTCGTATTTGTTTTGGTAGCCATCGTTGAGCAGATGCACGGCCAGATTTACATCGGAGCCCTTTTCTTCCGTCTTGATGACGCGCACGTATTCGAATTTTGGCCCTTTACTGGCGGCCAGCGGCATATTCACCTCATGGGTGAGAAAATGTCCCAAAACGATAGAAAGATTTGGAAGCGTTTTCAGTGCCCGCAGATACGTCTGTTGGCGCATCGGTTGTTGTTCATCTCCTGCGCGGGGTGTGACAAGGGCTGTAAAATACTTGATTTCGCAGATGTCATTTTTGGGAAGTAATAAGCGGCACATCGTCGCGATATTGAGCCAGCGGAAGGGCGTTTTCTTCAACGCTCCGAAATACAGATTGAAACCGTCGATATAGACACTGGTTTTTGGGGTAGGGCTCATAAAGCAAAGGCCGCTTTCGCGGCCTCGCGCCCCGCGCCGAAGCGACAGGGGTGGTATGTGAAGATGCTAAGCCCAAAGGAGGGCCTTGTCTACTAAAATCTACAGAACATCATCAGACGAAACGGACTGTGCCTTTTTGCCGTGCCCTGAACTCCGTCGAAGGGCTCCGCGACGGGTAGTTCAGTTTCTGCATCAGGACATGGCCTTACCACTTTTCCCAGTGGATGTTCTCCGCCTTATATTTGTCCTTGGGCATGTCCGCGCCCGTGGGGTGGCCGATCGGGATCACGTTCAGCGGAATCGCCTCGTCGGGAATCTGAAGCGCCTTGCGCACGAACTCCATGCGGGCCTTGTCTGGATAGACCACGGTCCATAAAGCGCCCAGCCCCAGCGCCTCGGCGGCAAGCAGGATGTTCTCGCTGGCGTTGCTCGTGTCGATGATGGCGTATTCGAGGCTCTCCTGAAAGGCCCGGGCGGGGTGCGCGCAAACCACGATCGCCGCGCCCGCCTTGTCCAGCATCTGGGCATGGGGCAGCCCATCGTTCAGCGCATTCAGCGTCTGCCGATCCGTGACCACCACGAACGACCAGGGCTGCCGATTCACCGCGGTGGGTGCCGCCATGCCCGCGCGCAAGAGCTGATCCAGCGCCTCTCTGCCGACTCCCTCTCCCGTGAAATTGCGCACGCTCTTGCGGTTCATGATGACGCCGATCGCATCGCTCATCTTCGCCTCCTTCTGCTTCTGTCTGGTGCAGCCATGCGCGCAGGCCATCATCGCCAGCGCAACCAAGACGGCAGACAGCTTCATTCTCTTGTTCATTCTATTCGCCCTCCAGATTTGCCCGATGATATGCGGGTCAACAAATAGCGTGGCGAAAAACGAGGATGTGTTAAGTGATGGTCGTAGGTGCAGGGCGCACTTCGCTCGCTATTCCTCGTCAAAAATCGTTGTGGTTTACAAAAACTTGAATGGCGTCCGCTGTCAGCCTTCAAGTTTTAAACCACAACGATTTTTGTCTTCGTCATACGCTCGTCTCGTAAACGCGCTTTTAGCACCTACGACCATCCCTTAACACATCCTCGTTTTTCGCTCCTTGGCCAAATAAAGAAACCGACTGTCCAATGTCCAGATTTGACCACTTTTCTTTATGTGGCTGCGTGGACAATATGGCTCCGATAATTGTCAACACGTCCTAGCAGTCGAATGATTCCAGGCCAATTGAAAATCCATCATAGACAAATTCCTTTATCATTCTTTCCTTAATGGTCTCCAGGGTGGATTGATCGAGTCCCGTCTTTTGTGAAGCAAATTGATTTGCAAGATCATAAATAATCGCGTCCAGCACAGAAGCGACAAAATGCCAATTGGCGGGGCATCGCTTTGACATTTCTGCTTCCCCTGTAAATGTATGCTGATACGGTGGTAACTTGATGCGCTGTAGCTTTTTATCACAACATTCCATCAGTACAAGCGCGGTTGCTACCCCATGCTGAATAAATACATCACAGAAAGTAAATGTGTCTATAGGATCCAAATTCTCCAGCTGTGGAATTGAGTAAACACGAAGGGGGATCTTGCTGGCAAACGATTTTCTTATTTCGGCGAAGGTTTCTTCTTGTTCTGCAAAGGTCTCTAGTGTTGTTTGAACTCTATCCAGAAACGTCTTTCTGTCTACCTGTTTATTTCCTAGCTTCAAGAGGAACGTTTGTTCTTTAATTAGCTCTTTATGATTCAGAACCAATAAATTCCCTTCCTCTTGGGGTAGTTCGGTAGCCGTTTCAAGAACCTTTATGAATTCAAGAAGCTCGGTAGTAGCCTTACGTGGCACCCTAGAGCAGAACAAACGATATTGTTCAGCGGAACGTCCGAAGCATTCTTGCTTTAGCAGGCAGACGGCTAAATTCCAGTGTGCGTCTGTTTTGTGAGGATTTTCAGCTGTGATCAATCTTTTGAAGATTGTGCAGCTCTCTTCTAACTGCCCCATATCCATTTCTTTCATGCCACGTTGGAATAGCATTTTCTTTGACATTAAACACTTGGTTGGAATTTTGTACACAATCCAATTGTTTATTGCTCTAACTTGACGAACAAACACCTTACTACAAGTTGCATCCCCTGTCTTTCTGTTAAGCCAATCGTTCATAATAGTAACACCGATAATTTTTTTTACTTGATGCCAGTGATGGTTGATAATCCAAATCGACATCATTGAAGCTACCATGATTAGCGCCCCTAGAAGCGACTCGACTTCTATATTGTAGGCAATCAGAGCATGAAGCCCTAAATAAATTATTGGAAGGCTGACAAGAATGATTCGTATAAACGTCAGGAGAACATCTTTTTTCAACACCCCATCGCCTTTTTCTTTTCGGGCGTCGGTTTTGGCAATCAACCATACAATACGAGAAACGAACGCCAAGGCGAGCATTAAGAATACGCAGACTACTATTTTTAATAGCGCTTCTCCGATTTTCTCCATATGACCCTACTTGCTCCGTTTTTTGCTCTTAGTTTCTCCCTGACGACTTTTAAAGTGGCATGTTCCACTAAGTTTGTCGTCTGGATACGTTGTAAGAGTAATTGCTTGTGGGTTGTTGGATGATTTGGCAAAAAATAATGCCCCTTTATATGCCGCGCCCGGGGGTATTTCTGTTCTTCGCAAGTAATTGTTGTTAAGCCAAACTTCGTCGTTCTTTTTTCTAGCCATTGTTTTTGCCGCACGCCTCATTCCTATCGCAACACCTAGATTATACAAATTATGTTGAAGATTATTTACCCCGCTATTCGAGGGTGTAACGGTGCTATCCCTTCTCGTAATCCCGCCTGTCGTAAGGCTTGTCGATGAAACATTGTAACTGGTAGGGATAGACGCTGTCGGAGGAGGTGGTGGAATATAGACGTTGTTCAAATTGCCATACATCGCATATATTAACTCTTGCGGAGTCATCATTCTCAGCATTGTCGACGCACCGTCTTGTAGCATTACATTATATGGGGCGATGATCGTCTTCTTTCCTATGTTTTTAATGTACAACCATACTTGGTAAAATGAATCGGATTCCGCAATTGACGCTACCAAACTAGTATTTTCAAAAAGTAGTTCGCACCCCGTTTGCATGTGTGTATCTGAGTCCGCAACGCTGACCTCCCCATTGATGAATGAAATTCCAAATTTCGGTGGTTGAGGATTCAGAATAACATTTTTTCTGGACGATACTCCATTTCTCTTTATCACGACGGATGCCTTTTTAGCATCTCCATCCAATAAGCTAATAGCACCCATAATTGAGTCAACTGGCTTTTCGCCGATTGACACAAGAACATCTCCAGCTCGAATGCCCGCCTTGGCAGCAGGAAAGCTTGGTGTAACCTGTCTTATAATGACCTCTCCTTTCTTATTAACTATCTCTTCTTCGCTTGGTGCTGTTGAAAACAAAGGTCGCCATTGATTTTTAGCCTGCACATTTGATGAAGCAGCCTTTGCTAAATTCTTTGGACCGCCATGTCCCTCCGCGTACAGCACCCTGAGGCCGTACTGTCCCTCGGAGTTCCCCTGCTCCGCCGACTTCCTATACAACTCCGCAGCCTTGGCGTAATTTTGAGGAACGCCATGTCCCTCCGCGTACATCCAACCGAGCCTGTACTGTCCCCCGGCGTTCCCCTGCTCCGCCGACTTCTTGAACAGCTCCGCGGCCTTGGCGTAATCTTGAGGAACGCCATCGCCCTTCGCGTACAGCACCCCGAGGTTGGACTGTCCATCGGCGTTCCCCTGATCCGCCGACTTCCTAAACAGCTCCATGGCCTTGGCGTAATCTTGAGGAACACCATGGCCTTTCGCGTACATCACCCCGAGGCTGGCCTGTCCAAAGGCGTTCCCCTGCTCGGCCGACTTCCTGTACCACTCCACAGCCTTGGCGTAATCTTGAGGAACACCCTCGCCATTCGCATACATCATCCCAAGATACGCTTGTGCCATCGAATAGTTCAAGTCGGCCGCTCGTTGAAGCAATTCCACAGCTTTCTTCATGTCTTTCGGCACGCCGCTGCCCTGGTAATACGCCAAGGCAAGGTTGTAGAGTGCAACAGCATCTTTTTGCGATCCTGCTTCCTCGTAGTATGCGATATCTTTTTTGGTGTAGGTCGGTGTTTCAGCGACAACCTCGCCGCCGCCCTTCACCACCAACGCCTGCCTGCCGTAATCTATCGTCAACAACTCCAGCTTCTTGAGCAGGCTCTGGCCCACCACGAGGGAATCCTTCCCGGGGCATGAACTCGCCGCGACGTCTTTTACCTCGCGGTTGCCGATGTGCACCTTGCGCAGGTTGATCTTGCGGCACTTGATCGATGAGCCGTCCACCATTTTGAATGTCTCTGACCCTTTGAAATCGCCCTCTTGCAAGACACCCGCTTTGAGCAGTCCGTCAACAACATCGTCGGTGAAACCGACATCGACGGCCCCGGTGTCGAGCAAAAAATTCATCGTCCGGGCGTCGTTGATCCTCATGGGCACATTGTACATATCGCCGATCTTCGTCAGCTTGATGTCTTCAGCGATCGCGGGTCTGATGCAGCCCAGAGCAACGAGGAACAATAAGGCTATTTTCGTGATGGTTTTCATTTTTATGACCTCACGTTATCAGTTGTTCACCTGAACATCGCACCCTCGGCCCCTCAAAAATTGAGCAATTTTACGCCGCTGGGCGCGGCAGTGCAACGCCTCTTCCCTGAATAGTGTCACCCATGTCCCCGGATCAAAGTGTTACCTATCTATTCTATCCGGTTCGGACCCTCAATTGTGCCACAGCCTGCGGCACTTTTGCCTCATCCATCTGGCAAAACAAAAACCCCAAAAGTGGCTTCAGAGATTGTGGTACAAGATTTTAGGGAGCCGGCGCGGTTCCGGGGATGAGGTCCCCCTGAAGAAAAATTGCACCTTGCGACCGCTTTACGAGTTTGAGGCCTTCACCGTATCCACCATCGCCTTCACGCACTCGGGTTTTGTCTTCTGCTGGACGCCGTGGCCCAGATTCACGATGTGTCCCGGGCGGTCCTTCACCGTTTCCAGTAATTTGAGCGTCGCTGCGACGACGGATGCTGGCGAGCCCAAGAGGATCTCTGGGTCGAGGTTCCCTTGAGTCGCCTTTTCTTTGCCGAAGATCTGCCACGCTTTGGTGAGGTCCGTGCGTGGTCCCACGCTCAAGACCTGCGCGCCGGACTCATTCATTGCGTCGAGGAGCTTTTCGCTGTCCTTGATGAAGAGGATCGGCACTCCGCCCGCTTTGCTAACCGCTTCGCATATTCCCCTGATTCTAGGAACCGCCAGCTCCATATAGAGTTCGGCATCCAGGATGCCTGCCCACGTGTCGAATATCTGGACGCAGTCGGCGCCGGCGCGCACTTGCTCCACGGCGTATTCCGTGATCGTGCCGGTTATCCGGTCGAGGAGATGATTGAGGAGCTTCCTGTTAGCTTGGGCCATCGAGACCGCGGACGAAAAATCGCCGCTCCCGCCCTCGATCATGTAGCACGCGATCGTCCACGGCGCGCCGACGAAGCCGAGGATGGCCGCTTCATCGCCCACTTCAGCTTTGAGCGCCGCGATCGTCTCGAGCGAGAAGCTGAGCGTCCTTCTGATGTGCGGCGAAGAGAGCGAATCGATGTCCGACGCGGATGTTATCTTCCTGTCGAGGACCGGGCCCTTCCCCTCCTCGAAATCCAGTCGCATCCCCATTGCCTGCGCGGGGATGAGGATGTCGGAGAAAAAGATGACCGCGTCCATGCGGAAGCGTCGCCACGGCTGGAGCGAGATCTCCACTGCGAGGCCGGGGCTCCGGCACATCTCGACGAACGAATACTTCTCCCTTATCTCGCAATACTCAGGGAGATAGCGTCCTGCCTGCCGCATGAGCCAGACCGGCGGCCGATCGCCGGTCTGGCAGGAACATGCGGCGAGAAATCTTTCGCGTGGATTCATTTGAGTGATTTCTTACCGACCATGAAAACTGATTGGGCGCAGATTAGCAAAGAAGTTTAAAAAGTTCCAACGCTTCGCCTCTTTGGGTGTGCTGTTTACGATGGAGCTGTTGTCGACTACCCAGCAGAATTCCGTGATGCCCGTTGGCTTTCCTTTCTTATCGAACTGTTCTTCGCGGCTGCAGTCTACTCCATAACTCTTTCCATTCTGCGACAACTTTTCAGCGCACTTCTGTGCTTCCTGGACTCCGCTCGATGCGGGAGTCGTGTGATACAGGTATAGCTCGCAATCCGACATCAGACCCTCCTTCCGCGGGAGTTGGTTGGCTGCTGGCCCCGCTATGTTGGCATCGGCTCAACATAAAAAACAGCTACCTATTTGTGCCGGGCTCTGCAACGAAAAAACCGCTTCAACGCAAAAATTTCTTTCGTGAGCGGGCCAATAGGAGAGGGATGAGAGCGATTGCGAGCGAAGCGGCGGCGGCAGAGCAGGGGATGTGGAGCGCAGCAAGGCGGCAGCTGCTGCCGCCGCTGGGCGATTCGAGATCGCCGGTTCCGTGGTATGCGGATGTGTCGACCGATACGCTCGCGAGCACGGAGGCAGCGTCGACCTTGCCTGCCCCATAGCTGTTTGCGGGGTCGGTGGTCCTGGAGGTCATTCCGCTGGTGTGCGCACCCTGGACGAGCGCCGTCCTCACACCCGTCACTCCGAGCGTGTTGTTGCGTTCGAGCAGGAGCGCCACTATCCCCGCCAGGTGCGGGGAAGACATCGACGTGCCGGCCTCCTTGATATGATCGCCGCCCACTGTGATCGAGGAGGACATGGCGGTGTCGCGCGCCTTGGTGGATATTATCGGCTCGCCCGGCGCCACGACATCCGGCTTCGTCCTGCCGTCGGCTGTCGGCCCCAGGCTCGAGAAATCGGAAAGATCGCCCGTCGTGGATCCGGTTCCGCCCGGCGCCGAGAGATTCGACTGGTCGTAGGTAGTGCCGTTGTCGCCGGTCCACTGGCTCGATGAGGCTCCGATGGGTTTGGGCGGCATCCAGCTCCCCGCAGCGATGACGCCGGTCGCGGTGGCCGGGATCGTCGTGGTGTAGAAGCTGTCTCCATCTGCGAGCGAGTAGCCTGCTCCCTTGGCGCCTGCGGCGACATCGTATGTGCCGCCGGTCAGTCCCTTCAGGAAATCATGGTATGGCGGATAGTCGTAGTAGAGCCACATGTGGCCGCTGCATGCGGCCGCGCCCGAGGAGCGGACGACGATGTCGAACCATGCGCCTTCGAGGACCGACGACGAGGCGCCGCTGGCCTTGGCAATCGTTATGGCAGCATGGGGCTTCGAGTTCCTGGCGTCGGAGCTGTCGATCTCGACGGAGGCGGTGACAGAGCCGGCGGTCGTGGTCTGGGCCGTCGACGTGGATGTCGCAAACGGTATGTCGCCCGTGGAGAGCACCGCGTCGCCGGTCGACGCGAGCCCGGGGAATGTGAAATCCGGCGTCGAGCGCCCGTTTGTATATGAGTAGACGGCGATCGAGCAGGCATCCTTCTGCCCCGCATCCAGCCAGAGGTCGATGAGCGTGCCGCCCGAGTAGGTCGACGAAACGCCGGAGCCGTTGAGGATCGCGAGCCTGTATCCCGTGCTTGTCCCGGCCACAGCGGCGACGGAAACAGGCGCGTGGATCCCGCCGATGTTGGACTGGAAGGCCGCGGAAAATGCCGGGATGATGGCCTGCTCGTTGCCGGCGGCGTTGACGATGATCCTGCCCGACTTGGCCCCCGTCAGCTGCGAGAGCCCCTGTTCGAGCAACGACGTCCCGTCGTGCGCGCCGACAGATGTGCCGAGGCTCAAGTTGACGACCGCGGCCTTGTCGATGGCGTCGGCCTTTTCAAATATCTTCGAGGCGCCGTCGAGCACCGTGGTTGCAAATGAACCAGAGGTCGTATCGGGGTCGGAGGGATCGATGAAGATGAACATGATGTCGGCCTGTGGCGCCACTCCGGTGTAGGTGGAGTTGGAGCCGGAGCCGATGCCCGTGACGTGCGTGCCGTGGTATGTGCCCTGGCCTCCATCCTCTATGCCGCAGCTGCCGTCGGCGATCGTTTTCTTCGTGCACTCCGAGGTTCCTCCGAGTAGCGCCTGCTGCAGGTACTGCACGCGCGTGTATCCATCCTCCCCTGCGAAGTCCGGGTTGCCATAATCGAGTGCGTCGTCGACGTCGCCAAAGACGACATTCTTGCCGTTGTAGGCGGTGCCCAGCGCCGAGCCGCTCTGCACCGCATCGACGCCGCTCGCCGCGCGCGCCGTGTCCATCTTGTGGCTGAGCGGGAGGGCGGCCTCCGCAAAGCGCACCTCGCTGCGGCTTGTTATCTCCTCTGCGGATTTGGCAGGGAGATAAGCTGAGACGATGCTTTCCGTCACAGCCCTGGCTTGCCCGCCTGCTGCCTTCACCGCGGCGACTGTCGCCGCCGCGTCGCGCGTTTCTATCAGGCACGGCACGAGGGCCTCTTCACCTCTCACCACCATGGCCTTGGAAGGCGGCGTGCCGGAGGCCGCGTTCCTCAAGATCGAGCGGAGCATGAGGTCCATCCCGCCTGCCGCACAGTCGCCTGCCGCAGCGAACACCGCCGCGGCGATCAAAGCCATGCACGCGCATCTTATTTTGGACATGTCGTCCTCATTGGCATTCCGGCACCCAGGAGAATTTATTTGGCAGCGGGGCGGTGAGCAGGTCCTTGATCGGCACCTCGGTGCTGCCCTTGGGCCAGTGCGCCACCAGCTCATCGACCTTCGCGTCGTCTATCATCTGGGCTTCGATGCCCTGTCTCAATATCTCTTCCATGACGGCCGCTTTTCTCCGCTTCGAAAGCTTGTGGTAGTAATCAGGATAGAATAGGAGCGATCCGTTTCTCGCCACCACCGGCTTGTAGATCAGCTTGACCGGCACCGGGTTATCAAGGGAGACGACATATGTGGTGCGCTTGTTCTTCCGGTAGAGTTCCCTGAAGAACTGGTCCTTCTTCTCCGAGAAGAGGCCCTGCAGATACCATGCGATCTCGGTCGCGTCTTCGTTGAACATGCGCATGCATCCGTGCGACGCAGGGCGCCCGATGCTGCTGGCTTTGTTCGTCCCGTGGAAGAGGATCGCCTTGGACAGAGGCATCTTGACGAGCCCCAGCGGATTTCCTGGTCCTGGAGGTGTCGGCTTTTCATCCTTCGCCCACTCCGCATCGGGCGGGGGGTACCACCACGGGTTCCACTCGATCCGCCGGATGTAGGACTCCTGCTCCGGCGTCGGATGGATGCCCTGTCCTATGGCGATGGGCTTTCTATAGAGCGGGACGCAGTTTTCAAACACGGTGATCTCCGTCGCGGGGATGTTGACCTCTATGGAGACTTTTGGGAGGGGCTGCTGCGCTTCGGCTGCGGGTTTTTCCGCGTCGGCGGCCTGAACCGTGCGAGGGAAAGACGCAAGGAGCAGAATCGATGCGGCAAGACCGAGCGCTGCCAGCAGGGATTTGAGTTCTGTCAACATGACCCCCTATCTTCCTATGATGACCTTCAGCACATCCTCGTCGCTTTGCTTCGGAGTGAGGACCGGTTTCCCTGACTTTTTTTCCTGAGGGGCCGCAGGCGCCTTCGGTTTCTTCTGCTTCGCCGGGGCTTGGGGTGCGAGGCTGGCTGCTTCCGGTTTTGCAGGTTCTTCCGGCTTTGCCTGCTGAATCGCCTGCTTGCCTGCCGGGATGCCTGTCGCCTTCTCCTTGATTCTCGCCGCGAGCTTTTCCCGATCGGCGCGCATCTCTATCTCCGGCAGTTTGCCGCCGAGCGTCACCGGGATCACGAGCTTGCCGCTGTCATTGAGGAGGAGCCTCTGCGCCGCTGGAGGGACGAGTTGAAATGCCATTGCCTTTGCGATTGAGATCTCTCCTTCGCCTTTGACCGCAAGTGCGCGATCAACTGTCGCCTCGGTCTTCGCCTCGTAGTTGTCGTGGCTCCATGAGACGGAGGTCGCCTTGAGAATCCCTTCCGCCGATTCGAATGCGGCATTGAAACTTTCGATAGTGCCTGCGCTGGCCGCAAGCTTTTCCTCGGCGGCCGTCGTGAGGGCGGTGGCGGTGGATTCTTCCAGCGACTTCCATGTGTCGGCCGAGAACACCTGCGCGGGCTGTTTTGCGCCGGACCATGTGCCCTTGGGGATGACCAGCGAGCCCGAAAGTTTCAAATTTTCCACGAGGAAGGCAGCGTCGGCCCCGCGGCTCGCGGCATGGACGACAAACGATGCCTCGCCCGCAATGAGCCCCTTGATGGGAGGAAGGGCCGCTGCGTCGATGTGTTCGGCCACGCCGTCGAAGCTTATCTCCGGCATCTCGCCTGCCAGGACGGAGCCGTTTCCTGAGATCGAGCCGCCATATAATGATGCCTTGAGAACGGGGAACGAGATGCTGCCCTGCGCAGCCGACCGCTCGAACGATCCGGTGGCATCCGATAACTCGATCCCCAGCATCTTTGCCTTGCCGGCCTTGAAGCTCCCGCTGGCGCTCATGGGTATTGCGGAGACAAGGGGGCCCGAGATGTCCGCCGAGAGATCGAGGCCCTCGAAGGATTCCACCAGCGCGAGCCTCGGAAAGAAGAACTTGAGCGATGTGTCGGCGAGGCCCGAAGCGCTGACCGCGAGATGGGCCGTGAGGACCTCGTTGCGCATGATGTTCCCTTTTATGCCGAAATTCTGCTGGCCGAGGGAGAGATTCCCTTCCCGGACGGCCAGCTCCGTTGGACTCGCCAGGAGCGACAGCGAGACCTTGAGCGGCAGGCCCGCGCCCTTCTTGAAAAAACCTCCGACCGCAAGCATGGCGGTGGTCGCGTCCATCTGCGCGATTATCTCGCAGGCGTCGCGCGTCCCCTTGAGGGAGAGGTCTGCGGCGACCGATCCCTGCCATTCAACTCCGGGAAGGAGCGCGCCGGATGATTGTCCGGCAAACGGAAGGAGGGAGGCGGAACTCAAGTCGGGAGATGCGATGTGTATGTCGAACGAAGCGGGGGAGATGCCGTAGTTTATCGAAAAGTCGGTCGTCATCTGCGTGCCGGCCAGCGAGAACCTCAAGGCGCGCGCGGCTATCTCCCTCCTTCTGCTGTCCTGCGTGACGCGGCCGGAGATGGTGATATCTGCCTGCTGAGGTTTTCCTCCGGTCGCGGCCGACGCCGTGTCGTAGAGCCTGCCGGCCATCCGGATGTCGGCTCCAAATCCACCGCTCTGCGAGATGTTGCCGGCCGAGAGCCTTATGCTGCCGATGGAGAAGGTGCCGACGCCGCTCTCCCAGAAATTGACGCGCGCCTTCGAGAGTTCGATCGCGCGCACCTCCAGGCCGTCGTCCGACGGCGCCTTGCTCGTGAGCGCGTCGAGGTTCGATCGGCCGTCCGCCGTGCGGATGTCCACCGTCGCATCGGTCGCTCTGATGGAGACGATGGCCTTCCCGCGGACGAGTCCAAGGAGGGAGAGGCTGCCGCGTATCTTCTTCGCGGATATGATGGAAAGTCCCTGGAAGGGGGCATCAGTCGAGACGAGGTTAAATCCACGGATCGTGTAGCCCGGGTACGGGAGGAACTGGACGCCGACCTTTTCCACGGAGATGCGCAAGTTCCTCGGCTGCGCGATCTTCGATTCGAGCCACCTGCTGTAGATGGATGTGGGGATGAGGAGCGGGCCAGCGACCGCCGCGACGACGACCGCCGCGACTGCTATTGCTGCTGCAATCAAGGCCCTCTTCTTCACCTTAACTCCCCCTTGTGAAACTGGATTGTTAGCACAATCGGCCAGGGGAATCAATCGAACGGAGGCTTCCTTGACTTATCGACCATCCGTGTGTTACGCGTTCTTCCGATTGAAAGAGCCCGCCTGGCCATAAGGCCCGAGGCGGGAATTGTTTTTTAAATGGATGAAGGGAAGGGAACCATGGTGACACAGAGAGTGCCGATGACGCCGAACGGCCAGAAGGCGCTGACGGAGAAACTCAAGTATTTGAAGCAGGTCGAGCGGCCGCGCATCGTGGCGGCGATAGAGGAAGCGAGGGGCCACGGCGACTTGAGCGAAAACGCCGAGTACGACATCGCGAAGGAGCGCCAGCTCCAGGTGAGCCAGCAGATAGGGGAGATCGAGCACAAGCTCTCGCTGGCGCACGTGATCGACCCCGCAAGGATCGAGTCGGACAAGGTCGTCTTCGGCGCGACTGTCACTCTCTCCGACACGGACAACGATGAACACCTGACCTACCGCATCGTCGGCTCCGACGAGTCCGACATATCCTCTGGTCTCATCTCCATCGACTCCCCCATCGCCCGAGCCCTCATCGGCAGGGAGGCGGGCGACGAGGTGAAGGTGAAGACGCCCAAGGGCATCCGAACCTTCGAAATCGTTGCCGTAAAGTACGGGTGACGCTACCCCCCATCGCAGACCCCGGATTACCCAACCCAAGGCAAGGGCCTGTTTTTACCGTTCCGGCATCGGTGTAAATTGTTAATTTAAAAGGATTTCATATGCCTGTCGGGAAAGGCGGTCTGGCATCGATTATGCATATGAACAGGGGTAGAAGGGGAGGACAACTATGATCTGCGGAACCATCACAACGAAACACATCCTGTCGCACCCGCTGATACTCGTCAGGGTCATGGGGCTCGTCGGATACCTGCGCCTCCTCGCCAAATGCCTCGGCTCCAAACCCCACTGCTTCACCGATTTTATTCTGAAATAATCCGAACTTTTATTCCGATTCCAGCAGCCTGCTTATCTTTTCCAAGTTCTTTGGTTTTGAGAGGTCTGTGTGTATGCCGACAAGGCCGACGACTCTGCCTTCTTTATCCTTGATGGAATACGCCCGCAGAAAGATATCCCTTTTGTTCCTCTCTTTGTCCAATATCTTCACTTTGCCTGAAAAACGCCCCCCTCGCATGATTGTGTCAAAAACCTTGCGCCCCGCTTTCTCATCGGCATACACGGTTGACGGCGGTCCTGCGGTGCCATCCACTTTGTCAACGGATAACCCGAACAACTCGGTGAAGGCCTCGTTCTGATAGTATTGCCTTCCCTCAGGCGTAGACATGCCGATTGCATCTGTGGCGTTATCCACAGCTTTTTGGAAAAGCGACAATCTTTCTTCTGTCTCGGTGACGTCCCTGAAGAATCTCGCGGCATATTGCCTCTTATCTAATGTTATCATTCTGCCGCTGATGTTCACATAGATCACCTTGCCGTTCTTCGTCAGGCACGGCAGATTGCTCGAGTGTTCCTCAGCTCCAGAAATAAATTTCGTGAATGCCTCGTACACCACCCCCAGCGATTCCTTTGGATGGATATCCGTCACGCCCATGTTCATCAATTCCGTTTCGGTGTAACCCAGCATAGCGCAGATAGCCGGATTGGCGAAATAGATCATTTTCGACAAGATGTCGGTTATGAGTACCCCGTAGGGGTTCGACACAAACAGAGCTATGTACCTCTCCCTGTACCTGTTCGAACTTTCCTTCAGCTCCTCCTCTGTCTCCTTGTGCCTGGCATTCTCCAGTTCAAGTTCCGTTATCCGCCTCTGCTGAAGCCCGATCTTTTCAAGGAGCTCTTTACCATTTTGTGTCATGGGCGCCCTCGCTGATTTATCAATTCCTTCCAAAGACATTTACGAGCCACAGGGACAGCTCGGGGACGTAGGTGATGACGGCGAGCGCGAAGAGCAGCACTGCGATGAAAGGCAGGACCGATATGCTGAGCTCGATGATGGATTTTTTGAACCTCAGGCTCGAGAGGAAAAGGTTCATGCCGAGCGGCGGATGGATGTAGCCGATCTCGAGGTTCGTGAGGAATATGATGCCGAGGTGGATCGGGTTGACGCCGAACTCCTTGGCGATAGGCACGATGAGAGGGACGACGATGATGGTAGCCGAGAAGATGTCCATGAGGCAGCCGACGGCCAGCAGGAAGACGTTGAGCGCGATAAGGAACATGAACTTGCTCGTGATGAAGTGGCGCATGAACTCCAGGATCTTCATCGGCACTTGTTCGTCCACGAGGTAGTTCGTAAAACCGAGCGCGCAGCCCAGGATTATCAAGACCCCGCCGACGAGTATCATCGACTCCGCCGCGATGCGCGGGATGTCCTTCCTCCAATGCAGGTCGCGGTAGATGAAGAGCTCGACGAAGAGGACATACACGACCGTCACCGCCGCCGCCTCCGATGCGGCGAAGAAACCGCCGTAGATGCCGACGAGGATGAGGACAGGCAGCGGCAGGATCCATCCCGCGTCGCGAAGCGCGGGCCACACCTGCCCCACATCGAACTTCTGCCTCTTCACCTTGAAGCGCTTTCCCGCCCGGATGCTGAAGAGCGAGAGCAGGACGATCAGGAAGGTGCCGGGCACGATGCCGGCGAGAAAGAGGGCGTCGACGTTCACCTGCGCGACGAGCGCATAGAGGATGAGAGGCAGGCTCGGCGGAAAGAGGAGCCCCAGGCTTCCGCCCGTGGTAAGGAGCCCCAGCGAGAAGCGGTCCGAATATCCCTCGTGCAGGAGCAGCGGATAGAGCAGGCCGCCCAGCGCGATGATCGTTACTCCGGATGCGCCGTTGAACGACGTGAAGAAGGCGCAGACGACGAAGGCGCCGATGGCGAGCCCGCCAGGCATCCATCCGAAGAGCGAGCGATAGAGATTGACCATTCGCTGGGGAGATTTTGACTCGGCCAGCAGAAATCCGGCGAAGGTGAAGAGCGGGATCGCCACGAGCGTCGGCGCCGAGGCCATGCGGAACATCTCGATGATGACCGCCTGCGTGTCGATGCCGTTCGTGCTGAAGAGGAGCATCGCGAGCGCGCCGAAGACGACGAAGAGGGGCGCGCCGCAGGCGGCGCAGGCGCCGATGGCTGCCAGATAGACCGGGGTCACGCTCGCCCCCTTCCGGCCACGTGCCCGGCATCACCCTGCGCGATTCGCCAGATGTCCAAGCCGATGCCGATGGCGTATTCAAGCGAGATCATCGCGAATCCGAACGGGATGATCGTCTCGACTGCCCAGGCGGGGACATTGGCGAACAGGGTGCCGCCCATGGCCCTCTCGCCGAGCACGAAGTAGAGCGCCGTGCGCGCGAGCAGAAACGCCACGACGGAAGCGAACGCGTCGATGACTATCCTGATGACGTTTCGCGGCGTGCGGGGGATGAAACGGGTGAGGACGTCGATGGCCACATGCTGGCGGCTGCGCGTAGCGAGCATCGCGCCCAGGAGCGCCACCCAGAGCACCATGTGCCTCGCCGCGACGTCGGCCCACTGGATGCCGCCGCCGAATAAATTCCGCAGGAGGACCTGCGATGCGATGAGCCCCACCATCGACAGGAGCATGACGATGAGCATGAAATCGACCGTCGCGGCAAACGCCCGATCGACGAAGACGAAGAAGTTGATGAGACGCTTCAAGTTCCCCCTTCTATTTCCCAGCTGCGGCGATCGCTTCGTCCAGGAGTTCCTTGGAATAGAGCTTGCCCACGAGGCCGGTCCACACCTCCCTGGAGGTCGTCCGGATATGGGCCGCCTCTTCTGGCGAAATGGCGATCGTCTTCACGCCAGCCTTTGCCAGCGTCGCGTACGACTTCTCGTTCTCCGCGCGCGTCTGCTTCACGAGTTCCGCGGCGTATTTGCGCCCGGTCTCTTTGAGCGCCTGCTGGTCGGCAGGCGAAAGACCGGAGAGCGCTGTCTTCGTGATGAGTATCCCGCCGGTCGAGTCGGCGAGCTTCAAATCGCTCATGTATTTTGTGTTCGTGAACCATTGCAGCGCGATCGCCCCGAGCGGCGGCGCATAGACGGCGTCTATCATCTTCGTCTGCAGCGACGTCAGGACGTCGGTGATCGGCAGCGGTATCGGGACTATTTTGAAGGCCTTGTACATGGCCGCGACCAGCGGATCGCCCTCCCACGCCCACATCTTCATCCCGTTCATGTCCTTGAGCGATGCGATCGGCTTGTTTGAAAAGAGATTCACGAAGCCGGTCTCGGCCCAGCCGAGCAGGACGAACCCTTTGTCCTCAAAGCCCTTCTCCAGCTTCGGCTGAATTTTTTTAGTCAGCGCGTCGGCCTCGGCGTAGTTCGAGACGAGCATCGGGAGTTCGAGCACCCTGACGGCCGGATTCACTATGCCGAGCCCCAGCCCGGTGAAACCAGCGGCGTGCACCTGGCTGATGCGCATCTTCCTTATCACGTCCTGCTCGTCGCCGAGCACGCCGCCCGCGTAGATCTTTAGCTTCACGCGGCCGGCGGTCTTCTCCTGCAGCTCCTTGTCCCAGGCAGACATCACCTTGTGCCAGGTCGATCCCTCCGGCGCCAGGATAGCGAGCTTTATCTCCGTCGCTGCATGAGCTGCAGCCCCGACCGCCATCAATGCCGCCAGTGCCATGGAAAAGATGATGCGCTTCATGTCGATATCTCCTTTTTTAATTTGATCAGAACAGATTTTTTTCTGCGGCCAGCAGGAGCTTCGCCCTGCGCTTGGCGAGCTCGTTTGCAAGCCTGCCAGCGGGGAGAGCCGAGGCGTCGGATTCTGAGACTCCCTTGAGCGTCTCCCTGAAGAGCGCCACGTCCTGCGCCTGCCTCGTGTAATATTGAGCGTAGAGGACTTGGGTCATGAGATAGGCTGGCGCGATGCGCATCGCCTCCTTGAATTCGCGATCAGCAAGTGCGGGGTCGCCGCCGAGCATCTTGGGGCGCATCGCCGAGATCACGCCCTTCAGCGCGTGCCCGGAGCCGAAGTAGAATTCCGGCTTGAGCTCGATCAGCCGATCCACGATAGCCTGTATGCGCGGGAGGTCGACGATAGCCGAAGGGTCGTCCAGGTGGAGATTGAGCGACGAGGCCCAGTTGAATGCCGTCCAGAAGAGGGCGGGCGCGCATCCCTTTCCCAGCTTCGAGAGGGCGCTCTTGAATTCCGGGAACGGCGACTTGAAGGCCTCGCGCATCCCGCCGCACGAAGTGAGGGCGGCTATCCCGTATTCCGTGCCGCGCCGGTAGAAGAGATCGGCGCGGTTTCTCGCCGCGTCGTATTTTGCCGCGTCGCCCCGGAACCTCAGCATGTCCTCCTCGAGGAAGCCGAAGGCGTACTGCCCGTAGGACTGGGAGAGGAGGACGAGCGAGTTTCTGTCATGGGTGTCGCCGTGCCGGAGGACTTCGATCGTCTTGATGAGGGCAGGCGCGGATTCGCGCGCGAAGTCCACGTCCTCCTCACCCTCGACGGCGACCATGCCGTCGGTGGCGACGCGGCCCACGACCTTCGTCGCCATCTTCTTCATCCCGCAGGCGGGAGCGAGGAAAAGAAGCAGGAGGAAAAGGCTGATCGATATTTTCTTCATGGGGGAGAATTGTTAACAACTCATAAAACGTAAATCAACAGATAGATCACATTGTTATGACGCAACGCGTTGGCAGAGGTCGTTTTGTAAACTGTTGCGTCTGGGCGGATAATCGTATAATTATCTACGGCATGAAGCCCTCATCGATGCGAATCGCGTTCCTGGTCCTCTTCGCTGTCCTCACGATCCTCTTTGTGAGGATCACATGGCCGTTCGCCACGGCCGCGTTCCTGGCCTTCACGCTCGCGGTCATGTTCTTTCCCCTGCAGAAGCTGATGCTGGAGAAGTGCCGGCTGCCGCGCTATCTGGCGGCTGTGGCCACAACCGTCGTTGTCGCCGTCTGTGTCCTCATTCCTCTCGCCGTGTTGGTCAGCGTGGCCGTGAGCCAGATGAGCCACTTCCTCCAGGAGCTTGCCACGCAGGCCGGCCACGGTTCGTTCGCCGATTCGATAGAACCCGTCCTGGCCGCGGTTCAGGCTTGGATCGAACGCGTGGCCGGTTCGGCCCCTTCGATAGAGGACCTTCAGACGACGCTCCTCTCCGGCGTGACGGAGGCCGCAAAGAAATTCTATGAATTTTCGCCGAGGGTCATCACGACCACGGTCTCGGTTACGGCCAATTTCCTGCTCACGCTCATCTTCCTTGTGGTCTTTCTGGCCGAGGGGAGCAATCTCTACGATTGGGTCATGGAGACGACGCCTCTGTCGGCTGAGCACAGGCGCGAACTGGCGCGCGATGTCCGGGTGGCGATAACTTCGTCGATCGTTGCGGCGCTCGTCACAGCGGTCATACAGGGCGCGCTTTTGGGGCTCGGTTTTTGGCTTGCCGGTTTCGGCCAGCCTTATAGCTGGGGGCTCATCGCCATCGTCCTCTCGGTGATACCGGTGATAGGCGCGGCGTCGTGCTACATCACGGCTACCGTGGTTCTTTTCACGGCGGGGAACATCAAGGGGGCGATACTGTTCTTCATCTTCGGGGTCGGCATCATCTCGACGATCGACAACTTCATCCGGCCAATCGTCTTCCGCGGCTCTCTCAACATGCACCCGCTGCTCCTATTCGTGACGCTCATCGGAGCGGTCAAGCTCCTAGGGCCGGTCGGCCTCATCGTGGGCCCGGTGCTCCTCTCCATCTTCCTGGCTGCTCTCAGGATATATCGCAGGGAATTCGCGTTGACTGCCTAGGTAAATTTATTCTGTATTTTTGGCGGACCGACGTAGAACTCCACCGCGCGGACGAGTTCCGGCATATCGATGCGCGTGTTCTTGCAGGGGCCCTCAGGACGCCGGTTGGGTATCCCTATGACCGACATCTTCTGCCCGACGTCGCGGATTCCGCTCACGAGATCGCGCTCACAGGCGACGCCGATGACCGCGGTGGGTTTTGTCTCGCGGACCTTCTTGCGCGCCAGTTCGCCGCCGGAGACGACGTGGACCTCGACCGGGTATCTTGCCTTTATTTCATCCACGCCCTTCATGTCCTCCTTTGAAAGGCAGCGGGGGAGGAGTATCAGGAGTTTTTCCTGACGGGCAGTTTCCTTCATTGCGCGCGAGAGGTCGTTGGAGACGCGGACGAATGAATGGCCCATCCTGTCGCGCGAGACGCCGAAGAGGCCGGCCAGACGGAATGCCCGCAAGAAGACGAGATTGAGAAAATGGCGCGGCAAGAGGCGCAGCGGGAAGAAATTTCTGCCGCGGGTGGTGGTGAGCGCCAGGAGAATGAAGATGGATGTCACCCCGACAATCGAGCAGATCGCAAAGAGCCAGGTGAGAAGGGGCAGCCCGTGCCACCAGCCGGCCAGGCGCGGCGTGATGAGATAGACAAAGATGCAGGCAGCGAGCCCCATGGAGACGAGCACCGCGGCGGCGGCTGAAAGAAACAGGCCCTTTCCCTCATCGATCGTCCCGCCATCCTTGCCGTTCCAATCGGCCCATTCATCGCCCAGTGCGCGGCCGTCCGCCGTCGTCTTGTCGCTCTGATATTCCTTCAGATGATTCATTTTCTCCTCAATCCGCTCGGCCCGTCGGCCTTTCAAGCTTTTGCCAACCGACAAAACATACGATGCGCTTCTCTCCTGCTTGACCGGCCGTCGATGCCCTGCAATGCTGTTGTTAAAAGGCTTGGCTGGTTTTCCGTTGTTTCGGAACGAAATGAGTCCCATCCCCGCCAGTTTGTCAAAGGAGCCTATATCGGCAATTTATGATGGGAGGCAAGATAAAAGAGATGCCCCTATTTCTTTTCGTTTGACTCCACAATATGTAGTGGCTAATCATATCTTATACATACAATATATTGGGGATAACATGTTGTACAAAATGTCGAATTTGAGGCTAGTTTGTTGATATTACTGCAATAAATAGCTTTTCCATTTATCCACAGGCATTGAGGGATCCCTGTAAAGGGAAGGGTGGTATAATTTTCAATGTATTATGCGACATGTTCCTTGTAATGGTGATATGCATTCTGGTTTAAATCATCGAACAACGTGAGAGGGGGAGGCAATGACAGTCAAGGCAGCGAGTCGCGCGTCCAAGGGAAGTGAAAAACAGGTGCACGGGCTCAAGGCCGCGAAGCAAGGGCTCGCGATCGAGCGCCGCTTCACGAGGCCCGGTCGAAATCCCCTGGACGAAGTCCTCTATGCGAAGCGCTCGAGCATAATCGCAAACCCCGACGGCTCCGTCGTGTTCCGCATGGAAGGAGCGGAGGTGCCGGAGGGATGGTCGCAGTTGGCCACCGACATCCTGGTGTCAAAATATTTTCGCAAGCGCGGCGTCCCGGGCGCGGGGCACGAGCAATCGGCAAGGCAGGTGGTGAGCCGCATCGCGCACGCGATCCGCATGCGCGGCGAGGAGGCGGGCGTCTATTTCGCGACGAAGGCGGACGCCGACACGTTCGAGGCGGAACTCGCCCATATGCTCGTGCATCAGATCGGCGCGTTCAATTCGCCGGTCTGGTTCAACTGCGGCCTCTATCAGGCCTACGGCATCGAGGGGAGCGGCGGCAACTGGTTCTGGGATGCGAAGGAGAAGAGGCCCAAGCAGACGGCGAATTCATATGAGTACCCTCAGTGCTCCGCGTGCTTCATCCAGTCCATCTCGGACGACCTGATGTCGATATTCGAGCTGGCCAAGAACGAGGCGCGACTCTTCAAGTATGGCTCCGGAACCGGAACCAATTTTTCAAAGCTCCGCTCCAGGTACGAGAAGCTCTCCGGCGGCGGCACGAGTTCCGGGCTCATGAGTTTTCTCGAGGTTCTGGACAGGGGAGCTGGCGCCACCAAATCCGGCGGCACGACGCGCCGCGCGGCGAAGATGGTCTGCCTGGACATCGACCATCCCGAAATCACCGACTTCATCAGCTGGAAGGTCAACGAGGAAAAGAAGGTCCAGGCCATGGTCGGGGCCGGCTTTTCATCCGACTTCAACGGCGAGGCATACAAGACGGTCTCGGGCCAGAACTCCAACAACTCGGTGAGGGTCCCGGACGAGTTCATGTACGCGTGTTTGAACGACGAAAAGTGGAGCACGAAGCTCCGCACCACCGGCGAGACGCTGCATACGATGCCGGCGCGCGAGTTCATGCGGAAGATATCAGAGGCGACATGGGCGTGCGCCGACCCGGGCCTTCAGTTCGACACGACGATCAACAGGTGGAACACATGCAAGGCGAGCGGAAGGATAAACGCATCTAATCCATGCGCAGAATATATGTTTCTCGACGACAGCGCCTGCAATCTCGCGTCGCTCAATCTCATGAAATTCCATGACGAGGCTACCGGCATATTCGATGCGGAGGCCTTTGCGCACGCGTGCCGTGTTTTCGTCCTCGCGCAGGAGATATTGGTTGATTCCTCCTCCTACCCGACGGAGGCGATCGCCAGGACGAGCCACCTCTTCCGGCCGCTGGGGCTGGGCTACGCGAATCTGGGCACGCTCCTCATGGTGAAAGGCCTTCCCTACGACTCGGACGAAGCCAGGGCTCTCGCCTCCACCATCACCGCGATCATGCACGGCGCCGCATGCCGCGCCTCCGCCGAGATAGCCTCCGCCGCAGGCGCCTTCGAGGAATACGCCAAAAACCGCGAGTCGATGCTCGAGGTCATCCGCATGCACCGGGATGCGGCCTACGAGATCAGCGAGTGCCGCGCGACAGCCGATCTCGTGCAGGTTGCGTGCGAGACGTGGGACCGCTGTCTGGCGGAGGGCGAGCGCTTCGGTTTCAGGAACGCGCAGGTGAGCGTGCTCGCCCCCACCGGGACGATCGGGCTGCTCATGGATTGCGACACCACCGGCATCGAGCCGGATTTCGCCCTCGTCAAATTCAAGAAGCTCGCCGGCGGCGGATATTTCAAGATCGTCAACGGCTCTGTTCCGGCAGCGCTCAGAAAGTTGGGCTACAGCGAGGCTCAGGTATCGGACATCGTCGCCTATATAAGCGGGACGAACACGCTCGCCGGCACGCCGCATATCAACGACAAGAGCCTGCGCGACAAAGGGTTCAACGACGACGATCTGACGCGCATCGCGAAGGCCCTGCCTTCGGTCTTCGAACTCTCGTTTGCGTTCAATGTGAACACGCTTGGAAAAGAGGCGATGGCGCGCTTCGGCCTCATTGAGAATCAGTACGCGCAGCCGGGGTTCAATCTCCTCAAGGCGATCGGCTTTTCCGACACCCAGATAGAGGAGGCGGGCCTTGCCATCTGCGGCCGCATGACGGTCGAGGGGGCGCCGCATCTTAGCCCAGAACACCTCCCCATCTTCGACTGCGCCAACCGTTGCGGAAAGACCGGCAAGCGGTTCATCGCGCCGATGGCGCACGTGAAGATGATGGCGGCAGCGCAGAAGTTTCTCTCCGGCGCTATATCCAAGACGATCAACCTGCCCAACGAGGCGACGGTCGAGGACATAGAGCGCCTCTTCGTCGAGTCGTGGCGGCAGGGACTCAAGGCCGTTGCCCTCTATCGCGACGGTTCGAAGATGGCTCAGCCCCTCTCTTCCACGTCCGAGGATGTCAAAAAAAAACTGGATTCGATGCCTTCGCAAAAGGGGATCGCTGCCCAATCGACTTCGACGGAACCACAACATGTTCTTAAGCGAAGGAGGTTGCCCAAGAAGCGCCTCGGCTTCACGCAGGAGGCGCGGGTGGGCGGGCATAAGGTTTATCTGCGCACCGGGGAGTACGAGGACGGCACTCTCGGCGAACTCTTCGTCGACATGCACAAGGAGGGCGCGGCGTTCAGGAGCATGATGAACTGCTTCGCGATCGCCATCTCCCTGGGCCTGCAGTACGGCGTCCCTCTCGAGGAATACGTGGATTGTTTCACCTTCACACGCTTCGAGCCGCAGGGCGTCTGCGATCACCCCAACATCAAGATGGTGACCTCCGTCGTCGACTATGTGTTCCGGGTCCTCGGGATGGAATACATGGGGCGCACCGATTTCGTTCAGGTGAAACCCACCAAGGACGAAGACCTGAAGATGGAGATGGACAGGGCAAAGCCCGCGGAGTCCCCGAAGGCCGCTGAGACGGCGGCCGTGGCGCCCAAGCCAATGCCTCCATCGGAGGCCATCCCGGAGGCCTACGCCTCCCTGCCTGTGGCAAAGGCAATCTCTTCGGGAGGCGGACTGCAGACAGCGGCTGCGTCGGGCGTGGTGGTCCAGCTGCTGATCCCGGCGGCTGAAAGCCCGGTCACCAAGCGCGGATCGACCGGCCTCAACGCACAGCTCTCGGGGCTGATGGGCGACGCTCCGTTCTGCGACCAGTGCGGCTCGATGACGGTGCGCAACGGTTCCTGCTATAAATGCTTGAATTGTGGAAATTCGATGGGATGTTCATAAAATATGAAAAAGAATCAGGTCATAACCGAGCCGCGGGTCTATCTCATCGGCAGGCAGTCGGTCGACGAGGGGATGCTCAAGGCCTTTCTGGACGACGAGGGCCTGATCTTCAAGACGGACACCGAAGTGCCCGCGGAGGTGATTGCTGAAGCCGCCGGCAGGACCTGCTACATGTCCTTCGGCAAGGGGAGAAAGACGAACGCCGATTATCTTGAGAGGATAATTTCGTCGCATCACGGCTCGGTCCTCGAGCATTGCGTCTGGAACTTTCTGATCACCGGTATCAGCAGGTCGCTGACGCATGAATTGATCCGGCATCGTGCTGGTTTTGGGTTTTCCCAGGCAAGCCAGAGGTACATCGACGAATCGGACGCGCGCTATGTCCTGCCCCCGCTCTACCGCGACCATCCTGAACTTGCAAAAAAGTGGCTGGATGCGATCGAGGCGGCGCACGAGGCCTATGCGGAGCTCGTGGAGGCGACCGAACCTTATGTCGCGGAGCTGCATCCAGAGCTTGAACAGACAGACAGGCGAAAGCTTGTGCGGCAATCCGCGCGTTCAGTCCTGCCAAACGCATGTGAGACGAAGATGTTCATCTCCGTCAACGCCCGGGCGCTTCGCCACTTCTTCGAGATGCGCGGTTCCTCACATGCGGATGCGGAGATAAGGGAGCTGGCCATCGCGATGGCGCGGATGATGAAGGAGGAAGCCCCGAACATCTTCGCTGATATGGATGTGCTGCTGGAAGACGGGATAGAGGTAATACGGATCAAGCATTCGAAGGTCTGATGACAGAAAAACTCAGGCCGTTATCACTTCCTTCACCTCGGGGAATGCCAGTTTCAGCTCGGCCTCAACCCCGGACTTCAGCGTCATGAGCGAGAAGGGACAGCAGCCGCAGGCGCCGGTCAGCTTCACCACGACCGTGTTGTCAGGCTTGATTTTGACGAGTTCCACCCCTCCGCCGTCAGCCGCAAGCTTCGGGCCTATCTTTTCCTTGAGGACCTTCTCGACGGCTTTCCTGTCCATGTTGCCTCCCTCTCCGTTGTCAGCAAGGCCGCAACGCTAGCATTGCGGCCTCTCTGGCGCAAGGTCAAAAACCTTGGCAAAAAGAGCGGGTTTTTCTATTATCAAAAAATCGCAAGGAGGATCGGTGTGACTGAAGCTCAAAAGCGAAAAAAGCTGATTTCGTTTCTCTGCATGGTGGGCTATTTCACCTTCGGCTATCTTGCGATCAACTGGTTTTCTGCCAGAAGGGACGGCTTCTTCGACCTGTCCACGAGGTTCGACGCGGCCATACCATTCGTTCCCATCTTCATCTTCGGATACATCCTGGTCTACTTGAGCGTCGCGCTGGCCTGCATCATAGATGATCCGGATGACTGGCGGCGCGTCGTCATCTCGTTTTTCCTCGCCACCTCTGTCGCGTACTCCTTTTTCATCCTCGTCCCGGTGAGGATGAATCTGAGGCCCGTCCTTGCCGGCCTCTCGGGCACATCCGCCGCCGTCACCGGGTTTTTCTACATCATCGACCTTCCATATAATTGTTTCCCGTCGCTGCACGTCACCTATCCGACGCTGGTGACGCTAGCCATGTGGAGAAACCACGCGGTCATGCGGTGGGTCCTGGCGGCGATGACCGCCGTGGTCGCCGTATCGGTCGTCCTGGTCAAACAGCACTACGTCGCAGACGTCGCCGCGGGTTTCTTAAGCGCCGCGCTGTGCTTCTGGCTGGTCGTGAAGTTAGAAGGAAAGTGGTCGAAGTGGTTTATTTCTTCATCTGAAAGCTGATAGCTGGTGTCAGTCAGTTTTTTTCAAACGTAGCCTTGGATGTATCCGATTCCCACACCTCAACCCTCAGCACAGGCAGATTGAAGCCCTCCGCCCTCTCGAACAGGAGGCGGGCGATATTTTCGGCCGTTGGGTTTCCGTTCATCAGGCAGAGTTTCTCTTCCGCATCGGCGAGGAGCTTTGCGACGCTGTCGTCGCGGGCCAGAAGCATCGTGTGGTCGAGGTTCTCTGCGATCCAGGCGCCAACCGTCTCTTTGAGACGGTCGAAGTGGCAGACCATGCCGCGCCGATCGAGCCCCTCGCCGCCCAGGATGAATGTGGCGCGGGCAGAGTGGCCGTGCAGATGCCGGCACTTGCCCTTGTCGCCAACGAGCCGGTGCCCGTAACAGAACGAGAATGTCTTGGATACGGTATACATTTGTCACCTCAAGAGCCTTCCGCCATCCACGGAGATCACCTGGCCGGTGATCGATTCGCCGGATTCCGCGAGCATCTTCACGACCGCCGCGACTTCCTCCGGTTTCGAGGCCCTTCGCATCGGGGTCTTTGAGAGGAGGTCGTCCCAGCCCTTGTCGGTCATTCCCGAAGGCCTCGTCACGACATATGGCGCCACCGCGTTCACCTGCACCTTGGGCGCCAGGGACTTTGCAAGCCCGCGCACGAGCGCGTCGATGCCCGCCTTGGCGATGCAGTACGGCAGATAGCCGGCGTACGGCTTCACCGCTGCGACATCCGAGAGAAAGATCATCCTGCCTCCCTCCCGCTGCATAGCGATGCCTGCCTCCTGCGCGATGAAAAATGCGGCCCTGAGATCGACCGCGATTATTTTCTCCCATTGATCTCCGGTCACCTCGCCGAACGGCGTCCTTTCGAACACGGCCGCGGCGTGGACGAGAAGATCCAGGCCGCCCATCAGTTTGGCTGCCCGGGCGACGATCTCCTTCGAACCTTCGACCGACGCGAAGTCGGCACACACGACGTGGGCCGCAGCGCCGGCCTCTTCCACATCCTTTTTGAGCCCCGCTGCCTTTTCCTCGGCGGACATGCACTGGAGCACGGCCGTGACGCCGGGGCGGGCAAGCGAGCGCGCCACGGCGCCGCCTATGACGCCGGTCGCGCCGGTGATGAGGATTCTATGGGTGGCGGTATGCATGGCCCGAGTCCCTACAGTAGGTCCGCACACATTTCCAGCGAAACATTGTGGGGGATCGTGCCGGTGACTGCACCCCTCAAGGATGGGGGGTTGAACATTTGCCGGCAACGATACTCCAATTAAATATGCCTTTAAAAACAATGCCTTGGTTGACCTGTAAAATGGCATAATACTTGCATTTGTACTGGGCAGAGGTATTTCAAGGAGGCAATCATGAAGAAATTTGCATACGCATTGGCCATCATCTTCGCAGCGACGCTGCTCAGCCAGCTGGCCAGTGGAAAGAGCGTGAACCCTGTTCATATGAAGATTACCGACCGGATTATCAGTGGAAAGGTCGCAGTAAACACCTTCGTTCAAATAAGAAATCCGGGAATAGGCGCCATCATAGGCGCATCCCAAAAAGGATTGTCTGATAAAGATGCTGACTACGCGATTCAGTTCGATTCTGGCAACGCCAATTTTTACGGCCGTCTGACCACGAATGCCGATTTTGCGGATATCAAGGGGCTGATAAAGATAACTCTCCAATCATTCCTTGGATCAAGGGAGATGAAGATTTCAAAATGCGATCCCGTGTACGACCTCAATTTAAAGATATTCAAGTGCGTCGTGGCGCAACAGGATATTTTTAACGGGACGGGCAATGATGAGGCTACAGTTAAATCGAACCTCTCGGCTTTGGGGGCAAAATTTCTTTTCACGGCAGAAGATTCAAATGGAAATTCCCTGCAGAGCAGCCCCGCGGTGCTTTATGACGGCATGCTGGCCAGATCAAAAGATACAGACGGCGATGAAGTTCCGGACATATACGACACCTGCCTCAACGTGGCAAATCCGGATCAGGCGGACAGCGACGGCGACGGCCTCGGCGATGCGTGTCCTGCCGCGATCCCCGACAGCGACGGCGATGGAATTCCGGATACGATGGACAATTGCCCGTACGGTTGCGAGACCCCGGCCGTGACCCCGGCCGCGAATCCCGATCCCGATCCCGACACCGACAAAGATGGAATTCCGGATTCGGTGGACAAGTGCCCGATCGTCGCAGGCGTTGCTCCCGACGGCTGTCCGGCCACCGCCGCGATTCCCGACACCGACAAAGATGGTTTTCCGGATTCGGCGGACAAGTGCCCGACCGTCGCAGGCATAGAACTCAACGGCTGTCCGGCCACGGCTGATGTGACCATACCGGATGGCTTCATGGATAGTGGCGGATGCAGCCTGATCGGTCTTGCCGGCGCAAATCCCCTCGTATTCCTCCTCCTGGGCGCGGCCCTTCTGCCCATTGCGCGCAGGCGCAAATAAGCCCGGATATATGCAGATTTTCCAAAGGCCCCGCTTTAGCGGGGTCTTTTTTAACTCATTGAAATTACTGATAAATATCCCTTAGATCGCTTCAGAGGCCAAAATATTCTGGCCCTTCCCATCATTAATCAAGCAACTTTTTCCAACTCCTGCCGATAATGATAGTGGGGAAAGCCGCTTCGGGCATCGACCTTAAGATGTCGGTATACAGGCGGCAAAAGGAGGAATCGTGAAGAAGTCATGCGCCACTATCATTATAACGATGGCAGGTTTGCTGTGCTTGCTATTGCCATCGGTCGCGCGAGCGAATACACATACCGTTATGGCGCCTCCAAAATTGTGCGTGCTGTTGGGCACTTGTCCAGCACCCGCTCCGACTGAGCCCGCCCAGCAACCCCAGCCGCCGCCGGAGCCGAACAACGCGCCTCCGCTTGTTGATACCGACCAGGATGGCGTCGCTGACAAGGATGCCAATGGCGTTCTCATCGACAACTGTCCCGCCGTCAAGAACGGCGATTGTTCGGCAGATGAACTCAATTGCGACGTCGACGGGGACGGCCTGGTGACCAAGGAAGAGCTCGCTGCCGGCAACCAGGCGGATTGGAATAATAACGGGATCGGCGATGCCTGTGAAGATTCCGACAAGGATGCCGTCCTCGACTATTTCGACAGTTGCCCTGAAGTGGCGAATCCGCCCGATGCCAACGGAAAACAGGACTCGGGTGCATGCACCGACAGCGATCACGATAAGGTTATGGACGCCAGAGACAACTGCAAGGATGTATATAATCCGAATCAGGAGGACACCGATGGAGATGGGATCGGCGACGCCTGCGATATTTGCCCAGACGTGGCAAATTCGGATCAGAAGGACAGCGTCGGCGACGGCATCGGCGATGCGTGCCGGACCAGCGGCGGAGGCTCGCCGAACACGACACCCGCGCCAGGCGTAACCACCACGCAGCCACAGACGGCTGCGACGAGTTATAACGATGGCTGCGTGCTGATTCCGGGCGCTGCCGGGGAGGCGAGTTCGGCGTTTGCCTTGATCGCCTGCCTCTCTTCGCTCTGCATCGTTGCAGTCAGAAGGAGAGCCGCGTGAAAAAGCTGCTGCTGCTCATCGCCCTCGCATGTATGGTGATCCTGGCGCCGGCTGCGGCTCGTGCAGGATGCACGGTCATCAAGGATGGCGTCAAATATTCGGATTCGGACTGCGATGGCGTCATCGACTATTCCGACATGAACGACTACAACCATGACGGCCTGCCGGACGGCGATCCGGTCGACAACTGCCCCAACGTCAGGAACGGCAATTGCGACACCGATCCTCTCAACTGTGATATCGACGGGGACGGAAGGGCGACCGAGAAGGAGATCCTGGCGGGAAACCAGATGGACTGGAACGACAACGGCGACGGCGACGCCTGCGACGACACCGATAGAGACGGCATCCCGGACTGGCGTGATAATTGCAGGGCCACGTATAACCCCGATCAGGATCCGAAGGCCTGTGTCGATACCGACCATGACGGCTTCGAAGACCCGATCGACAACTGCCCGACCGCATACAATCCGTTGCAGGAAGATACGGATGGGGACGGCATCGGCGACGTGTGCGACAATTGCCTCTCTGTGGCGAATCCGGACCAGAAGGACAGCGTGGGCGACAAGATCGGCGACGCGTGCCGGACGGCCAAGCCCGCAACCCAGCCGGCCATCGCAGCCCAGCCGTCGACCAATCCGACCCTGGGGCCCCAGACGGTTCCGGGCGAGCACATCCAGGGAAACGGCGCCGGAGGAGGCTGCTCGCTCCTCGTCGCTTCAGCGGTTCCTCTGCCCTGGGCAGCGATGGGATTTCTCGCTGCGGCAGCGCTGGCCCTGCTGCGCAGGAAAGAATAATCCATCATCTCCCGCTTGCCTCATCCAGACCTGCGTGCTAGTCCATTGCCGCGATGCTTACGGCGAATCAATTTCATAGCATGATCGGGGCGCGCTCTCTCATCTTCGACGGCGCCATGGGCACCATGCTGCACGATATGGGTATCTCCGTATCCTGCAACGAAGAGGCAAATCTCACGAGCCCCGGGGTCATCTCAGACATACACAGGCAATACCTCGATGCGGGCGCAGACATCATCACCACGAACACATTCGGCGCTTCGCGTGTGACGCTTGCCGACCACGGCCTCTCCGACAGGATCGCCGACATCAACCGGGCCGCTGTCACCATCGCGCGGGCGGCTGCGGACAAGGCCTCGACCTCGGCCCGCCCGAGGCTCGTGGCGGGGGAGATGGGCCCCACATCGAAGCTGCCCACCCTGGGCCACATCTCTTTTGCGGAGCTCTTCGCGGCCTATGAGGAACAGGCGGTGGCGCTTATCCACGGCGGCTCGGACCTGATCATCCTGTCGACCTGCCAGGATCCGCTGCAGGCGAAGGCGGCCGCCGCGGCCGCCCTCAGCGCTTCCGGGCGCACCGGGCGAAGGATTCCCCTCATCGTATCCGTCACGATCGAAAAGAGCGGCACGATGCTCCTCGGAACCGAGATCACGGCGGCTCTCGCCTCGATAGCCCCGTATAGGCCAAATGCCTTTGGCGTGAACTGCTCCACGGGCCCCGAGGCGATGGAGGAATACCTCCACGAGCTTGTCCTGGCTTCATCCATACCCATCATCTGCCGGCCGAATGCCGGGATGCCGGAGAACGTCGACGGCAGACCGCGCTATCCGCTGGAGGCGGAAGGCTTCGCGCGCGCGCTCGGAGATCTCGCGGGCCGCTTCGGCCTCGCGATAGTGGGGGGGTGCTGCGGCACGACGCCGGCGCACATCGCGGCGCTGGCAAAAGCCGTGACTCGGGACTCGAAAATCGGTACTCGAAAATCAAAAAAAACAGGCCCGATGGTCTCCAGCATCTACACCGCAACAGCCCTGGATCAGGAGCCCAGACCCTTCATCGTCGCCGAGCAGGCGAACGTCAACGGATCGAAGGCCTTCAAGGAGCTCCTCCTGAAATCGGACTACGATGCGATGGCCGAGGTCGGCCGCCGCGCCGCCGGATCATGTCATGCGATCGACGTCTGCGTCGCCTACGCCGGAAGGGATGAGCGGAAGGATATGGCCGAACTCGTGAGGAGGTTGGTCGTCAAGGTGTCGGCCTCCCTGATGATCGACTCGACAAACCCCGACGCGATCGAAGATGCGCTCTCGCTCATCCCTGGCCGTGCGATCATCAACTCGATAAATCTCGAGGACGGGGGAGAGAAGGCGAAGAGGATCATCGCGATCGCGCGCCGCTTCGGCGCCGCAGTGGTGGCGCTTGTCATCGACGAAAACGGAATGGCGCGGGAGCCCGGTGCGAAGCTCGACGTGGCCCGCCGGATCGTGGATATGGCGCTCGCGGAGGGGCTCGACGCTTCGGATCTCCTCATCGATCCTCTCACGTTCACGCTGGCCAGCGGCGACGCGAACCTTCGCAAGGCGGGCCTCAAGACGCTCGAAGGTCTGCGCCTGATCAAGTCTCACATCAAGGGCGTCCGGACGATCCTTGGCGTCAGCAACATCTCCTTCGGGCTCCCGCTAAAAGGGAGAAAGGTGCTCACGAGCGTCTTCCTCAACAGGGCCGTGGAGGCGGGCCTCGATGCCGCGATCATAAATCCGTCGAGGATCATGCCGCTCCATCGGATTCCGAAGGAAGAGGCAAAGCTCTGCGAGCGCCTCATCAACAACGACACGACCAGGGGCGACCCCCTGATGGATCTGATCAAGCACACGAAACAGAAGAGCGCCGAGGATTTTGCGGCGCCCGACATCTCGAAGGCCTCCCGGACGCCGGAAAACCTGCTCAAGAAGCGGATCCTCGATGGCAGCAGCGAAGGATTTAGCGCCATATTGGACAATCTCCTGGAGAGGATGAGCCCGGCGGACATAATCAACAGGATATTGATGCCTGCCATGCAGGAGGTCGGCCGCCGGTTCGGCGAGGCGTGCCTCCCTCTGCCGTTCGTGCTGGCATCCGCGGAGGCGATGAGAACAGCGACGGATATCCTTGCGCCGCACATGGCCGCCGGCGAAGATGCCGGCAAAGGGACGATCGTCCTCGCGACGGTCAGGGAGGATGTCCACGATATCGGAAAGAACCTGGTCGATGCGATCCTCTCCAACAACGGGTTCCGCGTCGTGAATCTGGGGATTCGCCAGACCGCGGCGGCGATCATGGAGGCGGTGCGAAAACACGGCGCGGATGCGATCGGCCTCTCGGGTCTGCTCGTGAAATCGACCGAGGTGATGAGGGAGGACCTGGAGATCTTCCGTGAAAACGGCTTGGGGCTGCCAGTGCTCTGCGGCGGCGCCGCGCTCACAAGGTCGTTCGCGGAGAAGACGCTCTCGAAGGCATATGGCGGACGCATCTACTACTGCTCCGACGCATTCGCCGGACTCATGGCGATGGAGGAGATCGTAAAAAGCCGGATATGAACCCACCTTTTTTCGGCACAAAGATACTGGATGGAATCACGCTCGACGACATCGAGCCGCTCATCGACCGCGAGGCGCTCTTCGCGGGCCGCTGGCAATTCCGCCAGGGGATGGGCCCGGAGGAATGGGAAAAACTCAAACAGGAGCGCGCGATCCCCACGTTCGAGAGGCTGCTCTCCGTCTGCAGGGCGAAGTCGATCATCAGGCCGATGGCCGTCTACGGTTACTTCGAATGCAGGCAGCAGGGAAACGGCCTGATCGTCACTGATGGGGCGCGCTCATTCAGGTTCGATTTTCCGCGCGAGCGCCAGGAGCCCCACAGGTGCCTGGCCGATTTTTTCCCGGAAGGTTTTGTGGCGATGCAGCTCGTCACAGCGGGCGGGAAGGTCACGGAGGCCGGGGCGGATCTGTTCGCAAGGCATGAGTACAGCGAGATGTTCTTCCTGAAGGGGCTCGCCGCGGCGGCGGCGGCGGCGGCGGCCGCGTTCTGCCATCGCCTGATCAGGGAAGAGCTGGGCGCCGGGGCGGATGCCGGAGAGCGATTCAGTCCGGGCTACCCGGTCTTCCCGGATATACTGGACCAGAAGAAGATCGCCGCGCTCCTCAAGCCCGGAAGGATAGGCGTCTCCCTCACGAAGACATGCCAGATGGTGCCGGAGTATTCCACCTCGGCTATAGTCTCAGTCGATTCAAAAGCCGCACACTTCAGGCCGTGATATGCCAGCAGAGTTTCAAAAAACCGTAGTCCTCGTGGGATTCGGCTCTCCTTCCGATCCGGCAAGTCCGCGCCGGTTCCTCGCCGAGATCTTCGCCGATCCCGCATCCTCTCCGTTCGCGCGATGGCCGCGCCTCTCTCCGTATTTGGCGCAGGCGATGGCCGCCCTCGCTGCAGCGAAATCGAGGCGGCGATATTCGAGCGTCGCGGAAAGGCCCGCGTCGCTTCAGATGATCGAGGGTTTGACTGACAGATTGAGGAGGCGGCTGGATGTGATGGGGATGGGGGAGGTGAAGGCCATCCATGCGATGCGCTATGGCGAGCCCTCGATGGAAAATGCCTTTGCGCAAATCGCCGGCGCCGGAATCACCGACGTCACAGTTGTTCCGCTCTTCCCGCACCGGGCGGCGCCAACGACTGGCACGGTCGAGGCCGAGCTAAAGCGCGTTCTCGCCCTGCCGAAATGCCGGGGCGTCTGCGCCCGCATTGCGGGTCCGTTGTATGAGAGGCCGGAATTTGTTGAGGCCTGGGGGCAGTCCGTGCGCGATGCGCTGGCAAAGTTTCCTCTGGGAGCGCGGGTGCACCT
>JAZDOG010000015.1:0-27512 GCA_043798915.1 Pseudomonadota bacterium | reverse complement strand
AAACCCTTCCTCCAGCTTTGAAATTTGAGCGACCCATCCTCTGCTGCCCTCATTCCATGAATGATCAACTGACGGATCCAGAATGATTGCTTGAGTTCCGCTTCCGAAAGACGAGCTCCACCGGTGCCGAAGAGGAACCGGAGCATCGCCTTCGGAACCTCCGATTTAATCTCGAACTGCGAGATATGCCGTGTCAGCCCCTCAATCCCGCGCTCCATCATTCCTCCAGCGCCTTCAGCAGCGGTCGCAAAGGCGAGCCTGGGGCTCTCAAACGTGAATCGAAACACGTCGCCCGTGGCCCTGATGCCGGATCGGATCGCGCCGGACGCCGCCTCCGCAATCCCGCGCGCTCCGCCTGCCGCTACGTAGCGCCCGGCCACAGCCGAGGACGCCTTGATCGCGCTGCCGCCAAGCAGCATGCCGGGCCTCGCAAAGAGCAGCCCGCTTGCTGCTGCGCCCCCGAGATAAACGCCCGCCATCATTCTGTAGCGATCGTGCTCCTGTCTTGTCACAAGCGTCACACCGGACCTTCGGGCCGCCTCGACATCGTCGGCATGCCTGGACACATTATAGGCCATGTTGGCCGCCTCGGAACCTGCGCCGCCAAGCACCCCGCCGATGTACGCCCCGACCTTGCATCCAATGGTTGCCCCTGCGGCGTTTCCCCCCCCTGGTTCCACGGTGCCCGCCGCGCCGCATATGATGCCGCCCACGACACACCCCAGGCCGGCGCCCGCAAGACTGCCGGCGGCTGTCACCAGCATGTCCGTGGTTATGTCGCCATTGGTGAGATAGAGCGAGCGCTCGCGAGCAGCCGCGTCGCGCCCCTCATCGGTCTTCGAAAAATCCACGCCGGCCAGAACTGCGCCCTCCCGCGTGAAGTGGTCCGGATAGAGTTCCTTGAGCGCCTTGAAGCGGTCCTGAGCGCTCTCGGTATCGCCGTGCTCCTTGATGAGTCTGGGCAACGAACCATCCATCGCATCCACGTAGCGGTGCATAGCCATGCGGCCGTCGAAATTGAGCCGCATGTCGAGCCCGGCGATCATCTCCCGCACCCATGCCCCTGAATCGCCTTCCGCATGTTCCGCCATGGACCGCATCACCGTCTCGGCGCCGCGCCGGTAGAAATCAAAGGCGCCTTCAGCCTTGCCTCTCCCTCCGTCGAGCAGCTCTTTCTCGATGCGGCCCATCCGGGAAGTGGCCCGCATGAGAATCTGGCCCGCGTTGCCGGCGTAAAGCACGGACTCCTGCAAAGGCACATGGCCCTTCGTCTCGGCGACACGATCGCCGACTTTCCTGAAAAATTTCCCGTCGAGCTCCAGCAGGGCGTCGAGGTCGGGCTCTTCGGCGCTCTGTTCGGCTTCGTAGAGGAGCTTCCATGCAAGGGTCCACGTCGGATGAACTTTTTCCGCAGAGCCCGGCGGCCGCCTGTCGGCATAAACGGCCATTTCCTCCTGATCCGCTCCCTGCAACCCCGGCACGAAACCGCCGCCCATCGGATCCGCAAAACCCCGCATGGAAACGCCGTCCGACCGGTCCTCGAGCATCGGAAGCACCGGCATCGGAACGCTGTCGGATGGATCGGCCAGCGCCGAAAATTCCTCGCCGTGTTCGCCTTCGAACTCCCGCATGAGGGCGGCGATATGAGATTCATCTTCCGCCATCATCAGCCGTCCCACCAATTCTTCCGTCGCCCTGCTCGTCTTCTCGACTGCCGCAAATCTGGCCTCGGTTTTTCGCGCGACGGACTCCAGGGCAGGAAGCTTCTTCTCCAGGATATCGCGAAGCTCATTCCTCCATCCAGCCAGCTCCCTGCCGGAGAGCTGTTGCATGGCGCGCAGCTGGTAGAAGACCGCGTCGGTCTGCTCCGCAGCCTGGTTGCCGGCCAGGGCAAACTGCCTCATCGCGGCGTCTTTCTCGCCCAGCGATTCCAATATGGTCGCGAAGACGGAATGAACGTCGGCGCTCAAAGCGAGGTCGATTCTCTTTGCGTCCTCAGGAGAGAGGGCCGTCCGCACGGCAAGAAGGACATTGTCCTCCAGCTTTTTCACCAGCCTGTCGCGGATATCCGTGAGGACGTCGACGTCGGAGCTGCGGGCCTCGTCGAGCGCCTTCAGCGCGGTTTGTTCCTGCCGCACAAGCTCCGGATCGCGATAATTGCCGTCGTGGCAGGAGATGACCGTTCTGGCGACGTACCTTGCCTTGATGGCCTCTTTCATCCTGGCATAATGCTCGTCTTCGCCGGAGGAAAGCTGCTTGATCCTCCCCTCAAGCCCATCGATGCCCATTCGATGATGGAGATCTCTCACATATGAATCGAGCGCGCCTGCGCCGGCAGACCCGTTCTCACCCGAGATCGCAGCGGGAAGCGCCGCGAAGGGCTCTCCCCGAAGCGGGTCGACCTTCCCGCCATCGGATTCAACCGCTGCCGCGTAAGGAACTATCGTGGAATCGTTCAGAGGCCCCAGGCACTTCATGTTCATCACCGGCATATTAAAAGCATTCATGCCGGTGAGCATGCTTCGAGCGACGAATTGAAACTCATCGGGAAGATGCGAGGGCGCGGCTGCGCTCCTCTCATGCATTGCGAATGCGTTTATTATTTCCTTCTCGCCGGATGATAAATCGAGCGCGGTTCTTTTCCGTGAAATACTGTGGCAGCTTGAGCATGTTATTTCCTTGCCAGCGCCTCCCATGCCCCTCTCCTCACACTACTCCCCCGGATTGGACTAAAGCCCCGTCATCATCGACCGCTTTCGGAGACCCGATCCGCGTTCCGCACATAAGGACCTCCCATTATAAGTATCGGCATTTCCACGAAAAAGTTGCGTGTTATCTGGACGTTCGCCCGCAAATGACCGTAAAACCGGCATTTCCTGGAACTCATTTTTCTGATATGGAATCCGCCACACATCGGAATCCCATGAAGTCGCTCTTGGCCTTGGGGTCGGCTCCGTAGCGGCTGGACGTTCGAAACGTCGACAGGTCGAGCATGACCCAGCTGCCTCCGCGAAGGACCCTGGAATAACCGGTGGCGGGACCCGCGGGATCCTGGACCGCCGAGGGCGAATACGGCCCCAGCCAGTCACTCACCCATTCCCGAATGTTGTCGCTCATGCCGTAAACACCCCAACTGTTGCTCATCGTTCTATCTACAACCAGCCTCCAATCTCGAACCGGGCCACTGCGAAACTTTTTCAGTTGATATTCCATCCTCTCGGTGGGCTGGCCCATATATTCATCTATCCCCGACACCCCTCGCGCGGCGTACTCCCACTGCGCCTCGGTGGGAAGCCTCATGCCCCGCGCCGAACAGATGGCAGCCGCATCATGCCAGGTTACCCCCACCAGAGGTTTTTCACACGTTTCGGTCGCGCGAACCGGCCCCAGTCCAATCCGGCGCTTGATCCTCGCCAGCAAGCCGGTCTGAGCATCGATATTACAAGTCGTCTTGATGTGATCGAAACGCCCGGGTTTTGCCCTTTTCAACTCTTCCATCTTCCGCTCGGTGAATGTGTACTCGTCAATGCAGAACGGCTGGCTTATCTCGACGGGGTGCGGCGGCGCCTCAATATCGTTGCATCTGGGCAACAGCCTCTCAAGCTCGTTACCTTTATCATCGTGATCATCACATCCCATCTGAAACGCGCCGCGAGGAATCAAGACTGAGCCCTCCGGGCATTTTGCCACCGCGGTTGTCCCATCGCCTGTGTCACTCATATCACGCCTCCTGCAGCACATTCCCGTTTGCAGCACAGCCGTATCCGCTATAGTTATCGCAAAACCAGATAAAATGTTGCGTGATTTTTTTAAAAATATTAGCTTTAGGAATCAATTGGTTAGCGATTATGGCGAGTCGAGGCCGGCCTTTTCGATCGATCGGGCAACGCCCTGTCCGGCGAGGCCCCACGTCGTTTCATCGGCGACGATGAGCGCCCGGCCGCGGAGACCGAGATTCAAAATGACATCTCCCGTCTTCCGGTGGATGGAATTGTCTCGTCCTTCACTTGCGATTATTGTGGATGTTCTCGAGGGCAGCTGAACGATAGCCCCATGTGAACAGGAACAGGAACGTGCCGATCACGGCCGCTGCTATGAAGAAAATAAAGCCGCCGTCCCACCCCCATTTATCAACGACGACGCCGGTTCCCACGCCGCAAAGAGCGCTGCCGATATAGCCAAAAGTCCCCGCCAGACCCGTCGCCGTCGAAGAGGCCTTCTTTGATGCTAAATCCGCCACCGCCACACCCACGAGCATCTGCGGTCCATAGACGAAAAATTTCACGGCGATGAGATAAATGGTGGTAAGCACCTGATGGCCGGGCGGGACGCGCCAGAGCCCGAATATGGCCATTATCAGAAGAAGCATGAAGATCACGTTCGCCGGCCCCCTTCTTCCCTTGAAGACGACATCGGATATCCAGCCCGCGGCGATCGCCCCTGCGATGCCCATCGCCTCGGATATGGCCGTGATGATGCCGGCGTTCAGCATCGAACACTGCTTTTGCTCATACAAAAAGGTGGGCGCCCAATCCAGCACGCCTATCCTGACGATGTAGACAAATATATTGGCGACACATATGAGCCAGATCAGTCTGTTTGTGAGGACGTATCTAAAAAGTATCTCCTTGACCGATTCCGCCGTGTCTTCATGCTCGTCCTTGACACTCGCCTCGCCGCGATATTCTTCGACCGGGGGAAGCCCCAGGGATTGCGGCGTGTCCCGAAGCGTGAGGATCAGAAATAATGCCGCGCACACGGCAATTGCGGAAGGGACGAAGAAGGCCGAACGCCATCCGTAGGCGGGTATCAACCAGCCGGCAAGAACGAGGATCCCGGCCCCGCCGAGCTGATGGGACGCATTCCAAAGGCCCCACTTTGTCCCGAGCTCGGTGGGCGAATACCAGTGGGTGAGAAGCCTTGCGCACGGCGGCCAGCCCATCCCCTGAAACCATGCGTTGAGGAGCCAGAATATGCCGAACGCAAAAAGGGACGATGAGAACCCAAAGAAGATATTCACAAGGGCCGAAAAGAAAAGGCCGATGGACATGAAGTATCTCGGATTGGACCTGTCTGCCAGGACGCCGTTGATGAATTTGGAAAAACCGTAGACCACCGAAAAAAGCGTCAGAATAAGGCCCAGATCCGTCTTCGTATAGCCCAGCTCCGTCAAGAAGACGGGCATCGCCATGGAAAAATTCTTTCGCAGGAAATAATAAATGGCGTATCCAATCATCATCGAATACATCGTCTGGATGCGCCATTTGCGGTATTTGGATTTTATTTCTTTGGGGTCGGCAATCGGTGTTGCATGCGGTTGAGCTGCGAGCGCTGCGATCAGTCGGCTGGCCATATATCCCCTCTTCTCTTCATGTTGAGATAATTTAAGGAGGGCATTAGTGAATACAGTATGCGGAAAAAGTCAATTTTAATGCACAGTGCGGCGTCATTATTGCATTGTTTCATCAACTGCGGGCGCGGCACTGTCCTGCATATGCGGGTCAAAATAGAAGTTCGACATATTCGAGCGGCCTCCATTGACCTGGGAGATGTAATCATTCCATTCCGAATCCGTCGAAAGATTCGGGGTTTTATCGAAAAACCAGCCGTAATCAGATATCAATTGTTTGAGGTTGACAAGCTCCACCTGGTCGCCCCGGGTATTGACGAGAGATTTGAACCATGCGCCCAGGACGATCACAAGGCGGCGGTCTCTCTCTGAGAGATCGCCCTTCCTCTCGACATCCATCTTCTCGCGAAATATCTTTGCCCATGCGTCAAAGCGGCGCTTCATCTTATCGGGATTGACGCCCCTGTCCGTATCGAGAATTTGCTTTTGCGTCTTTTCAGGCAGCATGACGCACGCCTCCGACTCGCGCATTTTTTTGCCATGGGCCATATCCATCCGGCAATTGAGGCCATAGCGCAGGTTGTCCATCGCGATATCTTCAATTTCGTACGTAGAGCCGCGGGCCGGACCCCACGGCCCAACATTGAGACTCGTAGTAATTTTTCCAAACGATTCGAATGCATCGCCTGAAGACAGCACCATCTGCAGCGGATTCCACCACGATGAGTCCGTGCTGCCGCCGGCATCGAGATGGTTGTAAAGCCTCACTTGTCCCGGCGCCGTGTTGCGGTAGGCGGGAAAGAGGGCATTTCCAAGTAAATTAGGGGCGTAGCCGACAACCCCACCCCAAAACCTTGCCGACACTGTATCCATGCCCCGCGGCGCCTGTATGAATGGCCATGTGCCAAGAATCGTCGGCACATAGTTGGACACGCGCTGCAAGGGCTGGTAACTGGGATCGCCGCTCGCCGTTTTTCTAAATATGAGGCTGTTGGCGCCCCAGGCCTCAGCGACGATGGGGAAGAACTGCGCGCCGACTCCGGCAATCGTGAACCTTGGTTTCTCACGCAACCCCTTCCACAAAGTTATTTCACTTCCTCCGACGACAACTTGATCTGCGGATACGGTGCGCCTTGAAAACTTAAGCCACACGGGGACTTCCTTGCCGCCTACTTCAACAACCGACTTCAGTATCTTGAAATCGGCGGTGCTCATTGCACTGGTCGGATTTTCAAGCAGCACTTCGGGGTGATACGGATGTTCGATCCACCACCGTTCAAAATGATCGCCATTCGGCCGCCAGCCATGGTCTTTCAGCTCGCCCAAAGCCTTGGAGCGGGCTCCATCGTTGAGGTTTTGGACCTCATCCACGGTCATTTTGCGCCCGAACATGCGAATCGCACCCTTTCTATCGGGTTGGAACGACGTCAACTTTTCTTCCCGCCAGAGATAGCCCTGATTCAGGAGATCCTGTTCGGTAACCGCTGTTTCGTTGAGATAAAATTTGGTCGACGCGCCTCTTCGCACAATACGGAGCAGCTGATCCTTTTGCCCGCCATCGGCGCCGTTCCAGAGCTTGTCCCCGCGCAACTTGTAATTGATCTCCACACCCTTGCCTGCGGGGCCGTTGACCTTCCTCGTGTTCAAGGGCGATACTTCAACAGGTTTCCACGATTCGATCTGGGGAGAACCGGTATGAATTGTCATCTTCGGACTGCCTTCCACTTCGATGGTCTGATTGCCAAGCCAGGCATAATTGCCCCAATTCTGAATGCCGCGGAAATTCCTTACGACTGGAATCCTTTCGGAAGCCCTGAGCATATTTTTTCCAAACGGAAAGGTATTCCAATAGTGGGCGCCTTGATACGTCCCTTTGACCAACATCATCATGAATATGGATTCCGCGGTAGACGACATCATGCGTTTTGGGTCGGGGGCCGTCGGCTCGACGTCCTGCTGCAGCTGCATCAGATATTCGTAACTCAGTTTCATCGGCAGGAATATCATTGACCCGGCGGCGCTGACATTGAGAAGTCTGTTGCCCAGCACGGAGACGGCAACCGATCCGCCCAGCCCGCCATACCATTTGTTTAATTCGCCATCCGACGCCACGTCGACCAGGAAAGGGACGCTTCCGGCGCCTAAAAAAGCTCTGTCCCAGTTGCTCATTATTCCCCATTCGCTTTGCATCCAGTCGCCGCTCGCGAGCATCAGCCCGCCTCTGCCGAACCACGTATCGACGTCAAACTGTTTTTCAAAGTCATGTTTCTCGATGGGGGTTTTTCGCGGGGCGCCGAAATCCACGAATTCATAGCCGCCGTCTTTTTTCGGTTTGACCATATAATAATCGACGGCAACCATATCCGTGCCAAGCCTGATCAGACCGGATCTGACACGGCTCTTGCCGACGGCCTCCGCGAAGGCCGACCGCCACGAAGCCTTGAAGAGGCGATATCCGCCTTCGCTCATGCCCGCGGCAAGGCCCGCATAACCGTACCAGTGGTCCAACTCGCCGTCCCCCCAGACAAAATTCCCATCCCTGTCTATAAGCGCATAATCAGCCACGGCTGCGCCCAGGCCTGCACCCGTACCCGCAACGCGGAATTTCGTGCCGATCGGCAGCTTCCAGTACCACCCGAGGGCCGCCTTTCCGCCCCTTCCTATTCCCGCCATTGCACTGCCTGCGAATTTCAGCGGGGAAGAGGCCATGGATTTCATGAGGGCGCGTCCGCCGGTTTCAGCGAACGCCCATGTGCCTGCACCCGCGAGCCCGGCCTTGACGGCTTGTGTCCCGAGCCTGCCCCAAAGTGCCGCCATCGGAACTACAGCCGCGGCATTGAAGAGATTGTTTATTCCCTCGCTGAAGTACCAGCCGGAGCGCATTCTGCCTGCTTCTTTTTCGCCGATCACGGAGATGCCTGTCATCGAGGCCTGGCGGTATTGTTCCGAGGCCGATGATTTATTGATCTCACGATTGAGGAAGCTTCCTCCTGAACCGCATAGGAGTGCGGCGACCATGGGGATGATAACGGTTTCGGAAAAGAAAGCTCCGGTCGCAAAACAGCCTACGCCTAGTCCCAAAGGCACGCCGGCTTCCCGCACGGCATCGTTGCTCTTCCAATAGGCGCTCATCACGCGTTTGGCGGCATCCTCGCCCTGCGCCGTCCCGGAGAGATCGACATCGCGGTTGAGTTTTCCGCCGGCCGTAAAGACCTGCGGTGCGACCTGGCGGAGTTGTTTTAACTGGGATTCGATATAATTCGTCTCTCCCAGTGCCACGCCATAGCCCTGGCATGTCATCGGCTTCAACACAAAATCCGAAACATCGAATATTGCGGCCTGTGGGAGATCGCGTACGAAGTTGCCGTTGAAATATGTTCGCCAGTAGAGGGTCGCCACCTGCTCGAAAAAGACGTCCCCCTTTTCCGGCTTCAGGTAAGGCTTTACGAGCCTTTCCACGGCATGGACGTCATCTATGAGCTGACGCTGGTCGACGGCGGCCGCGTTCTGGTCTTCCTCGCGCAGGGCCCGTTCGATATCCCCGGAGCGAGCCGTCTTGAAGACGGCGACGCGATCCATATTGCGAATATGGAGCCTTGCCTCGACGGCGGTGGCCTTTCCAATTCGACCTGCCACCATCTGACGGCGCTCTTTTTCAAGCTCCTGAAGTTCTGCCTTATTGTCTCCGTCGAGCTGGGTATATGCGTCATAGAGGATTCCCCACCTCAGCGCATCCAGCTCGTAGACCTGGCTCGGTGTGCCGACAGGCATCATCTGCGGACGCTCTTCAATTATTTGTTCGTCATAGGCCCTGAAAAGCAAATCGGTGAGTCCGTCCCTGACTTCTTCGACCACTTTTATCGACGCTTTGATTCTTTCTTGATCGCCGGAATAGACATCCATTTCAAGCGCCTGCATGTGATACCATGCACCTCCGCTTGCCGACTGCACAGGGCTGGCGCTCGCAATATTATAGTATTTCTTCGCGCGATCAAAATCGCCGAACGACTTGAATGTGTCGGCGAAAATGGACGCGGCGACAGGGGAGAGAGTCAGCTCCTGAGGCACACCGTCGTTGAAAGGATTATTCCGGTCGATCTGACCCACTGCTTCAAGGAGGTCGCTCTCGAATGCCGACAGCGATTCCTCGCTGATCTTCCTGCGGGCCGCAATGACCTCGTCCTGTTTTGATACGGGATCGTTCCGGCGAAGATCATTTTCGAATTCGACGGCCTTTTGTCTGGTCTTTTTCGCAACGGCATCCGCCGGATCATCGTGACACGATGAACTCGAATGCAGACTCGCTCTGAGCAGCTCTTTTTCCTTCTTAACTTCACTTTCAATTATTCTTTTTGTCTGTTTGCTTTTTTCCAGGCTGGCGTAGAGACCTTCAAGGTGGTGGCGGCGAGCGCCGGTCTCAATAATCTTCTCGAAGGCCTTCTCCTGAGCCGCCTGATCGCCGCCATCGACGGCCTTCTTGAAGGCGGCCATGGCGCCTTTCAATTCGCCTTCCAGAGAAGCATCGGGCGGAATCGCCGCAGGCATCGTTTCCACCAGCGCCATCAGCGGCGACACATGGCCAGGCGCCGTGTTTTGAAAAGGCTGTCCTGATACTGCCGGGGAGGTCTCTGAAAAGAGGCCATGGTTTATCGTAGTTGCGTAGCATGCGCTGCACGTTTTCAGCGAGGCATCTTCTCTAAAGTGTGAATCGCGTTCGCTTCTCAGGATCGATGCGAAATCGAAGTCCGGCGCTCCAGAATCCGAAGCGCTTTTTTTGATCTCATCCTTGTCGGGTGATAAAATGGAGTCTTCGTGGGAAGGCCAGGCGCGAGTTGTTGAAGATGAAGATTGGTGCGCGAACAGAGAAGAACAAGAAGACGGCGCGTGCGACGAATCGAGCACAGTCTTTTTGGCCGAAAGGTCGTGGCAGCTGGAACACGTCTGCGCGTTGGGCGATGAGCTGCCGACCTTGCCGGAATCTCCCATACCCCCTCCTCACATCCCCCCCACCGCAAACAACGAGCACTTCTGAAAGAACGGCGCTACTATCCCGTCGATATAGGTTTGACAAGGCATTTCTGTCATCCATCGACGAACGTTCGTTGTGCTCCAGGCACAATGGTTCCTCATTATAGTTCGCGGAGAAAGAGCGCAATCCACAACATGTTCTCCTATCTGACCGGAGGGTTGCCCCCTCGCCTATTATCGCGTTTGACGTCCTTTGCTTTATCATCCTTACCAGCATCAGCAGCATCGGCCGGTCGTTCAGGACGCACCGGCTCTGCCGGCGCGGCGACTGATGCAGGCCTTCTCACACGAGTGATCAACCATTCCAGGCCCTCAGCCATTATCCTGCCATCCGGGGCGACATATGCGCGCCTGAAATTCCCATCCCGCAAAGCTTCATATACGACAGCCGCAATTTCTGCTTGTTTTGCCGGAAGCAAATCGCGGTATCCCGGCAACCGGCTGGATAACTCACTGACTGCATCGCCCACAAGACTCATGGCCAGAGCACCGTCTGGCCCGAATTCTCGAGACGGCCCGGCGCGGCCATCGCACCAATTTTGGAGACTCAGATTCCTTTCAGCCGCCCTCGTCTCAGCCGCCCTCGTCACGTGATCCCGGCTGACGAACACGTTTTCATTCGTCCATCCGGCCTCTCCTTTGGCCAGCATGATCGCGTCCTTCAGCACCATCTTGCAGGCGTTGACCTCCGCCAATTTCCACGATTCGTAGCGGGCGCGACCGATCCTTGCCGCCTCCTCCGCCACCCCTTCGCCCAGAGTCACATTGTGGTCCAGCGCGTGAGAGGGCGCCACTTTCCCCCGGACGATCTTGAGGATCAGCTCCGGATCCATCGGCGCGATAAGCATTCTTTCAATGCGCCTGAAGAGATCTCGAAAACGGAGATCCGCCCGCATCGCCATCAGGCCCTCGGTCGTCCCGGAACCGGACAAACGGCTCCAGGCCTCGCTCCCGACCACCTTGAACAGCGCACCGAGCGCCTCGGCATTGCCCGCGGAATGGGCGCCGGAAGAAGCGGCATCCGCAAACTCGGGGAAATAAACCCTGTGTCCCTCCCTCATCACCTGCTCGATCAGCTGAAAGCGCGAAGCCGACGACCCGACCGTTCCGGGCGTCGCAGAGTACGACACCGGATTCACCTTGTACAACCTGGCCCTTCCTGATCGGAATATATCGGGCACCCGGGAATCTTCCAGAGCGACAAGCTGCGCGGCCCGGTCGTAGACGAAATCCTTTCCGGCGCCCGATTCCCCTTCCAGAAAGACATTCGCAGGGTTCCTCTCCGCAGCCAGCCTGTGCAGATATTCAAGCGCCTCATCATCGCGGCCGAGGATCTCGCTGTCCGGATCCGCAGCCAGCTTTTCCTTCCATTCGGCCACTGAATCTGTCGCAATGTCCCCGAGCTTCAGTTCCGGGCCCCTCTGAAGCGCCTCCGTCTGTTCCCTCTGCGCGGCGAGGAGCTTATCTGTCTGCTCACGCTGCGCCTCGAGCTGCCTGGCCATCTGCTCGCTCATCGCCTTGATCTGTTTCTCAGTCGCGGCCTTCATCACGAGCCACATGACTCCGCCGCCTATCAGGGCAGCGAGCGCGGCGATGACGAACTGGCTGCCGTATTGGATGAGAATCGCCCATGCAGGAGTCATCGGTTTGATCTCACCGAGCAGGCCGATGAGTTCGTCCGCCTTCTCTGCGGTCATGCCGGCGGGCAGCGCATTGTTCTTTTTGTCGGCCTCCATGCCCGAAATTACATTGGCCACGACCTCCGGGTTCAGCTTGTAGCTGATCAGGCCATTTTTCTCCGCGGAGAAGCAGCTGTCCGCGGCATGGCGCAGCTTCGATGCGAGATACCTGGCCGAGCTCAAGTCGATGTCGGCCGGGAGCGTCCTCTTCTCAATATCCCTGGGCGCCTGACAGGTAGTATGCACGCTGCTGTTGGCGATCAAATCGATGAGATCCTGAGAAGGGGCGCCGGGCGTTGCGGGAGGCGGCACGACGGCCATGGGATTCTTCGTTGCGAATATCGCGCGGCTGCCTCGCGCGGAGCCCTCTCCGCCGGCGCAGATTTCCCTGTATCCCTCCGAATCCAGGAACGGAAGCGCCCGGTTGACAAACTGATCAAGAGTGAGGGCCCATCTCTGCGGGTCAGCAGATCCGGCGTCGGAGCCGGGATTGCCGCATGAGATGCCGCGCTTCGATTCTGGATCCATCATCAGCTGGCAATACTGCGGATACAGAAGATTCTGAGGGCACATCTCCACTTCGTCGAACGAGCTGATGCCTTTAGGCGGAGTCATATCTCGGACACCTCTTGTGTCACATTGAGGCCGGGAAAAGCAATGGCTGTATCCAAACCCCTTGTCGGCAGGAATGAAAAAAAGTTGCTAGATTTTTTGCCCTTATAAATCAACAGATTAGTCGTTGCAATGCAGCGCCGTTTGAAACGAATGGGGACGTTTCATGGAATTCCGGAATTTTCAAGAAGAGAAACTCACTCGGCAAAAATCAGGCGCGGCCTTGGGCGGAGGGCAAGGATGGAATGAGCTGGCTTGATGTGAAATCCATTACCCAATTGAATTTCTGAATAACATCGACCCCGATAATACCATCGATGGCAAATTTGGATGTCAGGTCGCCGACTTCGATTTCAATCTGTTTGAAAACAGCGTCACCGATCGACAATTGATCGAGTTCATGGGTGAACACGCGCTCATACCCGCCAATTGTGGCAAGCCTCCTGATTCTGCTGGCAGGTGAGGCCACGATTCCAATCGGCGCCACGAAATCCGAATCAAATGTTGTGCCAGCGGCTCCGGTATCAAAGATACAATTTTTCAAGATAGTGCTGTTGCCGCGATAGACGAGCGTGACTAAAATGAATATCAATCCATGTTTCAGTTGAAATGGAATTTTATTCATGGTTGTGCATCAAGCGGAGGCTGGGAGCCTGGATATCTTCAATTTCCAGCTTGAGCCAGTGTGTGTGGGCGAAGGTCATGGCGCTGGGCTTGCCGCGGCGCTTGTATTCATCAAAGACTCGCTTTCCATCGGAAGTGACCAAAACAACTTCGCCACCAAGGATTTCGGAGTGCGTGGCATCAATTTGATGTTCATCGCAGTTATCAATCAGGACAAATTTGTCAGGAAACTGTGTCCGAATCTCTTCCCACGTCAATTTCTGTCCCATGCGGCACCTCCTCAGAATGATGGTATTCTACCCGCTCAAACGCCATACTGTCTAGCATTTTTGCGGCCATCAGCCACACCTGAAAGGTGCGACTGACCGGTGGGAAAAAGTCAAAAGGGTAAAAGGCTGCACTATTTTTGGGGGGAGTCCTGGGGCGGGACGACACAACGGAAGCCGATATGACCCCTTTACCAAGGCAACCTAACCCCTTACTATCGAAATTTTATTTTCGCTCCGTCTGATTCTGATGGGGTTTTCTGCTTTCGGATCTTTGACAGCTTCCATGAGGATCCGGGTCTCCTGACGTTTGCCCAATATCTGCGCGGCCGCTCGCCTGACCTCGCCATTCTCGTCCCCGAGGGCAATGCGGAGTGCGCGCGCCGACGATACGCCCCGGTGCCTGACCAATTGGTAGGCCGCCTGGACACGCTCATTTGTCGGGACCGCCTCGGAGTTCTTCGCCAAAAGCAGGGCAATCGCGAGACGCGCCGACATATTTTCTTCCTGCCGGTCCTCCTCCAAGAGCTCTGCGACAAACGTATCGGAGAAATAGCGTTTCAGATCGGAAACACGCTGCTCCACGCCGACATTTTGAAAAGCATCACGAACGATGGAGCATGCTTGGTCGGCATCTTGCGTGCCTCGAAACATCTGCCTGCATTGTGCCGATGTTTGATCCAACCCGTCATTCTCAAACGTGTATGCCAGATCGAACGCATTCCGTTCTGTTCCAACCTTCGCCGTCACCGCTCCCATAACACCTCCTTTGCTTCCTTGGAAGATTTCTCATTTAGCGACTTGTACGCTAAGTTATCGTCAAAAACAAAAAAAGTTGCTTATTAACTGGCCCACAATCCGACACCGCTTTCCCCTCTCCCTTGATGGGAGAGGGTCAGGGAGAGGGTGAGAATGGAAACCAGGTGAAGGAATTTCGCAGGGTCACCCTCCCTCCGACTCCCTCCCATCGAGGGAGGGAGGGTTTTGGAGGAAATTCAAGTGTCGGGTTGTGGTTTTGGCCTTTTTAAAATGCCAATTGCGACAAGTCGGAAAACGGTGAAAACTATTCCTTGAAAGCAGCGGGCCGCTTTGATAGGGATTCCGAAACCAGCGGCGCCGCGGGGGCTGGCTCCGGGAGAGGATTCCACAGGGACATGGCACCGCCTGCACCCGCTGTCGCGCTGACCCCGACGGTCCAACCTTTTGCACCTTCCGTCACATTTCCACAGCTGGGGACGCTTCAGCGATTGATCGGCTGGAACGCGCCGCCTCCGAACGTCTATGCCCCGCTGACGGGACAGCCGGCAAATGTCCATCTCAGAAGCGCCTACGCCGCAGCATCGGACGGCAACGAACTGGCTCAAGCGATCCTCGGGCCGAAATTGGTCGTCCCCTCATCATTCCACCGAGCTGCGACGGCTGAGGGATTTGATTTATCCAGCGCCCTCGCACTCCTCATGCAGGGAGATGTCGCGGCAGCCGGAAATGCGTTTCGTGAAACAAGACAAACCCTCGACAGAGACGGCGCACTGGCCGACGCGGAGTATGCGCTCTGCACCCTGGGAGAAGCCAACTGGTTTGCAGGCGCGGATGCCGCGACCTACGGAGCCCTGGACCGTGTGCGGAACCAGGCGGCGCAGAGCGGCAATTCCGAACTCCTGTCGCATGAGCGCCTGGCCCGCGCAAACCTCGTGCGGAGGACTCATGGAAGCGCGGCGACGGCCCTGGAACTTCTGACGGCCAACGTGACCCGGCTGCAGGACTCCGGCGGCCAGACGAACATCAAGGACCCCGCCGAACGGCTCATCTACCTGCAGTCGCTGATGGGCAGATTCGACATCCACATGCAGCATGCCGCTGAGAGGACGCGCGACGCAAGGAACGCCGCGTACACCCGCGCGATCGCAGAGCTGCACGAAATCAATTATCTTCTCCAGGAAGAAGGCCCGGGCGAGAATCGCGCTCAGGAAAGATTCATCGCTTCGGAGCTGCACGCCTTTGCGATCAGACAGATGATGGCGCACGGCTATTCGCTTCGAGCGCGCGAAATTGCCGGCGACCTGTTCCGATTGTATCCCGAAACGCTGGCGGCGGAGTCCATGGCCTCGGCCGAAAGCCCGATCGCGCCCCTCCTGGATGACAAGGGAAGGCTTCGCGAGCTCCGTGCCAGGGGACACTGGGGCGCGGCGGTGAGCGCTGGTCTCGCAGAGGCCACGCATTCATCCGGCGGCGATTATTGGGCGATCTCTGCCGTCGGGGCGCTGACAGCGATGGCGTGGGGTGCGCTCGCGGGTCACCACGACGCGCCGACGCTGATGCAATTCTCAGGCGCAGGAGCGACATTTGCCTCCGGCGCAAGAAAACTCATGAATGGGTTTGCCTCTCCGGAGGCAGGGCAGGCGCTGGCCACCGGCTACTCGATACGGACTCCGCTCCAGACGATGGGCGACAGCGCCGCAAGGGTTGGGGAACTCGGCGCGACCTACATGATCTATGGCGGCGCGGTCCCGGGACTTCAGTCTCTCGCCGGCGTTCCGGTCGTCGGCCATCTCGTCACCAATGCGTCCGGCAACACGGCGCAGCTCCATGGTCCGGGCAGCGCGATGGCAGGCCTTGTCTCACCGGCCCTGCAGCAGGGCAGCGCGCTCTGGGACCTGATCGGAAGATCAGGATTTGCGGACGGCCTGAGCCAGTTCTGGAAGGCCTTCAGCGGCTCCACGACCTTCGGGTCCGGGGTCAGCGCGTTCCTCGGCGCCGATCACCGCTTTCTCTCCTGGGTCGGAGGAAATCCGCTGAACGGAGTGCGGGGGATAAGCCCGGGTTCGCTCGAGATAAAAGACCTCGCGACGGTGATGGAAGTGGGCGCAGGGATCTGGGCCGGTGCGACGATGTTCAGCCCCGAGCTGCGCAACAGGGCGATCGCCTCCCATCCGCGGCTCACGAGGGCGCTCGAGCTCTCTCTCCTGCCCGGCGCATGGCTTCTGGCAACCGACTTCGCCCTCTCGCTGGGCGTCGCGCCGAAGGATGCCTGGGTGATTCCCGGCCTCGCGGTGGGCTTCCAGGCGCGCGACCAGCTGATGAGCGGCATCAGGCCAACGGGCTGGGATTTTTCCAACTTCCTGCGCGCGCCGCTGCTTGAGGTGACATATGCAGGAGTGGGTGCTCAGATGTTGCTGGGGGCAATCCGCCCTCACACTTTTTCCGAAAGCTTCGGGGCATCGATGGCGATACAGATCGGCCTCATCCCGATCGGTTTTGCCCATGCCCTCCTCCTCGGCTTCGGCCAGCTGAGGCTGTGGCAAAACAAGGCGCTTCGCTCATTCTCCGCGGAGACGCTCGGCAATTTCTTCAGGATCATGTTCGGCTGGTCGACCTGGGGTGGAACGCTGGCTTCGATGGTGTGCCAGACTTTCATCCAATGCCCGTGGATGACGCGCGTCGCATCGGAACCGGTTGCAGGCGCCTCGATGCGCGGGGATTTCCGCGAGAAGATCGCCGCCCCCAAGGCAGATGCGGCGCAGAAGCTCTTGACCCAGGCCGCTCAGGCCGGCACGCGCTGGCGATTCTGGATGCCGCTCACCGGCCGCACGCTCGTCGAACATCTCTCCCCATTTCTCGCATTCGCATTCACGACCAGGGGCAAGGACGAACCGTTTGAGACAAGACCGGAAGAGAGATATTTCATGATGGTTTCGTCGATGCTCGCGGCTGGCGGAAAAAAAGCCGTCCCTGCGGCAGACGCCGCGCACTACCTGAACATGCTCGATCAACTCGCCGTCGACCTGGAACCGGGCCGCAGGCAGGCCCGTCGAGGCCTTCTCATCGCAACGTGGGCCGCGCGCAGCGGTCCGCACGGCGATGCGATAAGGAAATTTTTCGGCGAGAGGGATTGGCTCTTCGATCATTATAGTATATCAAGGGACATGGGCACTCCTCCCCCGCGCTGGGGGCGGGCGAGATGGTTCAGGACAGCACTGAGAACGGAAAAATGAATCCACTGTTATTGCCAACGATCAGTCCGGCAGGCATCGCGGGATGGGATGCCGTTTCCGTAGCAAACCAGTGCATGTCCTTTATCGTCGCCGGCGAGGCCGCGCGCCTGTGGCAATATTCGCTGGCCCCGTATCCGGCCGCGCCACATGGCACATGGGAGGAGATGCTCTACACCTCCGCACGCGAGAGGGGCAGGATATATGCGGCGACAGGGGACGACACATCGGAGTTCCACAACTTCGGGGGAGTGAGGACCGACGTGGCGCCGCAAGGCCAGTGGAGGGATACACCCTGGGGCCGCGACTGGCCGCCGCCCCCGGCCCTGAACAGCCCGCGCACCATGGTTGTCGAGGGAGGCAACGCCATCAGGCTCGAGGCACACGACCCGGACATCCTGGGTCTCAAGCTCGCGACGCGATTTGAATCCGTGCCATCCTCGTCGCTCGTCCGGGTGACGCCGTCGATGACCAACATGACCGAGCGGCCCCGGACCTGGGCCAACTGGATCATCGTCCAGCTATCGGGAATCGCCGGGGCCTCTCGAATATTCATCCCCCCCTCGCCCGCTTCGAAAATGAAACTCGGCTACACAGTGCTGATGGGCGATCCGGCGGCCAAACCCATCAGCGGCGATACCCGCGAAGACGTAACAAAAATCACTTACACCGGAAACGAATGCAAACTCGGTTTTGACGGACGCTCCTGGATAGCAGCCCGGCAGCGCCCGTATCACGCGTCAAACGGCGGCGTCTTCGCGCTCCAGGCTCCGCATAATATCCCCGGCGCGCAATACCCCGACGGCGGCAGCTCGATTCAGCTGTACACGGGCATCATCGAAAGCTCATATTACGAACTCGAGGCGACGGGGAGTCTTGTGACCCTGGCTCCCGGCGAACACAGGGCCGATGAGTTTCTCATCGGGGCCGCGAGATGCGCAGGCGACGTCACGGGTATTAATACAATTGGCATAACATGCGCGCCGCTCGCGCTCGATGGAGAAAGACTCACCGGCTCTTTCGGCGTCTTCTTCGAAGGCCGGGCTGACATCCTGCAGATATCCAGGGGACGCCGACGCATCATCGAGCAAATACAGGTGTCACCGCTCTTTCCCGCACAGCTGGATGTCAGCGTTCAGGCCGCAAGAGGAGATGAATTCAGGATAGAGATCACTGACAGATTTGGCAGTCACATCGGTCTCCTCGCAAACTTTGCGTTGTCAAATTAATTTTTTTAAAAAAAAAATTTGAATGCCTTGACATCTCGCGATATGGGCGTAAATTTATGCGCATACGGCGGTGCTCGTAGCTGATCACTAAAGGCGGATATGCGCGAAGTGACGAGCAGCAATAAAAAGAAGTATCCTGTCGTTTGTTTTGGCGGATCGGCCGCCGTCCGCGCCAGCGGGCGTAGGGCGCGGACGACATAATCGGTCATGAAACGAGCATGGTAATAGATGCCATGCTCGTTTTTTTTATCGCAAAGGAACTGACGAAAGATGGGTGGATCATCTCTCCCAGTTAGTTTGGCGGGGTTTCCAGTCAGCGCAACACCGCCGCTCGCTGTATATCCTCCGCCCTCTTTTGTATCTCCTCTGCCCCCTTCCATCTTTCAATTTCCACCGCATACGTCGTTTGCGGATATCAGGGCCAGAATCCCTGATGTGGCAAAGATAGGCTTTACGGCAATCCAGCTTTCGCCGGTCCACCCCCCGAGCATGCAAACCCATGGCGAAAAACTCGGTTCGGCGTATGCCCCGAGGGACCACGGGGCCGTGGGGAGGCATCTGTGGGATCCGAAGTTGTCCCATGATGCCTACCTTCAAACCGGCAAGCAGCCTTTCCTTGCCCTTGCCCGTTCGAGCGAACTTCTTGAGACACCGGGACCGCAGGCGCTGGCAGATGGGCTCAATTCGAGAGGCGGCGCATTCGCGAACCTTCCCGAATATTATCAGCAAGGCTGGAGGTCGCTGCGCGAACTCACCACATTTGCCGGCCAGCATGGCCTTAAGGTCGTCGGCGACATCGTGCTCGCCCATACCGCCAGGGATGGCGACACGCTGGCCCTGCACCAGGGGATGTTCGGAAACGACGTCTACCTGCGCACCGGCAGCGAAATACAGACACCTGGCTCACATGATCATTTGGGTCGCTATGACCCATGGCATGATGTGGCGCCCATCGACCTCACCGGCCCTGCGGCCATGGCGGTAGGAAATTATTATCTTATGTCCCTGGGGCTCTTCCTTGAAGCCGGGGTCAATGTATTCCGGGCCGATTCGGCCGTGCGCATCCTGCCTTTCTGGGAAACGGGATTCATAGAAAGCTCAAGGCTGTTTGCAGACCGGCTTGGCCTTCAAAGGCCCGCTTTTTACGCAGAGACGCAAGGCACCTGGAATGCGGAGCAGGACATCCGGGTGCTGATTGGACATGGTTTCGACGGAGTCACGAACGCCTTCGCATGGTGGGATCTCGCGGCCCGCTGGCACATCGATCAGCTCCGCGCCACATGGGAGGCCGGGGGCTTGAGCGTATCCTTCGCTTCATCACACGATACGGCGCCATTTGCCGGGATGTCTCCGGCAGCCAGAGAGCAGGTGGCGCGTCTGGTCATGACAGCGACGTTGTCCGGCGTCTTCACGATGCTTGCCGGCACGCTCAGCGGCTCCACTCAGAAGCCGAGCGTCTTTCTGCCTGAGTATCAACCTCAAGCGCCAGGCGGCCCTTCGCCGGATGAAGGGCAGGGCTCCCTGCGGGGGATGATGATATCTCTCCTGGCGCTGAAGGGGGCTCATCCGATACTCGGCATGACGACTTACACACAGATGACTCAGGATGGAAAAGTAGTTTTCTTTCATAAAGCGACCGAATCGGAAGAAGCGGTCATCGCCTACAATCCGCAGCCTGAGACGGCCAATTTCGCCGTCGAACCCGATTACAGGAATGGCCTCGCATTCTACGCCTTTGTCGACAGCGACGGAAAAATCAGGTATGGAGATGGCCCCAGCGGGCCGGTCAATTCCTACTCGCTCGCACCGGGCGGGATAGCAGTCTTTGCAAAGAGGCTGCAACCCGGGCGAACATCGATAATACCGCCGCGTTCTGCCCCGCCGATAGACGCCCCTCGGGGCCTTCGCCTCCAGCCATAGAAGCCTTGACAAAGAATCATAGCTACGGTTATTCGGCATATATTCCGGGCTTCCGGCCCTCCCCGTCCATATGGCCTCTTGGCTATTTTGAGAAAGGCGGTGCTTAGATGGCAGTCATACCAAGGCTGAAATTCTGGCAGATGGTCAACATGGCGGTCGGTTTTTTCGGCATCCAGTTCGCCTGGTCCATCCAGATGGGGCAGATGAGCGGCCTGTACGAAAGGCTCGGCGCCACGCCGCAGCAGGTCTCCTGGTTCTGGATCGCCGGACCGATCACGGGCATCCTCATCCAGCCGATCATCGGCAACATGAGCGATCACACGTGGGGGAGGCTGGGGAGGCGGCGCCCCTACTTTCTCATCGGCGCGATCCTATCGTCGATCGTCCTCCTCGCGATGCCCAACTCCCCCACGCTGTGGATGGCGGCCTCGCTCCTCTGGATAATGGACGCATCGATCAACATCAGCATGCAGCCCTTCAGGGCGCTCGCCGCTGATATCGCCCCCGAGGAGCAGCGCGGCACCGCGTACTCGTTTCAGTCCTTTGCGATCGGCCTGGGCTCGGTGGTCTCCTTCGGCCTCGGCGGGATATTGATCCTCGACTGGATCACGAAGTTGCTTGGGCGGACCGGGGTTTCATTCGTCGACTCGATCAAACCCATTTGCCCCACCTCTATGCACGCACTCTTCTACATCGGCGCGGCCATATTCATCGTCACCATCCTGTGGACGGTCTTCACGGTGAGGGAGCATCCGCCTGAGAATATGGAGGAGTTCCGGAGCAAAAAGTCGACGAAGAAGGCATTCTTCGCGAGCTTCGCCGAGACGTGGAGGATCGTCCTCGACATGCCTGCCAACATGCGCAGGATTTGCCTCGTCCACTCGTTCACGTGGTTCGGCTTCTTCTGCATATTCATATTCTTCTCGCCGATGGTCGCGGCGAACATCTTCAACGGACAGCCCGGCACGCCCGCGTATGAGAGAGGGATCGCGTGGGCATCGCTCTGTTATCTCGCGCTGAACACCATCTGCTTCATATCGGCACCGATCCTGGGGCTGCTCACGAAGAGATTCCGCAACAAGTCCGTGCACGCGGTGAATCTCGTGATCGGCTCCGCCGCGTTCATATCGATGTACTACGCCAGGACGCCGATGCAGGCGATGGCCGCGATGGCCGCGCTCGGCATCGCGTGGGCGAGCACTCAGGCGATGCCATACGCTATACTCGCCGACTCGATCCCGAAGGAGCGCTACGGCATCTTCATGGGCGCCTTCAACATATTCATATGCATACCCCAGATAGTCTGCTCGCTTCTGGCCGGCCCCGTGGTGGTGCTCTTCGGCGGCAACAAGGCGATAGCCATGGTGATCGGCGGCGCTTCGATGCTTCTCGCCGCGATCTTCCTCAAGAGGGTGTATGAACCGAGCGTCTCCGACCTCAGGGCAGGCAAAACCATCAAGGAGCCTCAAGCGGCTTGAGGCATAGGCGCCCGATATGACACCCGGCAAACAAAAGGTCTCCTGCGACGAGCTCAAGAGACAGCGCTGGTTTCAGCAGAAGGATGCGGTCGTCAGGGAGATCACGCCCCTCGACAGCATACCGCTGGCCGATCCATATGGGCTCGGCATCTATGAGGTCTCCTTCGAGGATCAGCCGCCCGATCTCTACGTTATTCCGACGAAGCGCGGCGGCTTCAAGCTCGAGGTGATCGCCGAAGGGGCGTTTCTCGACACGCTCTTCACAGCGATAGACAACGAAGGCGCCCGGAGCACGGCGAAGGGAAACGCCCTCTTCCGTAAATTCGGCGACTGGCGCATCGACGCCAGGAGCTCATCCTTCGGGCTGCTCGAAGTCGGCTCGACCAACACGCTCATCACGTGCAGCGAAAAGGAGCCCAGATTCATCCTGAAGCTCTTGAGGCGCATCCTCGAAGGCGAGAACGTGGAGGCGGAGGTAAACCGGTTTCTGGCGAAGACGAATTTCAGAAATTGCCCGGCCATCAAGGCGGACGTCTCATACAAAAATGAGAGCGGACACATCTACCATATCGCAACGATGTTCGACTACGTGAAGAACGACGGCAGCGGCTGGGACTGGACGCTTGGAAAACTCACCGAGGGGATCGACCGTTTTCTCAGCGAGTCGATCCCGCCGACGGAGCAGTCGGTGGGCCTTGAGATGGCCGATTACAACGAGATGATGTACAGGCTCGGCAAGGTGCTCGCCGGCCTCCATTCGGCTCTCTCCGGCGGAGAACCGGGCTCCGGTTTTGAGATGCTCCACATCTCCTTCGAAGACGCGAAGCGCTGGAAGGAGGAACTCAAGGCGCAGGCCTCTCGGACGTTCGCCTCGCTCAAACACTCGAGGGCAAGAGTCGAGGCGATAATCCCCGCGCTCGCGAGCGAGAAGGCCGTCTCAGCGATCTTCGATCAGGCGCCGAGCATCCTTGCATCGCTCAAACACAAGATCAGGCAGCACGCCGACTTCCACCTGGGGCAAATTATAGTCGCAGGCGGCACGTTCCACATCCTCGATTTCGAGGGGGAGCCTTTGAAGCCATACAACCAGCGCTCCTCGCACTACGCGGCGCTCAAGGACGTGGCCGGGATGTGCAGGTCGTTCAACTACGCCTCGTTCAACGCCTACCTCAACTATCGCCAGACAAACGAGGTGACCGACGCCGATACGCTCGGGCGCATCCAGAAAATATGCAACAACTGGGAGGGAATGGCGCGCAGGTCGTTTCTCGACGGCTACTATCAGGAACTCAAGGCGCAAAAAGCCGCGTTCCTTCCGCTCGATGACAGGGAACTCTTGAAGAGGGCCCTGGCGATCCACGAGCTGGAGAAGGCGCTCTATGAGGCCGAATACGAGGTCAACAACAGGCCGGACTGGCTGCCGATACCGCTCGGCGGCATCATGAACTGCCTGGGGAGGCTTGCATGAAGGCGGCGATCTTCACAAATGAATTTCCACCGCACATCTACGGCGGCGCCGGCGTGCACGTGGATTACCTGACGAGGGAACTCGCCAAACAGATAGAGGTCGAGGTCCACTGCTTCGGCGATCAGAGGGTGAAGGATGGCAACCTGACCGTGATAGGTCACGGCCATGCGGACGGCATCGAGCTCGCGGATGCGCGCTTCGAGAAGGCCATCGACGCAATCGATCGCGACCTGAGGATGGCGTGCAACATCAAGGGCGCCGACATCGTCCACTGCCACACCTGGTACAGCCATTTTGCGGGGCTTCTGGCGCGAAATCTCTATGCGGTGCCGATGGTCCTCACGACCCACAGCTTCGAACCTTCGCGCCCGTGGAAGGAAGAGCAGCTGGGAGGGGCCTATCGCGTCAGCAGCTGGGTCGAGAGGACGGCGATGGTGGAAAGCGACGGCGTCATAGCCGTCTCGGAGGGGATGAAAAGGGACGCATGCAGGCTCTTCGGCATCGACGCCGGGAAGGTGACCGTCATACACAACGGCATCGACCTCGATGAATATCGCCCGAAGCCGTCGGCAGGGGCGCTCAAGAAATACGGGATCGACCCCGCCCTCCCCTATGTCCTCTTCGTCGGCAGGATCACGAGGCAGAAGGGAATAATCCATCTCGTTCGAGCGATCGAGCACTTGAGGAAGGACGCCGCGATCGTCCTCTGCGCGGGCGCGCCCGACACGCCGCAGATCTCCGCTGAGATGAGGCAGGCGGTTGACCTCGCAAAGAAAAAGCACGGCAAGGTCCTCTGGATCGAGCAGATGGTGGAAAAGAAGGATGTGATAGAGCTCTATTCGCATGCCGCGGTCTTCTGCTGCCCTTCCGTCTATGAACCGTTCGGGATCATCAACCTCGAGGCGATGGCCTGCGAGACGCCGGTGGTGGCGAGCGCCGTCGGCGGCATACCGGAGATCATCGTCCCCGGCGAGACAGGCTTCCTCATCTCCTATGACAAGGCCTCCGAGGAAACCGGCGAGCCCAGGGATCCGGCGAAATTCTCCAGGGCGCTCGCCGAGAAGATCAACGAGCTCCTCGCCGATGAGCCGAAGCGCACCGCATTTGCCAAGGCAGGCAGGAGAAGGGTCGAGGAAAAATTCAGCTGGAAGGCGATCGCCGAATCGACCATTTCGTATTATGAGCGCATCATAAGGGAATCCGGAAAAAAGAGATGATTCTCGTCGAATGCGTGCCCAATTTCAGCGAAGGCCGTGACCCAACCGTCATCGAGGCGATCGCGGCGGAGATCCGCTCCGTGGCCGGGGTGGAGCTTCTGGACGTCGATCCCGGCGCGGCGACAAACCGCACGGTCTACACGTTTGCGGGTGCGCCCGAGACGGTCCTTGAGGCCGCTTTTCAGGCGATCAGGAAGGGCTCCGAGCTGATCGACATGCGCCATCAAAAGGGGGAGCACGCGCGCCAGGGAGCGTGCGACGTCTGCCCCTTCGTCCCGATAGCCGGTGCGACGATGGCCGACTGCATCGAGCTTGCAAAGAGGCTTGGTGAGAGGGTTGGCAGAGAGCTGAAAATTCCGGTCTATCTCTATGCCGAGGCAGCCACGAAGCCGGGGCGAAGGAACCTCCCCGACATACGCGCCGGCGAGTACGAGGCGCTTCCGGAGAAATTAAAAAAGCCGGAATGGAGGCCTGACTTCGGCCCGGCGGAGTTCAACGCAAGGGCGGGCGCCACGGTCATCGGCGCCAGGAACTTCCTCATCGCATACAACGTGAACCTCAACACGAGGAATGCCGCCCGCGCCAAAGAGATCGCCTTCTCCATCCGCGAGAGCGGCCGCATCCGCCGCGACAGGGACGGCAATAAAATCATCGGCCCGGACGGGGCGCCTGAGCGGGAGCCTGGGGCATTCAAGGGAGTGCAGGCGACCGGCTGGCTGATACCCGAGTACAACCGCGCGCAGGTCACGATCAACATCCTCGACATCGCGGCCTCGCCGCTGCACCTCATCTTCGACAAGTGCTCGGAGCTCGCCTCCGCGATGGGCCTTCGCGCCACCGGAAGCGAGATCGTCGGGATGGTGCCGAGGGGCGTGCTCATCGACGCCGGACTGCATTTCCTGAGGAAACAGGGTTCGACAACCGGTGTCTCGGAAGGCGAAATAATCAGGACCGCGATCATTTCACTCGGCCTGAACGACGTCGGCCAGTTCGATCCAGCAAAGAAGATAATAGAGGAGAGGTTCGCCATGTCAACACCACTCGCATCCATGACCGTGAAGGATTTTGCAAACGAGCTCGCCTCCTCCTCCCCCGCCCCCGGCGGCGGCTCGGCGGCGGCTCTGTCGGGGGCGCTCTCGGCCGCGCTCACCTCGATGGTCGCGGCCCTCACGTTCGACAAGAAGGGTTTTGAAAAGCATCGCGCCGAGATGGAGGAGATAGGCGTCAGGGCCCAGGAACTCCTGCGCGCGCAGGTGAAGTCGATCGACGACGACACCGCGGCATTCAACCGCGTGATGGACGCCCTCTCCCTCCCGAAGGGCACGGACGAACAGAAGGCGGCCCGCAAGGCGGCGATCGAGGAGGCGAACAAGGGGGCGACGCTCGAACCGCTCGGCACGCTCGAGCGCTCCATCTCCATGTTGGATATCGCCCTGTCTGTCGCGGAAAAAGGGAACCCGAACTCGCTCTCGGACGCGGGGGTGGCGGGCCTGACCGCCCGCGCCGCAGCGCATGGGGCCTATTACAACGTCCTCATAAACCTCGCCGGCATCTCGGACAAAAAGTGGTCCGGCGAAATACACGGCAAGGCGGAAAAACTCATCGCGGCGGCGGATCAGAAATCAGGCAGCCTCGAACAGCTCATGCACAATCGCCTGGAAAAGTCAAAAGGGGTCAAGTCTGGACACCGGACAGTAGGTGCCCAATAAAGGTATCAGTCTTTTCTCGTAAACAATCATCATTCAATATCCTGCGCTCAAATCTCTGAAGGCTTTTTGAAACGGCATCGACGGTGATGTCGCCCATCAGCCCGGCGATCTCCAGATGACTCATGCCGGAGGCTCTTCGGAGCAGGTAAATCGTCATGCTCCTTGATTCATTCAAGGACGGCTTGTTTCCGCTATGCCCAGCTATCTTCTCAAGGCCATAAATATCCCGCATGAGGTTCTTCACTGACCTCAATGTGACGCGCCTCCTGGTGGCGCGCCTTGCCGCCGGTATTTCTTTTTTGGACTTAAGCGGTCTGATAAAATTATCTTTGATCCAATCTTTGAACCCTTCTGTGCCTAGTATGCTGGGCAGATGCGCTCCATTTAGTTGTTTCTCAAGGTATTCCGGAATGCCGGCCCTCACAAATCTATCCAACTCCCGCAATGCCTTCCCGTGCTTATTTCCAAACATCGCCAATGCCTCGTCAACAACAAGCCATGGGGGCCTCTTGCGCGCATTGAAATATGCAGCGTGGCTCGTCCACCGGTGATCTGACGGCTTCTTGCTCACGCCGGCCCTCACTGGATTAAGATGGATGTAACGCACGAGTTCCTGCAGATAACTGTCCTTCTCAATGACTATGGATTTGTAGCGGCCCCTAAAAACAGGTCCTACCATAGCGTTTCTGCGATTGAAGTATTGCGTATACACGCCATCGGCGTGCCGCATCGCGCGGGCAAGGTGTCCAGAAGGCGTGTGAAGCAGGAGGTGATAGTGATTATCCATCAGGCTATAGGCGTGGACTTCAACACCCCACATCGCGGATATGTCTCTCAGCAAATCAAAGAACCTTTGCCGATCAGCATCAGCAAGAAATATCTTCCGCCGCCCAAAACCCCGGTGCATTACATGATACCATGCGCCAGCATATTCAACCCGTAA
>JAZDOG010000008.1:0-3699 GCA_043798915.1 Pseudomonadota bacterium | reverse complement strand
CACCACGCAGACGAAACGTTGTATCAGAAGTTTCTGAATACGAGTGGGTCCGTCGAAGTGGATGAAAAAAAGATTGTTGTCCGGCTGAAAATAAGCATGAGCATGATTTTTGATGGTGGATTTTTCACAAGGAATGATGGGCGTCAGGTATCAGAATTCGAAATCATCTAGGGCATCATGGTCGCCGCTCCAGACGGCGTCTTCGGGTTTAGGAGTATCCACCCCCGAGGCCGCCAGGTGATCGGCCATGGATGGGCCATGAGTCCGCCATATCGCCTGCACGGCGCGCTCAAGTATTTCGACGAGGAGTAGAGCCTCAGGCGCATCAAGAGTCGGCAGGTGGATCTGTGCATGGGGTTGTTGTTTTTTATGAAATGGGCTCATCGTTTCCTCACAGCGGTTTTGGGTCGAGTCGGCGGTGCAAAGACCTCGAGGTAGAGTTTTTCGTCGAGGCAGGGAAGGTTACGCTCGGCGGCGGTGGCGAGGAGCTCATCGGCGAGGTTCATCAAGATGCGATAATTGCCTGCACAATGATCAGTCAGGGTGGCTTTGAGCTCGGCGGTCATCAAGGCTGGATTGCCGGCGGCTTCGAGGAGGTGGTCGAGACAAGCGGAAAGGTCCGCGGGGGAAGCGTAATCCAAGGTCATCCGTCGACGGATGCGGCTGCCGAGGGGCATGAGCTCTGGGGATCGGAAGCGGTTCGGGAGGCGCAGGTCGCCGGCGAAGATAACGCAGAGGATCTGTTGGGAGTCGAGCTCTTTGCTGGCGAGGACGCGCAATTCATTGAGGACGGTCGTGAGTGTTTCTTGCGCTTCGTCGACGATCAGCACAGGGCGTTTGAGTGTGGTGGTGATGTTCTGGCTCCATCGATCGCGGAGCATTTTGAAGCTGATCCAGCGGTTATGCGAAACGAGGGACATGCCAAAGAGGTCGCCGAGCTCGCGGTAGAAATCCGAGGTACGGCTTTGCGGATGCTCGATGGTGCCGACGAGAAGGTCGGGGATAGTTTTTAAGCGCTTGGCCAAGAGTCGAAGGGCCACGCTTTTGCCGGTGCCTGGGTCGCCGGTGATCATGGCGAAGCCACCGTCGGTGATAGCAAACTCAATGCGACGCAAGAAGGCATCGACGGTAGGGGAGGTATAAAGAGCCTCCGTGGGCACGTCGGAGCGGAAGGGATTAAATTTCAGGCCATAGAGAGCTTCGATGGTGGGGTTCATAAGCTGTTCTCCTGAAGGTTCGTCGGGTCATCGGTTTGACTATCGTCTTTGGGTAAAAATGCCGGCGGCAGGCCGGTAGCGGCATAGGTTTCCATAAGGGCCTGCAAGTGCGGGGCGATGCCGGCGGGCGCGGCCGGTGTGAGATCGGCCGAAGGGTCTGGGGCAGGCATGGTGCGTCGTCGACGGTCAGCGTTTTGGATTTTATCGAGGGGAAAGAGCTTAGCGAGATGAGCGCCGGTCCTGGGGTCCACCAGGTCAATGGAGGAGAGGTCCCAGCGCGCGAGGCGAATCGATGGTTGCAGCAGGCTGCGGTAGCGTGACGGCACCTCGAAGCGAATGCCGAAGGCGGAAAGGGTGCCATCGCTAAGTCGCTGTTTACGGCGGGTCTTTATGCGAAAGGCGCGCCGCAAGTCCTCACTGCTGGGGCTGGGCCTGCCGACATTGGGGTCGCGCAGATAGCGCTCGAGGGGCGCTTCGCCGAGCTCGCTGTGCCTTCGGCGGTTGTAGTCCAGCTCGACCCAGGCCTGCGTCGCCTGGTTCAAAAGAAGCAGGGTGAGGTGCTCCTGTCCCTCGAGCATGGCCACGAGGCGGCCTTCGACTTGGCCCCAGAAGGATTCTTGCTTGGCGTTTTGTTCGGGGGTGTAGGGCAAGGTGGTGTGATGCAAAATACCGAGGCGCGCTAAGCCCTCTTCGGTTTCGGCGGCGAGCATGGCCGAGCCATTATCGGTGAGCAACGCGCGAGGCAAGTTGCGTTTTTGGATCGCCTGACTGAGACCATGGACGAGGGTTTGGGCGGTCTCGTCGAGATACCATTGCAAATGGCAACAGAGGCGAGAGTGGTCGTCGATGATGCCGAGGAGGAAGGGGAATTGCCATTGTCCCGACGGCGACACCACGCGGCGGGAGCCTTGATGAAAATCCAGATGCCACAGGCCATGGACATGGGTCACTTCAAAGGAGCGCATCTCGCGCGCTTCATGTCGCGCCGGCTCTTGGGACTCGTGGCCACCGCGGTGTTTTTTTCGACGCTGGCGCAAAAGGCCGCTACCTTTCATGAAGCGCCGGACCGTGGCATAACTCGGCACATGGCCCAGCGACGTGTCCTTTAGGCCCAGGGCAAGAAGATTGTCGTAATGGAGCTGATAACTCCACCTCGGATGTTGTTGATATAGCCGCTGAATCGCGGCGGCGAGCTCCAGACCGATACGGGGATGTGTTCCGGCGGAAAGCTGGACCTTGCGCTCTAAGGCGCGAATCGGGTCCGCCTGTTTCCTCGCGCGATAGTACCAGCGCTCAATGGTAGAGGCGGCGAATTGCACCATCTCTCCCGTCGAGGGATGGCGCCATGTTTGGGCGGCCAATTCCTGGAGCCGCCGTTTTAAGTCGCCCGCCTCGCGCGGCGGACTAGCGAGCAGTTGGGCGATGATGGAAAAGCGCAAACGGGTCCATTGCGTGCTCTGCGGCACGCCAGTTTTGTGATGCATGATGTTAGCTCCGGTGAGGGTGAAGCGCGGGTTAAGCGCCGTTTTATCGACCGAGGAGAACCCTAGAGCCATTCACGGCGCAGCGCCAAGCGCCATCGTCTGCGTGTCCCCCATGGACACGCAAAATGGGCGATCACATCCAGCGGATGAGGTCGTCATTGGCGCTAACCAGAAGAGCATGGCTACAAGCTTATCGGCCAAACACAATTGAGGAAATCGTCGGAAAATCGAGACGGGCAATGCCTCCTTCTCCACCGGAGGCATGAACCGCGCCGAAGCCTCGATGAAAAAAGGGCTGCGGCTAAAACAATCCTTCCACCAATCAGCCCACCGCCGAACCGTTCGTGGTGGAATCCCGGTCGTGGAGCGAATCGTCGCCGCGGAGGGCGCGGCGAATTGACGAAGACTGGCAACGATGAACGCCACGCCGAGATATACTTTCCGTCCAAAAAAACGCAGCGACGGTGGCGTTACTCTCTTGCGGCAACCTTCTCGGGCACAGCACAGGCTGATTCGTCGGACATGCGTCTCACCCGCCTCGGCAATCGACCCCCCGCGAGGCTTACGGGGATAATCGGCGCGATCGAGCCGCCCACCGCACGTTGGACATCGGCTTTCTTTAACCTGCGCCGCTATCTCTTGATCAATGGCTATCAAACGAGAACAGAACTTGTCATCGGCAATGAACGTGTGAAACATTAAGCTTAACCTCCCGTCTTAGACAAACAGGAGGCCTAGACCCATCGGAAACCTTTTTCAAGATTTTCGATGGGTCTTTTCGTTCCTACATCAGTTTGCGTGATTAATATTTGGCCAAAAAGCATCAGGTTGGTTGATCACGCTTAGTTGGAGCCGGACTCGGCTCGTAGGGCGAGAAGATGGCTGCGGATTCGAAACGCCACTTGTCGATCGTGAGGCTCCGGGTGGGTGCGTACTCCGAGAGCGCGAGCTGGAGATCCCGTTGCGGCTCGTACTCGAAGACCCGCCGACCGCTCGGC
>JAZDOG010000087.1:0-4284 GCA_043798915.1 Pseudomonadota bacterium | reverse complement strand
GCCTCGACCTTTCCCTCCGCGCTCTTGCTCACCCACGCAGCGCGGCGGAAACCCTTCTGCTTCAATTTCCCGAAGGCCGCACGAGCCTCATTTTGCCTGGCGAAATAGCCAATGAGGACGCCTGTTTTCATTCTCTTTTTGTATCAGTCCTGACCTCACGAGTCCACACCTCCGTGAGGATACCTCCGCCTTCCTGACTAATAATGATCAAGTCCGATCAGGTCATCGATATTCACGTCGGCAAGGGAGAGGGCGACCCAGTCGGCGGACGAGATGTCGCCGGTGCCGAATGTACCCTGAATCGCCAGGCACTTGATCCCCGCCGCGTGCGCGGCCGCGATCCCCTTCGGCGAATCCTCTATGGCGAGCATCTCCTGCGGAAGGATCATGTCTGTGGCGCGCTCGGTCAGCGCCTCGATAGCGCGGATGTAACCCTCGGCGTCGGGTTTTCCCCTCTTCACCGAATCGGAGGCGATCACCGGATCGAAGAGGCTCGCCCATTTGAGGTGACGGAGGATGAACTCGATCTCGCCCCGCTGCGCTCCGCTGCAGATCGCGAACAGGCGGCGCTTCGATTCCGCCTCGACAAAATCGGCCACGCCATCGATGAGCGGGATGTCCTGCCCGAGGAGCGACATGGAGGAGACAAGCTTCACCTCGATGAGCCTGGCCTTCTCCACGTCGTCGAAATAGCGGCTGTGGATATGCCCGACTGCGTCGAGGAAATCGCGATCGTTGAGGCCGATATAGTGCGCGCGATATTCCTCTTCGCCGAACTCGATGCCAAGCGGTTCCAGAACTCCCTGCCATGCCTCCATGTGGACGGGCTCGGTGTCGGTGATCACGCCGTCGAAATCGAAGATGAGAGCCTTGAAAGCCATATTCTTTCAGCCCTTGTCAGCCTTTGTCGAGAGGTGCCTGTCGACGCCTATTCCCGCCAGGAGCCCCTGTGCTGCGGAGACCGCTGGCAGCTGCGGTTTTCCGCACAGGACGTCGCCGCACGCGAACACGCCGTCCACCGACGTTGCGAGCCTCTCGTCCACCTTGATCGATCCGTCCGCGGCCATGTCGAGCGCCTTTTCGAGGAAGCCGGTCGTCTGCTGGTATTCGTGGACATAGGTGAAGACGCCTGCGACCGGGATCTCCTTCTCCTGCCCGCCTATGAATGCGGTGATGGAACTCACGTGGTCGGTGCCGTTGATCTTTTTGAGGCTCGCGGAGAGATGCAGCTCGATCTGCCTCGCGCGCTGCAGGCGCGCCATGATGGCGTCGTCGGCGTCGAGCTTGTTCGACGGTATGATGAAGTGTATCTTCTCGGCGAAGCGCGCGAGGATGAGCGCCTCCTCGGCGGCCTGCTTCGATTTGCCCACCACCGCCGCGGCCCTCTTTGCAACGCCGGGCCCGTCCGCGAGCGCGTCGTGCGACACGCCCCGCCCCATGAGCTCGCGCTCGCCGTGCAGGTAGTTGGTGCGGGCGGCCGCGCCGGTTGCGACGATGACCGCCCCGGCCTCGAATTCCTTTCCGCCGTCTGTCAGTATCTTGAACGGCGGCGCAAGCAAAGCGGCGCCGCGCGCGGTGTCGGCGATGAGGCTTGCGCCCTCTAGCTCCGCCTGCCGGCGCATCCTCTTCAAGAGCTCCCGTCCGCCGATCGGCTCAGGGAAGCCCGGGAAGTAGCTGACATTGCCGAGGCCCCCCAGATATCCGCCTTCGATCGACCGGTCTATGATGGCCGTCCTCCACTTGCAGCGCGCAGCGAACGCCGCTGCGGCGCATCCCGCCGGTCCGCCGCCTATCACTATGATGTCGAAGTTTGTTTGCATGTGTGGACCCTCAGCTAAAAAAGGCTCTGCTGTTTATCTGGTTCGTTGCCCTCGTCGGGATGTTCGACCTTCCAGCTGACCGGCGCGCGCGCTTTCCCTGAGCCGAACTTGGAGGTGTAGAGGAGCTCGCCGTGCGACGCGCCATATTCGAATATGTCCCGCGTGATGCGGACGTCGTCCAGGCAGTATTTTTTCAGCTCCGCGATCCGGCCTTCGCGATAGTAGCGGATGGCGTCGAGGCCGGAGCCGCTCTTGCCCAACCCAAGCGTCGCCTGCGCGACGCTCTCCAGGCTCACCCGGTGGCCCAGGACCTTCGTCATCTCTTCCATGATGTCGAGCTGCGGGAGGTTCTTCAAGTCGAACTGGACGTGCTTCTGGAGGATGGGCGTGTCGAACCTGCGGCTGTTGAACCCAACGAGCAGGGGTTTCTTCTGAAGGCGCTCGGCGAAGAGAGCGAGTTCCCCCTCCTCATATACGATGAACTCGCCTGCCGCATAGTCGAAAGAGCCCAGCACGGAGATGCCGAGTTCGGCGAAGTTGTCCCTTCCGCCCACCTCGTCGAAGGAGCGTTTGGTCTCGATGTCGAAGACTATTATATTTTTAGCCATAGACCGCGATTAGCTTAAGGGGTCGGACGATGCAAGATATTTGGGTTGCGGGCGAAGCGCCGCTGTGTTTTGCTGGAGGAAGTAACTGATCCAAAAGGAGATGCCATGAAAAAACTCAACCTCAAGAAGTCCGAGGAGATATGGAAAGAGGCGCTGGAGCTGGTGCCGGGCGGGGTGCTGGGGATCAGGCGCCCGCTGAACTTCGTCCCCGGAGAGTATCCGCTCTTTATCGCGGAGGGGAAGGGCGGAAGGATCCGGGACGTCGACGGCAACGAGTATATCGACATGCTGTGCGCCTATGGCCCGATAATTCTCGGCCACAGGGAGCCCGAGATCGATGACGCGGTGTCCGAGCAGATGAAGAAAGGCTTCTGCTTCAACCTCTGTCAGCCGTGGCAGAACCTCCTCGCAAAGAAACTCAAGCAGCTGATCCCGTGCGCGGAGCAGAGCTTCTTCGTGAAAACCGGGTCTGATGCGACGACGTCGGCCGTGCGCGTGGCGCGGGGTTTCACCAGGCGCACGAAGGTGCTCCGCTGCGGTTATCACGGCTGGCACGACTGGTGCACGGAGGTGCACGGCGGCATCCCGGCCGGGGCGTATTCCGACACGCTCGAGTTCCATTACAACGACCTCGCATCGCTCGAGACGCTCCTCGACGAGAACAGAGGCGACGTCGCCGCGATCATCATTACGCCCGTCGGGCATCCGCTGGCAAAGCCGGTGGAGGCGCCGGCGGCGGGCTACCTCGAGGGCGTGCGGGCGCTGGCCACAAAGCACAGGGCCGTCCTCATCTTCGACGAGATCCGCACGGGCTTCCGCGTTTCGCTTGGCGGGGCGCAGGCGCGCTACGGCGTCACGCCCGACATGGCGCTCTTTGGCAAGGCGATGGCCAACGGCTACGCGATCTCGGCCGTCTGCGGCAGGCGCGACGTGATGAAGCCGCTGGCCGATGGCGAGGTCTTCATCTCGTCCACGTTCTTCCCCAACAGCCTGGAGATGGTGGCGGCCCTGAAGACGATCGAGATACTGGAGCGCGAGCACGTCTGCGACCGCATATGGGAGCGCGGCGGCGCGTTCCTCAAGACCGTGGACGGGATCGTGGCAGCCTCAGGCGTGCAGGCGCATCTCTCCGGCATTCCGCCGATGCCGTGCATCACTTTCAAGCAGGATCCTGAAAAGAAATACAAGGAGAGGCGCAAGCTCTTCTACACCGAGGCCGTCCGCCGCGGGCTCTTCATGCAGCCGTATCACCACTCCTACATCGCGCACCGCCACACGGATGAGGATCTCGCGCAGGCGGCGCGCATCATCCGCGAGTCGCTGGAGGTCGTGGCAAAGGAAATGCCTTAGCTTGTTTGTTATCTATGTCTGGCTCAACAAACAGCCTCGCGGGGGTAAGCGATGAATAAAACCGAAAAGACACTTATTAAAACCGATCCCTCCCCGGACAGCCTGTTTGAGCGGGTTGTCGCCATCTTGGAGCGGGCCAGAGCCAATGTTGTCCGGGCGGTCAACAGCAACATGGTCGTTGCCTATTGGCTCATCGGACAGGAAATCGTGCAGGAACTGCAGCGGGGCGAGGAGCGGGCGGAATATGGAAGACATTTGATCAACGATCTCTCAACACGACTTACAGAGAAGTACGGTAAAGGCTTCTCAACCACAAACCTGTGGTACTTCCGGCAATTCTATAACTCATTCAAAGATCGTAGCCCCAACATTCTCCACCCAATGGGTGGAGAATCTGAAAACAGCCAAAAACTCCACCCAACGGGTGGGGAATCTCCTGCCAGCTTTCATCCAAATCTAAGTTGGTCCCACTATCGGGCTCTCATGCGTGTTGAAAACGAGAAAGC
>JAZDOG010000069.1:0-15398 GCA_043798915.1 Pseudomonadota bacterium | reverse complement strand
TTTCCTGGAAAGCATTGCTCGTTCATAATAACCGCTGTCTATCTGACGCTCAAGCTCGCGCGAACTATATTTTTCCTTCACGGATAACATCAGATAGAATTTACGCTCCTCTATTGATTTAGTTTTAGAGAGTATGAGCAGATGGTTGGTCCAGCTAATTTGTGTCAGCACTGCCGACACAAATTTCTTCTGCGGGTATGTTTCATGAAACTGGCGCATCCTGTAAAGGCCCCGTCGCGTAAAACCCTTAAATTCCTGGTGGTTAGTTTGAATGAAATCGGCAAGGCTGTCCACAACAGCATCGCCCCATTCTGCAGATTTGATCTTTTTGCTGATATACCCGCCTATGCTCCAATATAGTTTGACCAGCTCGGTGTTGACGCTCTTGATAGCATTATACCGGGCCTCATGAATCATCCTTACAACTTCGGCGAATTGATTATCCAATCGTTTGACGAGTTTCATATTATAGACTCCAGGCTCCTTGCTCCGTCACGAATTGCCGCGCCCTGAGCTACATACTGTAACCGGTGGTTCCACGAATTCAGTCTCGTGCCCCCCGAATTTCGAACTACCGAGAATTCCTCGGTAGTTGATTTTTGATCAACCTCATTTTCCTTATAAATATTCTTTAAGTGGAGTGAAACATTATCTGTCGAGCAATCAAAAAGCTCGGCCATTTTTTTCTGAGTTAACCAAATATTCTCTTCGGCAAATAATACTTCAATATTTACCGAGCCGTCCGGAGATTGATAGAAAGCGATCTGATTATCTGGTATTTTTTTCATAAGTTTTTATACAATAGTTTTCCAGTCATCCCTGATCTTCTTTTCGAGTTTATGCGCCATCACTCCATGGCTAGGGATTCCCCTCTGTCATCCCGAGGCGCGGGTTGTGCCATGAAGATCGTGGCAACCGAGCGGCGCCGCGGGGATCCCGTGAAGCCAGCTCGCACCTTTGAGGGCGGGCGGCTCGGAGAACGTCCCCTTTTTTCAAGCCTGTCAGTGCAACTTTTCAAGACAACACTTCTTGAATTTCTTACCGCTGCCACATGGACGGTTGCCCACCATTCAGGAAGACGGCCCTTCCACAACGACTCCTCGTCGATGATTGCCCTCATCGCGCCAACGCTCACATCGCCGCGCCTGATGATCTCGTCCGCCGCATCGCGCGGGAGGCGATCCTCCTCCGTCAGCGGGAGCAGGAATAAATCTTCATCCGACATATTACGGTAATCCATCGCCGGGGAATCCATGTCGGCTTTGATCCGAGTCATAAAACGCCTCCCATACTTTACCCTGTTTTTTTCCGCCCACCAGTTCGGTGAAACAACCCAATCGTTCATGGAGCCGCTTTTGTTTCGATTCCGACAAGCGTTTCGAAACAAAGTGCGTCCGCCAGGCCTTTTCGATGTGTGGATCGCCGCTTATACTGAAACGAAGATGCCGTTTGGGCCCGCAGGTCCTCGCCAGGTAGGCGGTCTCGCTCGGTTTGAGGCCCGCCCGCTCGGCCCACGCACGAAACGACTTCATGGCCCGGGATATCTTGCTCAAGTTTGTCTGGATGACCTTCTCCAGATACGGTATCCGGCCTTTTCTCCAGTCTGCGATGCGAACCGGATCGAGCCACCCGATGCCAGTGAAAACTTCGATCGCACTGACATAACCGTGGTCATCGACCGCCTCGCCTGCCGCCCTCGCCACCCTTTTTTCCAGCTGCCTTTGATAATCGGTCGTCATGTGCAATGTTTCCGTCACTGTTGTTTCGACCCGCCGTGGGGAATATACGGTATCAGCCCCTTCTGAAAGACCCTGAATGCCTCATTCTGTTTCATGAAACCGAAATTCATTTCTTACCTCTTGAATTCTATCAGCTTAAGCGGTTCCTGGATATCCCTTGCGGCATCGTCTGTGTCAACTTCATCTGCCTTATGAAGAAATCGCGGGTAGACGTTCCACCTGTGAGCACTCGTTATCACACTCGCCGTTTTGATGTTGAGGCGCGTAACAATCCCGCGAATCTTTTCGCCATCGTGTCCCTCGAACCACACACGGTCGCCGACGTTGAATTTGCCCATCTGTTTCACGCTGCGAGTCCTCGATAAAAACTTGAGTCTTTCAATGATGCGGTGGTTAAGCTCGATCAGCCGGTCTTCAGACAAACCGTTGATGTCGATATGCCGTCCCATTTTCATTTCTCCTTACGCTGCACATTCCGTAATTCTTCAAACCTTACCCTATTTTTTGCTGCCTATCTCCCCTTGGGATTTGAGCCACCTGCGGCCTTTTTCCGTGAGCCGATATTTCTGCAGACGGCTATTAGGCTTGTCGGGGATAGTGTATTCAATGTATTTTTCGGAGAACAATTCATTCACCGCCCTCTTTAACGCACCAGTTTTGCTTTTTAACTTCAGCGCATGAACGATTTCAAACATAGATAAGGGGGATACTTCAAGCGCATGTAATACCTGCTCTGACTGGGCCCCTGACTGGGCCCCTGACTGGGCCCCTGACTGGGCCCCTGACTCTTGTTGTGCGCCTGATTGCTCCACCGTCGGTTTATTTGCCTTGGGGTGAATAGGCAGGCGGATCAAAAAATGCAGGCGGTCCTCATCCGTCTCAAATTCAGGTTTTGGAGAACCATTGTTCTTCATGGCTCTTAAAATTATTGGAATACCGGTGGAACGCCCTTCGGTCATATCCAGCTCTTTTAAAAATTCTCCGATACGGCGATTCCGATAACAACGGCTGACCGCTTTCCCGGCACGAAGGCTCTCCATACGAATTGAGCGATCCGGCCCCGGAAAGCTTAAAACCACAAAGTCTTCTGGCGAAATTCGCACTTCGATTGGCTCTCTCACTTCATAGGAACGATGATAGACCGCATTGACAATCGCTTCCTCGATCGCGGCATAAGGAAAATTCCAGAACCGTTCAGCCTGCGCCCTGTCAGGGTGCTTGATAACCGTTTCTTTGAGAAATGTTCTTTGAATATACGCGAGCGAGTCCCTGGTCATCCGCGAAAGAGGCCCTTTAAATATCTTTTCTTCAAAACGATCCCCACCTGCACCCTCTGGGAACCACACCACATCAATTTGAGTGACTGGAAAGAATCGATCCGGATGTTCGTTAAAAAAAAGCAGCCCAACATTTTTAGGAAATATTGACTCGGACGGCCCGCCCACAACATTCATTTGCCTTCCTAAAGCTTCTATTGAAAGATTCTTTGCCTCTTTTAAAAGATCGCTGCCGATTTCCCTTAAAAACTCCTCCATCAGTCTTTGAGAAAGGTCTTCCACCGTCGCCGATTGATTGTAGCGGTCGTCAAATGGCACCGTATTGGCAAGGCGGATCAAATCCCTTTCATCTGTTCCTTTTACCCGGACCGTGCTCGACTGTTTTCGGATAAAATACCGCCATTCTTTCGATTTTTTCGAAAGACTCGCCTTGGCTTTATATGGCCGCGTTTCTCCGCCCGGCACCCAAATAACCATGATATTTTTTCCGTCGACTTGATACTGCGCCGTCAGAGGGTGATAACTTGGTTGTATGGCATGATGACCGAGATTCAATATCTCTTTTTGTATTTTATCAATTTGGCTCGCAGGAATTCCCTTAGGGGGCAATACAGGACTTCCGTCCTTCTCTTCAATGCCGATAAAAACATACCCTCCGCCAAGATTGTGAACATCATTGGCAAACGCACACATCGTATGCAGGACATCTTCGGGATTCCATCCCCTCTTAAATTCAAGACGTTCCCATTCCACGGTTTTTCCGTGGAGGACGTCAGGGATGTTGATGGGCAGGGGCATAGAGTTGTTATTCTTTGTCTAACAAACAATCCTGAAAATCAGGAGCTTCAAATGTTTACCAGGGATCGGCGACTCCACGAATCAAGCCTCGTGTCCCCGGAGTAAGTATCCCCCCGCAAAGCGGGGGGGCTTTACGACTGCTGGCCCCTCAAAGGGGCCTAATCGCAATCGTTCAAAATCAAAAACTTTAAAATCTGTTTTGTCATATTCGTTTGTCATTCCTGCGAAAGCAGGAATCCCATGTCATCAAGTACCAGGGATCCCAGCTTTCGCTGGGATGACAAACACGGTGACCACTTTGTATAACAGGCTCGTCAAAAATACATACTCCCGCAAATGTCAAACTCTGGGAGTCCCCCGGCAGAGCCGGGGGTTTACCTGGTTAATTATCATCACCAGCCTTATGCATATAGTCACGCACAGCCGCCTGAAATCTAACTGCGGCAGGGGCATTACTCCGCTCCGCTTCGATCGGTTTGGGAAAATCACCCTCATGGAAGAGAGCACTCTTGAGGACCACCTTAAAGATGCGCTCCATATCTGGATAGTGATTAACAGTCGCATCCAGGACCCATAGCAGATCAAGCAGTTCTCCGTCGAATTCCCAGCGTTCTGGGCGAATTTCGTCGAGGAGGGAGGATTTCTTTCCAGCGCGCTTTCGCATACGATAATTGAGCCACGACTTGACAACCTGCAGCCCCGAGACGCTGAAATGCCACGCCTCGGGACGGACACGTTCAAAGACACCCTTGCCGACGCGAAGTTCATGCGCTGCTTCGTCGTAAGAATATGAGTCTGGATATTCCTCTTGTGTCGCCGGGGTGCCGACCTTGCACCTTGCCGTTCCTTGCGGGACCTGACCGCGCTTCTTTCCTTTAGGGACGAACCGCTCCCCGAAGGTGTGGAGCCAGATAAGACGGCGACCGAGATCGACAGCTTCAGTAAAGAGCTTCGCGTCTTTCGTTATGGGGATTCGTGGGCCGGGTATGGACAACTCATCCCAGAATGTTTCGACATAGCGCGGCGTTGCGAGGAGCGCGTAGCAGTAAGCAAACAGTTCCTCAGCTTTGATTCGCTTGCCGTAGTGTTTTTTGAGTGCTTCTAATATTCCCTGTGTTATATTTGGCCGCGATTCGTCAGCGTCTTTCCAAAGTGGTATTATATCTCTCGCGCCTCTATTACAGAAATGATGCATATCTGGCATATAAGCCACTACAACCGCTCCCGGACCTTCACCCAGAACATCCGTCAAAAGACTTGTCAAAAAAACTTGCTGATTACCATACGATCGCCACAGCGTCGGTCTGAGGTAATCGCCGACGCGATTATCGAGAATGGCCCATTGGCGATCGAAGCTCCTGTACCCTAGCCTTACGATATCGGGAAAGACTTTATCCTGTGTGAGCTTTGAAATGGCTGTCAGCTTGACGCCCGAATGAGTCAGCGAAGGATATTCTTTGTTAATCTTACGGTCTCGCGTCTCCTTAAATAATAGTATTTTATCATCAGATTTTAAGAGCGCTTTCCACCTTTTCTCAAGGACAGCTTTTGATTCCGCTATAGGCCATGACCGCTTGAATTGCATCCCACATTCCTGCCACGGAAACACATCCGTCAATAACGGCCACCGCCAATAATCTTTATCGCTCCGGGGCAATATCGGTTCTGCCCAACCAGAGAGACAATCGCTCCATTCAAGATCATCAAATTTAGCAATGCCACTCAAGGTGTCGAATTTTTCCTTCTGGGTGCCTTCGATTTTAGTATAATGTGCTTTTGCGATTTTGTCTGGGCTTGGTTCACCAAAGCGGACGCCAATCGCGATCGCTACGGGCGTCTGGATCGCAAAAACATTTTCCGTCTTCCTCGCCCCGAGGTTATCTCCTTCAAGGTCAATGATCCACAGTTCGTCAAACGTCTCGCGCATCACCCGGCGCATGCCAGAAAACCCGGGGCCCCGCAGATACGACGATGCCGTGATAAAGCTGACGACGCCCGGGCCCTTTTTACTCTCGAAGACCTTCCACAGCGCCCACCGCCAGAAATAGACGTAGTCATTGTATAGGTTTTTCGCGTGGGCCCCGAGCCCTAGCTTCTTCAGAGGATCGATGAAGTCCTGAAGAATCGGTCGGTCGTTCTTGTGACCGCCACCATAGCGAACCCAGCCACCCTTGCGATGTACGATCTCTTGGTCTTCTATCCCAATCAACTGGCGGTCGTAAGGTGGATTGCCCATGCAGACGAACACGGGCGTCTTAGCCTTGACCTCTTGGGCTCGCAGATGTTCCTCACCCAGCTGTTTCAGCGCTAGCGGGAGATGGCCGGGCGGGGCAGCTTCCGGTGATTCGAGCGTGTCGGTGAGATAAACATGGACGCCGTCCTTAGGTGGCGTCCCGCCTTCCGCAAAAATTTGCTGGGTGAGTCGCAGATGCGCCACTGCATAGGGGCCAACTAGTATCTCGAATGCGTGGAGGTTATTAGCCGCAGCGGTCGCCGCCTGCTTCCGCATGCCTTCACCCCTTGCATCGGCTATCTTGTCAATTGCATACTTGGCAGCGGCCAAGATATACGTTCCAGTCCCGGCGGCCGGATCGAGCATGATCACCCGAGGATCTACATAAGAAAATTCGGCATTAAACCGTTCCTCAAGTAGTTGCGCAACGAGCCGAACTTGGGCCTGCACAACGGGCACCGGCGTGTAGTACACACCGCGTGACTTCCGCATTTGGGGATCGTAGACAGCGAGGAAATCTTCGTAGAAATAGAGCCAAGGATCCTCCTTGCCTCTCTTGGTGAGGGCTGCCACATCCACCGCCCCGATGACACGCTCCATGAGACCTGCCGAAATTGAAATTTCTTTTCGCGCGGCCTCATCGCCCAGTATCTTCAGTGCTTCGGAGAGAAGGGCATGGCCTTTTTTGATTGTCTGAACAGCGTTCGGGACAGATATGTGGCGTTCCCCTGAAAGCCTCGCCAGCAGGAGGGCGTAGGTCAACGTCTCCGCATACGCGTCTGCAAACTGCTTATCATCGGCATTGGGGAAGAGATATTGGCGCCAATCAACTGCGAGGGTACTCAGATTCGAATTATTGTCCTGCAATGCGGCGAGAACATCCAACCGCAGCAACCGGCAGATTGGCGCGAGCATTTCCGCGAGCGCGCGAGGCGTTGATGGTACTATAGGCTCCCACCGCAGGAAATCATTTATCACCGCGTACAAAGCCTGCGCATTCTTCTCATCAACAGCTGCTTTCCCGTCAACGAAAACATCACCTGAAAATCTAATAAGTTTTCCTACTCTATCGCCATTACGATACAAGGCCCATTCATTTCCGTCGGTATAAATGACATTCGGCAAATACTTGAACTTTTCCCATTGCTTCTTGTCGGCCTCATTGAATTTCTTCGGCTCGGCCCCTTTACCCGGGGCCTTGAGCTCCACGTGCCCTGCAAGGAGTGCGTTTACCGTAACACCCATGTCGGGTCGGCCATGAAGTCCTTCAGGAGTCACTTCGGTAACAACATTGACGTTAAAATCAAGCAGCTCTCCGCCTTGTTTGAATATATCTGCCGCTAAACTTTTGAGTTGGTCTTCGGGGTTAAAAGAAACTGGTAGCTTAAAGATAGAGGTCGCTTTTTCGGCATAATTCTCAAGAATATTTTTGAATTTAATAATCGCTTTATTGCTCATTAAAGTCCTCGAAAAAAAACTTGGAACGAATCAAGTTTCGCAATTTATACGCCGCCATGGGGGCCAGTGCAACGCCTCGCTTTGAGCCGATCTGTGGGGTTTTGCCGGACTTGGGGGAAAAGGTCGATTCTCGGGGAAAGGCGGTGCAAGCTGGCTTCATGGGATCCCCACGGCGCCCATCAGTTGCCACGATTTTCACGGCACAACCCGCGCCTCGGGATGACAATTGCGATGTCTACCCCCTCTAACTCCCCCTTACAAAGGGGGAGGATGACTTCGGAAACACCCCGTACAAAGGAGGGGAATCAAACAACTTTTCCGATCAGATCATACTCCTGCGCTTCCGTTATCTCAACCTCCGCGAACTCGCCGGCGGTCGCCTTGCCCTCATTTATGTACACGACGCCGTCGACGTCCGGCGCCTGGCCTTCGTGGCGCGCCTGGATGAGGTGGGGGCTCTCGGCGGAGGGGCCCTCTATCAGGACATTGAGCCTCTTTCCCACGAACCGCATGTTGTTGCTGAGCGAGACCTCGCGCTGAGCGTCCATCAGCTCCGCCCTCCTCGCCTCCGCGACGTCGGGAGGCACGCGTTTCTTGAGGGCCGCCGCCGGGGTCCCCTCCTCCGGCGAAAAGACGAAGACGCCCGCATGATCGAAGCGCTCCTCGCACACGAAGTCGACGAGCTCGTCGAACTCCTCCTCTGTCTCGCCGGGGTAGCCTACGATGAAGCTCGTCCTCAAGGAGATATCCGGCACCTCGCGCCTGATCAGGCGGAGGAGATCTCGGATTTCCCTTTCCCCGCCGCCGCGGCGCATCGACTTGAGTATCCTGCCGCTTATGTGCTGGATCGGGATGTCGATGTATTTGCAGATGCCAACATTATCGCGGATGACATCGACGAGGCCCGCCGGAAAACCGTGCGGGTAGGCATAGAGCAGGCGAATCCACTTGGGGCCGGGGAGCCTGGCCAGCTCTTCCATGAGGGTCGCGATGTCGGCGCCGATGTCGCGGCCATAGGCCGTAACATCCTGCGCAATCACGTTCAGCTCGCGCACGCCGTGCCCGAGCATGCCCTGCGCCTCCTCGACGATCGATTTGACCGGCCTCGAGCGGAATTTGCCGCGGACGCGGGGTATCACGCAGAAGGAGCAGGGATGAAAGCATCCCTCGGCGATCTTCAGATAGCCCACGTGCCTCGGCGTCGTGTGGAGGCGCGGCGTCTCGTGGTCGTAGATGTATGAGGGCCTCGCCACATGCACGGCCTGCTCGCCGTTCCACGACTTCATGAACTCCGCGATCTTTGGAAATTCGCCCGCCCCCACGAATAGGTCCACCTCAGGCAGGAGGCCGGCGAGCTCATCCCTGTAGCGCTGCGGAAGGCAGCCGACCACCGCGAGCAGCCGGCAGCGGCCGCTCTTCTTGTGCACGCCCATCTCGAGGATCGTGTCGATCGCCTCTTTCTTAGCATCCTCTATGAACGCGCACGTGTTGACGATTATCGCCTCGGCCTCGGCCGGATCGTCGGTCAGGACGAAGCCCTTTGCGATGAGATCGCCCAGCATCACCTCCGAATCCACGAGGTTCTTGGGGCAGCCGAGCGAGATGAAATGGAGTTTGGTCATTGAGATATCACGGTATGAACGCAACCCAATAAGGCGAGGTCCCGCCGGAAGAGACCGTGTTGCCCGCGGCGGTGAGATCGCCCGACGACTGGTCGTAGGTGAAAAGCTGTATGACGCTGGAACCTGTATTGGCCACGAAGACGACATGGTTCGACGTGTCGATATCGAGCGACAGCGGCGTTGTCCCGTCCGTCCCGGGCGGGGTGTCCGTCACAGGAGTCAGGTAACCCGCTGTGTCATAGCTGTATGCCCCGACCGTAGCGCTCGAGGAGTAGACGACGAAAATGAGGCTCGACGCAGCGTCGACGGCGATGTCGGCCGGCCCGGTCCCGGTGGCGGAAAAGGGCGAGCCCGATACAGCCGTAATCGTGCCGTCCGATTTGTATGAGAAGACCGAGATGGTGTTCGACCCCTTGAGCGCCACGAAGGCGAGCATACGGGCCGTGTCGAGAATCACCGCATATGGCGTGGTGCCGCCGGCGCCAGTGCCTGTGCCAACCTGGGTCATGTCGCCGGCTGCAGTGTAGGAGAAGACAGCGACCGTATTGGAGTCGGAGTTCGGCACGAAGAGGAGCCTCAGGACCGGGTCCACGGCGACATCGGCCGGAGCCCTGCCGGAGGAGACCACAACCTCCGTCTCGACGAGCGTCAGGATGCCGGTCGAAGCATCATACGACAGCGAACTCACATCGTTGGAGGTCGAGTTGGCGGTGAAGATGAGGTGGTTGACCGTATCCACCGCCACCGCAACAGGGCCCGTGCCGCTGACCGAGAACGGCGAACCCGTCGCCGCGGTCATCTTGCCATCCGCCATCGAATACAGGAATGACGACACGTTCGCGGAGCCGAAGTTGACGACGAACATCAACGCCGCCGCTCCATCGACGCCGATGGAGCGCGGCAACATCCCGCCGACCGAGATCGGCGAGGTTGAAAACTTCGTTATCGACGGCGTCTGCCGGTTGACGCTGAAGTTGTCGACCTCTGCCGAATCCCGGTTCGCCACCGCGAGCATGCTCGTGTAGGTGTAGCCGCCCGAGAGCTTTGAGCTCGAGCCGGTCGAGAGTGTGACGGTCACGTCCACTGCGCCGGTGGTGCTGTCCGATTGGGGCGCGGTCGCGGAGATGGAGGTGCTCGAAATGCTCACGACCGTGGCGGAGCGGCTGCCAAATTTAACGGTCGCCCCGGCCGTGAATCCGTGGCCGGAAATCGTGACGCTCGTGCCCCCGAGCGTCGAGCCCCCGGAGGGCGTCACAGAGCTCACGCTGAACGTCGCCGAACTCCCGCAGGCGGCAAAGGCAATCGCGGCAAGCAGGCCCAAGGGAAATTTGCAGAAGAATTTCATTCCAACCTCCCCTTTCCCTGCTGATGTTAACTCATCGCGGAAATGAACCCAAGGCAAAAAATGCCGACATTCCCATTGAATTCTACACCCCCCTCTGGCAGGCTCGCGAACCATGGGGTTCAACTGCGGCATAGTGGGTCTGCCAAACGTCGGCAAATCGACGCTCTTCAACGCAATGACGGCGGCGCACGTCCCTGCCGAGAACTATCCGTTCTGCACCAAGGACCATCACACCGGCATGGTGGCCGTGCCGGACAGTCGGCTTGACCGTATCGCCGCGATATTCAAGCCCGAGCGCGTGGTGCCGGCGCAGGTCGAGTTCGTGGACATCGCAGGGCTCGTCGAAGGCGCGCACAAGGGCGAGGGCCTCGGGAACAAGTTCCTGGGTTTCATACGCGAGGTGGATGCGGTCGCCCACGTCGTGCGCTGTTTCGACGCGGGAAACGTCGTGCACAGCTACGCCGAGATCGATCCCGTCCACGACATCGAGATTGTGGCGACGGAGCTCTCACTCGCCGACCTCGAGATAGTCACGAAGCGAGTAGACAAGATACGCGGAGCGGCGAAGACCGGCGACAAGGAAGCCCGGAAGGAGATGCCGGTCCTGGAGAAGCTCAAGGCCGCCCTTGAAAAAGGGACCCCCGCCAGAAACGCTGGGTTAGCGGGAGAGGAAATTGAAATCGCCTCGCCGCTCGCGCTCCTGACGATCAAACCGCTCCTCTACGTCCTCAACGTGAACGAGGACGACGTGAAGCATCCCTCCGAGAGGGTGAAGCAGACTATCGCATATGCGGAGAAAGAGGGCGCGCCGGCGATAGAGATTTGCGGCTCCATCGAGGATGAGCTGGCCGATCTCTCCGACGACGAGGAGAGGGCCTTCTTGGACGACCTGGGGCTTTCGGAACCGGGACTGCCGCGCCTCATCCACGCCGCCTACAAGCTCTTGAACCTCATCACGTTCTTCACGAAGGACGGACCTGAGGCCCGCGCATGGACCATCAGGGCCGGGACGAAGGCCCCTCAGGCGGCCGGGAAGATCCACACCGATTTTGAAAAGGGATTCATCCGCGCGGAGGTCTATCCGTACGAAGATCTCCTGAAGGCCGGCTCGGAGCAGAAATTGCGCGAGGATGGTCGCGTCCGTGTCGAGGGACATGACTATGTGATAAAAGAGGGGGACGTCGTGCACTTCAGATTCAATGTATAACGGATCAGCGCAAATACAGCCTTGCCCAGGCCTTTTATTGCAGATATAGTCCGGTCCAACTTATGAGCGATATCAAGGTATTGCAAAAGTATCATCGCCTTCTCAGACCCTATCTGGGCACGTTCCTGATCGCCATCCTGTTCGATATCGGCATGACCCTTTTGGGGCTGACGACCCCGCTCTTCACGCGGGCGCTCTTCGACTACGCATATCCCTATCGCGACCTGACGCTGCTCAACACGACGATTGTGGCGATAGTCGTCGTGTATTTCCTTTATTTTTTCCTGAGCGTCGCCTCGGATTATCTTCAGATATACATCCATCAGGAGGCGAACGCCAATCTCACGGAGAAGGTCTTCCACGCGATACAGTGCCTCCCCTTGAAGTTCCATCTCAGCAAGAAGACCGGCGATCTGATGATCCGCATCACCGACGACGTCGCGAAGACGGTGGGGATGGTCACCAACGTCCTTCCCATAATAATCATCGACGGCGGGCGTTTCTTCGTCATTCTTGCGATATCGCTGTTCATAAATGTGGAGCTGACGCTCCTGGCGCTCGTGTCGATCCCCCTCTATATACTCGAGGCGCGGTTCTACGCCGGGCGGATCGCCGACATCGAAGGCCAATCCATCGCCGTCGAGTCCGACATCTACAGCCGCGCGCAGGAGAAACTCTCCAGCATCAAGACGATAAAGGCCTTCGGGCAGGAGAGGAACGAGACGCTCTCCTTCGGGGGGCTCATCAGGCGCCGCTACAAGGTGGCGGTCAAGGGCAGGCTCCTCAATGTCATCCAGACATTCACGAACTCGATAACGCTCCAGATGTGGAGCGTCTTCCTGACATGGTATCTGGGCTACCAGGTCGTGCGGGGCACGCTTTCGATCGGCGAGATCGTCGCGCTGATGCTCTATATAGACCAGCTGGGCGATCCGGTGCGCTCGTTCATCAACCTCTTTACGCAGTGGAAGACAAACCTCGTCTCGATGCGGCGCCTGGACGAAATTCTGGAACAGCCGACTGAAGAGACTCAGGATGCCGGCCGGAAGGACCTCTCGATCAAAGACGGCTCCATCGAAACCGCCCATCTCTCGTTTGCCTATGCCGAACAAGACGAAGAGGTCCTGCACGATATCGAGGTGAAGTTCCCCTCGAAGAACATGACGGCCATAGTCGGAGGATCGGGCAGCGGCAAGAGCACCCTCGTCAATCTGCTGCTCAGGTTTTTCGACCCCTCCCATGGCATGATCATCGTGGACGGCCAGAACATCTCCGAGGTGCGCATCCACGACTTGAGGGGCAAGGTCGGAATAGTGTCGCAGGATTCCACGCTCTTCGACGGCACGGTGATGGACAACATCCTCTACGGAAACGAGGGGAAGGAGCGCGGCGACGCGATGCGGGCAGCGAGGCAGGCCGGCGCGCACGACTTCATCGAGAGGCTCCCGGGCGGCTACGACGCGCCAGTGGGGCCTGGCGGCGAATACCTCTCGGGCGGACAGCGCCAGCGGCTGGCGATAGCGCGCACCCTTCTCCGGGAGCCGCAGATCATCGTCTTTGACGAAGCGACATCCGCCCTCGACGCCGAAAGCGAATACCGCATACAGGATGCGATATCGGCGCTCCGCAGGACCAAGACGGTGATCGTGATAGCCCACCGCCTCTCCACGATAAAGACGGCCGACAACATCCTGGTCCTGGAGAACGGCAAATTCGTTGAGGAGGGGCAGTTCGAAGACCTGATCGAGCGGCGCGGCGCATTCTATCGCTTCTACTGGCGGCAGTTCGGAGGGCTCGCCACGTTCCGCCAGCAGATGGACCTGGAGCTCGAGCGATCCGCGCGCTATGGCTCGAAATTCTGCCTGGCTGTGCTCAAGGTGCAAAGCTATGAGAAGATCGAATCCGCCGAAGGAACGGATGCGGCGGGGAAGTTTATGGATGGCGTGGACTTTCTGCTCAAGAAGAGCATCCGCATGGGCGACAACTCGGCGATCCTCGACAGGGACATCATCCTTATCATTCTGCCTGAGATAGACTCCGACCAGCTGAAGCTCTTCTTCAATCGCATGATCAGTCTGATGCCGAGGCCGGCGGGGACGGATCTGCCATACGCCTTGGCCAAAGAGGACCTCCGCTTCATCGGCACGCGCGTATCGAAACGGCTCTTCAGGACGCCGGAGGAGATACTCCACGCCCTGACGGATGCCGCCAATGCGATGGAACCGGGTCTCCTCTCGCTTGTGATCGACGAGGAAGAGCTCGCAAAGCGCTTCGGCCCGGGAGGAAAGGCATGAATCTTTTCGACCGTTTCATAGACTCTTTTTCGGCACATGAGCTGCGCCTGCGCGTCCGCGGAGTGATCCTCTTCGGCCTGGCCGTCTGCATAGCCACGGCGGTGGGCGGGGTGGCCTTCATGGCCACGACCTTCACATGCAGGGTCGAGGGATCCGGCGCGCTGACATCGCCTGAATCGAGAAGCATCGAGCTGCAGATCGCGCGCAAGGACACGATGCGCCTCCACTCGGCAACCCACCTGTCCGCGGAATTCGTCCTTCCGAGCGGCAATATCTTCAGGACGGCGACTGAGATCCGATCGATCGACCCCCAGACCGGCCTGATCCTCCTCGATGCCGGCGAGGTGCCGCCGGAGATCACAGGAACGGGGCGATTCCGGATGAATCTCATCCTCTACGAAAAACCGTACTGGCAATTCCTCTGGGGGGCCGACAAGGAAGACAATGCGGGAGAATAAAATCGACTACAAAAGATCGGCGCTGCTCATCATCGATGTGCAGCGCTATTTTTTTGATCCGGATGGAGGGGCGTTTCTGGAGGGGGCTCCGGCCATACTGCCGAACATCCTGAAACTCATTGCGGCGTTCAGGGCGGCCGGCCTGCCGGTCGCGTTCACCCGCCAAGCGCATCGAAAAGGCGAACCCACGGGCCAGATGGGTCGCTGGTGGAATGACAAACTCCCATGGGATGGAACGCCGGATGCCGAACTCATCCGTGAGCTGGCGCCAAAGGACGGCGACTTCCTGATCGCGAAGACGAGCTATAGCGCCTTCGAGGGCACGAGGCTGGAAGAGCACTTGAGGAAGAACGGCGTCACGACGACCGTCATCTGCGGCGTCATGACCAACCTTTGCGTGGAGACGACCGCGCGGCACGCCTTCATTAGGGATTTTCAGCCTGCCGTCGTGGAGGACGCATGCGCCGCAAACACGCCGGAGCACCACCGCGCGTCGATCTTAAACCTCTCCTATGGATTTGCCTTCATCGAAAAAACGGATGGCCTGATTGCGAAGCTGTTGTCATTGCAATGAGTGGAGAAACGGGACTTCCAAGGGTCCCAGGAACTGAAAAAGCGTCTTTTTTCTTGAAAAAATGCTATCCTTTAGACTACATTGCGGGCCACCATGAAAATTGAAGTCATACGCCAAATGTGGAGAAAAGGGAGATGGGAGATGACGGCCCACGCCAGAAAACGAATGGGTTTGCGGCAAAAATATGAAGAAACAAAATAAAAATAATAAATGCGCAATCTGCGGGGGACGTCTCCTGCCCAAAGCGGTAAAGCACGATCAGCGTTGGGGAGAGCAGCTGGTCATCTTCGAGGATGTCGCATTTGCTCTCGACAGATTCGTATAATTTGCCTTGCGCTTTCGCGTGAAGATCGTAATCGGCTGCTGTGCAATTTAACCAACCAGTTATTCCTT
>JAZDOG010000045.1:0-50182 GCA_043798915.1 Pseudomonadota bacterium | reverse complement strand
CCACTCCGTTTAGGAAATTATCTGGTGGCAAAATTACTTGAAATCCTTTTTGATACGGCCTCTCTTTCTGATGTTGGCTGTACAATGCGCCTGATTAAAAAGGCCACGCTCGGCACGATTTTGGATAAATTCAGGGTGACGGGGTCGTGCTTCAACCCGGAGATGGTAATGGCGGCCAGGGTTAACGGTGTGCGATTCATCGAGATACCGGTCAATTACAAGAGGCGTGTTGGAAAATCCATGGGAACGAAAAATATTTTTAATGCGGTTTTTCTTGGAATGAAAATGATATGGCTTATCCTAACCTATCGGGTAAAAACGATAGTCCGATAAAATGCGGCGTCTGCGGTGCGGCAATGCCCTCACTATTGTTTTGCGCAACCCCACCGGACAAAACATCGCTGAAACAAATTGCGGTTTTCAAGTGCGGCGAATGCGGCAGCGCTCAGACAGGTGCGGCGCCGGACTGCGTTGTACATCAGAAACTTTATTTCAAAGAATATTGGGGCAGCAGGAAGACACGATACCAGGGGCGTCTAAAGAACATGCTGACCGATGTTTTTCTGCGTCAGCGCGTCAAAAATATGGCTGCGTGTATTTCAAAAACCTCGGTTATTCTGGATTACGGGTGTGGCAACGGCGAATTTGTCAAAGCGATGCGAAGGGCAGGATATCAGTGTTATGGTTTTGAGCCTAATGCACGTTCCGATTGTGAATTCATAAGCTCAAATATTTCTACCGGTGCCTACGACCTCATAACTCTGTGGCATGTCTTTGAGCATTTTGACAACCCTGACGAGGAACTCGCAAAGATAGCTTCCCTGCTTGGTGTTGAAGGGAAACTTTTTTTATCGGTTCCTAATTTCGCCAGCATCGATTCGAGTATCGGGGGGCCGTTATGGTTTCATCTCGATGTGCCGCGTCATATGTTTCACTATAGCCAGCGTGGGATGGCTGCGGTGTTGGCGCGCAACGGCATGAAGGTTCTTCGCTGTAAAATACCGTTCAACTGGTATGCTTTCTTTGGTGTGTATCAAACCCTATTCAATCTGTCAGGATGTACCACTAATGCCCTCTACTACTGGCTTAAGCGCGGAAGCGGAGCCCGCAAAGATAAAAGCATTGGAATAACACTCAAGGATATGCTGTTGCATATGTGTCTTGCTATACCGTATTTGGTAGTAGCTCTTGCGGTTACATCAGTGGCAGCATTGTTCAAGAAGTCCGGTTCCTTGGAGATCCTGTGTGAAAAAGAATAATACACTCCTAATCATCCCGCCGTTTACAGATATCATTTACAGCCATTCAAAGATAAAAGCTGGGGTGCCTGGTTCGCCGTTCCTTAATATGGCTATTATTGCTTCCGATCTGCGCAGCCATGGGATCTCGGTGCGTATTCTGGATCTCAATCTTTGCGTTGACTATAAACGGGAGCTCAAAAGAACATTAGACGAGTATGAACCTGAGTTTGCGGGGATCACTTTTGTTACGCCTCTCTATGGCGTCATGCGGGAAGTTGTTTCTACGATCAAAGCACATAATAAGGCTATTACGGTTGTCGCCGGCGGGGCTCACGCATCGGCGATGCCCGAAGACACCCTCAATAGCACATTGATCGATATTGTGGTGATTGGTGAAGGCGATCGCACTTTATCACAGATCATCTTGTCTCATAATATTTCGGACATAAAGGGAATAGGGTATAAAAGTCTGGGTGGCATTAAACTGACCGGCCCCAGCGCTATCATTGAGGATATGGATTTACTTCCGCTGCCGGCCTGGGATTTATTTGATCTAAGCCGGTACGTTTCCCCCCGATTTATGGCACGCAGAAATCCGGCGGGATGGCTTGAGACGAGCCGGGGCTGCCCGTTTGAATGCTGCTATTGCAATAAGAGTGTTTTCGGGCGGAGGTTTCGCTCAAAATCCCCTGCGCGCGTCATTGTGGAAATTAAACACATGCTGTCATCCGGTTTTAAGGAAATCCACATTGTCGACGACATGTTCACGACCGACGTGTCGAGAGTGAAGGCAATATGTGATGAAATAATCGGCGAAAAGCTGGAATTTCCGTGGGCAACCGTCACCGGCATCCGCGTCGACAAGGGCGATCAGGAGATGTTCGATTTGATGAGGAGTGCTGGGTGCTACAGGGTATATTTCGGAATAGAGTCTGGCGACCAGAATGTTCTCAATGGTATTGGAAAAAAGATATCGCTTGAACAAGTGGTAGGGGCCATTGCCATGGCAAAAAAAGCGAATCTTGAGACTTGCGGTTTCTTTATGTTTGGATTGCCGGGTGAAACAGAAGAAACCATGAAAAAGACCACCCGGCTGGCCTGCTCGCTGGGCCTCGACTGGGCAAAGGCCAGCATTATGGTGCCGTTGCCAGCTACAAAAATATTTCAGGAGCTTGAAAAGGCGGGAAAGATAAAACTTTGCGATTGGGATAAGTACAACCTCTACTTGCCGGCTGACGAAATTTATGACCATGAAACACTTCCATGGTCAACGATAAATGCACAATTCTCCGCTTTTTATCGAGAGTTTTATTTCCGGCCCTCGGTTGTTGCAAAGAAGATTCTAAGCGGCATGCGAAACGGGACCTTTGTTTCTGATGCGATGAGTTTCCTGAGAACTAAATGGTAGGATAGAGAGCGCCTCTACTGGTATATGGCTATTCTGGATTATTGTACGTGTAGTTGTGGTTAAAGCCTTCCTAAGGTATTCAATTTCTAAGTAAAAAGTGATTTTATGATGAGATGCTTGATTGTTTTCGATGAGGGAATCAGTGCTGCTTCGTTACGAAAGGCGCCGCCCGTTGGCGATGGTGCATCTGTGGTCTTGTTTCCGCTTATGGAAGATGCTGCGCTTAAGAAGTGTGTACGGGAGATTGTTGTCTCCGCTGGCGCAGGATCCGTATCATGCGTTTCGTCGGCAACGCTTGTCGCGCGTCACGTTGAAATATTGCGCGAGCAAATAGGTCCTTGGGCTGCCGCCGTCGGAAACACCATTGTTCATGGTCGTTCAGTAAAAAGGTGGTTTCTGCTGCAGCGATACGCGATCAGTTCCTGGTGGCTAGGGCTTCTGGCTGAGCGCAATACGGCTAAGACGGATGCGTTTCTCAGGATTGCGCAAGTTCATGCCATAGAGGAGGTTCTGAGCGTCGGGCGATTCGACGCCGTTGTCGTTGCACAATCTGATCGCAGGAGTCGCAGTGCGTTTGTTGTATTGATGCGCAGGTTTAATGTTCGCATTCATCTTCTCAAGACAGAAAGAAAATGCACCCGGAGGCAATGGTTTAAGGAACGATTTAGGCAGCTGGGTGTAGTGAGCGATATTGCAGCTGCCTTGCTGGTGTTTGTACGATTCGTTTCGCGCGTACTGTGGGCCCGAATTCAACTTGGATCCTTGAGCAGAAGGCTTCCGAAGGGATTGTCCCCGTTGATTGTAAGCTGTTTTCCGATGCTAGAGCGTCCGGCATCGGAATGCGGCATATTTAGAAACAAACAAGCGGGGCCGCTGCAGGATAAGTTGCATGATATGGGCAAAAGCGCTTTCTGGTTGCTCATGTGTCTGCCCTTGGAGGGTCACACGTATCGCAGCAGCGTTAAACTCGCACGTAGTTTGATTGCCAGCGGAGAAAGACTATGCTTATTGGAGGAATTCATTTCTCTGTCTGATATGTTCGTGGTGTTCATGTTGTGGGTGAGGCAAATTATTGTTTCCAATAAGGTATTCGATGTTGTCAGGGATGACATTGTGCATCGACGGCCGATAGGTCAGGAATGTGCCGCCTTTATTGACTCTCTCTGGTACAGCTCATTTAGAGGTGCCGTCAGTATGGAAGGGATTCTGTTTACGGCAGCATATCGACGTGCTATTGAGTCCTTGCGTGATCAGAAGATGTGTATTTATTTTTCTGAGATGCACGCGTGGGAGCGTGCGTTGAATGCAGCTCGTAGAGCTGTGGCTCCCCAGATGATCACTGTTGGATATCAACACTCGATTGCGCCAAAAAATCTATTTAGCTATTTTAGTGATCCGCAGGAGATCGCCCCCGAAATGAATAGTACAGATCTTCCTCTGCCGAGCATTTTTGCTTGCTGCGGTGAAGGGTTGAAGGAGATGTTTGAACGATGTGGCTATCCTAATGTGACTGTTGTCGAGGCACTACGATATCTCTACTTGGGAGAGATCATTGATAAGCCGATGCGTCCGAAATCACTCAAACCGCAATTGCTCGTTGCTGGGTCGGTCGACCGCACCGAAACGCGCGCCACGTTATCCTTACTTCACCAGGCGTTTCCAAAAGCAGGACGTTTTGATATTGTATGCAAGGGACATCCTGCGATGCCGCTCAAAGATATATTTTGTGAGCTTGAAATAGATGTAGAACATGCCGGCTATGAAGTAAGTAACGACGATATCGCAAAGTGCCTTTTATCAGCTTGGGTGGTTCTTGTTCCTTCCAGCTCGGTGTCAATTGAGGCCCTTGCATATGGTTGTGAAGTGTTGGTTCCTGTATTCCCTAACTGTATCAATATGAATCCGCTTGCAGAAACTGACGGCATTTGCCAGACAGTGTACTCTGCTGAGGGCCTTGTCAGTGTAATGGATAAAATCCTTGCGGGAAGGGTAATGGGTTCTTCGGAGGTGGGCAGGCTATTTGTGCGGAAGTACTGGAATCTTGATGGGGATATGAAGAGGTGGAGTGGTTTGTTGTCGAATGCATGCGGTTCTAGCGTTGCAGCGGGGGATTAATGGATAATAGACTCGTGAGCATTGTTCTCCCATATTACAACGGAAAAAAGTATATCAAGGAGACGATTGAATCAATTCTGGCGCAAACGCATGAAGACTTTGAGCTGTTGTTGGTCGATGATGGGTCGTCGGTTGGTCAGCATTCTGAATATGTAAGGCGGCTCATGGAAAGCTATGATGATTGTCGGCTAAAATATCACTATAAACCCAATGGCGGTCTTTCTGATGCAAGAAACTATGGTATGAGCAACAGCAGTGGCGAGTTCATCGCATTTATAGACCAGGACGATTTATGGAAAACTGATAAACTAGAAAAGCAGATGAAGATCATGATGGCCAATCCTGATGTTCAGGTTATCATCACCGATGGCGAAACCGTTGGCGAAAAGATTGAAAGACTGAATATTGCCTCAAACAACAATTTAAGAGAGGGAATGATCATTGATACGTACAGCAAGCTTCTTTGGGGAAGTTTTGTAATATGTTCGTCAGTTCTTTTTAGGAAGCAATTGATTGAAAAGACTGGATATGCAAATAGGAAATATGCTGCGAGTACGGATTTTGAATATTTTATCCGAATGGCTGAAGAGGTGGATTTCTATTTTCTCAACGACTCTTTGATTCAGTACCGTCTTCATGAGGGTAACGTTACGAAGAATAGAATTTGCCTTCTGTCCGAACTTATTCAAATATTATTTGATAGAAAACTATTTACTTTCAAACATAAAGTGTATGCTACAAAAGCTATATGCAAAAGCATTTTAGAACTTTCCTGTCGCTGGTTTGTTAAGGTGGTTAATCCATAACGCTTACTTATCGCGGGTGAGCATCCTAATATATATCAGGGACATGGAAGTCGTGAGTTCTGACGCTGGAATGGCAGTTGTAATATCGCGATAGCTAACTCCGCAGAGCCATGGTCGAGTTGCGTAATCTGTGAAGTAAGAATGATACCTGCTGATTTTACCTGTTATAAAGTGACTGGAAAATCACTACACTATGTGCGGAATCTGCGGATATTATGGCGAGTATGACCGCGAGCTGTTGAGCGCAATGAGCGCTTCGATAGTGCATCGGGGGCCGGACGATTCTGGGATATTTCAAGATCGTAGCGGGTTGGTTGGTCTTGCCCATCGGCGCCTCTCGATTATCGATTTGTCTAGCAATGGAAGGCAACCTATGTCGACATGTTGCGACCGTTGCAACGGTGGCAGGGGTGGCGGTGCGGATGGCGATTTAACAGTAGTCTACAATGGCGAGATTTATAATTACCGCGAATTGCGCTCTGAACTTGAGTCCAAGGGGCATCGGTTTCAGAGCGCGACGGACACGGAAGTGCTCCTGCATCTGTATGCTGAGCTTGGGCCGCAGATGCTGGAACGGCTGAACGGAATCTTCGCATTTGCTATATACGATGGACGCAGGAAGAACCAAAACGAAACAAATTGTGAGCTGTTCCTTGCGCGCGACGGGTTGGGTGTCAAACCGCTTTATTACAGTGAGACGACGAAGGGGTTTGTGTTTGCGTCGGAGCTGAAGGCGTTGAGGAAATGTCCTGAAGTTGACGCGGAATTGGATCTGGTTGGTATTCATCATTATCTGGCGTATCTGTGGTGCCCGGCGCCATTGACGCCTCTGAAATCCGTAAAAAAAATGGAGCCTGGCCAGGCGTTGATCATTAACGGGGGGAAAATCGTCAAGAGGTGGCACTTCTATGACATTCCATACGGGCAACAGCAGACTGAATGGAACGAGGAAAAAATAGCGGAGGCGCTGACTGAGAAGCTGCATGCTGCCGTTCAGAGGCAGTTGATTGCGGATGTCCCAATAGGGGCGTTCCTTTCGGGAGGATTGGATTCAAGTTCGATTGTAGCTATGATGCGCAAGATAAAGAAGAATGATGATCTGCGCTGTTACTGCATCGGGTTTGAGGGTTCGGAGGATGTTGAAGACAATCCGCTGGATTTGCCTTATGCAAGACGGGTTGCGGCTCATATGGGAGTCGATCTTAGCGTTTTGGTAATAAAGCCGGATATCATCAAGCATTTAGGCAGAATGCTTTACCATCTGGATGAACCACAAGCAGACCTCGCCCCGATAAATGCTTATCTCATTTCACAGCAGGCAAGGTCAGATGGTGTCAAGGTGCTCATGTCGGGGGTCGGCGGCGACGATATCTTCTCTGGATACAGGCGGCATCGGGCGCTCATTATGGAACCGATGTGGACATGGCTTCCTGGTTTTGCACGAAAATACATTGCAGCCACGGCCCGCGGAATGATGGACGGTCGAATCATGGGGGGGTTGTCAAAAAATCCCATTGCCAGGCGCTTTTCAAAGGCCTTGTCGTTTGTGGACTCTCCGGAGGACAGGCGACTCGTGAGTTATTTTTACTGGAGCACGGAATGCCTCAGGCGTTCATTGTACTCAGAGGATGTTAAGAGGGAGCTGGAAAAGCTGGACACGGCGGAGCCTCTCTTGAACAGCCTGAAGAGAATACCTAAAGAACGAAATCGCCTGAACTCCATGCTATATCTTGAAACGAAGCATTTCTTGGCAGATCATAATTTGAATTATACGGACAAGGTGTCTATGGCGGCCGGTATCGAGGTGCGGGTTCCCCTCCTGGACAGGGACTTGGTGGAATTTGCAACGACAATTCCTCCTCACATGAAACAGACCAGGCGCACCGGAAAGGCAATCTTCAAAAAAGCGATGGAATCGTGTTTGCCGCGAGAGGTAATCTACAGACCGAAAGCCGGATTTTGTGCGCCGGTTCGACGTTGGGTGCATCAGGAGCTAAAGCCGCTCATCGGCGAGCTGCTTTCAGAAAAGTCGATTCGCAATCGCGGACTCTTTGATCCGAATGCAGTCGAGCGGCTTCTCAAGCTTGAGTGGAATAGTAGGATCGATGCGTCATACACTATACTGTCCCTTGTATGCATAGAAATGTGGTGCCGGATGTTCGTCGATAAACGAGGAGAGGTGTATGAATATGACTAAAAAGCAAGTGTGGTTTGTTCATGCTTATCAGGGCGACAAGGTGACACTATGAGGCAGATCATTCAGTCGTTGAAAAATGGGACAGTGAAATTGGTTGATATTCCTGCCCCACGGATCAAGCCAGGTCATGTGCTTATCAGAACTCGCGCGAGTCTTATTTCCGCGGGCACGGAGCGCATGCTCATCGAGTTCGGCAGATCGGGGCTGATTGATAAGGCAAGGCAGCAGCCCGATAAAGTGCGACAGCTCTTCGACAAGATCAGGACGGATGGTGTTGCGCCTGCGATCGGCGCAGTTCGTGATAAGATGGAACAGCCGTTGCCGCTGGGATATTGCAATGCAGGCGAGGTAGTGGATGTAGGCAGTGAAGTTGAAGGATTCAGCCCTGGCGACAGAGTGGCATCGAATGGCAATCATGCTGAGCTTGTGTGCGTCCCCAAAAACCTGTGTGCGCGCATTCCCGATGGGGTTTCCGACGAGGAGGCGTCGTTTGCAGTGCTTGGAGCCATTGCCCTTCAAGGAGTTCGTCTTTCCGAGCCGACGTTGGGTGAGTCTTTTGCCGTAGTCGGCCTCGGCCTGCTCGGGCTCCTGACGGTCCAGATCCTTAGGGCGAACGGTTGCCGCGTCATCGGCGCTGATTATGACCCGATGCGCCTTGGGTTGGCGCGAGAGTTCGGCGCATCTGCCGTGGATCTCTCTCAGGGCGAAGATCCAGTGGAGGCAGTGGAGGCATTTTCGAATGGTCGCGGTGTGGATGGCGTGATTATCACTGCAGCGGCGGACAACAGCGAACCGCTGCGGCAGGCCGCCCTCATGTGCCGCAAGAAGGGCCGCGTCACTCTCGTCGGCGTTACAGGCATGGAGCTGGATAGGGGTATCTTCTTTAAAAAGGAGCTTACATTTAAAGTCTCCTGTTCCTATGGGCCTGGGAGGTACGATCCGGCATACGAAGAAAAGGGGCATGATTATCCCTTGGGCTATGTCCGATGGACGGAACAGCGCAATTTCGAGGCGATTCTGCAGCTGTTCGCCGATGGAAGGATGAACGCCAAACAGCTCGTCAGCCATAAATTTCCGCTTGAGGAAGCGACAAGAGCCTATGATCTGATAGTCGGTAATAAAGATCCATATCTGGGCGTCATGCTTACCTACGGACATGCGTCCGCTGAGAGCACTGTCCGTCTTAAACAGGTGACTGCAGAACGGTCCGTGCCGGCCCGTTCGGCGGCGCATGAGACGGCGACTGTAAGCTTTATCGGGGCCGGCAATTATGCAGGGAGAATATTGATCCCTGCATTTAAAAAAGCGGGGGTGAAGTTAAAGTCGATTGCGACTAGCGGCGGAGTTAATGGCGTTCACTTCGGGAAAAAATATGGATTTGAAGAGGCGACGACGGACACCTGTAAGCTCCTGGCAGACGCGGAATCACAGGCTGTCGTGGTGGCCACGCGCCACGATTCGCACGCACATTTTGTGGGCCAGGCTCTCGCTGCAGGAAAGCATGTGTTCGTAGAGAAACCACTCTGCCTCACGCATGATGAACTCGATGCGATATTCGGAGAGTACCGAAAGGGTGTCGCGGCGGGCAGGCGACAGATTCTTATGGTCGGGTTCAACAGACGGTTTGCGCCCCATATCCGTAAAATGAAATACTTGCTCGATAAGGTGGCGGAGCCGAAGGCGTTCATTATGACCATAAACGCTGGTGCCATCCCGGCCGATCACTGGACTCAGGATGAAAAAATAGGTGGAGGGCGAATCATCGGCGAGGCCTGTCATTTCATCGATCTGCTGCGCCATCTGGCGGGATCGCAGATAAAAGATGCGCACTCGTTTTATCTGGGGGGTGAAACTCTGAAGGACAAGGTGACGATTGCCATCCATTTCAACGACGGCTCTCTGGGCACAATTCATTATTTAGCCAATGGCCACCGGTCTTTTCCAAAGGAGAGGCTTGAAGTTTTTTGTTCAGGCAGGGTGTTGCAGCTGGATAATTATCGCCGGATGCAGGGATACGGGTGGCCCGGATTCAAGAAGATGAACCTGTGGCGCCAGGACAAGGGCCAGGATGCCTGTGCGGCGGCGTTTATCGATGCCGTCCGAACTTCTGCTCCGAGTCCAATCCCCATGGCGGAAGTCGAGGAGGTCGCCCGGGTGACCATTGAACTCTGTGAGGTAAAATGAGCAGAGCATCTCGCATCTCTCATGTCATTGGCGCGCGCCCGAATTTTATGAAGGCGGCTCCGACATATGCGGCCTTGGCGCGATTGCATTTGCCTCAACGGCTGATTCATACGGGGCAGCATTACGATCGCTCGATGTCCGATGTTTTCTTCAAAGAGCTGTCGATTCCGGTCCCGGATATCAATCTCGAGGTGGGATCGGCAAGCCATGCCGCGCAGACTGCACAGATCATGACGCGCCTTGAGGGAGAGTTTGTAGAATCGCGCCCCGATCTCGTCCTGGTCTATGGGGATGTCAATTCGACCCTCGCTGCGGCTCTCGTCTGTGCAAAACTCAACATCCCATTCGGCCACGTAGAAGCTGGTCTGCGTTCATTTGACCGGACAATGCCGGAAGAGGTCAATCGCGTCGTGACCGACCAGCTTGCAGAGCTTCTTTTCACGCCGTCGCAGGATGGCGATGACAATCTGCTGCGCGAAGGCGTGGACGCTGCGCGCATACATCGAGTCGGCAACGTGATGATCGATACACTCGTGCGGCATCTTCCCATGGCCGAAAGCGGTGGGTATGGCAGCAGTCAGGGTTTGAAAAAGGGCGGCTATGTTCTTGTAACGATGCACCGCCCATCGAACGTTGATGATTCTGCCATATTAAGAGGTCTTCTGGATTCTCTGTTTGCGATTGCGCGGGGATGCCCCGTTGTGTTTCCAGTCCATCCGAGAACTCGGGCGAGAATTGAAGGGCTTGCAATCGAGCAGACAGATCAAACCCGCATTCGCTTCATAGAGCCGGTCGGGTATCTCGATTTTCTCAACCTCCAGCTGAATGCCGCCGCGGTAATCACTGATTCAGGCGGTATTCAGGAGGAGACAACGTATCTCGGAATACCGTGTATGACGGTCAGGGAGAACACGGAGAGGCCGACAACGGTGACGGTGGGGACGAACATGCTGGTCGGCGCCGATATTGCGCGGCTCAAAGATGAGGTTGGGCGGGCACTGCGCGGCGGATGGAAAAAAGGGGCGATCCCGCCATTGTGGGATGGCGGAGCCGGCGAGCGAATTGCGAAGATAGTCGCTGAATGGCTTATGGACAGGCGATGAGGCATATCGAGGCGAAGAGATGAATCGGATCCACTACTATCGAAGAGTTGTTTCCTCGTATCTTCTGAGAAAGAACAGCCAGCTGTCGTTCTGGCATGAGGAGCCGGAGATCAATCCGGATGCGGTCGAGGATGCCGTGGGTCCGTACTATATGACTTTTGCGGGCAAGGCCCGCTATGAGGGCCCGTTCGATGATGAAGGCGTGCCGTTTTTGGATTACCATGGCAAAATCGGAAGACAATACAACCCGATCGCAATTGCTCAATACGCGCTCGCAAATTACAATCTGGCGGTGAAGGGCGAAACAAAGCGATGGGATGTTTTTTTGACCAACGCTCGCTGGCTTTTGAATAACCGGGTTGCCAACGGGAAAGGCTTATTGCTCTGGCCGCATCATTTTGATTTCGAGTATTTTCGGCTGTTGAAGGCTCCCTGGTTTTCTGGCTTGGCTCAGGGTCAGGGCCTGTCAGTGCTTGTGCGTGCCTACGCCGAGACGAAAGATCCAGCATATCTCGCGGCTGCTGAGGAGGTATTCCGGTCGCTGGCGCTTCCCATCGAGGATGGCGGGGTTCTCCATCGTGATCCGGAAGGATATTGTTGGATTGAAGAATATATCGTGACGCCGCCGACGCATATTTTGAATGGATTCATCTGGGCATTGTGGGGGGTGCACGATTATTATCTCCTCACGAGGTCGGACGAGGCAAGGGGCCTCTTTGAGGCATGCACCAAAACGATAGTCGATAACCTGCGGCGGTACGACAATGGGTTCTGGTCTCTCTATGAGATGACCCCGCTCAGGTTTAAAAATATAGCGAGCACCTATTACCACCGTCTTCACATAGCGCAGTTGGAAATCATGTATCATTTAACAGACGAAGATCGATTCAGGGTCTATTCGGCAAAATGGAAAGCCTATCAGGACCGGGTGTTCAACCGGTCTGCTGCTCAGGTTTTCAAGGTTGCATTTAAGCTCACGCATTATTGAGCAATGAATTGGAGGCGGTTGAGATGAATGGCGTCTACAGGCTGCTCAGGTATAACAGGATTGTTAAAAACCATCGCATCAAGTTTGCAACTCTGCTGGCGGCGGACATCCTTGGGTTTCGGTACCTCTCTGTCAGGATCGACCCTGTGATCGATTGCAATATACGATGTCAGATGTGTAGATTCAGTAATGAGGATTGGCGAAAGAGCAACTATGCGATACTCAAAAAAGAGGAGGTTGATCGCATTGCAGAGATGTTGTTTCCAAAGGCCGTCCAGCTGGTCATAGGTTGTGAGGCGGAGCCAACATTATATAAGAACTACATAGATATTTTAGCCACAGGTAAAAAATATGGAATTCCTTACGTAAGTTTCGTCACTAATGCGCAACTGTTGAAAGAGGAACATGTGGACAGGATGATAACTCATAAGCTCGATGAGCTTGTCATATCCACTCACGGGGTAAAAAAAGAAACCTACGAAAAACTGATGGTCGGGGCATCCTTCGACAAATTGCTGAAGGCGTTGGAGACCATTGAATCGGTGAAGAAACGGCGAAATTCAGCTATCCCGATATTGAGAATCAATTATACCGTCAATCAAGAGAATCTGGATGAATTGAAGGGTTTTTTTGCTGTTTTCGGCAGGTACGATGCAAAGGTATTGCAGGTAAGGCCTATTGTCGACCTGGGAAATATCGCATATCCACATAAGGATTTGTCCAACACTCTGAGTGAATATGGCAAGATCATCGGTCAACTTGCAGCTGAGTGTAAACAGAGAGGCTTGATTTTTTTAGCCAATACCGCGGATCCAACATTCAGTTCAGCAAGTCCGGCGGCCAGCATATCGGATGAAGTGCTGAGATATGTATCCCCACGCCGGTTTTGGAAGGATGATTTTGACTGGAGAAACGAATCCTATAAAGCCTACTGTAGACGAATAGGCTGGCGGTGGCATCTCATCAAGGCTACGCTGATGAGCGCCAGGGACGTGAATAAGTGGAATACGCGCATGGCGTACGATATACATTTATGAGCAATAACGAAATATGCTTTGCAGATTGCGTCTGTGATAACCATGAAAATATTATTCTTTACCGACCATTTCAAGCCCGAACCCAGTGCCCCGGCCGCGCATGTCTATGAAAGGGCCCAAATGTGGTCCCGGCTTGGTCATGACGTCACCGTTTTGTGCGGCGCTCCTAATTTCCCCGAAGGAAAGGTTTATGCGGGCTATAAAAACAAGTGGCGCTTTGTCGAGTATATGGACGGCGTCCGCGTCGTCAGGGTAAAGACGTTTATCGCGCGCAACGAAGGATTCGTCTTGCGGATCATCGATTATATCTCCTATATGCTGTCATCGTTCATCAATTCGCTGTTCGAGAAGAAGCCGGACGTTGTAATATCGACGTCGCCGCATTTATTTGTGCCGATGGCGGGAGTCGCTTGTTCAATCGTAAAGAGGGTCCCGCACGTGTTTGAGTTGAGGGATTTGTGGCCCGCGTCAATTGCGTCGGTTGTAAAGATTAAGCCCGGTCTGTTCTATAGAATGCTTGAGCGGCTGGAGCTGTTCCTCTATAAAAAATCCAAGAGGATATTGTCGTTCACCCGGTCTTTTGCCGAAGATCTGGTCTCGAGAGGTGTCAGCAGAGACAAAATCGATGTGGTGCTGGGCGGCGCAAATTTGAAACTGTTTTCACGTCGTTCGAGAGACCGTTCAATAGAAGACATGCACGGCTTGTGCGGCAGATTTGTGGTTGGATATCTCGGCACCATGGGTTTGGCGCATGGATTAGAAAATGTGCTCAAAACAGCTGAGATATTAAAGAATTCGAATGCTGTTTTTCTGTTTGTCGGCGTCGGAGCGGCAAAATTATCGCTGGAAATGATGGCGCGTGATCACGGGTTGAGTAATGTCGTTTTTGTTTCGCGACAGCTGAAGGAGAATATGCCAGGATATTGGAGCGTATGTGATGCTGCCTTGATCCATCTTCGAGATCAAGAGGTCTTCACAAAGGTTGTGCCCTCGAAGATATTTGAGGCTATGGCAATGGGGCTCCCGATTATATATGCGGGACCGGCAGGCGAGGGGTCATCAATAGTGGAAAGACATGGCGCCGGGGTATGGGTGCCACCTGATAATCCTCAGGCGCTTGCAGGGGCGGTCATGTCTTTGTCGCTGGATGAACGCCGATGTGCCGAGTTTGCCGATAACAGTTTTTCCTCCGCATGCAATTATTCCAGAGAGCGACAGGCGGAAGGAACACTGTCTGTTTTACAGAAGGCTATTGACGATGAAAAATCGGGTGTGGATTTTGCTGTCTAGGAACCTGTATTGGTATTTCTCGCGTGCCTCGGTTATGATCAGGCGCAAGGGGTGATATGGCTAAAATATTGGTAACAGGCGCGAATGGTTTTGTAGGACGCAAGCTTTGCAGCGTCCTGCAAATGAGGGGTTGCGATGTCCGGGCTGCAATACGGTGTCACGCGGAGAGAAACGAAGCTGCAGTTGCCCATCATGATCGTTTATCCGTCAGCGATGTGGTTGCGGTTGGGGATATCGGTTCCGATACCGTCTGGTCGGATGCGCTCAAAAACGTAGAGGTCGTAGTTCATCTCGCCGCCCGCGTCCACATCATGCAGGAGATGTCTAAGAACCCTCTGGAATCCTTCCGCTCGGTGAATGTGCTGGGGTCAAAAAAACTGGCGGAGGAAGCCGCAAGACGAGGCATCAGACGATTTGTGTATATCAGTTCCATAAGCATCCATGGAAACTCGACTGGCGAGAGGGCCTATGTCGAGGGGGATGAGGCCCAGCCTCACAGCCCATATGCTGTGTCAAAGTGGGAGGGAGAGCTTGCGCTGCGGAATGTGGCGGAAAAAACCGGGTTCGAGCTCGTCATTGTTCGGCCTCCGCTCGTCTATGGTCCAGGTGTCGGAGGGAATTTTCTTCGCCTCATGAAGTGGGCGGATAAAGGGTTTCCTTTGCCTCTTGGCAGGGTTCATAACTTGAGGAGTTTTATCGGAATCGAAAATCTGGTAGAACTGCTCGTTCGCTGCGTTGAGCATCCGCGTGCAGCCGGAGAGACCTTCCTTGTGGCAGATGGCGGGGACCTGTCGACGCCGGATTTGATGCGGCGAGTTGCAAAGCTCCTCGGGCGGCCGGCTAGAATAGTTCCGTTTCCTGTCAGTTTTTTGCGTTGGGGTGCAAAGGTGTTCGGTCAGGAAGATGTCCTGGACAGGCTTTGCAATTGTCTGCAGGTCGATGCGGGCAAGGCCATCCGCCTGCTCGGGTGGAAGCCTTTGATGTCATTGGATGAGGGTTTGGAACGCACAACTGGTTGGTATGTCGAGGAGTACAGAAGGAAAAAACATCGATGACGGGTCCAATGGTGCTAATGCTTGTTGCGTTGATGATGTCGATGCTCATGACGCGATTCCTTATCTGGTATGCATTGCGACAGAGCCTCATCGACTGCCCCAATGAACGCAGTTCGCACGTCATCCCAACGCCGCGCGGTGGAGGGTTGTCCATTGGCATCAGTTGTATGCTCGGTTTGGTGGTCCTCGGTATCTCTAGCTATGTGGCGCTGAACCTGGCGGTGGCGTTCGCAGGGGCCGGTTTTCTCGTTGCTGCTGTCGGTTTCTGGGACGATCATGGACACGTGCCGCCCAAGAGGCGGGTCGCCATGCATTTCATAGCGGCGATCTGGGCATTGTGTTTTGTCAGCGGTTCGGTGTCATTCTTCCATCTTTCGCTCCTCGGGTGGTTTTTTAATGTCTTTTTGGTGGTGAGCGTTGTGTGGGTGCTGAACCTCTACAATTTTATGGATGGCATCGACAGCATTGCGGCCGCTGAAGCAATATTTGTCGGAGGAAGCGCTGCGGCTTTTTTTTATGCGAGCGGGGCGACCGGTCTTGCGTTGTTTTCGATCCTTCTTGTGGTTTCAACCGCCGGTTTTCTCGTCTGGAATCTGCCGCCTGCCCGTGTCTTCATGGGTGATGCAGGGAGCGGTTTTTTAGGTGTCATGATCGGGATGTTGGCCCTTGCCGGGATCAAGGGCAGTTCGGTAAATATATGGGTGTGGCTCATCTTGCTTGGAGTTTTTCTCGTTGATGCGACGTTGACGGTGGCCAGGCGAATGGCGCGCGGAACCAGATGGTTCGAGGCCCATCGCAGCCATGCTTATCAGCATGCGGCGCAGCGATGGAACAGCCATGGGAAGGTGACGATGGCGGTCTTTGCTATCAATGTTCTCTGGCTGTTGCCGTGGGCCATTGCAGCCTGGCGCTTGCCTCATCTGGGCCCTTTGTTTGCTGCAATTGCTTTTGCGCCGCTGGTTTGGGGTGCATTTAAGCTCGGTGCTGGAAAGGGTTGACAGGCGCACCCCCGATCTGCTTTACTCGCCTCATTCAGGTTCCTGATCGCCAATCACTAAATCACGATTTTTATTAATGACTGTAAATCGCGAACAGCTAAAACAGGGGGTTTTGATGGTGACGGATTCCGTCATCATCGCTCTGTCGTTTTATCTGGCCCTCCAGGTGGCTGGCCGCGAGATAGTGGATATTCGCTACAGGTGGTACGAATATCTCTGGATGATTGGCGTTCTCCTGGGCGTCAAGCTCTTCATTTTTATTCAGACCGGTCTTTATAAGGAGATCATTCGTTATGTGAGCATGGGCTTCGCCGTCAAGATCGTCAAGAACACGATCTTTGGGTCCCTGATCGCGGTGAGCATTATTCACATCGTCCGGCCGGAAGTCGAGCTGGCGGTGGTAGTGGTGGACTGGATGGCGAGCTGTATACTGATTGGACTCTCTCGCTTTGGTTTGAGATATGTGCAGGAAGGACGCCTGTCGCGCCCAGAGGGAAAGAATACGTTTCTCTACGGCGCTGGAGAACACGGAGCGGCGATGGCCCGCCATCTTGTCCTCAATGCAAATCTGGGCCATAGGGTTGTTGGCTTCATCGACGACAGCCCGGAAAAGCAGGGCAAGAAGATCAAAGGGATTTCTGTTGTCGGTGATTTGAATTCTCTTCCTCAAAGGCTCAAGGAGTACAGTGCCGAGGAAATGGTTATGACGTTTGCAAATCCTGACGGTGAAGTCGTCCGGAGGGTTTTCCGCGCGTGCCGCGAACATGGGGTCCGATGCAGGATCGTCCCTGGAATGAACGAAGTCATCGCTGGCGGCGAAGTGGTGCGAAATATCGACATCGCAGACCTCATGCGCAGGCCCCAGCGTATGTTGGACAAGAAGATGGTAGAGGGTTTTCTGCGAGGCCGCCGTGTGTTGATCACAGGCGCTGCCGGTTCGATCGGTACGGAGATATTCAGACAGGTCCTGACTTTCAACCCTGTAGCCGTTGCTGCGCTAGATCATTCTGAGTATGCGCTCTATCGCTTGGATGAGGAGTTTGCGAAACACCCGCTCAAAACACGCTGTTTTTTCTCCCTCGTCGATGTCAAAGTCGCGGAGCTTGTGAACGGGGCGATCAGGAAATTCAAGCCGGATGTCGTGTTTCATGCGGCGGCATATAAACATGTGCCGATCCTCGAGCAAGATGTGCGCCAGGCAGTGCTGAATAATGTGAAAGGGCTCAACAATGTCGTGAACTCCGCCGTTGATAACGGTGTCTCAATGTTCGTCTTCGTATCGACGGACAAGGCGGTGCGGCCTACGAACGTGATGGGGGCGACAAAGAGGATAGGGGAATGCATAGTCCAGGCCGCAAATGGCAAAGGCGGCATGCGGTGCGTGAGCGTGCGATTTGGCAATGTGCTGGCCAGCTCCGGGAGCGTGGTTCCAAAGTTCATCGATCAGATCAAGGCAGGCGGGCCGGTGACGGTAACTCATCCTGACGTGACGAGATACTTCATGTTGATACCGGAGGCTGTGGAACTCGTGCTTCAGGCGGCAAGCATCGGTGAGGGAGGCGAGGTTTTCGTCCTTGATATGGGGAAGCCTGTTCGCATCGCCGAGATGGCTGAGGATCTGATATCGCTCATGGGGCACGTTCCGAACGCAGGGATACCGATATCGTTTACCGGACTGCGTCCCGGAGAAAAGCTTCACGAGGAGTTGTTCTTCGGTGAGATCGAGCGTCCGACGCAATTTCAGGATATAAGCGTAGGCCGAGTGAGGAAGGTCGATGTTGGGGTGTTCGAGCGACAGCTTGATATGATCTTGTCATACGCCGAGGCGGAAGGCGAGCCTTCGAAACTCAAAGAAATGATCAGAGGGATGGTCCCTGAATATGCGGAGCAGAAGATATCAGAGCAAATGGAAAGGATTTCGTCGTTATGAAAAGAATCGTCGCGGTTGTGCTGTCATTTGTCCTGGTTATCCTGCCGTTTTCTCAAGTCTCTGCTCAGTCATCGCGTTATCGTATGCAGACGCAGGCGGGTGCTCAGGACCCGGGGTCTGCGCCGAGTTTTCGTGGTGGAAATCAGGGAGGGGTGCCGGGGCCTAATGGCGTTGGTCAGGGGGTGGGTGCTGGCGTATTGATGCAGATGCCCTCGTCCGGTACAGCAGGGGCGGCGAGTGGGGCTGGTGGAACGACTATAGGTGATGCGGCAATGATTTCGATGGGATACCAGGTCCATATCCTCGGCGAGGTGATACAACCGGGGACGTATCGTGTGGCTGCGTCTGAGCGGCTTTCAGAAGTAATCAGGCGAGCCGGGGGCCTGACGGTAAACGGATCAGAGCGAAATATCGAACTCAGGCGCAAAGGGGGCGGTGTTCAGCACGTTGATCTGCTGGGTTATTCGCTTCTCGGCAAGCTTCAAGATAATCCCTATCTCACCGACAACGATGTTGTCTTTGTTCCGCTCAGGAGCAAGGTGGTGCAGGTTGTCGGTGCGGTGAAAAGGCCCGAGACGTATGAACTGACGAGCGAAAAGTCGCTTGAAGATGTTATGGAGCTTTCAGGTGGCTTCAATGCTGCAACCTCCGTGGATGAGCCAATCAGAGTGATTCGTTTCAAAGATGGCAAGAAGAGCGTGGATGAGGTGCCGATCGATGAAAAAAACATGAAAGATTTTGTCGTTCAAAATGGGGATGTGATAGTTGTGCCCAATCTGGTGACTAAGGAGACTTCGTTTGACTATAATGTTGCTTCCATTCCCGGCGATCAGGTTTTTTATCCCTCTTACGAAGATCGCGTATTTGTCCTCGGTGGAGTTGCCTTCCCCGGGGCCTATCCCTTCAGCCCCTACTACATGGTGAATCAATACATTTCTCTCGCAGGGGGGTTAAACGATCGCGGCAAAGAGAAATACAGGGTGACTACGATCAGCGGTAAAAGCCGCAGGGCCAAACCGAACGACCGCGTCAACCCCGGCGATACGATTATGATCGGGCAGCGATGGATGAGCCCTGCTGGGTGGGCTGCTTTTGCCCTCTCCATCGCCAGCTTCGGCCTTTCGGCGAGTTCGACGATTATCGCCCTGCAGAGATGATGTTTCGCAACTCGCGACTTGTCAGCAGCATGAAAATCCATCGATGAAAAAGGGGTGATAGCATGTTAGACAATGTGCCAATCACGAGTCACGACGGCGAGATCAACTTCCTCGACTATTGGCGCATCATCAAGAAACGCCGCCGAATGATCACTGTGATCGTCGCTGTGGCGTCGGTGCTCGCTGTCGTCTGGAGCCTCCACCTCCCGAAATCCTACAGGGCGGAGGCGCTGATCATCCCGGTGCCAGCCAGGGGCGGTGGAGGGGCATCCTCGCTTTCGTCGCAGTTTGGCAGTCTTGCATTACTGGCAGGCGTGAGTCTTCCGGGCGGTGCGGATGAAACGTCGAAATTTGTGACTTTCCTCAATAGCCGCACACTCACCGAGAACGTTATCGGCCGAGAAAATCTCATGCCGGTATTATTCGAAAATTCGTGGGACAAGGAAACAGGCAGGTGGAAGAGTGACGATCCAAAAAAACAGCCGAATATGGAGACTGCGGTCGGGATCATGAAGGGTCATGTTGCTATTATGGATGACAAGAAGAACAAGTCGATTAAGATAAGCGGTGAATTCAATGCGCCGGAGCTTGCCGCTCGCGTCGTTAACGCCTATCTGGACGAACTTCAGAAGTTCATCAATGACAATGCCTTTACGATGGCCAAGCGCAATCGCCTGTTTGTCGAAGGTCAGTTGGAACAGAATAAGCAGGAACTTCTGGAGGCTGGCAAGGAGATCAATCAGTTCTACAAGGGTGGCCGTATCTCCAGCGCCGAAGCGAAGGTGGATGTCCCCATCAACCGTGGCACGTCACACGTGACGAGTGGCACGCCTGGTGGATCGTCAGTCACTGGTGGCGCGTTCTTGGCCAGCAATGACCCCGAAACCGAGACAAATGGAAGTGGCGTTTCCGGTGACGTGCCATTGATTGGGGGTCACGAAGGGGAGTTGGATGGCCTGTTGGCCCAAAAGTCTGATCTCGAGAAAAAGATCACGGTGGCAAAAACGGTGAAGGATGTGCCCCAACAGGTTTATCTCACTTATCTCATGCTCAGGCGCGAGTTGCTGGCAAAGGTCAATGCTTTGCTAACGTCACAATATGAGATGGCCAAGATTGAGGAGTCAAAGGAAGACTTGGCGTTTCAAGTAATCGACAAGGCGGTGCCACCTGTAAAAAAATTCAAACCTAAGCGCGCCCATATCTGCTGGACGGCATTCATAGCCTCTCTCTTAGGCGCAATCTTGTTGGTGTTCTTCCTCGAATACTTGGCTCGGATGAAGGCGCTGGATGCAGCAAGAAACCTCTAGGGTTTTAAGCCCCTGTGCCAGGCCCCGCTGAGCTCCTCCTCGGCGGGCATGCGGTGATTTTTCCTATCTCTTGCCTCAATCTCCCTTCCAAAACGCGCTTTGCTTCCTTCCCGTAGCTTCAATCCATTCTCGACACATAACTTTCCAGGCCTTGTCATTTCATGCCGTTTGTATACACTCCGCTCCGATCTTGATCCGGACAATAATTTGAATAATTCCCGTATTCAAACAGGCCTTTGCATGAAACGATGTCTTTTTATAGCCCTGTGCATGGCTTTTGTCTGTTTGTCCGCCCCTTCATCCGCATGGGAGCGATCTAGCCCCAACGTTCCTCCGGACAGCGGCCTCTATCGCGATCTCGATAAGCTCATCGCCTTTGGGCTTGTGGAGCCGCCTATCCGAGGCCAGCGCCCCTGGCCGCGCGGGGAATTTGCGCGCATGGTTGCCGAGGCCGTGTCGAATCTCTCGAAACAGGAGGAAACAGGTGACGATTCATTCAAGGGTTCCCTTCGCCAGGGGGCGCGCCGTCGCCAAATCACCATAGCGATCGACAGGCTCAAGGAGGAGTTTCATGACGAGCTCGTCGACATGGGTGCTGTTGAAGGCGAACGGATGAGATACCGCATTCATCCCATGAAGGATTTTACGATCTTCGGCACATATCTCGACAGCCCTTCGATCGCGGTTCCCGCAAACAATGGACGAGGCCCTATCAATGCCGTCATCAATCCGTTGGGGGACTATAACCTCGGCCGACAGGCGACCGACGGAATGCAAGTGGCGCAGGAATTCACGAGCTGGTTCGGGGCAGGGCGATTTTTTTCGGGCCTGGTGAGACCTCGCTTTGAGGAAAACACCTTTCGTTCAGGCGAGATGACGGCGATGGCCACGGTTCAGAACGCCAACGGAACTTTCCGCGCTGGAAACTTCAGCGTCGAATTTGGCCGGGACTCGATGTTCTGGGGCTTGGGCGACCGCGATAGTCTCCTTTTTTCGACGAACCCGCGGCCGCTCGACGGCATCTGGGTCACCAACCCCACCCCTGCGCGCTTGCCATGGGTTTTCAAACACCTCGGGCGCTGGCGGTATACGCTCTACGGTGTCAACCAGGGTCCGCAGTACAGCCACCCCTGGAGCTGGGTCATGGGATATAAGGTCAGCCTCTCTCCCGCAAAATACGTCGAACTGGGACTTGGCCACGCCGTGCAGATAGGCGGAGAGGGTGCGCCCGCGCCTTCCGCCGTCGATGTCATCGGTGAGTTCTTCGGTTTCCGTCCGGCGGGAGTCGCCCGGAATTCTCCCAATCTCACGAATCACATTTTCGATATCGATGCCCTCGTCAGGATTCCCAGACTCCGCGGTTTTGAACTCTATGGGAAGATATCGATAGATGACAAATGGTGGAATTCGATCGGGAAGACGCTCAATCAGGGTTGTTCTTATCTGGCGGGATTTTATCTGCCAGCCCTCAATTCATCGGGATCTCTCGATATGCGGGCTGAGTTCGTTCGCACGAGCCCGCTCCAGTATCGTCACAGCCTTTTCACAGATGGCTTCACGATCGATCGGAAGCTTTTGGGCACGGACGCCGGCCTCGATGCGGACGCGGCCTATGTCCAGCTGCGTCAGACTGTCTCGCCGCGCCTGTGGGCCGGCCTCACGCTCGCTTGGGACTACCGCCGTTCAGATGGGTACACGGAGCTCACCAACCCCGACGGCACCGTCGGTCCCGTCGTCAAAATCAGCTGGGGGCCGCGAGAACAGCGCTACCGCGGCGTCCTGGGCGTCGACTGGCGCCTGAATGATACTCTCCGCTTGCACGTCGCAGCCGGCTACGAACGCGCGCGAAACCTGGGCTTTGTCTACGGCAACAATCGGAACAACTGGCTTGCGGCAGTGGCCCTTAAATGGGATTTCGACCGGCGTTTTGCCCTTACTGCCAACTAAAATTTATGCGAAAACGATTATTTGAGTTCATAGCCCACCTCGCCACGGCGCATCCGAAAAAAATCGTCGCTGTTGCCGTGATCCTCGCCATCGTCTCTGGCTTCTACGCAGCGGCACATATCAGGCTCAACTCTAACCTCGACGAGCTCGTCTCCGAGAAACTCGATTACCACAAGCGCTACATGGATTTTCTGAAGGAGTTTGGCGACGAGGAGTATCTTTACGTCGTCGTCGATGCGTCGAGCGATCTCCCGAAGGCCAAGCTCTTTCTCGAATCGCTGGGCGCGCGCCTCAAGGGGAAGCCCGACCTCACGCAGGTGATCTGGAAGATCGAGAACCCGGCGCTCGAGCGCAGTTTCCTCCTCTACCTGACCCCCGATCAGCTCAAGGTCCTCGGGATGATGCTCACGCAGGGGCCGTTTGCCGCGAAGAACATAGCCTCGTGGGACGGCTTCGCGCCGATGTTCGGGGCGCTGGCAAGCCGCATTGCCGCCCCAGTGTCGACAAGCGATGAGTCCGAGCTTTCCACCGGCTTCACGTTCATCGACGGGCTTCTGGACGACATGACCGCGGCGATCGAGAAGGGCGATCCATACCGCTCCCGCCTGCAGTCTCTCTTCTTCGGCGACGGTGAGAGCTTCGACCCGGACGGCTTCCTCAAGAACGGCGGTTTGCTCTTCATGCTCATCATGCCGCAGAAGGACTACACGACGGCGGCGGTGATCGAAGAGCCGCTCCGCGAGATCCGCAGTGCGATCGATGCGACGAAGGCCGGTTTTCCGGGGATCGACGCCGGTCTCACCGGGCGCCCGGTCCTCAATGCCGACGAGATGGAGACATCCAACAAGGACATGACCTTTGCCACGATTCTCGCGCTCGTCCTCGTTGCAGCCGTCTTCGTCCTCTTCTTCCGCGGCATCGTGCGGCCGCTGTGCGCGGTGGCCACGCTCGTGATGGGCATCGCCTGGACGTTCGGGTTCATCGCAATCGCGGTGGGCACTCTCAATATTCTCTCGAGCGTCTTTGCGCTGCTTCTCATAGGCGCCTCCATCGAATACTCGATCTATATCGTTGCGCGCTATGAAGAGGAGCTCGCCCGGACTGGGGTCGTGGCTGATGCGATCCGCCGCACGCTCATGACGACGGTGATGGCGCAGCTCACTAGCGCGCTCACCACGGCTGGCGCGTTCCTCACGCTCTTGTGGACGGACTTTCTGGCGATAGCGCAGCTCGGCATCATCTCGGCGGCCGGTATTTTGCTCTGCTTTGTCGCGATGGTCGTCGTGTTGCCGGCGCTGCTCGTGCTGCACGACCGCGTTTTCCCGGCGGCTCGGCTCAAAAAGGTGCGCTCGTTCGATCTTCCGGGACTAGGCCACATCTACCGGCGTCCCAACTGGCTCTTCGCTGGGGCCTTCATCGTTGTCGCCCCCATCGCCCTGTTCGCCCTGCGGATAGGATTCGACAATAACCTTTTGAACCTCCAGGCGCGGGGGCTTGAGTCGGTCAAATACGAGCATCTCATCATCGAAAAATCGAGCGAGACCACCTGGTTTGCGCGCGCGATCGCCGATACCCCGCAGGCGTCGCACGACAAGGCGCAGGCCTTCCGCGCGCTTCCGAGCGTGCGGCGCGTCGACGACGTGGAGCGGATCGTCCCAGAGAACCAAAAGTCCAAGGCCGCGATCGTCGAGCGGATGGCCCCGGCCTTCGGTGGCCTCACCTTCACGCCGGTGGGTGATGCTGTCGAATCACGCCGGCTCATGTTCGAACTCGGGCGTCTGGCGTCTGGCCTTGAGCGGCTGGAGGCGCAGGCCTTCACCAGCGGCCGCACCGACGCCGTGGATGAGCTGGGAAAATTCGCCGCAAAGATGCGCCGGCTCGTCGACATGATCGATGGCGCCGGCGACGACAAACTAGCTAATCTGGGCCGGATGCAGCGGGCATTCTTCGGCGACCTGAGGAAAAATCTCGAGATCCTGGCGAGCGGAATGCATCCCAATGCCATCGCGCTCGGCGACCTGCCGCCGGACGTGGCGGGGCGTTTCGTGAGCCCGAATTCCGGGCGCTATTCGCTCTATATCTATCCACGGGAGAACATCTGGGACCCGCCGGCGCTCGCGCGGTTCGTCGAGGAGATTCGGAGCGTCGATTCCGGCGCGATCGGCACGCCGATCGAAGTGCATGAATCCGGAAAGCTCATGCGCACGACTTTCCTGCGTTCGGCGCTGCTCGCTTTCATCGTCATTTGTTGCCTTGTCTGGCTTGACTTTCGGACCCTCCGCGCCTCGGCGCTCGCGGTCCTCACGCTCGTGTCAGGGATGTTCCTGCTCTTTGGGGCGATGGGTATCTTCGGAATTCAGTTCAACATGGCCAACTTTTTCGCCATCCCGATCCTCATTGGCACTGGGATCGATTATGGCGTCCAGGTCGTGCACCGCCTGCGGCAGGAGCGCTCGTTTTCGGCCATGGGGACCTCCACCGGCCGTGCTCTTTTGATGACAGTCATGGCCAATGGCATCGGCTTTGGCACGATGATGCTCGCCCACCACCGTGGCGTGGCGAGCCTTGGTGCCATCCTCGCCCTTGGGTGCCTTTGCTGCCTTGTCGCTGCCATCGTGGTCACGCCCCCAGTCGCCCGGTGGTTCCAATGGGGACATCGCCATCCATTGTCATCCGGGGAAAAAGATGGCATGATCGGCGCGTGATGAGGACCCTTCTCGGCATCGAAAAAATAGACCTCCGCACGATGACCTGGAACATCTTGCTGATCGCCTCGGGCTCCTTCATCAGCGCCACGGGGATCAACGCGTTCCTCGTGCCGCACAAGTTCCTCTCGGGCGGCGTCTCAGGGCTTTCACAGCTTCTGTCCTATGTCTCGCCGGTGTCCGTAGGCACCTGTGTCCTCCTGCTCAACATCCCGGTCTTCATCTTTGGGTTTAGATACGTTGGACGCGTCTTCGTCCTGGGAAGCCTGGTCGGGCTCACCGCCTTCACGCTCAGCCTCTGGGGGACCTCCTGGATGGCGCACACGGGATGGGCGCCTGAGAAGATGCTCTCGGCCCTCATCGGCGGTGCGCTCTCCGGCGGTGGAACAGGGCTCGTCTTCAGGGCGAACAGCTCGCATGGCGGCGTCGATATCATAGCGGCCGCCGTGAAAAAGAGATGGTCGATCTCGATCGGGACGGTCGTCTTCATGTCGAACGCCCTGATCGTATCGATCCTGGCCCTTATATTCGGCCTTCACGTGGCGCTCTACACGATCGTCGCGCAGTTCGTCTCCTCGATGACCCTCGATAAGGTGTTGATGGGTCTGGATACGAGCAGGGCGGTCTTCATCATCAGCTCGGAGCCTCAGAAGATAGCTGACCTGATCACGAAGAAGCTGGGCAGGGGGGTGACGTTTCTCGATGGCGAGGGCGCGTACCTGGGCAGGCGCCAGCGCGTGATCTACTGCGTTGTCTTGCTTTCGCAGCTGGCGCGCGTGAAGCACTATGTCCAGAGCACGGATCCGCAGGCATTTCTCACAATCGCCGAGGTGAACGAGGTGCTGGGAAAGGGATTCAAGGCGGTGCCAATTTAGAGGGGGACGTTGTTCGGCGGCAGCTTCTTGGCCTTCGCCTCGCGTTTTTTCCTCACCCACCAGCGCAGGAATTTGAGCGAGAGCCACGACATGAGGAGAAGAAGACCTATCCAGGGGATCGCTGCAGCCAGGATCACGAGGAGCATCGCCAGCGATTCGAAGAAGGCATGGAGGGTGCGCTGGAAAAGTCCGGAAAAGGGTTGAAAGAGGCCCGTCGTCTGCAAGAAGAAGTTGAAATCCATATTGCCCCCACGGAGGCTGGCCAGTTTAGCAAGGCGACTGCCCAGTGCAAGCGCAAATGCATATCGATAACACCATAGCTGGCGCGATAGTCAGATCCCGCCTGATCGACTCTGTCCCGGGTACCGTGCATGGGTTTGGCGTGCGTGGCGTTGCGGCGGCCGTCTATCTCGACGCGATGGGCATAGGGGAACGATATCTCGCTCGGACCGATCAGATTCACGGCAGGCGCGTCCATCGCCTTCCCGCGGCGGGTTCCGAAGGGACACTCAAGGGGGACTCCTTCATCACGGATTGCCCCGGCACCGTCTGCTTCGTGCGGAGCGCCGATTGCGTCCCCATCCTCATCGCCGACTCGAAGCGCGGCGCCGTCGCCGCTGTCCATGCCGGCTGGCGGGGGACCTCGCTCGATGTCGCGGGTGAGACCATCCGTGCGATGGGCGATGCCTTCGGGACCGATCCAGGGGATTGCGCCGCTGCCATAGGCCCGCGCATATGTGGCGGATGCTATGAAGTTGGCGTGGAGGTCATTCGTGCCTTCGAGGCACTTGCGATAGGGGATGGCTGGCGCGCAGGCCCGGCCCGCGTCGACCTGGGGAAGGCCTGTCGCCTCCTGCTTGAACGCGCCGGCGTGCCTCAGCGCAACATTGCCATCCTCCCGCAGTGCACCTGTTGCGACGCAACCTTCGCCTCCTGGCGCCGCGATGGCAAAAAGGGCGAACGGCAGTTCAGCTTTATAATTAGTAAATATTTCTAGTCCCTCCCACCACCATCTCCGGTATCCTGATCGTCGGCTGGCCTGCGGATACCGGCGCCTCCTGTCCTCCCTTGCCGCACGTCCCGATTGAAAATCCCAGATCGTTGCCCACTCGATCTATCGCAGCGAGGACTTTGGGGCCGTTGCCGATGAGCGTCGCCCCCCGGACCGGCTCGCCCGCTTTGCCGCCCTCGATCAGATATCCCTCCTGAACTTCGAAGACAAAATCCCCGTTGATCGTGTTCACCTGTCCGCCGCCCATCTTGCGCACGAAGAGGCCCGATGGCGTGTCGGTGAGAATTCGCGCAGGATCGCCCTTCCCGGGCATGATCATCGTGTTGGTCATCCTCACGATCGGCTGATGCTCGTAGCTCTGGCGCCGTCCGTTGCCGGTGGAAGGGAGCCCGAGGCGTGCGGCACTTCGGCGATCAGTGAGGTATGATCGGAGCACGCCGCGATCGATCAGGAGCGTGCGCTGTGCGGGCAGACCTTCGTCGTCGAACGTGAAGGAGCCACGCCTCCCCGGTAGCGTTGCGTCGTCGACCACCGTTATGAGATCGGAGGCGACCTTCTGCCCCAGCTTGCCTGAGTATACGGACATCCCGTCGAGCGCCAGATCCGCTTCGAGGCCATGGCCCACCGCCTCGTGGATCATCGTGCCGCCGGCTTCAGCGGAGAGCACGACTGCCATCGTTCCGGCCGGGGCCGGACGGGCCTTGAGCATCGCGATCGCGCGGCCGGAGGCCAGCTCCGCTATCTCTTCCGGCGGGACCTCGTCGAAGATCTCGAACCCCTTTGCCCCGGCCTCGGGCTCGTAGCCCGTCTGAAGGACGATACCGTTGTTTGCCACGACGTGGACTGCGAAGAGCGTGTCCACCTGTTCATCCTCTGTGCACGATCCGTCGGAGGAGGCCACCCGGACGCGGCGCACGTTGTCGCGATAGATGACCTTCACCTGTCTGACCGACGCCCCTTTTGCCCAGGCGACGTCGTTCGCCCTCACGACCACGCCGCATTTTTCCTCCAGCGCGATGCCGAAGGGGTGTTGCCTGACGGTCGCGGTCGTTTGGGGCCGTCGCTCGCAGAGGACGATCGGCCCCGATCTTGCGCGCTTTGCGCGCGATGCCCGGCCGACCTGCCTGGCGAGATCGAAGAGCTCCCGCTGCGTGAAGTCGTTTGTGGAACCGTAGGAGGCGCGGCCGTCCTTGAGGACGCGGATGCCGACTCCCGCATCGTCGAAGGTTGCTGCGCGTTCGAGCTTGTGGTCATCGCACACGATGGTCGTCTGGCGCGTCTCTTCGACGAAGACCTCGGCGAAGTCGGCGCCATAGCGCTTCGCGATCTGAATCATCTTTTCGATAGGGAGGTCGTTGGGCATCGATCGCTTCAGCGCCTCTTTTCAAAGGGGATGAAGTAATCATCTGCCGCCGCACTGGGCTCGGCCTTTGGTTTTTCGATTATCGCTTTCCGTTTGCCGGTCTTTGACTTCCCGCGGTTCGCTGCCAGATATCCCTGTCTGGCGTTTTCGCTGTCCAACTCCTCCACGGGGATATCGCGCGCATCGGGGAGCGCTGCCACTTTTGCGTGGCTGACCGGATTCCTGCGGGAGATGCTTTTGGCGACGGGTTTTTCCTCTTTCGCCTCTTTGCCGGGCTTTGTCTCAACCGCGGCTTCCTTCGCCGTTTGCGCCGCGTTGTCGACCGGTGCGATCTCTTGCTTGGGTGGTTGAGGCATAAATTCGACAGGGGCAGGAGCTGCCGGAGGCGTTATGGTCACGGGGGGCATCTGAGCATTTTTTTCTCCTCCGATTCCAGTGAGCGCCTTCCATGCGGCCTTGTTGATGGTCGAGTTGGATTTTGCGGCAGGCGTCGGGCGCAGGCCCTGCCCAAAGTGATCGAGCAGGAATATCGCGGTGAACAGGAGGGCGAGCGCAGCGAAGTTAGTGATCGAAGGTGCAGGAAGCATATCCCACAAGTGCCACAGCCAGTGTCTTTTTTCCTTCATCTTAATCCTCGCTTTCTCCCCCGGTTTGACCGCAGCTATCAACTACCACAGGCCTTTGCCGCTTGTCAAAAACCGGAGGCCCAAAATGGGCTTGTATTTGAGGGTGGCGGGGGATATATTCTCGCGACTTTTGCTTCACTAAATTTTTCTTTTAATATCAACATGTTACACGGGAGGTCCGGATGGGCGGACTGGCAGCCGTCATTCTTGCCGCGGGGCAGAGCACTCGCATGAAGTCGAAACGGTCGAAGGTCATGTATCCGCTGGCCGGGCGGCCGGTCGTTTCCTGGTCGATAGCCGCTGCAAAGGGATGCGGGGCCGACAGGGTGCTCGTGGTGCGCGGTCCCGGGCAGGATGACTTGAGGGAATACCTCAAGTCGGCCGGCGTCAGGGATGTCGTGCAGAGGCAGGCGTTTGGCACGGCCAATGCAGTGCAGGCGGCATCGGGTGTGCTCGCCTCTTTCTCCGGCCTCGTCCTCGTGCTCTGCGGCGACGTGCCGCTGATCAGGCCTCAGACGCTCAAGGCCTTCGTCGCGGAGGTCAAGTCAAAGGGCGCGGTCGTCGGCGTCCTCACCATGACGCTTCGCGATCCGTCGAGCTACGGCAGGATCGTGCGCGACCTGGACGGCGAGATGATCCGCATCGTGGAGGACAAGGACGCCTCGGAAAAGGAGAAGGAGATTTGCGAAGCCAACTCCGGGATCATATGCGCGGATCGCGCGTGGCTCTTCCGCTCGCTCAAACGGGTGGGATGCAAAAACGCAAAGGGGGAGTTCTACCTCACGGATCTCGTTGCCGCGGCGGTGGGGGAGGGACTCCGCGCTGTCGGCTTCAACGCAGGGCCCCCGGAGGATTTTCTCGGCATCAACACGCGCGTCGATCTGGCAAACGCGGCGCGGATCATGCGCGAACGAATCAACGTCCGTCACATGCTTGCCGGCGTGGGGATTGAAGATCAGTTCAATACCACGATAGACGCCGGCGTTGAGATCGGCGCCGACACGACGATCATGCCGTACTCGTTTCTCCTGGGCGAGACGCGTGTCGGGGCCGATTGCACGATAGAAAACGGCGTGGTGCTGCGCGACGCGGTCGTGGGTGATGGCGTGCGCATAAATGCCATGAGCATCATTGAGAAGAGCGCTGTCGCAGATGGCGCGCGCGTAGGGCCGTTTGCCCGGATAAGGCCCGGTTCGAAGGTGGGTCCCTCGGCGCGCGTCGGCAATTTCGTCGAACTCAAGAAATGCGAACTCAAGGCCGGCGCCAAGGCCAACCACCTCACCTATCTCGGCGACGCATCCGTAGGGGCGCGGGCGAACATCGGCTGCGGGACGATCACCTGCAATTACGACGGGAAGGCCAAGCACCTCACGGTGATCGGCGAGGAGGCGTTCGTGGGGAGCGACGTGCAGTTCATCGCGCCGGTCAAAATCGGCCGGGGTTCGGTAATAGGCGCGGGCTCCGTCATCACAAAGGATGTCCCGGCGGATTCGCTCGCCGTCACGCGCGCAGAGCAGAAGAACATAAAGGGCTGGGCGAAAAAGCGCAGGGGCAAGGGGTAAGCGGAGGTTTTATATGTGCGGAATAATAGGTTATGTCGGCGGCAGCGAAGCGACGCCCATCATCCTCGATGGCTTGAAGCGGCTCGAATACCGCGGATATGACTCCGCAGGCATCGCGGTCATAGGAGCGCGCGGCATCGAGGTCCAGCGCGCCGAAGGGAAGCTCGATAATCTTGAAAAACTTGTGGCGGCCAACCCCATGGAAGGCAGGATCGGCATTGGCCACACGCGCTGGGCCACACATGGAAGGCCCTCTGAGGAGAACGCCCACCCGCACCGCTCGGGCGACATCGTTGTCGTCCACAACGGCATCATCGAGAACTACATGGAACTCAGAAAGTTCCTGAGCGGCAAGGACTACGCGTTCACCTCCGAGACCGACACCGAGGTCATCTGCCACCTCATCAATCACTTCCATGGCGGCGGCGCTACCCCGATGCTCGAAGCGGTGAGGAAGGCGATCGACAAACTCACCGGTTCATATGCTATCGTCGTCATGAACGCGCGGGACAAGGACAGGCTTTATGTGGTCAAGCGCGGCAGCCCCATGGTCCTGGGGCAGGGCAAGGGCGAGAGCTTCGCTGCCTCCGACATCCCGGCGCTCCTCCCCTACACCAAGGATATGATCTTTCTGGAGGACGGCGACCACGCGGTCCTCTCCGCCGGCGGCATGCAGATCTATGGCGAGGACGGGAAGGAGATCGTGCGGAAGCCGCAGCACATCCCGTGGACGCCGCTCATGGCCGAGCGCGGCGGCTTCAAGCACTTCATGCTCAAGGAGATATTCGAACAGCCTCAGGGCATCGAGGACACAATGACGGGCCGCCTTGACAGGAAGCAAGGCAGGGTCGTGCTCAATGAGCTCTCCTCGCTCTTCGTGGGCGGCAAACCTGCGTTCGACCGGATTGCCATCGTGGCATGCGGCACATCGTGGCACGCCGGGATGGTCGGCAAATATTTCATCGAGTCGCTTGCGCGGATGCCGGTCATGGTCGATCTCGCGTCGGAGTTTCGATACCGCGAGCCGCTGATAGACAAACGCACGCTCGTGCTCGCCATCTCGCAGTCGGGCGAGACCGCGGACACCCTTGCTGCAGAGACCATGTCGCGCGAGATGGGCTCAAAGGTGCTGGCCATATGCAACGTCGTCGGGAGCTCGCTGGCCAGGCACGCAGACAGCGTGCTCTACACGCACGCTGGGCCGGAGATCGGGGTCGCCTCGACCAAGGCATTCACTGCGCAGCTGGCTGCCCTCTATCTCTTCGCGCTTCATCTTGGCGCGGTGATGGGGAAGATCGATGCAGCCACTCTCTCGGAGCGGACGGAGGAGCTGCTCGCGCTCCCGCGACTGGTCAAGGGAATGCTCGCCCGTTCCGGCGCGATCCGCGCCATGGCGGAGCGCATCTCGGATGCGACTCACGTCCTCTTCATCGGCCGCGGCGCCAACTTCCCCGTGGCGCTGGAGGGCGCTCTGAAGCTCAAGGAGATATCCTACGTCCACGCCGAGGGTTTTGCGGCCGGCGAGCTCAAGCACGGCCCCATCGCCCTCATCGACTACGGCGTGCCGGTGGTGGCGATCGCGCCGCGCGATGCTACATATGAAAAGCTTCTCTCGAATATCGAGGAGGTGAGGGCCCGCGGCGCGGAGGTCTATGCCCTCGCCACGGAGGGAGACGACATCATCCGGCAGAAGTCGCAGGACGTGATCTCGCTTCCCAGGACGAGCCCTTATCTCACGCCCATCCTCGCGGCCGTCCCGCTCCAGCTTTTGGCCTATTACGTCGCCGACCACAAGGGCACCGATGTCGATCAGCCGAGAAACCTGGCCAAGAGCGTGACCGTAGAATGACGATGAATCTCAATCCCCAGCAGCAAGAGGCGGTCGAGCACGTCGATGGGCCTTTGCTCGTTCTCGCAGGCCCCGGCAGCGGCAAGACGCGCGTGCTCGTCCACCGGATCGCGCGCCTGATCGAGCGGGGCGCGGCCTATCCGTCGCAGATCCTTGCGGTGACGTTCACGAACAAGGCGGCCGATGAGATGCGGCGCCGCATCGAATCTCTGATCGGGCCCGTTGCGCGTGAACTGACTGCCGGGACGTTCCATTCAGTGTGCCTTCGCTGGCTGAGAAAGAATTCTGAGGTGGTGGGCTTGGGTCCAGATTTTCTGGTCTATGATGATGCAGATCAGAAGGCGCTCATCAGGGAATGCCTGGTTGCGCTCAACATAGACAGCGAACGTTTTACGCCGCAATCCGCGCTTGAGAGAATAAGCAGGGCAAAGGACGCGTGCGCGGGCCCTCTGGAATTTGCCGCGACTGCGAAGGGAAATCCTTACCTTGAACGAGTCGCACGCGTATACGAGAGATACCAGGCAAGGCTTGGGGAACTCGGCGCGGCTGACTTTGGAGACCTGATAAGACTTGCGGTGAAGCTGTTCGAGGAGAATCCCGAATTGATCGAGTTCCACCGGCGCAGATGGAAATATATCCTCGTCGACGAATATCAGGACACAAACCATGCGCAGTACAGGCTCATCAGACATCTGGTGGCGGCAACCGGCAATCTATGTGTTGTCGGCGACGACGAACAGGCGATTTACAGATGGCGAGGGGCTGACATATCGAACATTCTGCGTTTTGAAAAAGATTTCCCCGGCGCGACGGTTGTAAAGCTTGAACAGAACTATCGCTCCACGAAAACGATTATTGGCGCCGCGAGTTCGGTCGTTGCAAATAATGCTGGCAGGAAACCGAAGAGCATCTGGACCGATAATGCCGAAGGTTCGAAGATAACCGTTCTCACATGCGAATCGGAACGGCGCGAGGCGGAAAGTGTGGCAAGAAAGATCAGTTCGGCATGCACTGGGACGCGGAAGTTTGGTGATATCGCCATCTTCTACCGCATAAACGCGCAGTCTCGTCCTTTTGAGGACGCTTTCCGCGTCGAAGGAATTCCATATCGCATCTTCGGCGGGATGCGTTTCTATGAGCGCGCTGAGGTGAAGGATGTCCTTGCATACCTGAAGCTTATCGTGAGACCGGAAGACGATATAAGTTTCAAACGCGTTGTCAATGTCCCCGCGCGCGGCATAGGAAAGACGACCATCGAGAGGCTTGAGCTCTTTGCGCGCGAACGCGGGCTTTCGCTTCTTTCAGCTGTGTCTCAGACAGGGTCGTCGGACGTCATTCGTAACGCTGCGATAAAGAAGCTTGTTGCGTTCGGTGGGATGATGGAGACTTTGCGGGCCGGATCTCAGACTCTGGAGCTTGAAGCCGTCGTGCGCGCGGTATTGGACAAGAGCGGCTACATCGAATCGCTTGCGACGGTATCGTCCATTGAATCAGAGGCCAAACTGGAGAATATAAATGAACTCCTCACGGCAGCGGCGGAATTCCGGCCTTCAGGCGAAACTTCGCCCACGGCGGAGTTTTTAGATCAGGTGGCGCTTGTCTCCGGCTCGGACGATATTGATGAAGAGAAGGGCTTTGTGACGATGATGACACTGCATCTCGCGAAGGGGCTTGAGTACCCGCAGGTCTTCATGGTCGGCATGGAGGAGGGGCTCTTTCCTCATGCACGTTCTCAGGATGACCCGGATGAACTGGAGGAGGAGCGAAGGCTCTGCTACGTCGGAATGACGCGGGCCAAGGAAGAGCTGACGCTCACCCATGCCTTTCTCCGACGCGTATTCGGAGCGGAGAAATACAACGTGGCGTCGAGATTCTTAAACGAGATACCCGGCGAGTATGTGTCGCGGAGCCGGGTGGCAGTGCAGACAAAAACCTTGCGAGGAGGAGTCTCCCCGAAGCGCACGAGTTTCGGGTCTGACTTTGACTTCGACCAGCGTCCTGCTGAGGAGCAGGCGGCGGGCTTTGCCAAGGGCGCCCGTGTTCGCCACCCAACCTTCGGCGTGGGGACCGTCGCTTCCTGCGAGCGCACCAGCTCCGGCCATAAAGTGACGGTCCATTTTGCCAGCGGCGACGTGAAAAGGCTCATCGCCGAATTCGCGGGCCTCGCGATCATGTAGAGACAAATTGTTGATAATCCCCGGAATTATCTAGCTGTTTTTCTTTGCCTTCCATGCATGAAATCAGTATAATTCGTCCCAAACCGGGGGGGGTATGTATTTGAAATTCTTCGGGCTTAACGAGCGTCCCTTCTCTATTACGCCTGATATACAGTATTTATACTTAGGTAAGCAGCACGAGCGGGCGCTCGACATGCTCATGTATGGCGTCAAGGAGCGCATGGGTTTTCTGCTGCTCACCGGCGAGGTCGGCGCGGGTAAGACGACGCTCTCTCGCGCGCTCCTCTCGCGGTTAGACAGCTCCATCGCGACGGCGCTGCTCGTGAATCCCCTGCTGTCGGTGCCGGAGTTGCTCAAGGCAATCACCAAGGATTTCGGCATCCCGGTCCGCTACAATTCTCCCCAGAAACAGATCGATGCGCTCAACCGCTTCCTGATCAAGATAGCGGCTGAAAACCGCAATGCCCTCGTCGTCGTAGACGAGGCGCAGAATCTTTCGAATGAGTCGCTCGAGGCGCTGCGCATGCTCACCAACCTCGAGACCGACAAGAAGAAGCTGCTCCAGATACTGCTGGTCGGCCAGCCGGAGCTACAGAAGAGGCTTTCGACTCATGAGCTGAGACAGCTGGACCAGCGCATCACTACGCGCTGTCATCTCATGCCTCTCACGATGATTGAGATGATGCGCTATATCAACCATCGCATCAGTATCGCAGGGGGCAGTGGCAAGATTTTTTTCGAGTCTAAGGCATATAAATTGATCTACGTGGAGACCAGAGGCTATCCGAGACTCATAAATCTTTTGTGCGATCGCGCGCTGATGTCCGCCTTTGTGCGCGAAAGCTATATTGTGGATCGCCAGGCTATGAAGGCCGCCATCGCCGACTGGAAGGGCCGGAGAGTTTCGTCGCCGTGGCAGTTTTTCAGGAGACTGGTATTTTCCTGAAAGCAAAAACGCGAGAAGGATAGACAATGTCGCTTATCCACGATGCCCTCAAAAAGGCGCAGGACCAGGCAAAGGCGCCGATCGGTTCCGGTTTTGCTTCGCTCAATGACCCCATCGGCGCATCCGGCGGAAGCGCAAACAGGAGGGCGATCATCCTGGGGGCCCTCCTGTTTGTCGCTGTGGCGATATTCGCATACACAAAACTTTCGCCCACCAAGAAACCGGAGGCGGCGCCGCCGACGTCACCGGCCGCGCAACAGAGCATCGGCGAACAGGATGTGGGGCGCCTGAAGAAGAGCGCCATCGACGCCTATAACGCCGACGACATGGACGCCGCGTGGGCGAGCCTCTCCGCGGCTCTGCAGCTCTCTCCCAACGATCCGGAGCTGCGGAACAACTTGGGGCTCGTGGCGCGCAAGCGCGGCGACGTCGTGAAGGCGCGCGAGTCATACGAAAAGGCCCTGGAGCTCAAGGCCGATTACCCGGAGGCGTTCAACAACCTGGCTGTCCTGGAGATGCAGTCCGGCAACAACGCCAGGGCAAAGGATCTCCTTGAGAAGGCGATCAAACTTACGCCGGCCTATCCTGAGGCAAATTTTCACATGGCACTGCTCCTCGAGCAGAAGGGTGAGAAGACAAAGGCTATCGAATACTACAAGCGCTTCCTGGAGGTCGGCAAGAATCTGCCGAGCGGAACCATGGATTCCGTTCGCGATCATGTAATGGAGATGGAACCTTGATCGATTTCAGTTCACTCGACCTCAAGCAGTGGAAGGCGCTTTTCCGCAAGGAGCCGGAGCGGATAGGTCTCGAGGTCGAGGGGAGGTCGGTCAGGATAGCAAGGGTGGTGGAGGGCAGCGACGGGGGCTTTGTGCTCTCTTCCTTCGGCGATCTGGACATCGATCTCAGACACGCGAGCGTCATGGAGCAGCAGCGCTTCCGCTCCGCCATGCGCCAGATCGGCGGCGGGCTCACCCGCGTGGCGGTCAGCATAGAGCACCCGACGCTGTGCATCAGAAAGATGGTGTTCGCGAAGATGCCGGACTCGGACCTCCGCGAGGCGATCCGCTGGAATTTTAGGGAGCAGGTCGAAGGTTCGATCGATCAGTACGTCGTCGGCTTCACCCCGCTCGACGAGTACTCCGAGGCGAACAGGATTGCCTTGATGGCCTTCGGCCTTTCGCAGGAGGCGATCAAGGAGCATATCGCCCTCATGAAATCGCTCGGGCTCAAGGCCGTGTCGCTGGAGCCGGTGGCGACGGCGCTCCTGGCATCGTTCCACATGAACGGAATCTTGAGCGATGGCAATTGCCACGTGTGCGTCGCCTTCGGAAATATGGTCACGCAGTTCATAGTGATGCGCGGCAGGTCGCTGCTCTTCTCCCGTCCTCTCTCCGGGATCAACGGCGAAGCCCTGCTGAAGCTGGTGATGCAGAATCTCAATCTTGACGAAGGCCACGCGAGGGAGGCGCTGTCGTCATGGATGAAGGGCAAGGCCGAAGAATCGGCGGAAGGTGCGCTTCCGGGGGAGGCGGCAGGGCTCTCCGAGCAGGATCGCATCATGGATGCGACGGTAGGGCAGCTGCTCAGCCTGATGGTCATAGAAGTGCAGCGGTCGGTGGATGCCTTCTGCATCATGTATGCCGTCGATCGCGTCGAGGATCTCTATGTCTGCGGCAGCGGCGTCTATTACCCTGGGCTCGTGACTCACATGCAGAAGACGCTTGGGATCGAGACGAGGATATTCAACCCGTTCAAGAGGCTCCTGCCGCCCGAACGCCAGACCGCAGACGTCGTCCGAAGGGCGCCGCTGTATGCGGTGGCGGTAGGGCTGGCCATTGCGTGAGGTGGATGCGTGAAGGGACTGGAAGACAGGAGGATGAATTTTTTGAAGATGAGGCAGGGCGCCTTCACCTACAGGAGCATGCTGCTCATACTGATAGGGTGGGGGGCGTTCCTGTGCATCTTCTATGCCTTTCTCTTCCTTCGGGAGATGAGCGTCGGCGGCGACGTCTCTGTCGCCAAGAAGGCGATCGAAAAGCTTACCGAGCAGAAGAACAGGCAGCTGGAATTGCTTTCTGTGCTTGGGAAGGAGAATATGGGAACTGCGACGCAGGATGACCTGACCGCCATTCTGGCGAAGAGGGTTCTCTGGTCCAGGGTTCTGAAGGCCCTGGCGCGAGACGTTCCGCCGCAGATGTGGCTGGAGTCGATCGAGGTAAAGCAGGAGAAGGATGGGGAACCCAAGCTCGACATCAGGGTGAAGGCGAAGTCCCAGCGGGCGCTCAGCTCCTTCATCATGCAGCTCGAGTCCGGCGGTGCGTTTAAACAGACCGAGCTGGCAAGCGCCAAGATGGCAACTGTGGCCGGGGGTTTTTTCGAGTACGAGATATTCACGGTGCCCGTCATGAAGAAATTTCAGCAAGGGAGTTTCTAAAGCGATGCCTCAGGTTCAATTGCCAAAGATAAAGCTGGATCAGGAGCCGGTGCTTCGGGAAAAGGTCCTCTTTGCGGCGGTGCTCCTTGGCATCTTCATCATCTTTTCCAACTACCTCTGGTCGCCGCACGTGAAGAAGACGAAGCTTTTGGGCTCTGAGCTTGCGGGTCTGGAGCAGCAAGCGGATGCGGTCAAGAAGCTCATCGACGCGACACAGACGCAGCTCTCCAAACGGCAGAGCGAACCCAAGGCGTCACCGAAGGGCGACGCGCGCGCAAAGGGCGTGCTCGAGCGGCGTGTCTCCGATCCGTCTGAGGAGATAAACTCGGTCGTCGGGATGATGGCCACCGGCCTCCTGGCAAAACGCGTGAAGATAAAGAATGTCACGGTCGGCAACCGCATTGACAAGGCGACTTACCTGGTGGTGCCGGTCGGCATCGATTTCGCCGGACAATATTCCAGCATCCAGAATTATATGGAGGCGATCGAAGCCATAGATCGCCCCTTGGTAGTCAAGTCGATTGGCGTGAAGAGCGACAAGGATTCGCATTCGAACTTGAACACCATACTGAGTATAGAGCTCTATATAGTGAAGCACTGAAGGAGGGCTTATTGAGCTTTCACTAGTAATGGATGCACGTGCTGTCATTCCCGCGAAAGCGGGAATCCCGTGTATACAATGAGATTCCTGCTTTCGCAGGAATGACAAAAGACGTATTCATTATTAGTTAAAGATCAACAGGAAAGGGTGCGTCTATGAGACTCAAAAGATGCTTATTTGCCGGGGCGCTCGGCTTGGCGATGATATTTTTCGGTGCCACTCTTGTCGCCCAGTCCCTTTCAGATATGGACATGTCGAGCCTCGAGAGCCAGACCTCCGGCCACGAGGGCAAATTGCACTCGAACCCGTTCTCAAAGGGCGCGCCCTCAGCGGAGGAGATGGCGCCCGAGGACCTTCAGCTCACGGGCATCATCTACAGGAACGAGGGGAATGCATACGCGCTCGTCAGCGGCTACCTCGTCCGCCCGGGCGACAGGATAGCCGGCTATAAAGTCGACACCATCGAGAAGAGCAAGGTGAAGCTCAGGAGGCTGGACGAGGTCATCGTCCTCTCCCTGGGGGGAGGTATCTGACGTGGACAAAAGAAACCGGCTGATCGGGATCGCGGTTGCGCTGGCCCTGTCGCTCTCGGTGGGGCTCCTCGCCGCCTCGAGCGCAAGAGGGCAAATTCCCCTCGATACGGGCACAGCGAGCCGCATGGCGACTGACGACCGTGCCGGCATGGGCGGCAGCGAGAAATATGATGTTTCGTTTCGGCAGGCCTCCCTCCGCGAGGCCTTCCAGTTCCTCGCGTGGGTTGGCGGGGTCAACATAGTCATCCCGGAGGGCGTCGAGGGGATGGTCAACGTCAGCTTTCGCGACATAGCCATCGGCGATGCGCTGGCCGCCATCGTGAAGGCTAATGCGCTCGAGTACACGGTGGAGGGCCGGGTCATCAGGGTCGGCAAGAGCGAGCAATTCAAGGAGGGCGGAGAGGATCTGAAGACCGAGACCTTCAGGCTTCGCTATGCCAACGCCAAGGATATGCAGGAAAAGGTGAAGTCTCTCCTCTCCGCCCGGGGTTCGGTGGTTTCAGATGAGCGGACAAACTCCCTGACAGTGAGGGAGCTTCCCGCAAACCTGGAGAACGTCCGCCGTTTCGTCAGCGACGTCGACATCAAGGACGCTCAGGTCCTGATCGAGTCGAAGATACTTGAGGCGACGCGCACGTTCAGCCGTTCGCTCGGCATCCAGTGGGGGCTCACCAAGGGCGGGGACACATCGAAGGTGCGGGTCGCCGGCGTCACAAGCGTCGGGCAGGCGGATTCGGGCCGGAACTTGAACGTCAATCTCCCTGCCACCGATCCGACCAGCGGTCTGCTCATCGGGTCGTTCTTTAAAGGCGCCAATCTCGATGTCCAGATTCTGGCCGCGGAGCAGCGCGGCGATGTGTACATCGTGTCGGATCCGTCGATCGTCACCTCCAACGGCAAGAGCGCCAACATAAGGAGCGGCACCACGCTGCTCGTGCAGGGATCGAGCACGGTCAACATAGGCACATCCGCGGGGGGGCAGACGCAGGCCAGCAACGGCCTGCAGCAGATCGAGACCGGCATCCAGCTCACCGTGACGCCGCAGATCACGATCCACGATTTCGTCAAGCTCGACATCAAGGCGACAACCTCCGAGCCGGATTTCGCGCGGGCAGTCCAGGGCGTGCCTGTCATAGTGGACAACACCGCCGCCACGGTCGTGCTCGTCAAGGACGGTGAGACAACGGTCATCGGGGGGCTCACGCGCTACTTCGATGCGCTGGGTAAAAATAGAGTCCCCTACTTTTCGCGGATCCCTGTGCTGGGCAATCTCTTCAAGTCGAAGACGCGCACCAGGGAAAACAACCAACTCATGGTCTTCATCAAGCCCACCATCATCCGGGTCGAAGGGCAGGAGCCGGCCCAGATGCGCGTGCGCGAGTTTGAGGAGCGCAGGGCGGCCATGGAACTGGAGCCGATTCTCAATCCGCAGAAGGATGCCGAGAAGGCTGAGAAGAAGGAGGAACTTGCGAAAAAGAGGTACGGGAACAAGTATGTGAAATAGAGTTGCCGAATTCAGCAGATTCCCTTATGACACTACATATGATGACCGACAGCGCCGTCGCATCGCGGCCGCCCAACTGGCTGCCTGTGCCGGGTGATAAGATTGGTTCTCTGCAGGAGTTCCCCCATGTGGACGAGAGCGATCTCTTCCCCAAGGGTGAAATCGCTTCCTATTATCCGCAACAGGGTTATGGATATATCCGCACGGCGCGTGGGCAGTCCCTCATCTTTCGCGTGGCTGAGATGGATCTCGCCGGTCCCAAGCGGCATCGCCGCTACATCGCCGCCGGCTGCCGCGTGGGCTATGATGTCTCCTGGACATCGCATGGCCTGAGAGTAAGCAGAATGAAGATATATTAACCCGCTTTTCCTGCCTTCTGGATGTTGAGCCACGTATCCCTTAGCGTCACGATGCGGTTGAAGACCGGCCTGCCGTCCTTCGAATCGACCGGATCGACGAAAAAATACCCCATCCTCTCAAACTGGAAGCGGCTGCCTGGCTTAGCCTCTGCCAGCGACGGTTCGAGCTTCGCATCCGCGATCACCTCCAGCGAGTTCGGGTTCAAGTTCTCAAGGAAGTTCGGCCCCTCGAAGGGGTCCTCCGATTTGAAGAGCCGGTCGTAGACTCTCACCTCTGTCCCGATCGCGTGCTTCGCGCTCACCCAGTGGATCGTGGACTTGACCTTTCTGCCGTCCGGCGCGTCGCCGCCGCGCGTCGCGGGATCGTAGGTGCATCTTAACTCGATGACCTCTCCGGTTGCCGGGTCCTTCATCACCTCCGTGCATTTGATGAAATATGCGTAGCGGAGCCTGACCTCGCGGCCGACCGTGAGCCGGAAATATTTTTTGGGCGGATTCTCCATGAAGTCTTCGCGCTCGATGTAGAGGACCTTCGAGAACGGAACGCGGCGCTTTCCGGCGCTCTCGTCCTCTGGATTGTTGACGGCGTTGAATTCCTCCACGAGCTCGTCCGGATAATTCTCGATGACGACCTTCAGCGGACGGAGGACGCCCATCGCGCGAGGGGCGTCCTTGTTCAGCTCCTCGCGGATGAAAAATTCGAGGAGCCCGACGTCCACCGTGCTGTCGCGCTTGGCCACACCTATGCGGTCGCAGAAATTCCTGATCGACGAGGGCGTGACGCCGCGCCTCCTCATGCCAGCGATCGTCGGCATCCGAGGATCGTCCCATCCCGACACGCGCTTCTCCTCCACGAGCTGCAGGAGCTTTCGCTTGCTCATCACAGTGTAGGTGAGGTTGAGCCTCGCGAATTCGATCTGCTGAGGGTGGCAGGGTGTCTTGAGCTCGTCCAGATACCAGTCGTAGAGCGGGCGGTGGTCCTCGAACTCCAAGGTGCAGATGGAGTGGGTGATCCCCTCTATCATGTCTTCGAGGCAGTGCGCGAAGTCGTACATCGGATAGATGCACCACTTGGCTCCGGTGCGCGGGTGGCTGGCCTTCTTGATCCTGTAGACGGCCGGATCGCGCATGTTGATGTTGGGCGAGGACATGTCTATCTTCGCGCGCAGCGTATAGGCCCCCTCTGCGAATTCGCCGGCCCTCATCTTCCGGAAGAGATCCAGGCTCTCCTCGATCGGGCGGTTTCTGTCGGGGCTCTCGCGCCCGGGCTCCGTGAACGTCCCGCGCGTCTGCCGCACATCTTCGGGGCTCAAGGAGCAGACGAAGGCCTTCCCCATCGCGATGAGTTTTTCGGCATAGTCGTACATCTGGTCGAAATAATCGGAGGCGAAGTAGAGGTGCTCCCCCCAGTCGAACCCGAGCCATTTCACGTCTTCGATGATGGATTTGATGTACTCCTCTTCCTCCTTCTCCGGGTTCGTGTCGTCGAAGCGCAGGTTGCAGCGGCCCTTCGCGTTTTCGAGCGCGATGCCGAAGTTGAGGCAGATGGATTTCGCGTGGCCGATGTGCAGGTAGCCGTTCGGCTCCGGCGGAAAGCGCGTGATCACGCGGCCGCCGTGTTTGTCGTTCCTGACGTCCTCGGCGACTATCGCGCGTATGAAGTCCAGGCTTTCATTATTTTCCATCGTGAATTCCTTTCAGCAAATTCCCTCCCCTTTGTAAGGGGAGGGTCAGGGTGGGGTAGACTACTGATTCAATGCTGATCTACCTCCCCTTGCCCCTCCTTACAAAGGAGGGGGATTTAATAAGACAGCACCCAGCCTCTTTAAGACGCGATCCTTCCCCAAGACCGCCATCACCTCGAAGAGCCCCGGGCTCGCCGTGCCCCCGGTGAGCGCGACCCTCACGGGCTGAGCGATCTCAGTCATCTTGATGCCTGCCTTGGCGATTTCGGCGTCGAATATCTTCGAGAGCGACGCCTCGCTGAACTCCTCCTCCGAGGCGAGCTTTGTGTGAAGCTCCTTGAGTCGCGCTGCGTACTCGCCGCCGAGCCACTTCGCGGCTGCCTTGGGGTCGATCTCGATCGCATCCCGGAAATAAAAGGCCGAGAGCTCGGCGAGCTTCTTGAGCGTGTCGCCGCGCACGCGGACCGTCGCCATCGCGCGCGCGGCATAGGCTGCGTCGTCGATCGAAATCCCCAGCTCGCTCCAGAATGGGCGCGTCAACTCGACGAGGGTTTCGTTCGGGAGCTTCAGCAGGTGCTGGCTGTTTACCCAGCCGAGTTTCTCGGCATCGAATATCGACGCCGCGCTGCCCACCGCAGGCATATCGAATTTCGCGATCAGCTCCTCGCGCGTGAATATCTCCTGATCGCCGTGCGCCCAGCCGAGCCTGGCCAGATAGTTGACCATCGCATCCGGCAGGTAACCCATCTTCTCGTATTCGATCACCGATGTCGCGCCGTGACGCTTCGAGAGCTTCTTCTTGTCCGGTCCGTGGATCATCGGCAGGTGCGCGAACTCCGGCGCCGGGAAGCCCAGCGCCTCATAGAGCAGGACCTGCCGCGGCGTGTTGTTGATGTGGTCATCGCCCCGGATCACGTGCGTGATGCCCATGGTGACGTCGTCGACGACGACCGTGAAGTTGTAAGTCGGGGACCCATCGCTGCGGGCGATGATGAGGTCGTCGAGCTCCGCATTCTCGGTCCGTACCGTTCCACGGCAGATATCGTGAAACTCCGTTGCGCCGTCCGTGGGGGCCTTGAACCTCACGACGGAAGGTTTGTCAGGATGCTTCTGACCGCCCCTGCAGGTGCCGTCATATTTTGGCTTGCCGCCGACGGCCATCGCCTTCTGGCGCATCGCCTCGATCTCCTCCTGCGTGCAGCTGCACCGATAAGCCTTCCCGCTGCCCAGGAGCTTGCCCACATGCTCCTTGTAGAGGTCCATCCTCTGTGTCTGATAATAAGGTCCCTCGTCCCAATCCATCCCGAGCCACTTCATCCCGTCGAGGATCGACTTCTCGAATTCCTTCGTGGAGCGCTCGAGGTCGGTGTCCTCTACGCGCAGGATGAACGTGCCTCCGCTGTGGCGCGCGAAGAGCCAGTTGAAGAGGGCAGTGCGCGCCCCGCCGATGTGGAGGCTCCCGGTGGGAGATGGTGCGAATCTGACGCGTGGTTTCATGGTATGTCTGACTATTGGATGACACCCCAAGCGTCAAGGACAACAAAAAGGAGGCATTGGACACACAACCCGTTGAGGTGTAAAATTACTTATACTGGGGGAATTAAGAATTTCCTTTAATTCAAGGGGGGGTGTTTTTGTAACCAGTTTGAATATATGGATATTTTGCGCACATATCGCCTCGGGGGGGAGAGCGGCTTCACGCTGCTCGAGGTCATCCTCACCTTTTTGATCGTATCAGCGCTTGCGATCTTTGCGGCGGTCTCCATCTGGAGTGCGGTCTACACCTTTCGCCTAAGCTCCGCCTCCGCGAAGGTGGTGCACGACATCAGGTTTGCCCAGCAGCAGGCCATGAGCCACAACGGATGGTACGGGATCTCGTTCTCGGCCGATCCCGTGAACCAGTATAGTGTCTATTCGACCGATGGCACCACAGACACGAACGTGACGGACCCGTCGAGCCGCGGGGCAACGCTCGTGGTAAATCTCAAAACCAGTTATGATGCGGTGATCAGCGCCGTCAACATCGACGGCGGGACGAAGGTGGAGTTCAGCCCGATGGGCGAGCCCTACACCGACAAGAACGGTTCGGCCATTGCGCTGGACGGATCTCTCTCAATTGTGGCCGGTACCAAGACGAAGACGATCAGTATCAGCAAGTCCACGGGCAGGGTCGACACGCCGTGGAATTAGGAAAATTAAATCCCCTCCCCTTTGTAAGGGGAGGGTTAGGGTGGGGTAGATATCTGAAACAGATTCATCGAGGATCTACCTCCCCCAGCCCCTCCTTACAAAGGAGGGGGGAGGGATGCCATATGAGGTCGCGTCTCGGAAAGAGCGGTTTCTCGATCATAGAGGCCATCCTCGCCGTGGTCATAATATCGTCCTGTTTCCTGGCTCTCATGCTCGTCATCTCGAACACGACGATCGGCAACATCCGGCTCGATGTCTCGACGACCTCCGTGATGCTTGCCCGGGGAAAGCTGGCCGAGGTGATGGCGAATGACTTCGATTCGATAGCGAACGTCGTCACCACGCCTTTCACAGGCAATTTCAGCGGCTACAGCTACAGCGTGACGGTGAATTATGCCGATTCGACCGATCCGGATTCGATTGCGGCCGGGACCACAGATTTCAAGAAGGTCGACGTGAGCGTCACTTATACCGGCCTTGCCGGCGCTGTCCACGTCTATGATCTGAAGGTGAATCTATGAAGAGGGCGCAAGGGTTCACATTGGTGGAGCTGATCATCGGGATGACGGCGGGAGCGGTCGTTTCGCTCGTCGCGGTCTTTCTGCTGATGCCGGCCCAGAACTGGGTCCATATCATGGAGCGGCGCAGCGGCATGGCGGAGGCGGAGCTTGCGACCACGCGCCTGATCCTCGAGGCGGGGCGGATCAAATCGCCGGAGGATATCACCGTATTTACCTCCACCCATCTTACCTTCGTGGACATCGACGACCAGGCGGTCGACTTCTCGCTCACCGGGACGGACCTCCTGCGCGGCACCGATGCGCTGGCGCGCAACGTGCAGTCGCTCACCTTTGAGTACCTCAAAAAGGACGCGACCGCCGCGGCTGCCGCGGCTGACATCCGGACGGTGAGGGTGACGATCGTGATCACAGCCGGCCAGCAGACGGTCAGGCTCCAGTCTGCGGCCCAGATCAAGAACGGAGTTTAACTATGAAAAAGATATTTTTTGCGGGGAATGAGGGTTTTGCCATCCTGACGGTCGTCTTCGTCATGGTGGTCTTCGCCATTTTAGGGGTTGCGACGGTGAGCATCATCTCCACCTCGTCGCAGACGGCCATGGACGAAGAGCTCACCCAGCAGGCAATATCCGTTGCAAATGCCGGCGTGTCCTATACCGCAGAGACCCTCTCGGGCGTCGCCGATTGGTCGACGCAGACCGGCGTCACCAAGACTTTTGGCCCGGGGAGTTTTACCACGACGATCACCTGCGCCGACCCATGCACCTCTGTGACCGTCCGGTCCGACGGCACGGTGGGCGGGATCACGCGATCGGCACAGCAGTCGCTGACGCAGGGGTCAGGGCTGGCCGACGCCTTCACGGACGCGTTTTATTCCGGAAACAACATATCATCTGGCGGCTCCTCATCCGGCGTAATAAACGGCGATGTCACCGCCAAAGGGACCGTCACTGCCGGCGGCGGGCTGGAGATAAACGGCGCCACAAATCAGAACGACCCGGACGCGGCAGTTCCACAGCCGATATGGTCGTACTGGCAGAGCGTTGCCAATACCACGATCTCTGGCAGCTACACCTTCCCTTCAGGCACGTACAGCGGCATCTACTATATCACCGGGGATGTGGGTTTTTCCACGAACGTCACGCTCAACGGCACCATTGCCACCCTGGGTTCCGTGAGCTTCGGGAGCAATTCCAACATCCACATCACCGCGACGTTGCCGAACCCGGCGATCATCGCAGGGGGCTCGGTGACGTTCACCGGGACCTCCGATTCGACGATCTCGGGGTATATCTTTACGGTCTCCACCCTCACGATGACGGGAAACTCGGACGTCGATGTCACTGGAGGAATGATTGCCGGGGAAGACATCACGCTCATCGGCAACACGGACGCGAACGTGACCTTTACTTCACCCGGAGACACGGTGCCCGGCTTTACCGGCGGCGAGGGGGCTGAGCCCATGACCTTTGGCACATGGCAGGAAGTGTCTTAGTCACTCGATCACAAATCCCGCATATCCAACTACCGCGCTGAAGTCGCCCGAGACCTCGCCGGAGGTCGTGTGCTTGATGAGGGTCGCCTTTTTGGCGCCGAGCTCCTTGCATGCATAGATGGCCACTGCGGTCGGCACCACGCCGCACATCGAGATGCGGTTCTCGCCGCAGGTCGTGAGGAGCCCCTCCGCATCCAGCGCCAGGACGCGCTCTATCGCCATCCTGTCTTTCTTCATCGTGCGCTCCTGCTCTTCGTAGTGGTTCATGTCGGTCGAGGCGACGATGAGTATGTCTTCCTTCTCTTCGCGAATCGCGCCTGCAATAGCGTCGCCGATCTTTTTGCACGACGATACATTGAGGTGCGAGAGCGTGATGGGCACGATCGAGAGCTTCGGCTGCCTCGCGAGCAGGAAGGGGAGCAGGACTTCAAGCGAGTGTTCGCCGGCATGCGCCGAGGTATCCTCCGAGAGTTCCGAGCAGCGCCTCATGAGGGCCCCCGCGAGCGGTTCGTCCACGGCGATCGTCCCGGTGGGGATGCCCCACGACCCGCGCGTCCAGACGGCCGCGCGCGTCCCTAACCCAGTGTGGTTGGGCGAGAGCACGATGCAGCGCTTCGGCACCTCCGCGCTTGCGAAGACCGCTCCGGCTACAGCGCCGGAGTAGACATAGCCCGCGTGCGGCGCGATGGCCGCCAGGACTTTTCTCGGTTTGGCCCCGGTATTCAGGAGCTTTTCGACCTCTTCCTCCAGGGCCGACCTGCTCCCGGGATAAAACTGCCCTGCCACCACCGGTCTGCGTTCCATAAGGTTCCCCCCTTTTCTTAATAGCGAAGTTTGACCGCTATCAATACTCCGACCCGGTGGGCGCCTTTGAGAACGAACCGTGGAGGACGCCCTTGAGGGCGATCAGGCGGTCGGCGAGCTTTTTCACGCGCCCTACCGGCCCCCGGACGATGATGACCTCGAGGCAGTGATGATGATCGATGTGGATGTGGGTTGAGGAGAGGATGATCTCTCCGGCGTCGTGCTGAATATCAGTCAGCCGGTCTAAAAGATTTCGCTGGTGGTGATCGTAGACGAGGGAAATGACGCCGCAGGCATTCTTGCCGACATCCCACGATTCATCGAGCAGCCGCTGGCGGATCATGTCGCGGATTGCCTCGGAGCGGTTTCCGTATCCGTGGGAGCTTAAGAAAAGATCGAATTTTTTGAGCAAGCGCTCAGGGAGCGAAACGCCAAAACGAATAAGCGAGTCCATGGCGCCCCCCCTAACATGAAAGAGAGCCGCATTGCAACAAGCTAGGACTATAATGTGAAATGGCACGTTTATCTATTTCGTGCCACTTTATCGTTGCCATGGCGTCCGTGATTTGATAGGCGTCCAGTCTCAAACTTGGAACGGAGGCCCCTGTGAATGGCACGGCATTTTACCCATATCCCGGTATAATAAATTATCTATTTGGATCTGCCCTGAGTCCTTTTAAGGAAAATAGATTTAATAACAGGGAGGACGCTGTTCGATTTCGCGATTGGTCTCTCGATGGATCGGGCTCTCCGTTCAGCCAGTGTGAGATCAAGGACGAGTTTACACCAGAACATCCGGCATATCGCTGGAGAGTTCTTTGTAGGTAGAATATCAAAAGGAGGATATATGAACGCAATTGCCGGGACGTTGGGTTTTGCACCTGTCATGCCGTATCGGCTGAGCGGTATGCGTTGGTTGCTGTTTTTGGCTGCCTTCACAACATTTGCGGTAGCGGCCCCCTATCTCTGCCATCAGTTTGGGCTGGCAGGACAGGTCATTCTCCCCATGCATTTCGCGGTCATCTTTGCGGCGATGGTGATGGGGCTTCGAGGTGGCGTGCTCACGGCGCTGGCGAGCCCCTTGGTGAGTTTTTCCCTTTCAGGGATGCCGCCTGTCGGCGCGCTGTTGCCAATGATGGCTGAGCTTGCTGTGTACGCGGCTGTTGCCGGATGGCTCGTTCATCACCGCCATGCCAGGATTATCACGGCGCTCGTCTGTGCGATGCTCGCCGGGCGCGCCGTGTCGCTAGTGTTTTTCGCCGCAGGGTTTGGCAGCGCGCCATCATCTCAGGTTTTGATCAGGAATCTCTTTCTGGTCGGCCTTCCCGGAATAGCAGCCCAGTTGCTACTGCTGCCTGTGATGGTGTCGAAGATAGGGGATTATCTCAGCAGGGCCGATGTATGAAACATGTAGATGTTAAGATAGATTTTTTCAATAATCTCGCTGCCGATTGGAACGAGATGTCTGAATCGTTGCCGCCAAGCCATCTTTCGGCAATTATTTCGCTCTCCGGAATCAAACGATCTGCAACGGTCCTTGATGCAGGATGCGGGACAGGCATTTTGCTTCCCGCTCTCCTCGAAGCGGTGGGCGACTCAGGCAGGATCAAGGCAATCGATCCGGCGCAAAAGATGCTGGATATCCTGCAGGACAAATATCGCGACCATAGAATAGAAGTGCGATGCGAAACTATGGAGAATAGCTCGTTCGATGATTCATCGCTCGACGCCATCATCTGTTTTTCATGTTTCCCTCATCTATCGGACAAGCCAGCTGCGCTTGCCAACGTTGAAAGGATGTTGAAAACTGGACGCAGGCTCGTCATTGCCCATGCGTCCAGCCGCAAAGAGGTCAACGCATTCCACGCGGGCTGTTCTGGACCCGTAAGGAACGACGTGCTCCCCGATGAGAGGGAAATGACTGTCATGATGCAGGACGCGGGCCTTCGAGTCGTTCATTACAGAGATGAGCCGGGCCGATACGAACTTGTGGCAGAAAAGCTGCGATAATTCCTATTCAGCCAGGGAGTCGTCTGTTGCAGGACATGGGGAGGGGAACCGCGCCGATAGGCGTGGGGAGGGGGTTACCCCCTCCGAAGTTATGTCCATCAACAGACGACTCCCTGGCTGAATACGCCAAGGTTCTAATAATATTTTTCGTGTATGCGCTCGATCGGA
>JAZDOG010000084.1:0-35765 GCA_043798915.1 Pseudomonadota bacterium | reverse complement strand
GTCTGGATAGACCTCAAGGCGGATTTCTGGACGATATTGCTCACCAACCGCATCCATCCCTCGACGACCAACGAGAAGATCAAGGCCTTCCGCCCGTCTATACACGATCTGGTATACGAAGAGCTCATCAAGGCGTGAGGCATCTATCCCCCCTCCTTTGTAAGGAGGGGCAGGGGGAGGTAGATCAATGGTGAATCTGTTGCATAGATCTACCCCACCCTAACCCTCCCCTTACAAAGGGGAGGGGATCAAAGGTTCCTCGCAAAGCGGGCGCGGGTTGCGTCGATGATGGTTCGGCATGAGTTGCCCAGCCGCCTCCACCATCTGGGAACCCAGATCGTCTGTGCGTCGTCGAAGATCGAGTAGAAGACGGGAGTCAGCAGCAGCGTCACGGCGAGGCACAGCAGCTGCCCGCCGATGATGACTATCGCCATCGGCTGGCGCGTCGCCGAGCCGGTCCCGCGCGAAAGCGCGACCGGAATCATGCTGACGATGAGGACCGAGGTCGTCATGAGGATCGGGCGGAGCCTCGTACGCGAGGCTTCGATGAGCGCCTCGGCCCGCGCCATCCCGCGCTTGCGCAGGGTGTTCGTGTAGTCCACCTGCAGAATCGCGTTCTTCTTCACGATGCCGATGAGGAGGAAGAGGCCGAGGATCGAGATGATGTGGAGCGTCTTTCCGGTGATGAGCAGCGAGAGGATCGCGAAGGGGAAGGCCATCGGCAGCGAGAAGAGGATCGTGACCGGATGCACCCAGCTCTCGAAGAGCGCGGCGAGAATCATGTACATGAAGATGATAGAGAGGACGAACGCCAGGGTGAAATTCGTCATCATCTCCTTCATGTACTTGGCGTGGCCCACCGACTGGAACCTGTAGCCCGGCTCCATACCGTCTCCGGCTGCCGCATCGAGCACGAAGGCTTGAGCCTTGCCGGTGGGCAGGCCGTCGAGGTTCGCATCCACTTCGATCGAGCGCTCGCGCATATAGCGGTCGATCTGCGACGGCCCCACCGTCTCCTCGAAATCAGCGATCTGATCGAGGCGGATGGGAGCCTTCGGCATGTGCTCCTTCGTAGCCGGGATCGGCAGCTGGCGGACGTCTCCCGGGTGGCTGCGATATGCGTCGAGCAGCCGGATGCGCACCTCGTAGAGCTCGTCGTCCACCTTGAATTTCGTGATATCGGCATCGCCGGAGACGAGAAGCTGGAGCGTGCGCGCGACGTCATAGGCGGTGACGCCAAGGTCCGCTGCCCGCTGACGGTCGAGGTTGACGCGCAGCTCGGGCTTGCCGAATACGAGCGAGGTGTCGACGTCGACGAATCCGGTCTTCGCCCGCATCTGCGACGTGATCCGGTCGGCGTATTCCTTGAGTTTCTCGAGAGACGGGCCGGTGAGCCGCATCTGGAACATCGCCTCGCCGCCGCCCGGGCCGCCGACCGACTGGACGGAGGCGCGCAGCGAGGGATACTCCTTCAGAAAAGCGCGGGCCTCGTTCATCACGTCGAACTGAGTGAAGTTGCGCTTCTTGAGGTCGACGAGTTTCACGAAGATATCGCCCTCGTTCACCTTGCGGCTGTCTCCGCCGCCGATGGCGGGAAGGATGTCGACCACGCCGTGCGTCGAGCGCAGGCGCTCCTCGAGGCCTTCCACGATCTCGTCCATCTCGGCTATCGATGTTCCCTCGGGCGCCTTGACGTGGATATTGAATTCGCTTCGGTCGTCCTGCGGGTAGAAATCCTTTCCGACGAGGATCACCGCCGGCACAGAGGAGAGCATGATGACGGCGGCGAAAGCGACAGAGGCCTTGCGGTGGGAGAGCACCCATTTGAGCCCGCGCGTATAGGCGCGGTCGAGGAGGCGATTGAGGAACGTATCGCGCGAGGTGTGGCCGGCCTCGTGGCCGATCTTGAGGAAGCGAGAGCAGAGCATAGGCGTCTGGACGAAGGCGACGATGAGCGAGATGCCGATAGCAAAGGCCATCGTGAGGCCGAAGCTCAGCATAAAGCGGCCAACGATCCCCTGCATGAACGCGAGCGGCACGAAGATGACGAGCAGCGAGAGCGTCGTGGAGACGACCGCCATCGAGATCTCGTCCAGGCCCGTGGAGGCCGCCATCCTGGCCCCCTCCCGCTTCTCCTCCAGATGCCGGAAGATATTTTCGAAGACGATGATCGCATCGTCGATCACGATGCCGTTGGCGAGCGTGAGCGCGAGGAGCGTCAGGTTGTTGAGCGTGAAACCCATCGCCTTCATGAGCGTGAACGTCGAGATGAGAGAGACCGGGATGGAGATTGCGCAGATGAGCATGCCGCGCGTGCTACGGATGAAGATGAAGACGGTCAGCGCCACGAGGATCGCTCCGAGGATCAGGTCCTCCTCGAGGGAATGGACTGCCGAAAGGATAAACAGCGACTGGTCCTGGATGATCTGGATCTTCACCCCGGGCGGAAGGGTCTTCGCGATTTCCCCCACCTTCTCCCCGATGAGCTTGGCAACCTCCACCGTATTGGCGTCGGACTGTTTGCGGATTGAGAGGTTGATGCAGGGTTCGCCGTTGAGCCGCGAGAAGGAGCGCACCACCTCGTCGGTGTCCTCCACCGTCGCGATGTCGCGGACCAGCACCGGCGTACTGCCATAGACCTGGACCGGGATCGCGCCGAAGTCGGCGGCATCGACGATCTTCCCCATCGTGCGCACTGTGATCTCGCGCGGCTCCTCGGTGAGGTAGCCGCCCGGCAGCTCTACGTTGTTCTTCTGCAGCGCCGTCTCGACATCGAAGATGGAGAAGTCGTGCGCTGCGAGTCTCGCCGGGTCGACCTGGATGTGGATCTCGCGCTCGCGGCTCCCGATCATCCGGATGTCGCCGATGCCATTGACAGTCTCGAGTATCTCTTTCACCCTCTTGCGCGTGATGCGCGTCAGATCCCGCATCGGGAGCGTTCCGCTCACCACCACCTGCACAATGGGGGCGCCGGCGATGTCGAATTTTTCGATGACAGGCTGCTTCGTACCCTCAGGAAAGTCGTTGATGACGCGATTGACGCGGTCGCGCACCTCCTGAGCGGCGACGTCCGAGTTCTTCTCGAGGACGAACTGAGCCACGACCTGCGAGCGCCCCTCGTAGGAGAAGGACTGGATTTCGTCGAGGCCGGCGATCGTGTTTACCGATTCCTCGATCCGCTTGCTGATCTCGGTCTCCACCTCCTCGGGGCTTGCGCCCAGGAGCTCGGTGGTGACGATGATGATGGGGAAATCCACCTTGGGCATGATGTCCACGCCCAGGCGCATAAACGAGAAGATGCCCAGCACCACCATCGTGAGGATGATCGTGGTGGCGAAGACGGGCCGCCGGATAAATGTGTCGACCGCTTTCACTGTGCGCTGGCCCCCGTTTTATTCTCCGCCCTGACGTTCACGACCTCGCCCTCCTCCAGGTCGATCAGCCGGCCGGTGGCGACCCGGTCCCCCTCGGCGAGTCCCTCGAGGATCTCGACGTTCACCGTGTTGCGCAAACCAGGTTTCACTTCGATGCGGTGGACCTTCCCGTCGGCAATCCGGTAGACGATCGTCTTCTCCCCCTCCCACGAGACCGCGGCGATCGGCGCGATGAGGACGCCGTCACGATGCTCGACGGCGAGCTTCATGCGCCCGAACATCCCGTGGCGCAGCCTCCCGTCGGTGTTGGGAATCTCCACCTCCACGTTCGCCGTACGCGTCTTCTCGTTGACGACCGGGCTCTCTGTGACGATCGTCCCGCGGTATTCGGCGCCCCCCAGAGTGTCGACGATCATCGTCACCGGCGCGCCTGGCCGGATGGCCTCGAGGTAGCGCTCGGGGATGTCGAGCTTGACGCGCATCGCGCCAGGGCGGACGACCACCGCGACCGGCAGCTGCTGTCCGGCGATGCTGCGATCGTAGACATAGGCTCCGACGTCGACGTTGATCGTTCCCACGAAGCCGTCGATCGGGGAGTCGACCTCCAGGGGCCGGAAGGTGTACCCGACCTCATCCCGGTCGACGATGAGAATCCCCTGACCGCGCTTGACCCGATCCCCTTCCTTGAGCAGCTTTTTTGTCACCTTGCCGCTGCCACGTGCATAGACGTTGACCGCATCCTGGGCAACGATGTTGCCGGTGAATAAGACTGTGCGCTCGATCGTCCCTCTCGTGATGTCTGAGCTGCCCACCTCCTGCGGCGCGGGCGGCGCCTTGCCACGGCCGCTGCAGGACACCGCGCCAACGATGGGGAGCATCGTGGCGGCCATGAGCGCCGCCGTCATGCTGAATGTCTTTGTTCTCATTTAATTTCTCCTCCCACCGCTTTTTCGAGAGCCGCCTCCGCGGTCAGGCAGTCATAGGTCGCCTGCAGGTAGAGCTGTTCGGATCGCGCCTGCGACGTGATCGTATCGTTGAGTTCCAGCTGGCTCATGAGCCCGGACTCGAAGCGCTCGCTGGCTATCGCCGTGGCTCTGCGAGCGAGCTGGAATGATTTGAGCTGGCTCTGCAGCGTCTCGCGGGCTCTGAGGAGCGTCTCGCGGGCGTCCTGCGCCTCGCGCGCCACCTCGTCCTGCTTCTGCGACGCGAGATAAGACTGCTGCATGAGCCTGGCCCGCGCCTGCTTCACGCGCGAGGCGGTCTTCAAGCCGTCGAAGATCGGCCAGGTCATCGCGACCCCGCTCGTGAACGAATCGGTCCGCTCGTTGGCGGTGACGTTTAGGTCATCGGAATATCCCTGCCACTGCCAGGAGGTGGAGAAAGAGAGCTGCGGCCACCACCCGGCCTTCTCGACGCCCACGTTCTGTTCGAGGGATTTGACCCGCAGCCGCTCGGCGTTTAAGTCGGGACGTTCGGTCTGCGCCTTTCCGATGAGTTCCTCCTGGGCCGGAAGATTCTTCGCGTGGTAATCGAATCCGCCCGTCGGAACGAACCCGTCGGCAGGCGGAATAGCCATCAAAATCTTGATTCCGCCCACGAGCAACTCGCGCGTGCGCCGGGCATCGATGAGCTGCGGCTCGATGTTGGCGACCTCCACCTGCTGGCGCATGAGAGTGTAGTCGCTGTCCTGGCCGGCGCTGTAGCGAGTCTGGATAGAGGCGAGGTGGCTCTTGAGCTGGCCGAGTTCCTTCAGGAGGACGTCGATCACCTTGTCCGTATAGAGGATCTGGAAAAACGTCTGCTTCACCTGAAAGCGGACCTGCTCTTCGGCATCGCGGATCGTCTCGATCCCGCGCGCCTGCTCGCTCCTCGCTGCCTTGATGGCCTTGAAGACGCGCCCGCCGTCCCATAGCAGCTGGCTCAGCTGCCCCCCCGCTACGAAATTGTTGTTCGTGCCGATACGGAACGGCAGGCCGTTGATGATCATCTGGGGCTTGCGCCACGTGCGCTGGTAGGAGCCGACGGCCGCGACCTGCGGCAGCCCCATGGCGCGGGCCTCGCCCTTCATGCCTTCGAGCTCCTCAAGGCGCTCCCTGGCGATGGCGATGTCGCGGTTTTCCTCCAGCGCTCGGCTGACCGCCTGCTCGAGCGTGAGCTTCCACTCGTCGGCGAACGCTCTAAGCGGGAGGGCTATCGCAAAGACGAGTGCGGTGGCGGCGATCACCTGCCTGATTTCGAATTTTCTCATGCCATTCCGAGACATATCGGCGCAGTTGTCCACTGCCTCCGCCCTATGTCAAGCTGATCTATATGTTGGCTCTTTTTACACTATGCCCTTGACGGCCGGGCTGGGAGGGACTATGGAACTTGCACTTTTTAGCACTCCCTTCCGGGGGGGTGAAACCAAAAACCTTTTGAGGGAAAGGAGCACTATATGGCAACAAGGGACACGACAGGCACGGCAGGCGGCACACCACGCAAGATGAGCGAGATCATGATCGTCACGAAGAATGAGTTGGGCGCCTTGTCCAGAATCACAACGCCCCTCGCGAAGAACCACATCAACATCAGCTGTTTCACGGGATATGAGTGGGGCGGGGAGGCTGCGTTTCGTCTGGTGACCGACAACAACAAGAAGGCCTGCGACGTCCTCAGGACGGCCGGTTACAACGTCCAGGAGAACCCGGTAGTCCTCTGGAACACAGAGAATAAGCCGGGCCACTTGCTCGGCGCCACCACCGCGCTTGCGGAGGCCAACATCAACACGTTCTGCTCCTACAGCACGACATCCGCAGGCGCGCCCACCTGCGTCGTCGCATTCAACACGAGCGACACCGACAGGACGATCGACGTATTGAAGCGCGTGCGCTTCTAGTATCTGTAAAAAAATGACGCAGAAGGGGCGCCTCAAAGGCGCCCCTTTTCATTTCGAATATGTCTTGATTTAGCCTGCTGCATAACTTAAAAAACTCAAGGCAGTTCAGCAACTTGCGGACGAGCGACAACAGATGCGCATACACCTCTTGGGAATCGGCGGCACGGGGATGGGGTCTCTCGCGGGGCTCCTTGTGGAGGCCGGCCATTCTGTGACCGGCACGGACTTGAAGCTCTATCCGCCTATGAGCGACATGCTCGCGGAACTGAAGATAGTTCCGTTCGAGGGATACAGCGCAGCGAACATAGCGGCCGCGAGGCCGGAACTGGCGGTGATAGGGAACGTCATCCGCCGCGACAACCCGGAGGCCCAGGAGGTCCTGCGGCTCGGGGTCCCATACCGTTCGATGCCGCAGGCGCTCTCGGAATTTTTCCTCAAGGGGCGGACGCCGCTCGTCATCGCGGGCACGCACGGCAAGACGACGGCATCGACGCTTGCAGCCTGGCTCCTTGAGTCCGCCGGCGAGCGCCCAGGCTTTCTCATCGGCGGCGTGGGCTTGAATCTGGGCAGGGGTTTTGAAGAGGGCAAGGGCCCCTTCTTCGTTGTCGAGGGAGATGAATACGACACCGCCTTTTTCGACAAGGGGCCGAAGTTTCTGCACTACCGCCCGCAGGTCCTCCTGATCACATCGATCGAGTTCGACCACGCGGACATCTACCGCGACCTCGCCGGAATAATGGAATCGTTCAGGAGGCTCGTCGCGATATTGCCGCCGGACGGCCTCCTCGTGGCAAACGCGGAGGATTCAAACGTCATGGAAATTGCGGGCCGGGCCAGATGCCGTGTCATCACCTACGGCGCCCAGTCCGGCCAATATTACCCGGCTGGCGCAGAAGCTTCGCCAGCGGGCACCGCCTTCGAGCTTAAGTCCTCCTCCGGGAAAAAGACTTCTGTCAAACTCCTCCTCCCCATGTGGGGCGTGCACAATCTTTCAAACGCCGTCGGCGTTGCCGCGATGCTGATAGAATCCGGAATCTCATCCGCGAAGATCGCCGAGGGCATGGCGGCATTCAAGGGGGTGAGGCGCCGGCAGGAGATGGCTGGCGAGGTCAAGGGCGTGACCGTCATCGACGACTTTGCGCACCACCCGACGGCGGTCGCGAAGACCATCGAGTCGATGAGGCTGCGCTTCCCCGGCCGGCGGCTGTGGGCGATATTCGAGCCGCGCTCGAACACGTCGCGGCGGAACATCTTTCAGGATGAATTCGCGCGGGCCCTGGCGCTGGCCGACCGGGTCATAGTGGCCGACCCGTTCCGCGCGGAGGCGCTCTCCGACGGAGAGCGGTTCGACCCTGAGAGGGTAGCCGCCGCGATCATGAAGGCGGGCGTCGACGCGCACAACATTCCGGAGACCTCTCACATCGCTGAGTTCGTGACGAGGGGCGCCTCAAACGGGGATGTCATCCTGGTGATGTCCAACGGCGGCTTCGATGGCCTGATCGGAAAACTCACCGCCGCCCTGGGCCGGCGCCGCCTGGCTGGGCCTAAAACCGGGGTGCGCAAATGAGAGTGAAGCGCCGCGGGTTCAGGATCATCAGGATATTGATCGCGATCGGCGCGATCGGCGCGGGTTTCATCTCCGCGGCCGGCTGGATCGTGAACCGCCCGGAAACGCTTCGCCATGCGATAGCGATCGCCACGCTGGGGAGCGAATGGCAGATCGATGTGGGCTCCTTCAAGTGGAGGCCGGTAGTAAGCGAGATAGACTTGAGCGGAATCAAGGCTGTCTCCGAAGCCAGGGGGAAAAGCCTCTCGGTCGACCGCGTCCACATCTCCTACAAGCCGCTGGGGCTTTTGCGCGGCAGGCTTGTCATAGACGATCTGTCGATAGGCGGCGTGGGCGGCGCCATCGCGCCGCAGGGCGAACGCGAGAAAATCCGCGAGCGCAAGAGGCTCAATATCGCGAAGCTCGTCCTCCTCAACAATCTCGAGCTGCATAATTCCAGGATCAGCGACGTGGCGATTTCTTTCGGAGAGGATTTTTCGCTCGCCGTCGACGAGACGAGGGTCGCGTTTGAGCCGCGCTTCCTCGGGAGGACCGGCTTGAACCTCCGCATCAACGGACTTTCCCTCACGAAGGACGGCGCGCAGATGGCATCGGCCGGGGCGGCGACGCTCAAGTCTTCGACGGAGTTTTCGCAGTGGGGCGAGAATTTTCCGTATATGAACGCCCTCGATGGAGACTTGAAGCTGACCGACGCGGCCTTCGAGGGACTCTCCGCCGAAGAGCTGGGCGGAGGTCTCTCCCTGGATGACGGCAAACTCGCGCTCAAGGATATCTCCATCGTCATGGGAGGGAGGCAGCTCTCAGGTTCGCTCACCGCCGACGCATCCGATCAGGCATTCGATCTCGCGCTCGACATCCCCAAGCCGATCTCGCTCCCGTATATCGGACGGCCGCTCGACACCATGAACACGGCAGGCGAGGTGTCGGGAAAAATAAAGCTCGAGGGCAAGGGATTTCTGCCGCTTTTGGTCGCGGCGCGCGGGCACGTGGATGTGACGTATCGCTTCAAGGCCTCGCCGGACGCCCCCGTGTCGATCAGCTCCGACGTGGATATCGCCGGAGGTCAGGCGAAGATAGCCGCCGCAACCATCCGCGCCGGGAAGGACGAGGCTCGCGCCCATGGGACGATAGACTTCGCGCACAAGGCGGTGAAGCTCGAGGCGGAGGGGAGCCGCTTCCCTGTCGAGAGCGTCTTCGACAAGTTCAGCAATCCTCACCTCGCCAAAATATTCGGGCCAACCGATTTCAAGGGTTCGTTCGAGGGGTGGGGAAAGAAATTCATGGCGAAGGTTGCCGGCACCACGCACGGCGGAGGATGGAAACCGATCACCGCCGAGCGCGCGGAGACGGAGTTCACCGCCACATACGATTATTTGAAGCTCGACGGCCGCATCTTTTCCGGAAACACGCAGACCGGGAAATCGTCGCTCATGATCAAGTTCGGAGCCAGGGGAGCAGACGGCATAAGGCGAAAGGACATCGATTTCAGCGGGGAGCTCTCGGGTCATCCGGCGGCGGCTTCGCTCGCTGCATATGGCGTCGATGCCGGGGTGGGCCGCGGGCGCTTGCGCATCGCGGGCCCAACCACCGCGTTCAAGGGGGATGTCGAGGCGACGATCGAGAACGGGAAGTGGCACTCCATCCCCTTCGATCTGGCCTCGACGAAGATCGCCCTCGCGCGCCGGCGGGTCGTATTCTCGGACATGAAGCTCAAGCTTCCCAATATCCCGGAGCCGTCGATCACGGGCCAGCTCCTGGGCGACATAGAGGAGGGGAGGTTCAGGCTGCGCGGCACTCCGCTGGCAGGTCTCTCCCTGGATACGACATATCGCTATGCGGACAGCAGGTGGCTTTTTCAAAACGTTTCATGGGACGACCCGAACCGCCCGGGGGACAAGCTCGCTGCTTCAGGGAGCATGGTCTCCGGCGGCGCCATCGACATGAAGGTCGGCGGGACGGTGGACTTGGGGCTGGCGGCCAACGTCGCCTCGCTCGTCAGGACCGCCTCAGGCCCGGTCGATGTGAACGTCGCGGTGCGCGGCACATCCTCCGACCCGAGGCTCTACGGCCTGGTGACCTTCCACGACAACACGCTCTCGCCGCGAGGCGCGGCGCTTGCGCTCGAGGACGTGAAGGGCGCGCTCAAATTTGACGGGGACAGTATCTCCTTCGAAGGTGTCTCCGCGACCACCGACGGCGGGGACTTGAAGCTCTCCGGCCACATCGACCACAGGGGTTTCGAACCGACCTCGGTGGACTTGAAACTCGCCGGGAGCGAGATGAACTACCGCAGCGTGGACGGCACGCTGAGGATAGAGTTCGACGGGACGCTCGCGCTCGCCGGCGCGTTTCCGAATCCGCTCCTCAAAGGGGAGATGACGATCCTCGACGCTAAATACACGAAGGATTTTACGATTCTGGAGGCGATCTCCAGGGGTAAATTCAAGGGGAGGGCGACCCCCAGGGAGCCCGAGACAACGTTCGATCCCAGGCTCGACCTGCACGTGCGCAACAGCGGCGATTTTGCGATCCGCAACAACGTGGGCGACATCTGGCTCAACGTGAACGCCGACGTGAAAGGGACGCGGAAGGCGCCGATCGTCTCGGGGTCGATCGACACGACGGAGGGGAGCATCCATTATCTCGGCATATCGTTCGACATCACAAAGGGGTTCGTCGAATTCCGCGAGCGCTATGGGGTCCCGTATCTCGAGGTCTACGCGCAGAAGGACATCAACGTCTACAGCGTGAACCTCGTCCTGCACGGGCCAACGGACAACCTGGCGCTCGACCTCTCGGCCACGTCGCCGACGGGGTCGCTCGAGAAGCGCGACGTCGTATCGCTCATGATGTTCGGGGCTACCGAGCTGGAGCGCACCGCAGCGGCGCAGCAGGCCGGCGGCACGGTCGCGGCGTCGGTGGTGGGACAGGCGGTGACCGGCGTGATCGAGCAGCCGGTCCTCAAATTCACGCATCTGGACACATTCAGGATGGAGGCGGCCGACACAGGATGCGCCATGAGCGTCTCCACCTGCTCGTCCTCTTCGAACGCAGCGAGGGCCGGGATATCCCGCCTGTCGATGGGAAAGAAGATCTCGGACAAACTTACGCTGGGTTTTGCGACCGACGTCAATACCACGAGCGCAGTCCAGACGTTCATAGGCGAATACATGGTCACCGACAATCTTATCGTGACCGGCCAGCGCTCCAGCGACGCCAGCTATAAGATCAGCGGCACCCTGAGGTTCAAGCTGAGGTAAGATGCGCACACAATCTCAAATAGGATTTTTATGAATAAGACCGAAAAGACACTTGTTAAAGCCGACCCCTCCCCGGACAGCCTGTTTGAGCGGGTTGTCGCCATCTTGGAGCGGGCCAGAGCCAATGTTGTCCGAGCAGTCAATAGCAACATGGTTGTTGCCTATTGGCTCATTGGGCAGGAAATCGTGCAGGAACTGCAGCTGGGCGAGGAGCGGGCGGAATATGGGAAACGAATTGTTACAACCCTTTCGACCCGATTAACCCAAAGATATGGCAAAGGATTTTCCACCACCAATTTGTGGTATTTCAGACAATTCTACCTTACTTTTACAGACCGTGTTCCTGAGATTCTCCACAAGCCTTGTGGAGAATTCAAACCAAAACTCCACAAACCTCGTGGAGTTTTAGACGACATGAGTCTTGCCGTTGAAAACAGCGATTCGATCAAAGGCTTCTCGTCTCAACTCAGCTGGTCACATTACCGAACCCTGACCAAGGTTGAACACAAGAACGAGCGCCTATTTTATGAAATTGAGGCTGAAAAAGAAGGATGGAGCGTTCCCGTTCTGGAAAGGCAGATTCATTCTTTCCTCTTTGCGCGATTACTCAAAAGTCGAGACAAAGACGGCGTGATGCGCTTAGTCCGCGAAGGACAAGCAGTCATCGCTCCGGCTGATGCCATCAAAAACCCATATATCCTCGATTTTCTCGGATTGCCTGATTCTCCGAAACTTCACGAATCAAAGCTGGAAGAAACAATAATCGAAAATCTTCGGTCATTTCTTCTTGAACTGGGCAAGGGTTTTGCTTTTGTCGCCCGCCAAAAGCGTCTTCAATACGAGGAAGAATTTTTCTATGTAGATATGGTGTTTTATAACTGCATTCTAAAATGTTACCTGCTGATCGATCTAAAGATTGGAAAATTGACACATCAAGATGTCGGGCAGATGGACAGTTATGTTCGAATGTTCGATGATATTTTTATTGCAGAAGACGACAACCCGACGATTGGTCTCATTCTTTGTGCCGAGAAAAATGAAACGGTCGCCAAATACTCGGTATTGAAAGACAGCAAGCAGCTGTTCGCTTCCAAATACATGCTCTGCTTGCCCACAGAAGAGGAATTGCAAAGGGAAATCGAGCGGGAGCGTCGATTGATTGAAAGCGCAAACACGCCTGCTCATAAAAAACTTTCGGCAAAGAAGAAAACAAAGCACAGTAGAAAAACGAAATAGAAAGGTGTAGCTACGCGCGGCATATCAAGGTCTTGAGTGAAGGGACGGAGCCGTATGACAAACTGGGCGCCCAAAAAGTTTTGAAAGAACTCAAATTGAAAAAAAGCAGCACAAATCTACCGCGCATCTTTGCAGCCGCGATAGCAGCTGCGGCAATGTTTCTCTGCCCTGTGCTTTATGCCGCGACCGTGGCGCGCGTTGAGATCGAAGGCCTCGAGGAGGCCTCCGAGTCGACGGCGCGCGACGTCATCGGCATCAAAGAGGGGGATGAGTTTTCGCGCGATCGTGCGAAAACGGCGGTGGACGACCTCCTCAAGTGGGGCGTCTTCGACACCGTAGAGACAGAGACCTCAATGTCGGCGGACGGAGTCGTGATCCTCTTCAAATGCGTCGAGGCCGACACGGTGGTGTCCATAGACGTCACTGGAAACTACCCTTATGTCGAGAACAAGGTCCGCAAATACTTGACCCTCCACCCAGGCGACGCCTTCACGCCGGCCAAGCTCGAGGAGCAGATCGGCAGGGTGAAGGCCTTCTACGAGCGCGAGGGCTTTGTGGGGACGGAAGTTTACGTCGATCAGGAGAAGCTGCCGGAATGGGGGGGCACCCTCATCACCTTTCGGATCAGCCGCGGCGACGCCATCCGCATACGGAAGATAGAGGTGTCGGGGAACAAGGCATACCCAAGGGGCCGGTTCGTTTCCGTCCTCAGCATCTACAGGCAGTTCTCGGAGCGCAGGCTCTCCGAGTCGCTTCGGAAGCTCAAGGAATTTTACAACGAGCATGGATATCCGCGCGCGCGGATCAAGGTGAAGTCCAAACACATGGACTTCGACGCGCATCGCGTGGATATCTCGCTGGAGGTCTTCGAGGGGCCGAAGGTCGTCATCGCTTTCAAGGGCGCGCGTCACGTCAGCCGCAAGCTCCTCCGGCGCACCGTCACGATTCTCAGGGAGGGGAGCTTCGACCAGTATGAGATCGACGCGAGCGCGGATGCGATAAAGGAGCTCTTGCGCGATCGGGGTTTTCCCGGCGCCAAGGTAGAGGCCGGGAAGGAGGAGCGTCCTGACGGAACCTTCGTCGTCACCTTCGCCATAGACGAAGGGGGAGAGGAGAGGATCCGCAGGGTGCACTTCGAGGGGGCCCGGGACGTGTCGAAGTCGGACCTCTCGGCCGAGATGCGCAACCGCGAGATGGCTTCAGGCAGACTCGGCACATTCTATCCGGAGGATGAATCCGCCGACAACGAGGCCATAGTGAAGGCGATGCGCAGGCGCGGCTATCTGGACGCCAGGGTCGGCGACTGGAAGGTGGCGCCGACCCCGCAGGGATTTGCGCTCGACCTCACCATACCTCTTGAACAGGGGGCTCAGACGCTCACGGGGGAGATATCCTTCAGCGGCAACCATGCGTTCGGCGTTCCGAAGCTCCTGCGCGAACTCAAGATCGAGGTGAACGATCCGTTCGACGAGCCGGGGCTCTCCGCCGACAGGCAGCGGCTCCTCACGTTCTACTCGGACAACGGCTACCCGTATGTCGACGTCAAACAGAGATGGAGCACAGATACCGAGAGCGGCAAGGCCGTCATCCACTACGACATAGATGAGGGGACGGAAGTCAGGATCGGCGACATCCTGATAATAGGGGATGTGCTCACGAGCCAGAATGCGATCAAGCATGCGATGGACATCCGCGAGGGCGACCCGTTCAGCTACCGGCGCATCATCGACAGCCAGCTCAACATCAGGAGGCTGGGGCCCTTTGCCGCGGTCAACATAGAGACGATCGGGCTCGCCGAGCACGAAAAAATTGTCCATCTCAAAGTGAAGGTCGAGGAACAGCGGCCGTTTCAGGTCGACTTGGGGTTCGGCTATTCGACGGACGAGCAGATCACGGGTTCGGTCGCCTTCAACAACATCAATGCCTTCGGATGGGCTAAGGGCAACACCTTCAAACTCACCGCCGGCCAGAAGTTCACCCGCGCGGAGATCGGCTGGTTCGACCCAAGGTTTTTGAGCTCCAGCGTCGAGATGACCGGCACGGGATGGCTGCAGTACAAGAGCAGGCCATCCTATACCTTCGTCCAGGCTGGCGGCGCGATCGGATGGTTCCGTCGCTTCCGTCGCTTCGGCTTCTACTCCCGCTACGAGATCGATCGCAACTATTTCGTCACGGGCGATTCCGTTGCCGCCAACGCCGACAGCCTGCGCAACAACACAATATCGAGGATATCGCTCTCCTCCTCCTACGATTCGCGGGACAGCTTCGCAAACCCGACTGAGGGCTTCTTCACGCTGGGGGGCGTCGATATATTCAACGAGATCAAGGGGAACCGTGCCAACTTCGTGAGGTTCACGTGGCAGGGGGAGAACGAGGAGACGCTCCTCCGTCGGATCACCTTCTCCACGGCGCTGAGGTTCAGCAGGATCCAGACGATAGGAGACAACATCAGCGTGCCCACGAACGAACTCCTGTTCCTGGGCGGCGACGACAGCATCCGCGGATATGCGGAGGATTCCCTGGGGCCGGTCGACTCTTCCGGCAAGGCGACAGGCGCGAGCACAAGATGGATTGTGAACGAGGAGCTGAGGATAAGGCTCGTGAGTTCGCTCAACCTGGCCTTCTTCTATGACATGGGCAGTCTGACCAACACCTTCACCGCAATAAATGGCGGGACGATCCGCAAAGGAGTGGGCGCCGGCCTGCGCTATATTACACCGGTCGGGCCGATAAGGGCCGACTACGGCTTCAAGCTGGGGCGCAGGCCGAACGAATCGGTCGGCAGATTTCACCTGACGTTCGGATATGTGTTCTGATAAGTCTTTGGATGGTCAAACAGGAACGGGAGGGCGCGATGGTCCGCAGCGTGGTTCCGTACAGGATAAAGGTGGTCGAGCCGATAAATCTCCTCTCCCGCGACGGGCGCGAGAAGAAGATCAGGGAGGCGGGCCTCAACGTCTTTCGGCTTCGCGCCGACGACGTCTACATCGACCTGCTGACCGATTCCGGCACCGGCGCGATGAGCGCGGCCCAGTGGTCGCGGATGATGATCGGCGACGAGGCGTATGCAGGATCGGCGTCGTTCTTCAGGCTCGAGGAGGCGATCCGCTCTGTCACCGGGATGCCGTTTGTGATCCCCGTCCACCAGGGCCGCGCGGCGGAGCAGGTCCTGGACTTCACGCTCGTGCGCTTGGGCCAAGTCGTCCCCGGCAACACGCATTTCGACACCACCAAGGCGCATATTGAATTCAGGGGAGGCAGGGCCGTGGATTGCACGATTGCAGAGGGGCACGATGCGTCCGCGGATCATCCGTTCAAGGGGAACATAGACCTGGGGCTCCTCGAGGAGGCGTACAAGAAATATGGATGCGAGCGGATATCGTACGTCCTCTTGACGATCACCTGCAACTCGGGCGGGGGCCAGCCGGTGTCGATGGCGAACATCCACGAGGTTTCCAGATTCTGCAAGAAGAGAAATTTAAGGTTCTTTTTCGACGCCGCGAGGTTTGCGGAGAACGCCTACTTCATCCAGCAGCGCGAGAACGGATACGCGAAAAAATCGATACGCGAGATCGTGCACGAGATGTTCTCGCAGGTGGAGGGGTGCACGATGTCCGCGAAGAAGGACGGGCTCGTTCCCATCGGCGGCTTTCTGGCGCTGCGCGACGAGGCGCTCTACGAGGAGATGAAGCCGACCGACATCCTCTTCGAGGGGTTCTATACCTATGGCGGGATGAGCGGCATGAATATGGACGCGATGGCGCAGGGGCTCTCCGAGGTGGTCGAAGAGGCCTATCTCGCCCACCGCGTGGGACAGGTGGCGTATCTCGGCGATGAGCTCCACGGACGGGGGGTCCCGATCGTCCGGCCGGTGGGCGGCCATGCGGTCTTCATCGACGGGCGGCGGTTTTTCCCGAACGTGCCGGAGGGCGAGTTTCCGGCGCAGCTCGTGACGGTGGCGCTCTACAGGGAGGGCGGTGTGCGCGCGGTGGAGATCGGATCGTGCCTGGCCGGACGAGATCCGGACACCGGCGAGAACCTGAGGCCAGCGCTCGACCTCTGCAGGCTCACGATCCCGCGGCGCGTCTACACGCAGGAGCACTTCGACTACGTGGCCGACGTCGTGGGCGCGGTCCACGACAAGGCGCGCTCCCGCACGAAGGGGCTGGCCTTCGACAGCGAATCGAAGGGCATCCGCCACTTCACCTCGACGTTCAGGGAGCTGTGAAAGGTGCCAGCCCTATGGCAAACCAGGATAACGAACCGCAGAAGATCATCTTTTCGATGCACAAGCTCAGTCGCGTGCATCCGCCCAAGAAACAGGTCCTGAAGGATATCTCTTTGGGATTCTATTACGGCGCCAAGATCGGCGTGCTGGGCTTGAACGGCGCCGGGAAGAGCTCCCTCCTCAAGATCATCGCCGGGCTCGATGACGGCTACAGCGGCGATGTCCATTTTGCCAGCGATTACAGCATTGGCTTTCTGGAACAGGAGCCGAAGCTTGATCCCAAGAAGACGGTGAAGGAGTCGGTCTCGGAAGGGGTGCAGGAGATCGTCGATGCCTTGAAGGAGTTTGAGGAGATCAACAATTCCTTCGCCGATCCGATGTCCGACGACGAGATGGAAAAACTCCTGTCCCGCCAGGCCAGGGTGCAGGAAGAGCTCGATCGCACCGGCGCCTGGGAGCTCGACAGCCGTTTGGCCCTGGCGATGGATTCGCTGCGCTGTCCGCCGGACGACATGCTCATCGAAACACTTTCAGGCGGCGAGAAGCGGCGGGTGGCCCTCTGCCGGCTGCTGCTTCGCGAGCCCGACATCCTCCTGCTCGACGAGCCGACGAACCATCTGGATGCCGAGTCGGTGTGGTGGCTGGAGCGCCACCTTCAGCAATACAAGGGGACCGTCATCGCGGTGACACACGATCGCTATTTTTTGGACAACGTGGCCGGGTGGATATTGGAGCTCGATCGCGGCCACGGCATTCCGTGGAAGGGGAACTATTCCTCCTGGCTGGAACAAAAGGAGGCTCGCCTCGCGCGTGAAGAGCATTCCGACCGAAAGCGTTTGAGGACGCTCGATCGCGAACTGGAATGGATCCGCCAATCGCCGTCCGCCCGGCGCGCCAGAGCCAAGGCCCGCATCACGAACTACGAAAACCCTTTGAAGCAGGACCGCGACCGGATCGACGACGAGATCGAGATTTATATCCCGCCCGGCCCGCGCCTGGGAGAATCGGTAATCGAGGCGCAGGGGGTTTCAAAGGCATATGGCGACAAGGTCCTCTTCGAAAACCTGAATTTTTCCCTGCCGCAGGGCGGCATCGTCGGCGTCATCGGGCCCAATGGAGCTGGCAAGACCACACTCTTCAAGATGATCATGGGGCAGGGGAAGCCGGATGGAGGGACGTTCAAGATCGGCGAGACGGTGAAGCTCGGCTATGTCGATCAGGATCGGTTCGCCCCTGGCGACACGCGCACCGTGTGGGAGTGCATCTCCGGCGGTGCGGAGACGGTCGTTCTGGGCCAGCGCGAGGTGAACTCTCGCGCCTATGTGTCCCGCTTCAACTTTTCAGGCACCGACCAGCAGAAGCCGGTCTCGGTCCTGTCTGGCGGCGAAAGAAACCGCGTGCACCTGGCCATGACGCTCAAGGACGCCGGCAACGTGCTGCTGCTCGACGAACCGACCAACGACCTCGACGTCAATACGCTGCGCGCGCTGGAGGTGGCGCTGGAGAATTACGCCGGCTGCGCGGTCATCATCAGCCACGACCGCTGGTTTCTGGATCGCGTTGCCACGCATATCCTGGCCTTCGAGGGCGATTCTCAGGTGGCGTGGTTCGAGGGAAACTTCGCCGAATACGAGGCCGACCGCGCGAGCCGCTTCGGCGACGCCGCCCAAAGCGTCCACCGGATCAAATACAAAAAGATGAAACGGGATTGACTCCGATAATCCGCCAGGCGATCGCACCCGCGATCAGCATCAGACCAAAAAATATATTGAGCTGAGCGGTTGCGGCATCGGCCATATCGAGCGAGCGATTGAATGGAGGCGTCGCCTTCCTTATCTTTTTTACAAGCTTCCATCCGATTGGAAACGTGATGAGCACAAGCACGGCGGTCGGGACGATGGCGCGGCAAAGGACCAGGATCGTGACAAGCGCATACGCGCCGAGGACGAGCGCTGCATAGATGCCCTTGGCGGCTCTAACGCCGACCATACCGGCGAGCGTTTTTGCATTCACGCTCCGGTCGTCGTCCAAGTCCCTGATGTTGTTGACGTGCAATATTGCAGACACGAGCATCCCCACCGGTATTGCATACAGGAGCGGGGCCCACAGAAATACCTGCGACTGCGCAACATACGACCCGAGCGTTATCCCCAAGCCGAATGCCGCGAACACCACGATATCCCCCAGCGCGCGATATTTGAAACCGAACGGCGGGAGGACGTAACCCGCCCCGGCCACGAAACCTGCTGCGATGAGCCAGATGAACTTCGGTCCGACGTGCAGGCAGAGCGGGAGCGCACATGCGAACGCGACCGCGCAGGTGACGATAGAGCCCATGAGGACTGCCTTGGGCGACAGGCTCTGCTCGATGAGCGCGCCGCTCCCGCCCTTTGTCCCTGGGCGGTCGATGCCGCGGCGAAAATCGATATAGTCGTTGATGAGATTTGCGCCGGAGTGCGCGGCGACGGCGCCGATGACCGTGAGGATCGCCAGGTCGATCCGTATCTTCATACCCTCCATCCATGCGAGCGCTAACCCTAAGAGCGCCGGCACCACGGACGCGGGGAACGAGAACGGGCGCAGCGCCCGCCACCATACCGCGATCTTTGCCATCACCTGTTCCCCCGCTTCGCCTTTTTCTTCTTCCTCGGTCGACGGTGTTTGGCGCCTTCCTTGTCTTCCCCTTTGATCATATCGTTCATCTTCTTCAGGCGCCTTGCCACCATGCCGTGCACCGTGTCCGGCGGGTAGCTCCCGTCCTTCTTCATCGCTCCGGCAGTCTTGCCCAGCAGGAGCTCGATCCCGTCGTCGATCGTGGTGGCGGTGTAGATGTGAAACCTGCCCTTGGCGACCGCGTCGGCCACCTCCTTGCGCAACATCAGGTGCCGCTCGTTCTGCACGGGTATCACCACGCCCTGCTTCCCGGTGAGACCCTTCACCTTGCAGACTTCGAAGAACCCCTCGATTTTTTCGTTCACGCCGCCGATCGGCTGGATGTCGCCCAACTGGTTCACCGATCCGGTGACGGCGAGCTCCTGCGTGATGGGGACGCCGGAGAGGGCGGAGAGGAGCGCATATATCTCCGTCGACGAGGCGGAGTCGCCCTCGATTCCGCCGTAGGACTGCTCGAAGCAGATCGAGGCGGTGAGATTCATCGGCTCCCTCTGCGCGTACTTGCTGCGCAGCAATCCCGTGATGATCATGACCCCCTTGTCGTGGATCGGCCCGGAGAGCTTGGCCTCCCGCTCTATGTTTATGATTCCAGCCTTGCCGGCGGATGTGGTGGCGGTCACCCTCGACGGTTTTCCGAACGAGACGTGCCCCATGGAGTAGACGGAGAGGCCGTTCACCTGTCCCACCCTCTTGCCCTCGGTGTCGATCAGGATGACTCCCTCGTCGATCATCCGCTGCACCCGCTCTTCCGTGAGGCGATGCCGCTCGCGCTTCGCATCGATTGCCTGCTCCACGTGCGCGCGGCCTATCGCCTTCGCCCCCATCGACCCGGCCCAGTAGTCGGCCTCGCGGAGGATGTCGGTGATGTATGAGAAGCGCGTCGAGAGACGGTCCTGCTGGCCGGCCTCCTCCACGCCGTGTTCGAACATGGCGATGAGGCCGCCCTGATCGAAGGGCTTCAGCTTTCCCCTCTCGCAGACAGCCTTGAGGACCGAGGCGTACTGCCTCGCCGAATCCGGCGTGAGCGGCATCGTCCTGTCGAAGTCGGAGAGGACCTTGAAGGTCTTGGCGAAATCTTCCTCGTAGTTGAAGAGGAGGTGGTAGATCCAGTCGGGCCCTATCATGATCACCTTGACGGTGAGCTTTATCGGCGCCGGCTTGATGGCCAGCGGCGCCATTTGAAAATAAGTCTCGGGCTGCTGGATGGTGAGTTCCTCGTTTTTGAGCGTGCGCTTCAACTGATCCCAGACGTGCGGGCGGCGCAGGATGTCGAGGGCGTTGACGATCAGATATCCCCCGTCGGCCTTGAGCAGCGACCCGGCCTTGATGTGGCGGAAGTCGGTGGCCCAGAATCCGCCCGGCGAGGCGGTGTATTCCACGGCGCCGAATAAGTTGGAGAAGCTGGGGTTCGTCTCCTCGACGATCGGGACCTTCCCCGTCGTATCGGCGGCGGTCGTCTGGTCGTAGAGGAGGTTCACCTCGTAGACCCAGAAGGGGTCCTCCTGTCTCTGGGCCCCGAGGATGATGATTCCCTCGCCGCCTTCGCGCTGCCCATCCTTCTTGCCGGAGAAGGCGTCAATGTTCTTGAGGACGTGGCCCTTGACGCGCAGCAGATATTTGCGGACCGGCTCTTCGTCGTATCTGGAGCGCAGGTCGTCCATCAGGCCATCGAGCACAAGCGATGCGGAGCGCTGCATCAGCCGGTCTAGCGCCTGGTGCATCTCCTTGCCGAGCGCCCTGGCCTTGACCAGGACGCGCTTGAGTTCAGCGGACAGTTCCTTGTGGCGCTTGACCTTAGTGTCGCGCTCATTTGCCTCCATCTTCCCTTCCTTGACGAGCGAGTCGAGGAAGTCGATCGAGACTGCCTCGGTCCCGACGACGGGGAATACGGTCGGCGCGACATAGCCCCCCTCCTGCACCTGGATCAGGGCGAAGCCGTCCTTCTTGAGATTCTCGGCAAATTCCTCGAAGAGTTTCTTCTCCTCGCGCTGATAGCGCTCGATGACGATCTCGCGTTCGCGCTGCACGTGCGACGATTCTATCGCCTTGGGTATCTCGGAGCGCAGGACGCGCACGAGCTCGCGCATGTCGTCCCGGAACGTGCGCCCCTTTCCAGGGGGGAAGTTGAGGAGCACCGGCTGCGAGGCGTCGGCGAAGTTGTAGACATAACAGCGGTCCGGCGGGCGAGGGCGCTCTGGCGAGAGCTGCTCGAGCGCGCGGCGGATCGTGGTGATCCTCCCCGTGCCGGCCATGCCGGCGACGTAGATGTTGTAGCCGGGGCGATAGAGCTTGAGGCCCAGATCGAGCGCATCGACCGCCCTCTTCTGGCCGACGATCGCCTCGGTGGCCTTGAGCTTGTCCGGATTCTTCACGAGTTCCATCACGTCGGCGCCCGGTTTCCAGCGGAGCCTGTCAGCGGGTATCTCTCTTGGCGGCATACATCCCCCTATTTCAAATTCAGATAGGCGCAGAGTTTATTTGATCGCCGCCGATTTGTCCAGAAACGACCGTCATGATCGCGGCTTTACACGCCGGTTTCTTTGGCGATATAGGGTATTTATTCGCGCAACTTTTTTGGCGCCTGGCCGATAAGTAGGCTTGAGGAGGGAACAACATGTCCGCGCCCAAGGTATGTCCGGTCGATCGGTATAACATAGATGAACTTGCGGCCGGCCCGCACAAACTTTCATCGGGGCTCGCCAAGGACCAGATCGCCAAGATCCTGCGCGACGAGGTGAATCTTTCCACGGATAAAGTCCCGAAGGAATACAAGGACAGCTACAAGCCCGAGGATTCGATCTCGGCATTTGAGGCATATGGCTTCGTGACGAAGCTCGTCCGCAGCGGCGGCCTCAAAGGGAAAACCCCGGAGGCGGCCGTGGGCGATGGCCTTCTCAAGCTATTCTTCGGCGGCAGCCTGGAGAAGATTCCGGAGGCCCGGGATGTCCTGGTGACCAAATGCCACGACGGCGACACCTGCACGATCACGGAGACGCAGGGTGATGGCTGCAACCTGAAGCCCGTGAACATGAGCGTAAGGATCAGCGGGATCGATGCGCCCGAGGTCGGGCCATACACGGAAAAACTCGCCGACACGGTCAGGAACCGCAGCAGCTATCCATACGGCAAACCGCCTTCCGCCGCAGGGCCTCATGCGCCGGGAAGCGAGGCGGCGACTGGCTGGATCAACTCCAAGCTGGTCGAGAACGTCGACAAGATCCACGCGCGTCTCTCCGAAGGGGAGTGGGATCCGGCGAAGATAAGCTACAAGGAGCGCGCGGCGCTGAACTCAGTCATCGCAACCACCATCAGCTTCACCGGGCAGATCGCCACCCTCCCGGCGATGGACCTGCTCATCTGGAGGAAAAATGGCGCAGGCGCAGCCGCGGGCGTCGCCAGGATGATGGAGTCGCAGATCCGCTGGACGAGCGATGATACCCCGGCGATCCTCTGCGGCCTGTGGCAGCCCTATGACATCTACGGCAGGAGGCTCGGCAGTTTTCTGCTCAAGCAGGACGGGCAGCAGGGCGGCATCGCGAGCTACATCGGGACGAGACTCCCGGAGCTCATGGCCCAGGAGGGGGCGCGGCGCTACAATGCCTACAGGGAGGCCGTCGCCAGGCCGCTGGAACTCCTCTCGAAGTCCGGGAACAAGGGTCTCAAGAAAGCAGCGGCACAATTCAGCGCGCAGATCGCCGATGGCAGGATGGACCCCGGCAAAATCTACAGCAAAGACAAATGCGGCGAGATGGCGAAGGCGTTCGGCAGGCTCTCATCCGGGACGGGGCACCGCGCGGACGACGACATCCAGGCGATGCAGATCCTGATCGGGTCCGCGTACGATTACATGAAGTATAGAAACGCGATGGGGGACGACTATCTGAAGGCAGGGGTTCTCTCGCGCGAGGGGCAGTTCGGCTTCTGGAAAGAGGTCACCTTCACCACGCTGTGGGAAACGAACCGGAAGCTGGAGCGCTACCACCCGAAAGATTGCATGCCTGCTCTTTTCCCAGGATCGCCCATCTCATCGCATCGTTGAACCGGGTGGGGACGCCGAGGTCCTTTCCATAATCGCAGATCTTGCCGTTCATGAATTCGATCTCCGTCTTCCGGCCGGCCTCCATATCGATGGCCATCGATGTCCGGTGCGTCCCGCCGATGCTCAGGTGTTTTAGCCAGTCGTCCAGCGTGTTCTGGAATTTGAGCCCCATCCTGTCCGCAACATCCCTCGCTTCTTTGAGTATCTCAGTGGCAAGCATCTTTGTATATGGATTGGCCATCGCCTCGCCCATGTTGAGGCTGGTCAACGCACAGACCGGGCAGAGGGCCGCGTTGAGCGAGGTCTTTTCATAAGCGCGGCTTTTGATGTCGTCCACGGCCTCGGTCGCGAGCTTCGCTTTGCTCAACAGCGCGGCGATCCTTTCCGCGTGCCCTCTCGCATTCCTGGTCAGGGGGCCAACGTAGTTGGGCGGCCTGAAAAAATTGACGGAATAATCGCCGGGCCTGGTCATGTGGCCCGCAAAGTTTACGACCGCGCGCAGGGTCATCTCCTCGCCTGCGACTTCCTTGAGGACCTCTTCGGGATCTATGCCATTCTGGAACGAGACGAGCAGGGCGCCTTTCTTCCAGGATTTTTTCAGTCTCGGGGCGACCCTGTCGAGGGCCGTCGTCTTGGTGCACACAAAGGCCACATCCAATTCGCCCAATTCCGAAATATCGGCCGCCCAGCCGGCCGGCCGGGCTGTAAATTTGCCCGACAGGTTCTCGATTGCGGGGCCGGACAGGGTGATGCCGCCGTCCTTTATGGCCGACACCAGATTTTCATCCACATCCACCACAAAAACATCCTCGCCGGACCTTGCCAGGCACGCAGCGAGGATCCCTCCGATCGGTCCGGCGCCTATTATCGCTATCCTCATGTCGCTCTCTCAAATCAGCATATCGTGAGCTGGATCGCCATCACTTCTGCAGAGATTGATAGTATTTCGCAAGTTTTTTTCCGAAATGCTCATTAAGAGATCGTATTTCAGTCAGATCGCCGGTGTCGAGCAATGAAAGATTCTCACAAAGGATAAAATATGTCTCAAGTTCTGTATTAGAGCTATATGCAATGCTGACAAAATGAAGATTTTCTTTCGTGCGCTGCCTTGTGGATCCCTCTGCAATGCTGGCTGGAATCGAAACGGCGGTGCGGCGCATTTGAGCACAGAGGCCGTATTTTTCTTCCTTTGGCAAACCCTCGGTCAGGCGATAGACGAGCGTACATTGATCGATTCCCAACTTCCAAACATCAAGCTCTCTATATGAATTTGCCATATCATCCGCCCTTTCGTGAGATTTGGCCTATATCACCGGCTGGCCCAAAGTCAACGCCGGAGACCGCTGACGGCTTTACAATCTGTCCGGCAGCGTGTTAGTAGCCAAAACAATATGGAAGACGGCCAGCAAAGCTCCGAATTCAAGAAACAGCTCGCGGCGCAGTTGCGCGTCGGGCTCGAGATGTCCGAGGAGGGGCCCTCTCATGTCTCTTCAGGGGATGGCTGGAACGTCTCGTTCGACAGGGCGCTGGCCTTTCTCCTGGACATTGTGCTGCTCAAATTCTTCTGCGAGCTGGCGATATGGCTTCTGGGGCAGCGGCTGAGTTTCCTCGGCGAGGATGGGTGGTGGGTTGGACTTGCGCTGGCCTGGATATATTTTGGATTTTTTGACAGCAGATTTGGCCGCGGCCAGACGCCGGGTAAGCGCATCGTCGAGATCGAAGTGAAGCGCCTGGATTCGGCCTGGCTCCACCCGATCGATTCGCTGCTCAGGTTCGTGCCCTTCGCCGCAGCGGCAGCAGCGTGGTTCATTGCGCGCTACGGCGATCCGGCTTCTTTCCAGACAATCGCGCTGAAAACGCTTTCCGTCCTCTTCGTCCTGGGCACGGTCATCTTCGGCCTCCTGCACCAGCATCGCCGTGAGCTGCACGATCTCCTCATCGGCTCTTTCGTTGCAAAGTCGAGCGCGATCTGCCGTATCGGCCCGGCGTCCGTCCGCCGCCCTCTCATAGCGTTTGCCGTAGCGTGCCTGATTGCGATCGCGTCGGCGGCCGCGCTCTGCTGGTATTCTCTCGAGCACCTCCACGCCGGACGGCTCTCTGCGCTGAGGGAGAAGGCGGCCCTCCAGCTCAAAGAGAAGGCCGATCATCTGAATATGAGCGAGGGCTATTCCTTCGGGAAAGACGGCGTGCCGGCCAGGGCGCTCATCGTCACCGCCCACATCGCGGCGGGCTGCAAGGGGTGCACCTCATCCTCGGTGGCAAATTCCATCTATGGCATCGTCGTGACGGAGAAGGCGATACCGTCGGAGGCGAAACAGATGACGGTGACGACCAGGGAGGGCTACGATTTGGGGCTTGCCCGCCAGATGTCTTACTCAAGTCATCTCTTCGGCGTCTCCCGCGGCTCCGGCGTCTCCGGCGCGACCGTGCCCAATGTCATGTATCTCATCACCCCGGGGAAATCTCGCCTGCCTCCGAAGAAGGCAGAGGACAAAAACATAAAGGCAAAGGGAAAGTGACAGCATAGGGAGGATCATATGGAAATTCGCGGCAAACGCGCATTGGTATTGGGCGGCGCGGGGCTCGTGGGGCAGGCCATCTGCCGGGCCCTCGTCGAGCGCGGGATCGGCGAGATAGTCGTGTCGTCCCTCTTCGAAGAGGAGACCAAGGGCTTCGTCGATGTCCTCAAGAAGGAGTTCGGCGGGCGCTGCCCCAAACTCCACGCGGAGTGGGGAAACGTCTTCGTGAGGCAGAGACTCAAAGACCTCTCCCGCGATGCGCTCCTCAGCGATCGCGCGAACCGCGAGATACTCATCGGCGACCTGCTGGAGCCCTTGAACCGCGACATCCTCACCTCGTCGGTGATGTTCCGCCTCTGCGAGACATACAACCCTCACATCGTCATCGACTCCATAAACACTGCTACGGCGATATCGTACCAGAACCTCTTCGGCGCGGCCAAGGAGACCAGGGATATGGTGAGGCGCTCGGTCAAGGAATCGGGGATGGCGGATCAGGCGCTGGCGGCGGTCGAGAAACTGCTCATCACGCAGTATCTGCCGCAGCTCATCCGCCACGTTCAGATATTCCTGTCGTCGATGGTGGAGGCCAAGAGCGAGTGCTATTTGAAGATCGGCACTTGCGGCACGGGCGGGATGGGGCTCAACATCCCCTACACGCACAGCGAGGACAAGCCATCGCAGATGCTGTTGGCCAAATCCTCCATCGCCGGGGCGCACTCGCTCCTGCTCTTCCTCATGGGGCGGACGCCGGGCGGACCGATAATCAAGGAGCTCAAGCCCGCGGCCGCGATCGCATGGAAGCGGATCGCGTGCGGGCCGGTCAAGCGCGGCGGCAAACCGATCCTGCTCGAGGACGTGCGCGTAGAAAACAGCGTGAAGCTCGAGGACGTCCTCGAAAAAACGTCGAAGAGGCCGACGACCTATCTGGTCGACGGGGCCGACCCCAAGGCGCTCGTGGCGCCGTTCATCGACACCGGCGAGAACGGACTGTTCTCGCTCGGCGAGTTCGAGACGCTCACCGATGAAGGCCAGATGGAGTTCATAACGCCGGAGGAGATCGCGGAGGCGGCGGTGCGCGAGCTCTCGGGCCGCAACACCGGCTTCGATATAGTGGCGGCGCTCGACAGCTCGACGATGGGCCCCACCTTCAGGGCGGGCTACATGCGCAAACAGGCGCTCGAGTCGCTGCGCGAAGAGGTCTCGCGCTCAGGGATAGACTCGGTGGCATTCGAGATACTCGGGCCTCCGAGGCTCTCGAAGATACTCTATGAGGGATATCTCCTGCGCAGGCTCTTCAAGACGTTCGAGGCTGTGGAGAAGACCCGCGTCGACGATATCTCCCGCGTTGCCGAGGAGCTGATCTCAGGCGACGCGGAGCTCCTGAGCAGGATCGTCTCGATCGGCATCCCGATCCTCGCGGCGGACGGCAAGCTCCTCATCCGCGGCAAGAACATCGCCATCCCGGCCGGCATCCCGGGCCATCCGGACGCGACCTTCGAGATTTCGTCGCGTTCGGTGGAAGGGTGGGCGCACGACGGATGGGTGGACCTGAGGCCCGGAAACTGGAAGCGCTGGCAGGAGAGGATGAAGGCGATCTCGGAGGAGGTCTCGAGGCAGAACCCCTTCGACACGAGCAGCCACTCGGCCAAGTCTTCTCATTACTGGATGAAAAGCACCGCCGGCATCGCGATCGAAGAGGCCAAGCTCGCAAGCTGGATATTCATCCACGAAGATGAGGGCGAAAGGATGAAGGCTTGAATGGCTCTAAAGACAAAGAGATTCAGAGTGGTGAACGAGGGGTTTGTGTGCGGGAAGTGCGGGAGGGAGGTGCCGCCGACATCCGGCGCCACGCCGCGGAACCACTGCCCGTTCTGCCTCTGGTGCATGCACGTGGATATAAACCCCGGCGACCGGGCCAACCCGTGCCGCGGGATGATGAGCCCCATCGGCATCTACACACACACTAAAAAATCCTACGTGGTCCTGCACCAGTGCCAGCGCTGCTTTGCGAGGGTAAAGGCGAAGGCCATCCTCGCCGACGGGAACGCCGAGGACGATTTCGACAGGATACTCGAGCTGTCAGGAAATCCGATAGAGGAGACGCCTTAAATTTTCCCCTGCAGCAGAAACGCGATGACCAGCGAGTAAATAACCAGTGATTCGATGAGCGCCAGTGCGATGATCATCGGCGTCATCACCTTGCTGGCTGCCTCGGGGTTGCGCGCGATCCCCTCGAGCGCTGCTGAAGCAGCGCGGCCTTGGCCGAGCGCGCCGCCGAAGCTCGCGATGCCTATGCAGAGGCCTGCAGACAGCGCGAGTGCCGTTTTAAGGCCGAATGCGTTGCCGCCGTCAGCGGCCGCCGCATGTTCCTGCGCAAACGCCGTAGCGGCTGCAAGGAACGAAAACAGCCCCGCTATCCATGCTGATATTCTCCTCATCATATTCCTCCGCTTAACTGATAGCTGGTTTTAGCGTTCCTCTGCCCCCGATGCGAGCGTGATGTAGACTACGGAGAGCAAGGTAAATACGAAGGCCTGGATAAACGCAACAAAAATTGCCAGCGCCTGGAATATCACCGGCACGAGCAGCGGCGTCAGCTGCGAGAAGATGCCGAGCACCATGTGGTCCCCCGTGATGTTGCCGAAGAGACGGACGGAGAGCGAGACCGGCCGGACCAGGTGGCTTATGAGTTCGATCGAGAACATGAGCGGCGCGAGCCATATTATCGGTCCGGCCATGTGTTTCAGATATTTTTTCACGCCCTGCGCGCGGATGCCGGCGACGTTGTAGTAGACGAAGACGACGAGCGCACACGCGAGGTTTGTGTTGATGTTGTCTGTCGGGGGCGTGAGCCCCGGGATCACCCCCATGAGGTTGCAGACGAGGATGTAGACGAAGAGCGCGGCTATAAGCGGGAGGTGCCTGCGCCCCGCGCTTCCCATCACGTCCTCCAACATGCGCAGGAGCCCCTCGACCACGACCTCGAAGATATTTGCCAGCGATCCTCTCTCCTCCGGGACCAGGCGGCCCTCGGTGTGGCGGAGTTTTCTCCAGGCGAGCAGGGAGGCGGCAAGGATTATCACGAGCGCGAAGATGGCCATGACGATGTGCTCGCAGGGCCCGGCCCATGATTTGGGGAGTCCAAACCTCTCGACCAGCCAACGCAGGATGTTGAACCGTTCCATCTCCTATCCCTTCATTTCATCCTCACCGCTTCAACTATCAAAGCCAGGACGACGGTCGAAAACCCGCACAGAAAGGAGATCGGCTCCACGTGCCCGCGCGAGAGGAGCCACCACAGGACCGCGCCGATGACCGCCATCTTGACCATACCCAGTATGGCAATCAATACAGGATATCCCTTGCCGCCCGTTCCGCCGAGCGACCTGACGACGACCAGCGCTATGACCGCGAAGCTCGCGGCCGCCACGGCAAATCCGGACGCGAGCGATACCGACGCGCGGGCGGAGCCCCATGCCCAGGATGCGACGAGCGTTGCGACGAGAATGGCCGCCGCGATCCTCAGCGCGCGCCTCACGAACATGCCGGGACTTATTTGCGATCTTTGTTGAACCATCCGACTATCCTCACGAGGTTTATCAGGCCGCCCGCGAAGCCGAGCGCCAACCCCGCTATCGTGATCCATGGAAGCGTCCCCAACTTTTTGTCCAGATAATTGCCAAAGACGAGGCCGGCGATTACGGACGCGGCGAGCTGGACCCCAGCGGCGCCGTATATCGCATATGCTGCGGCTGCCGAATTTTCTCCCCTCTTGTCCTCCGGCCCTTGTGCCGTCATCGTTTAGTCTCTCCCCTGGCCCATATGTCCACGAGCTCGATCGTCCGGCCGATGTCCGAGTCGGTGTGCGCGAGCGATACAAAGGCCGACTCGTATGGCGAGGGCGCCAGATAGACGCCGTTGTCGAGGAGATAGTGGAACATCCGGCGGAAGCGCTCGCCGTCTGAGAGCGATGCAGAGAGGAAGTCGGTAACGTCCTCGCCCGTGAAGAAGAGGCTCCACATGGAGCCCACGCGGTTGATGCGATGAACGATGTCGCTCTTTTCAAGCGCCACGCTTATCCCTCCGCAGAGCTTCGCGCTCTTCTCCTCGATAGCCCCATAGACCCCCGGCGCTGCGAGGAGCTCGATCGTCTTTATTCCGGCCGTCATCGCGAGCGGGTTGCCCGAGAGCGTTCCGGCCTGATAGACGGGCCCGAGCGGTGAGACCCTCTCCATGAGATCGCGCGGACCGCCGTACGCGCCGACGGGGAGGCCGCCTCCCACGATCTTGCCGAGGCAGGTGATGTCTGCCTCCAAGCCGTAGAGCCCCTGCGCGCTGCCGAAGGAGACGCGGAAGCCCGTCATCACCTCGTCGAAGATGAGGAGCGCGCCCGATTGCCTCGTGAGCTCACGGAGCGCTTCGAGAAAACCCTTCGCGGGCGGGACGCAGCCCATGTTCCCGGCCACCGGCTCCACGATCAGGGCCGCGATCCTGTTTCCCTCTTTGCCGAAGATACTGGCGACGCCCTCGATGTCGTTGTACTTCGCGACGATCGTGTCGGAGGCGGTCGCATCTGTGACCCCCGCCGACGTGGGGACCCCGAACGTCGCAGCGCCCGAGCCGGCCTTGACGAGCAGGCTGTCGGAGTGGCCGTGATAGCAGCCCTCGAACTTGACGATCTTCGGCCTGCCGGTTGCGCCGCGGGCGAGCCTGATGGCGCTCATCGCCGCTTCGGTTCCGGAACTCACAAATCTCACCATCTCGATAGAGGGAAAAGCGCCCGCTATCGCCGCGGCAAGCCTCGTCTCGAGCTCCGTGGGGGCGCCGAAACTCGTGCCGAGCTCGATAGCCTCGCGGAGCGCGGAGATGACCTTCGGGTGCGCGTGCCCCAGGATCGCCGGGCCCCAACTGCCCACGTAGTCTATGTAATCGTTGCCATCGATGTCCCAGATGTGGGAGCCCGCTGCGCGGGCGATGAACGGCGGGATTCCGCCCACGCCGCCGAATGCGCGGACGGGGGACGAGACCCCCCCCGGCATCAGCCGCTTGGCATCCTCGAAACCCCTGGATGATTTTGGCCTTCTCAACACGCGCAGTTTTTATCACCTATTTGCAAAACATCAACAGGATAGCGCGACTTGCTTTCCGGGGCCCTGCGTGTTAGGCCCAGCCGGCTTTGAAGGAGGTGTCCGTTGCGCTTTCCGTTCGCCCAGACCGCTGCTGTCTATCGCTACATCCGCCAGCAGAAGAAGGCCGGAAGGGAGCGTTTTCCGCTCGTCCTCATGCTCGAGCCGCTCCACGCCTGTAATTTGAGCTGCACCGGGTGCGGGCGCATACGGGAATACAAGGACCGGATATCGGAGATGCTCTCGCTCGAGGATTGCCTCAAGGCAGTCGATGACTGCGGCGCGCCGGTCGTCTCGATCTGCGGCGGCGAGCCGCTCCTCTATCCCCAGATCCGCGAGCTCGTGAAGGAGTGCCTCGCGCGCGGGCGCGTGGTCTATCTTTGCACGAACGGACAGGTCCTGGACAAGAAGCTGCACCTGTTTCACCCCCACAAGCTCTTCAACATCAACATCCACATAGACGGGCTTGCGAAGACCCATGACGCGATCGTCGAGCGGCCGGGCGCGTTCGACCGCGCGGTGGCGGGGATCAGGGCGGCAAAGGATTCCGGCTTCTCGGTCTGCACGAACACCACGGTCTATGAGCAGACCGACCCCGGCGAGGTGGCGGCGCTCATCGATTTTCTGGGGGACATGAAGATCGACGGGATACTCCTCTCTCCGGGATTCGACTACACCGACGTGGAGGACCGCTCCGTCTTCATGCGGCGCGATGCGATCGTGGAGAAATTCAAGGCCCTGCGCAAAGTCGGCCGGGGCCCCAAAATATGGAGCACGCCGCTTTTTCTCGATTTCCTCGCCGGCAGGAGGGAATTCCCCTGCACGCCGTGGGGGAACGTCACCTACAACATCAAGGGCTGGAAGGCTCCCTGTTACCTCGTGACCGACGCGCACCACGTCAGCTTCGGCGAGTTCATGTCTGCGGTCGACTGGGAGAAATACGGCCCGGGAAAAGATCAGCGCTGCGCCAACTGCATGTGCCACTGCGGCTTCGAGCCGACAGTTGCACTCACTTCAACGTCATCCATAAAGGATGCGCTGAGGATGGCGTGGTGGACCTTATTTTAGCTGACAGCTAGATTGACTTCCCTTTCCGTCACTCGTAAAACCAAACGATGAAGCAAATCCCGCTGGCAGTTGTCGCGGCGCTCGACGAAGAGCTGAGGATCATCCGGTCGAAGATGGACATCGACTCGCGTGTGCATCTGCGCCCGGCGCTCTTCGAAGAGGGAACATACCTGAAAAAGCCGCTGCTGCTGGTCCGCAGCGGCATCGGGCTCAAGGCGATGGGCCATGCCATCGGGCGCTGTCTCGAGAGCTACCGCCCCGACTTCTGCCTGCACGTCGGCTATTGCGGCGGGGCGGACCCTTACTACCAAGCCGGCGACCTCCTCATCGCCGACGAGGTCGTGGATGCGGCGAGCAAGGCCCGCTATAAACCCGACAGCGCGTCCGTGGAGAGGGCCCTGGGTATCTGCAAGGAGAGGGCGCTCCGCGGGGGGATCGGGACGCTCGTGACCGTGGCCGAGGCGATAGCCTCGCCGCACGAAAAGGCGTTCGTGGGGACGGAGCACGGGGCCCATGGCATCGACATGGAGAGCTCGATCCTCGCCTCCGCGTGCGAGGAGAAGGGCGTCGGATATCTGGTCGTGCGCGCCGTCCTCGATCCGATGGACGTGGCGCTCCCGGACATGTGCGATGTCATAAACGAGGAGGGCGAGGCGGACAGCCTGGCCCTCGCGGAGCACATGATAAAGAAACCCCGGGATATTCTCTCTCTGCCACGGCTGCAGTATTTTGCATCGGCGGCTCGTGGCGCGATCGCGGCATTCGTGGAGGAATGGATAGAAAGGGGCGCCTCATGAAGAAAAAAATCGTCATGGCTGCCAAGATCGCCGCGATCGCGGCGATCGCCGTCGGGCTCGCCTTCCTCATCCGCGACGCGAGCGACCACTTCCTCGCGCCTTCATACGACGCTGGCGCACCGACGGCCGCCAAGTTTGCAAAGATCGCAAAATGGATGCCGCCCAAGTCGGAGTTCGAGGTGGTGGCGGACGTGACGCGGATGTTCTCCGATCCGGCCATCAGCGATCGCCTCTCTAAGGCTGTCGGTGGAAAGGGCGGTGCGGTTGCATTCTTCGTCGAGGCGCTGATGGAGAAGCGAAGCCTGGTTGGCATGCTCATGTTTGTGGGAAGTCTTGGCGAGGCTGGCACTCCGCCGGCTGTCGCCGTTGTTGCGCAGGGTTCCTTCGACGAGAAGGTCATGATACCGGCCATACGCGCGGCGCTTTCCTCCGACCGCCCCGGATTCATATCCGAGAAACTTGGGGACAGAACTCTCTATGCAGAGAGCGATGAGCGCGACCCGTTCGGTTTCGTCATCCTCGATCGCGAGCACGTGGCGGTCGGCATGAAATCGTCTCTCGTGGCGCTTTTTGGCGAGGGACCTGCCGCGGCCCCGGCCCCGGCGGCCTTCGGTCCGGCCGATTCGGTCATCTTCGGCAGGCTCGTCTTCGGGCCCAGGCTCAGGGCCATCGTGCCGCAGGGATTCGTGCCGGCGCAGGGTGTGGATTTTCAAAGCGCGGACGGGAGAAACATCGTAGCTCGGATACCGAGCGAGGAGAAGGAAGCCCACGACTTGGCGGTGTTCCTCGATGGCGTGCGCTCTCTGCTCATCTTGCAGAATGAGGAAAACCCTGTGCTGGAAGGGATCCTCAAGGGGATATCGATCCGCGCTGACAAGCAGGAGGTCGCGGTGTCATGCGACGTAGCGGCCGTCTTGAATCTCTTCCCTCCCCCTTTGTAAGGGGGAGTCAGAGGGGGTAGATCGTGCGAATACCCATGGTCTACCCTCCCCATCCCTCCCTTACAAAGGGAGGGAGCGCTATTGGAGGCCAAATGGCTCGCATCTTCAATATGAAGGACATCAGGATCGTCACGGAGGGCAAGCCCGGTGCGCTCGCGAGCGTCACGGCTCCGATCGCCAACGCCCGCGTCAACATAGGCGCATTCTGCACATTCGAGCGCGGAAAGGATGTGGAGTTTCACTTCGTCACCGCCGACAATGAAAAAGTGAAGCAGGCCCTCGAGAAGGCCGGCTTCGCCTGCACGGAGCGCGAGGTGATCATCGTCGAGACGGCGAACGAGTCTGGGATTCTCTTCCACACCGCACAGGAGCTGGCCAAGGCCGGCGTCGATCCGGAATATGCCTACTCGACCGCCGGGAACATGGGAACCACCTGGATCGTCTTCGCCACGAAGACGGTCGAGAAGGCCATGAACGCGATGCCGTGAGTTTTGACCATATATGGCATAAAATATGGTATAATATTTGGAAACCAGTTGATTTATAGGATATTATTTGGTATAATTTATGGCATAGTGAAGAATCTCCTTAAAACCAGCCTCAATCCTGTTGCGCTGAAGAGCATCAAGGCCATCGGCGCGTTCAGGGAGCTCTGGACGCTTTCGAAGTCCCTCGATCGCGATTTCTACGCCGGCCTCAAGAAGACGACGATTATCACCTCTGCCGGCGCCTCGACCCGAATCGAGGGGGCGCATCTCTCCGACGAAGAGATCATCTCGCGTCTCGAGGGGCTCAAGATCCAGAAGATCCAGGATCGGGACGAGGCCGAAGTTGCCGGATACATCGATTGCCTGAGCCACATCTTCGATCACTTCAGGGAGCTCGAAATCACCGAACACGCTGTTCGCTCGCTGCACCAGATGATGTGCTCCTATCTCTCTGAGGATGTCCTGCCTCTCCACCAGCGCGGTGCCTATAAAAATGTCCCCAATTCTGTTGTGAGGATCGATGGCTCGACCGGGCGGAAGGAGATCATCTTTGAAACGACACCGCCCGGGACGCGAACGGAAATGGAGATGCGGGATCTTGTTCAGGACTACAACGAGTTTCTTCGCGACCCCAACTACGACGACCTGGAGGTCATTGCCGCGTTCGTCGTGAAATTCCTGGCGATCCATCCGTTTCGTGACGGCAACGGGCGGCTTTCTCGCGTGCTCACTAACCTGTGCCTCCTCAGGCAGGGCTACGAGTTCTGCATGTACAGCTCGCATGAGAAGGTGGTGGAGGACAACAAGGACGCCTACTACATCGCCCTGCGCCAGACGCAGGCGACGCTCGGAGGCGTTGCCGACTTGAACCCATGGCTGATCTTTTTTCTCAAGGCGCTCGATCGCCAGACGGGGCAGCTCAAAGACAAGATTGAAACTAAAGCGAGCGGCCAGCTCACGGCCCTCGAAGAAAAGACGGTGGAGCTCATCCGCCTTCATCAGCCTGCGACGATCGGATTTATCGAACGTCGCTCCGGCATCGGCCGTCCTACGCTCAAGGCTATCCTCGCTCGATTGCAGAAGAAGGGCGTCATCGCGATGGAAGGAGAGCGCAAGGGGAGTAAATATCGGATGAAGTGAAATGCCGCTAAATAAACAATGAAACAAACCGATGGCGCAGGGTGTCGACCAGCCCTAAGTCTGTCAGCTTGAGCTCGGGGATGACGGAGAGAGAGAGGAATGAGAGCTGGAGGAATGGGTCGGGGAGTTTGCCCCCCAGGCGGCGCGCCGTTTTCGTGACATGCGCGTAGGTGGATGCGACTTCAGTCGCCGACAGGTCGGACATGAGGCCTGCCACGGGTAGTTTCAACATGTCGAGGATGCGTCCCCCGGATGCCACGGCGAATCCGCCCCCCGCCTTTATCAGCGCCTTTGCGGCGCAGAGCATGTCGCGGTCGTTTGCGCCTACGACGATCAGGTTGTGCGAGTCGTGGCAGACAGTCGACGCCAGCGCGCCGCGCCTCAATCCGAACCCGCGCACGAGCGCGAGCCCCACGCGGCCGCTCCCCTTG
>JAZDOG010000075.1:0-13978 GCA_043798915.1 Pseudomonadota bacterium | reverse complement strand
CAAAAAGAGAATGAAAACAGGCGTCCTCATTGGCTATTTCGCCAGGCAAAATGAGGCTCGTGCGGCCTTCGGGAAATTGAAGCAGAAGGGTTTCCGCCGCGCTGCGTGGGTGAGCAAGAGCGCGGAGGGAAAGGTCGAGGCACGGCGAACGAGATTCGGCGTCGAGCGAAGGCTCCTTGAGGATCACGCACGCTGGCTTTTCGCGGGCGAATCCGTCCTGATTCTCCGGGGGCCGATCGAAACCTTGAGCGCCCCCTTCGATCTCCTGCTGGAAAGCGGCGAAATCCCTCCCGCGATCTTCGTCCTGCATCCCCACCGCGAGAACCCGGTCAAAGAAAACGCAAACCATATTGGAACGCCGTTCAACCCGGCGCAATTGCAGGAGCATGCCGGGCGTCTGGCTGCGGAACACCAGGCAGACCCCAAACCCCTCCGGGACACCCTGCTCCTCAAGCGTCTTGAGCGGGGCCGCAGGTGGGCCCAGCAGGTATGCCTGTCTCTCTCCGAGGCTCTCCGCCTGCAGCAAAGCGTGCCGCCGGCCGCCGAGTGGCTCCTTGACAATGAATATATCCTCGAGAGCGCCGTCCGCGACGTTGCCCTCAACCTGCCCCGTCATTTTTACCGGCAGCTGCCTTCGCTTGCGAACGAGTCCGACCGGGGACTGCCGCGCATCTACGGCCTGGCAAGGGAGCTTGGCCTTCACACCGACCTGCGTCTGGACGAGGAGAACGTCCTGGCCTTCATCGATGCCTATCAAACCGTGAAGCCGCTCTCGATCGGCGAACTCTGGGTCGTTCCCCAGATGCTGCGCACGGTGCTTCTCGAGGGGATCGGCCAGATCGCCGACCGGGCCCTGACCGAGCTGCGCGAGGGGGAGATCGCCGATTTCTGGGCGAACCGGCTCATCACGGCCAACCGGCGAGATCCGGGCCAGATATTCTCGATCATGGCCGAACTGGCCGAGGCCCACCCAGCCCCAAGCCCCTATTTTTCCGCTCAGCTGATGGATTACCTCTATGATGAAGGGACTGTGCTGTCCCCGGTGCAGGGTTGGCTCGAGCGCACATTCCACAAATCCTTGAACGAACTCGGCCTGCGTGTGACAAACCGCCAGACGAGGGACCAGCTCTCCATCGGGAACGCCTTTATCAGCCTGCGCCAGCTCGCCCTGCTCGACTGGAAGAAATGTTTCGAACGCGTGAGCCTCGTGGAGCAGACGCTCAGGCAGGATCCCGCCGGAATCTATCCCCGGATGGATTTTGCCACGCGCGACCGGTATCGCCGGGCGGTCGAGGATCTCCACCGCGGGTCCGGCCTCACAGAGGATGAGGTCGCGAAAAGCGCGATCGAAATGGCAGCCGAGGCCGGCCATGATGACATTCACGATACACTGTCGGCGCACGTCGGAACGTATCTCATCGGCGAAAAAAGAGGGGATCTCGCGGGGCGCATCGGGTGCCACGAGACGTTTTATTTTCGCGCCCTGCGATGGGCATATCGTCATCACACGGCGGTGTACTTCCTGGGGCTCGCCTTTTTCTCCGCCATATTTATTTTTCTGGCCCTCCGGTCGGGCCTTTGCGCCCCTGCCTTTTGGATGCAGTGCATCGCCGTCATGCTCCTCATCGTCCCCGCGAGCCAGCTCTCGCTCGATGTGGTGAATTACCTCGTGAAGCGGCTTTTTCCGCCGCGCACCCTGCCGAAGATGGATTTTAAGGTCCCGGGGATTCCCGACGCATGCCGGACGCTGGTCGTCGTTCCGATGATGCTCACGGATCCGGAGAGGGTTGCGGCGGAAGTGGAAAGGCTTGAGATCCGCTATCTCGCCAATGCAGAGGCCAACGTGCTCTTTGGCCTTTTCTCGGATTACACGGATGCGAACGAAGAGCATGCCCCGGCGGACGAATCCCTGCTTCGAATCGCCACGCAAGGCATCGAGGCCCTCAACCAGCGACACGGCGGAGAGCGTTTTTTCCTGTTTCACCGGGAGCGGAGGTGGTGCGACTCCGAGCAGGGATTCATCGGCTGGGAGCGCAAGCGAGGGAAGCTCACGGAGTTGAACGGCCTGATCGACGGCACGCGGCCTCCCGAGGCGGAGCGTCTCGTGCACGCCGGGAATCCGGATCGCCTCGGGAACGTCAGGTTCATCATCACCCTGGACAGCGACACGCAACTGCCGCACGACACCGCCCGCAGGATGATAGAAACCCTGGCACACCCGCTGAACCAGGCGCGCGAAGATGGCGCTGGCATCGTCCGATCCGGCTACACCATCATCCAGCCGCGCGTGTCCCCCTCCCTGCCGAGCACGAACGGTTCGCCTTTCAGCCGGCTTTTCTCGGACCCGGTCGGCATCGATCCTTACACCAGCGCGGTTTCCGACGTCTATCAGGACCTGGCGGGCGCCGGTTCCTATCATGGCAAGGGCATCTACGATGTGCGCACCTTCAGCAAAGTGCTGTCCGGCAGATTTCCTGAAAGGTTGCTCCTCAGCCACGATCTGATCGAAGGCGCCCATGTCCGGGTGGGGCTCGCCAGCGACATCGAGCTGTATGACGAGTTCCCTCAGGATTATGTGAGTTTCGCCAAGAGGCTGCACCGCTGGATTCGCGGCGACTGGCAGATCGCCGATTGGATCCTTCCGCGTGTTCCGGAAGCAGGCGGGGGGCGGGGAGCCAACCCGCTCTCCCGGTTCGATCGCTGGAAGATATTCGACAACCTGCGCCGGAGCTTGCTCGCCGCGACGAGCCTCTCCCTCCTCATGACCTCGTGGTTTGTTTCCTCGCGGGCCGGGTGGATCGCCACCGCCGTGGTCGCCATCCAGCTCTTCTTTCACTCACTCGCAGCGCCTGTCACCTGGGCGACGACCGGCCTGGGCTTGAGGGGCATCTCCCTCGCGAAAAAAATCTATGATCTGATGCGGGTGCTGGTGGAAGCGGCGCTGCTTCCGTACCAGACCTGGCTGGCGCTGGATGCCATAACACGAGCCCTCTATCGAAAACACTTTTCCCATCGGCGGCTCCTGGAGTGGACTTCGGCCCAGGCGGCGAATGGCAGCCCTGGCCCAAGGGTCCCCATGTTTCTGCTCTCCATGGGGCTCGCGAGTTTGTTCAGCGCAGTCGCCGGATGGGCAGTGTGGCACTTCCGACCGGAAAACCTCCGGGTAGCCTGGCCCTGGCTCGCACTCTGGTTCCTCTCTCCGATGATCGGCTGGCTGCTCAACAGGCGGCCGGAGACCCAACAGCCGCAATTCCTGCTTCCGGCAGAGGACCGGCAATTCATGAGGGACGTCGCGAGGCGGACCTGGCGCTATTTCGAGGATTTTGTGGATCAGGACACCTCATGGTTGCCGCCCGACAATTACCAGGTCGCCTATCAGAATCAGCTGGCCCTGCGGACGAGCCCCACCAACATCGGCCTCTATCTGGTGAGCGTCCTGGGCGCCCACGATTTCGGATACATCACCCTGGACCAGGTCGCACAGAAGCTCTCGCAGACGATGGAGACGATTGGGAAACTGGAGCGCCATGAGGGGCATCTGCTCAACTGGTACGATATCCAGACTTTGAAGCCCCTGAATCCGCGCTACGTTTCCACCGTGGACAGCGGGAACCTGCTCGGGGCCTTGTGGACCCTGGATCAGGGGCTTCGTGCGCTCCTTGAGGCGCCGCTCCTGGGTGTCAAAACCTTCGAGGGTCTCAAGGATACCGGGCATGTCCTGCAACAGGTCATCCGCGATGGAAAGCATGCGGGCTTCAAGCCCCAGGCCCTGTCTGAGCTGCTTCGCGCCTGGGAATCACCGCCTGACTCTGTCGCCGCCCTCCTCGGCCTCTTGCGACGGACGGAAATCGACGCCGGCGATCTTCCCGAGGGCGTTGCGTATTGGGTCCGGCAGATTGAGAGCCAGCTCGCAGCGTGGAAAAACATCGCCGATCGGTATCTCGCCTGGATCGAAATCCTGAACGAGAAGACGGTGGAGGAAGTCGCCGAACTGAATCCGGACGCCGTGCCGGCCTTCCGTGAGGCCCTTCGCCGCGCGCCATCGCTTCACGATCTTGCCAGCGGAGACATCCCCTGCATCGCATCCCTCAAAGGTATCCTGGAAAAAGCGCCAGAGGGTGAGTCCTCTCTCCGGGATTGGATCGTCCGCATCGTGGGTGCCTTCGAAAAGTCAAAATGGCTGGCCGGCGAGACGCTGGCGCTCATCGAAAAATTCCTGCAATCGGGACGCGAATTCGAAGCATCGATCAACATGCGGTTCCTCTACAACACCGATCGGCGGCTGTTCTCGGTCGGGTACAACGTCTCCGAGGGACGCCTGGACCGCGCCTTTTACGATCTGCTGGCGAGCGAGGCGCGTCTGGGAAGCTTTGTCGCCATCGCCCGGGGAGACGTTCCGGTCGAACACTGGTTTGCCATGGGCCGGCCCTACGGCGCCATCGGCCGGCGGCGGGCGCTGCTCAGCTGGACCGGGACGATGTTCGAATATCTAATGCCGCTGCTCGTCCAGCGCGCCTATGCGAATTCGCTGCTGGACAAAGCCACCCGCGAGGCCGTGGCGATCCAGATCGCGTATGGCGCCAAGCACAGCGTGCCGTGGGGAATCTCGGAGTGCGCCTTCGGGGATCTGGATATTCACAAGACCCATCAATACTCCGCCTTCGGCGTGCCGGAATTGGGGCTCAAGCGCGACCTGGCTTCGCAAATCGTCGTCGCGCCCTATGCCACCATGCTGGCGATCGGGCTGGCGCCGCAGGCGTCGGTGAAAAACCTCAAACGGCTGGCCGCGATGGGGCTGCTCACCGATTACGGATATTACGAAGCGCTGGACTTCAGCGGACAGCCAAGCCGCGAGGGAAAACGCGGGATGATCGTGCGCTCCTTCATGGCGCATCATCAGGGAATGAGTTTTCTCTCGCTCGTCAATTTTCTTCAGGACCATTCCCTCCAGCGCCATTTTCACACCGACCCGCGAGTGCGCGCCGCGGAACCGCTGCTCCTTGAGCGCATCCCGAACGTTCCGCCGCTTCACCACATCTCCACGCGCGAGCGAGTCTCGTCGGTGGCGAGCGTCGGCGACGTCGCGCCTGCGGTCAGCCAGTTCGAGACGCCCCATACCACGACCCCCAAGACCCACCTGCTTTGCAACGGCCGCTATGGCGTGATGGTGACGAACGCCGGCGGCGGCTACAGCCGCTGGGGGAGCGTCGAGATCACGCGCTGGCGATCGGATCGCACGCGGGATCCGTGGGGGACCTTCTGTTTCATCCGCGAGGCCGATGCGGACCGGCTCTGGTGCAACACCTGGCAGCCGACCGGCGGAAAGGTTTCAGACTACTGCGCCAACTTCACGCTCGACCGCGCCATGTTCCGCCGCGTCGATCACGAAATCGAGAGTGAAACTGAAGTCGTCGTCGCGCCGGAAGACGACGTCGAGATCCGGCGGATGACGCTCGTCAATCGTTCCGGGCACAGCCGCCGGCTCGACCTGACGAGCTACATCGAGCTCTCGCTCGCGCCGCACAATGCGGACCTGAAGCACCCGGCGTTCAACAAGCTCTTCATCCAGACCGAGGCGTTGCTGGAGGAGCGGGCGCTTCTGGCCTACCGCCGGCCTCGCGGGGCGAACGACCCGCCCGTCTTCGTTGCGCACCGATTGACGCTCGATGAGGCCCCGGGTGAAGCATTGCGATTCGAGACCGACCGGCGCCGCTTCATCGGCCGCGGGCGGACGCTCGCGAGCCCCATGGGCGCCTCGCAGGAGCCGGGGCAAAGCCAGGGATTTGTATTGGATCCGATCTTGAGCCTCCGCCAGAGCCTCACCCTCGCTCCGGGTCGGCGAATCCAGGTCTCCATGGTCCTGGCCGCTGGCGAATCCAGAGAACACGTCCTCGGTTTGATCGCCAGATACGGCGATCCCCATGCGATCGATCGGGCGATGGACCTCGCCTGGGGCTCGGCCCAGCTCGAGCTGCGTCTGCTGCACATCCAGCCCGATGATGCGCGGTGCTTCCAGCAGATGGCAAGCCATCTGCTCTATCCCAATCCCCTCCTGCGCGGGGCGGCGGAACGCATCGCCCAGAACCGCAAGGGTCAGGCCGGATTGTGGGCGTATGCCATCTCGGGCGACCTGCCCATTGCCATCGTGGCCGTCGGCGAGACGAGGGACTTAGGCATCGTCCGTCAGATGATCCAGGCGCACACCTATTGGCGCATGCACGGGCTGATGGTCGACCTCTTGATCTTGAACGAGGAGGACGGCGGCTACATGCAACCGCTGCGCGAACAGCTCGAACACCTGATCCAGACCCACTCGGCAATCACGGGCGTGGATCAGCCGGGGGGTATCTATCTGCGCAGCGCTACTCTCATCCCGACGGAAGACCTGACGCTCCTGCGGGCCGCGGCGAGCGTCGTGGTGGTGGCGGCGCGCGGCACGCTTCCCCAGCAATTGAGCGCTCCGATCAAAGCGCCCGACGTGCCGGGACCCATCGCATTGAAACGCGATCCCCGGGATCCTTCGGCCGCGCTCCCTTTCATGGAGCTTCCCTTCTTCAACAGCTTGGGCGGCTTTACGCCGGACGGCCGCGAATACGCGATCTATCTTGGGCCCGGCATCAACACGCCGGCGCCCTGGGTGAACGTCATCGCGAACAGGGCCTTCGGCGCGCAGGTCAGCGAAACGGGGGCCGGATTCACGTGGGCCCACAACAGCCAGCGCAACCGTCTGACGCAATGGTCGAACGACCCCGTGACGGATCCGTCTTCTGAAGCGCTCTACATCCGCGACGAGGAAACCGGGATTTTCTGGACGCCGACCGCATCGCCCATCCGCGAGGAGACTGCATACCGGGCCAGGCACGGAGCGGGGTACACGGTCTTCGAACACAACAGCCACGGCATCGAGCAGGAATTGACCGTCTTCGTTCCCGTGGATGACGACGGGGGGCAGCCGATCAAGCTGCAGAGGCTCTCCTTGAAAAACGATACCTCGAGAACGCGCAAGCTGTCGGTGACGTATTATGCGGAGTGGACGCTCTGCGAGTCCCGCGAATCATCCCAGGCGCACGTCGTGACCGATTGGGATGATGAGGCGGAGGTCCTGCTCGCCCGCAATTTCTACAATCCCGATTATTCGGATCGGGTGGCCTTCGCGGCCATGAGCGCGCCCGCAAAGTCATACACCGGCGATCGCGCCGCCTTCATCGGACGCAACCGCTCGATGGAAAACCCGTCGGCGATGGAGCAGATCAGGCTTTCGCGCCGGACGGGAGCAGGCCTCGACCCCTGCGCAGCGCTGCAGGCCGCCGTGAGACTGGCTCCTGGCGAGACCGCCCAAATCACCTGCATGCTCGGCGAAGCGCGGTCGGCAGCCGAGGTCCATGCCCTGGTTGAGGCCTGCCGCGACAACATGCAGGTTTCGAGCGCGCTCGAGCAGACGAAGGCGTGGTGGGATGATCGGCTGGGCAGGATCGAAGTGCATACCCCCGAACTCGCCGCAGACTTCATGATCAACCGCTGGCTGCTCTACCAAAACCTCTCCTGCCGGATATGGGGGCGTTCCGCTTTTTATCAGTCCGGCGGCGCCTTCGGCTTCCGCGATCAATTGCAGGACGTGATGGCGCTCGTGTACGCGCATCCCAAACTAGCGCGCGACCACATCCTCTCCGCAGCCGGCCGCCAGTTCAAGGAGGGCGACGTCCAGCACTGGTGGCACCCGCCAGGCGGCGAGGGCATCCGCTCGCGGATATCCGACGATCCCCTGTGGCTCCCCTTCGCCGTCGCGCACTACGTCAGGATCACCGGCGACGTCAATATCCTGAACGAAGCGGTTTCCTGGCTCGACGCGCCGACGCTCAAAGACGATCAGACCGAAAGCCTCCAGACGCCGGCGATATCATCGGAGAAGAGCACGCTCTGGAAGCACTGCCAGCGCGCGGTCGCGCGTGCCCAAGCCTTTGGACCCCATGGATTGCCCCTGATGGGGACCGGAGACTGGAACGACGGGATGAACCTCGTGGGCGCCGGGGGCAAAGGCGAGAGCGTCTGGCTCGCGTGGTTTTTGGCGGATGTGGAGAAAGGCATGGCCGAGATGTCAGGGCTTCTTGGCCGGCCGGATGCGAGCCAGACCTATAGCCAGGACCGGAAGGCGCTCATCCGGCGCGTGGAAGAATTTGCGTGGGATGGGGAGTGGTATCTTCGAGCGACCTTTGACGATGGCTCGCCCCTGGGCTCGTCAAAAAATGCGGAGGCGCGGATCGATTCCCTGCCTCAATCATGGGCATCTCTGAGCGGCGGCGGCGACAAGGCCCGCGCAGCCAAGGCGCTGGAATCTGCGTGGAGCCATCTCGTTCGCGAGGACGAGAGGCTGGTGCTGCTCTTTGAGCCTCCGTTCGACCGGGCGGAACCGTCGCCGGGATACATCAAGGGATATCCGCCGGGCGTGCGGGAAAACGGGGCCCAATACACGCACGCCGCACTGTGGCTCGCCATGGCCATGGCTCGCTCCGGAGACGGCACCCGCGCAGCGAAAATACTGCGCATGCTGAGCCCGGTGGAGAGAGCGCGCGATCCGGAGACGGTCTGGCGTTACGGTGTGGAGCCATACGTGGTCGCGGCCGATGTGTACTCATCGCCCGGATGGATCGGCCATGGCGGCTGGACCTGGTACACGGGTTCGGCGGCATGGATGTACCGCGCCTGGGTGGAAGAAATCTTAGGACTCAAAGTGCGCGGAGAGACCATGCAGCTCGATCCGGTCATCCCCGGGTGGTGGGATGGTTTCCAGATGCGCTATCGCCACGGAGAGGCGATATACGAAATTCAGGTCGAGAACCCGGAACACTGCGAGAAGGGCGTCGCCTTCGTGGAGCTGGATGGACAGCGCATAAAAAATGGAGTCATCCCGCTAGGCAGAGATCTCATCAAGCACCGGGTCCTCGTGCGGATGGGAAAAGCGGGATAGGGTCAGGTTACCATTACTGGAAGAACTGGACATCTTCGTACTCAGTGCCGGAGGTCAGAACAGTCAGATTATTTCCATTCTCCGTATCAATAGAGCCTACAATATAAACGCCATCTGAGAATCGCAGTCCATCAAATATGACGGTTCCTTTGCTTGCTGAGTAACCAAAATGGTATATCTCGATGTCCACGCCTTTGAGCAAGTCAACTTCTGAACTATTCGTAGTATTGAACGCAATGAGCTTGTTCTTTTGTTTCGTGTCGTATCCTGCAATCAATAGCGTTGACATGGTGCCACTCACGATGGTTGGACGATATACGCTTGTGCTGATGGGCTTCACCTCCGGCCAATATTGCCATAGGCTCGCTGTGTCTCCCGAACCAGCGACTACAAAGACCTCGTCTTCAACCGATCTATAGAACGCAGAGATTGCTGTCCCATTGTACCCACAAAAAGAGGCATAGGTTGTCGGGTTGTCAGTCCGGTAATCGCAGCTCTCGTACTCATTGAACGAGGTGTCGAAAACGGGATTGCCCAACTCTCCTATGTAAAGGTCGTCCTCCACTCCTGCTGACGTTACCTTTACCACGCCCATTCTAATTCCCCAATCACCTGCATAGACGTTACCGTCTGGCAGCGTATAAAGTGAAAGCAGATTCGACCCATTAATCAAGTTCTCTATCTTGCCGGAAGGCAATATTCGCCTAAAAAACGATGTCTGCGTGGATGCAGTAGTGCCCGCCAAATAGACAGTTCCATCTTGCAGCACCAAGAAAAGACGAATTGAAATGTTATCGTCAATCAAATCAACTGTCTTTTTCGATGAATGAATCAGCTTTCGCAGAACCCTTTTCCCCTCTTTTGTAAGCCCCGAGTAATAGATATTGTCGCTGCTATCGAATTGAATCGGCGCTGTTGGCTTTTGATACTTAGTATCAACCGAAACCAACGTATCGTCTACACATTCGCCGACTTGATTCTGGCCCAACATGACAAGAGTACAAGGAATCGTATCGACATAAATTACTGACTTGAATACCAGATAAAGATTGCCATCTGGCGAAATAAAGAAATTGTCGATCAAAAGGCTTACATCTGTAACGAATAAGTCCACTACGGTCCCATCATTTTTCAACTTATGCAGATTGCTCTTCTTTGAATTGCTATTCGGAATGCCACCTGCGTCCTTCGCTACACTAACATCAGCCGAGACGCTTTGGTCCATGAATATGCCCACCGCATCTGAAAGGTCAAAGCTGACATTCTTCCCCAAAGTAGCGACACCACTATCAGTTGTTCCGCCGCTGCCCCCGCTATCTGTCCCACCAGTCGTTGTTCCACCGCCATCGCTGCCAGTTGTACCTGTTCCAGTAGTTGCACCGCTGCTGCTGCCAGGACTCGTTCCTGATCCGCCACATGCCGAAAGTAAAGCAAGTGCAGCTACGACAAACAATGCCACTTTAATGTTTTTCATATATTCCCCCTTTTGTTTTAAATCATCTATTACGTATTGTACCATGGCGCCGTGACATTTGAGGCCATGGCCCTCTGCGGCCGCTTAATCTGGCTTATAGGCGTATTGTCAAGCAGAGGGGGAAAACGGGACGTTGGATCGCTTCATCGCCGTCCCCCGGCGCGGCGCATGTTTGCAATGCTCCGCGCGCTGAAGCAATGATATCAGGGGCGCGTGTCAGGGAAGGTCATGAAGGATAAATGTTTTTGAAAAAAAACTATACCCGAAAGATACGGACACCGTTTGCACCTACAAGAAGAACCGTCGTTTTCAAGATTTTCTTTAAGAAATTGCAATCCACAGATTCTTTGAGTCGTCCAGCATATTGATCTGTGAATGCCACCACATATTCAGAATTGGAAAAGCTGGCTTTTTCTAACACAAGATCGCGAAGTTTTTTACGTTCGCATTTCGTCACTCCAACAAAACCATCGACGGCTTCATTTAAACCATAGCCTTGCGTCAACCGCATGCGTTTTATCAGACTACCCAGACAACTCGTGAAATCTGCGCTTTGTTTTGTCTTTCTTCTTGTGTCTCCCTTCGCCTCCGCAAAAAGGAATTTATTAGAGTCCTTCATCATAATTACATCAACTCCACCGTGCTCACCAGCACCCCCTGCTCGCCTTGACCTAGAAGTCCGATATATGAGCAACCACCTCTTTTTTTGTAAATATTTGATGGATTCATCGATAACTTTATCTTCCATCATATCTTTCTCCTCCAAAGGCACGATCCTACTGGGAGTATTATCTACGCAAAAAACGCAGGATGATCAGTATTTGCCCGCTGCTGCCTTGTGCTCACTGGCGACATCTTTCCGCAGCAACGCCGGCTCCAGCGCCTCGGCGAAGCTGCCGAAGGACATCACCCAGCTCTTGACCTCCGTGAGGCCTTCGACGTGCATCGAGAGGACGATCGAACCGTCCTTCTCGTCAGCGATCTTCTGCGTCGGGTGCCAGGTGCGCTCCTTCACATAGTAGGCAACCTTGGGCGAGAAGCGGATTTTGACCTCCACTTCCTCGCCGCCCATCACGCGGAAGCGGTCCTTCGTGAAGTCGTCCATGTTGAAATCGGAGGGAATCTCGAAGCGGTCGTCGGTGGTCTTTGCCTTGGCGATGCGGTCCAGGACGAAGAGGCGCTGTTGTTTGCGCTCGTGACAATAGGCCACGATGTAGATCGTACCGCCCATGAACCAGACATGGTATGGATCGATCTTACGCTCGATCGCCTCGCCCTTGCCGGACTGGTAGCGGATGACGGCGGTGCGGTGCTCCAGCACCGCGTTGTTTATCACGTCGATCGTCTCGCGGTGCTTCTTGTAGTCCTTCTTGCCCGTGAGCCCCACACGAAAGCTCTTGGCGAGGCCATCGAGAAAAGCGTGAGCCTCGGGATTGAGCATCGAGCGAATCTTTTCGAAAACGGCCTTGAGCGCCTCGGAAAAGACGGTCCCCTCGAAGGCCTTCAAATGATCGGAAGCGATGGAGAGCGCCATCAGCTCCGTGAGCGAGAGCGGGATCGGAATCTTCAGGCGGTGGCCCTCCACGAAGAACCAACGCTCGACGCCGTCCTCCTTATCCGTAGAGAAAGGGAAGCCGGCCAGCTCTAGCGCCTCCATGTCGCGATAGATCGTGCGGACCTGGCTATCCAGTTCTTTGGCGAGGTCCGGCACCGTGACGCCCATGCGCCTGGCCTCGAGTATCCTCAGGATCTGCCACTGCCGTGAAATCTGGTCGCCACGAGGCATAGTTCCTCCGTTACATGACCGAGTCTTCATCTTTGCGCCGGGAGAGCTTTGCCTTCTTCACCGGTTTGAGCTTCACGTAGGTTGCCACCGAACCGGGGATCCCCTCCTGTGCCCAGCTCTTGCGCACCAGGGACTTGAAAGTCATCGCGACAAACCCGCTTACCTTCTCCCAGAGGCCCATCTCCTTGAGCCTTGCCTCGAAATCGGCGCGGTCGGGCGATTTCTTGTCAGGATACTCGACCTCCGTCTCTTCCTTGATCGTCAGCGCGCGGTCGCTGCCAACGAACCGCGAGACGCCCTGGCGGGCGGCGAGGTCGATCGCGTGCTCCAGGATCGCCCCCTCCTCTTCCTCGATCCCTGCGATTTCCGCCTTGAGCGCGCTCTTTTTCGCGTCCAGCTCGCCGAGCTGGTTGACGAGCTTCACGCCGTCGTCCTCGAGGAACTTTTTGGCCGGCAGCTCCTCCGTGCGCGCCGCGTGCGCGAAAAGCGGACATATGTTCTGATAGTCGCACCAGCGGCAGAGGTTGGTTTCGTGTGGTGGATATTCCTTTGCCGATTCTACTTCGTCGATCAGGCCGATCGTGCTCGCCTTGAGCTCATCGAGCTGTTCTGGTGTTCGCCTGGACCGCATCTCCTTGTCGAAGACGACGTAATGCCAGACGAGGTCCATCGTTTTTACATCAGGCCACGATTGCCTCACGGCTATTTCATACAGAGCGAGCTGCCTGTCGCTATCGAGCTTCTTCTGATCGGGCAACGAGCCTGAAGTCTTGTAGTCATGTATCTCGAAATGGCCGTCCTCCGTTTCGACCAGCCGATCGATATAGCCCATTACCCTATGGTCCCCGGTTTCGTCGAGCGCGGCCTCGATCCTGCGCTCGGTCCCAAGGACGCGGCCCTCATCAAAGGGGACATACCGCCTGTGGTAACCTTCGATGGCCTTGAGGCCTATTTCACGATAATCTTGGGGTTTCCGGTCGCTGCGGGTGACGAATACGTGATCGCCCCAGTTCTTGTCCCATAGCTCATTGAAAAAGTCTTTGAGGTCGCTCGCAGAGGGTTTCCAGAACGCCCTTTCGGCATACACCTTCTCCATAGCATCGTGAAAACGCTGCCCCAGGAAGGCTTCGATCGAATCCTCTCCGCGCCTGATCTTATCGATATAAGCGAATTTGTAGCGTAGCCTGCAATTCTCGAAGGTCGAAAGCCGCGAATGTGAATATATCTTCATTGCTGTCCCCGGAGTTCGGTAATTATAAATTATAGATACCCTGTCTGCAAGCGCATCAGCGATTGCCCATGATTCCCGATTTTTTGCCCCCTGAAGCGCGATCCGTTATCACTTTCCAGGCTTCTGTTATCCTGTGTTGAAAGGACACGATCTCTTTTGTCGGAACTTCCCTCAAAAAACCGATCCTGCCGTCTTCGTCCTGCCAGATCGCCTCAAAAATGGCATGGCCGTTATTTGACATCCTGAAGGTGATGGAAAATCGCCGGTTATGTGAGGTGAAGCGCGAATGGCCAGCGCGGACGAAAAGACCATCGATTAAATTGCCTGCTGCCTGTTCGTCTTTCTTCCAGAACAACTCTTCATGGAGGACGAGGCTCGACCTATAGTGGCTGGCAAAAACTGGACCAAAAAGTGGGCTTGATTAAGGTGTGAAAATCCAACAAAAGCCTACGGAGAAAGGAGCCAGTTATGCGCAAGACATTTGGTCCAGCAATGAAGGCGAAAATAGCTTTGGCGGCGCTG
>JAZDOG010000058.1:0-3723 GCA_043798915.1 Pseudomonadota bacterium | reverse complement strand
GGATGGCCCTGAATGCCCTGTGCAGTCCCGGGGCCCAAGGGGGTTTTGAGTGCGGAAGATGGGACGTCGTGAACAAAGTGCGCGACGTCCTGTATGCGCTGCTTGCGGCCTCCAGGAAGAGAGCGGATCGCGCACTGCTGACAAATGATGAGTTTGCTTCCAAACTTGAACAGAATGCCGCAAAGCTTGGGTCACGGCCGACGAGAGACGAGGCGATCTCCATCGCACGGGCCCTCGCCTCGGACGGCGGCGACCGGGAGAAGATAGCGCAGGTGTACGCCGGTGCCTCCCTGGAATACAGGCTCACGAGCTTCATCGCCAAGAATTTTCCACAACTGGATGCGAAGATCGTCGGGCTCGCTGCGGAAGAGGCCCTGGACGGATCATTTGCGGTGGCGTTGCCTGGCTCCGCAGCCTCCGCAGCCTCCGCTGGCGTAGCGGCGCAAAGGATTGCGGGATCGAAAGTGTGGGGGCAGGATGAAATTGAAGATTTCATCGGCGGCGCAGTTTTCGACAATGCCTCCGCGCTCTATAATATGCCCGGCGACGTGCTCTATCGAATCGCTGGGGCAAGCGATCGGATGGGCGACCGCGATATTTCATGGGACAAGTTCGCAGAGAACAACCGGCGCTCCGCCGGCAACATAGACGATCCATTTCTCCGATATCCGATCGGCGCGCTGAATGTCCTCGGCGGTGTGGTCGGCCGCGCGGCCGAGGTCGCCGGCCAGTTGTGCAACGGCATAGCTTATATGACCGGCATACCCTCGATGTTGTATGGTTTTTCCGGTGGGAGGATCGGTGAGCCTCCGCCGCAGACGGGTAGAGGATGGGGGCAGCTGGCAGGGCAGGACGCCCTGCTCGCAGCGCCGGCTTATTTCAAGCTCAGCAAGGTGGAGGCCCCCGTCGCGGAGGCGATACAGGGCACGAAGGCCATTCAAGTCGAAACCCCGGCGCCAGTTTCTTATCCCGGCTGGGCCAGGCCCGGATCGTATCGTGGGTCGATTGTAGTCGAGGAGGCGCCGGCAATCTTCAGCGGCGGCTCCGAGGTTTCAACGGGATCCGCAGGCATGATGATGGCACCCTCCGGCGGCAGTGCCCTTTCAAGTTCCGGCCTTGCCGTAGCTCAAGAGAGCAGATCGGTTGTGTGCGTAGATCAATTTCCTAAGACGAACGTGTCAATTACACCAAAGCCTACCGGTTGGGAATTGCCCCCAGCCATCAGCAGTGTCGTAACACCACCAGTCGCCACGGCTTCAAACTTGCCGGGATTGAGCTGGTCGTTCATAGGTCCCGCCCTGGCCTCGGTCGCCGCAATGCCAAGGGTCGAAGAACCGATCGAAGCGCCTGGCGTTCCCGGCCATCCGTTTTCGATGCCCGGCTCGATCACGCATCCCGATGTCAGGGTGGACGATCCGCTTCACGAGGCAACGGGCGAGGTTATAGGCGACAAGGGCTCGGCGCAAGAGACGATAGGAGACGCCCCCCATGCCGCCGATGACGCGATGTCTGCAGCGTGGTGGAATCCCTTTAGCTGGTGGAGAAAACGTCTGGAAGCAGGTCCCAAAGTCGAAGAAAAAGTGGAGGCCCCACAAACACACGCCGTTGAGGGTCCATTTGCCGCAGAGATCGACGTTTACCTGGATAAAAAGAGCCGGCCTTCTTTAACTCCACCGGCGTTAATCCCGCCATTTTCGAATATCAGCGCAAGCGGGACGCCCCTCCCTTATCCTATGCGTACTTTAAGAGCCCTTTTAACAGGGAGTTCTTCGCTTCAATTTGAACCAGCTTCCATGACAGGACCTGCTCCAGGCGATGTTCGTCTGATTTCGGATGAGCAGCTTGATCATGTGCTCAAAATGGTTCCTGATGTTATCAGAACTGCTGAGCCGGAATTCCCCCCCCCTTTGGTCTATGCTCGATTTATAGATAAAAGACCTGCCAGCGTTGGTTCCAGTGGGTGGAACTTCTGGTTTACTCATCTATGTACTGCTGCAATCGGAGGAGGTAAAACAACATTAAGGCGGTCCATTGTCGGAGAGATTGGTTTATTTGATGATTCAAGGGAAAGCTTAAGGGATATAGAGCAGCTGGGCCTCAGGATTGTTGGACCAGAAACAATATCAGCAATGACTGAATACATCCGCCGGTTCGCGAAAGTGAATCCGATTCCTCCCGAAATTTATCATCGTATCATGAAAGAAGCCCCGCGAGCCGGCAAATTGGAATTTTCCACGGAAGAATTTGAGTTGATTCTGAACATGCAGATTCTTCGTGACGTCGCTGCAACTCTCTGGATAGCCCTCCCCCCGGAAATGAAGGCGAGGTGGATGGAATTATTCCCCCTCGAGTCAACGACCGAGACCAGCGGCGTTTATTTTCGCAATCTTCTTTATCTGCATCTAGAGGGTCTCGCAGATGATCCAGAAGCCAGGAACTTTTTTGCGCAAAAAACCTTCGCCGATATCATGGCGCTTTATTGGAATACCGAACCGGCACATATTCATCGTGAGCTGGACGGCAATACCATCAATCGTTTTCTTCACTTTATCACTGACGTCATGAAATGGGCACAGGACCGTCGGCAGAAATACGGATCGGCCTTTGCAGAGTAAATTCCACTTCATCACAAAGCACTGGATGACAAACGGGGTTCATGCAACAGGCGCTTATCGGCCCTATCGTCAGGGGATGGGCACTTTTTTTATCGCATGGACAGTCGCCGCCCCTGTTACGCTAGCTGCATTTATGCTTGTCTCCAGCTGCCTTGCCGCGAGTGCATCAAATAATACTGCCTCGCTTGGCACCACGCCATTAAACGCTCTCGTGCATGTCGCGAGGAATTTCGTCGCGCTCTCTGGGGACAGCGTTGGAGACAGACTTATGGGCATCGTTTGATTTAATTCGGAGATCGGAGGATATTCAAACCTGAGCATGCCGTCTTTCATGCCTGTGTAGGTAAGGCCATGCTCTTTCGCCAACGCTTGAGGGTTAAGCGTGGTCTCGACCGTGCCCGCTGCACGCGCTTCGGCGGCGCCGAGTCTAGGAGTGGCAGCAGCAGTGCCAGCCCGTGTTTCAGCTGTTGCGTATCTGGCGGCACCGCCCGGCACCATGACACCTACCGCCAGCGGGGCGATACCCTGCACAAAAAGCGACTCGTTCCAGTTGAGGGGTTTTTCACCGCCGCTCCATGCCCAGCTTGGCGTCCAATCCGGATTCAACTCTTCGGGGCGCATCGTTCGATGACTTGGATCGGCTGCCCTGAGGTGCGACTCCGTATCAGCAGGCTGATCCGGTGGACGGGGATCGATGAGGCCCACGCGGCGCTGCCATGCATCCGACCTTTCATCTAAATTGTTGAGCCAATTTTTAGCGCGCTCAAGCAGGCCTGGTTTCGATCCTTCATTCCCCTCATTTTGGATGCTTTTCAGCCCGAGCGGGTCTGCGAAGGTAAGCGGCATGTTGCCGACGAAGGCATAGAGGTTCGTGCCGCCGGCGATGCCGATGGGATCCGGCGAGAGCCATCGGCCCCATTGGGGTTTGTACTCGCGCGCGCCCATCGTGTAGAGACCCGTCGTGGGGTTGAACCACTGCCCCTGGAAGAGGAAGTGGTTGTCGACACTGAGATCGAAGTTGTTCGAGCCCTTTCCTGCCGCGTCCCAGACTGTCGTCTCGCCATAGCCCGAATAGCTGTAGCCTTCCCTGAAATTGCCCAGTTTGTCA
>JAZDOG010000099.1:0-5911 GCA_043798915.1 Pseudomonadota bacterium | reverse complement strand
GCCTTGTCAAGCATGAGGCATCCTATTCTTAATCCATACCTATAGTTATACTTTTATAGTGCTCTCTGATTCCTGACATCGTATAATGGTTGAGTGGAAAAGATCCGCTTCGAGTGGGATGAGGGAAAAGATAGAGAAAATCAAAGGAAACATGGGGTCCCTTTGTGGGCCGGGTCGACGACGGCATCCTCACTGTTCGATTCACCTACAGGGACAATGTCATCCGCATCTACGATGCCGGTACTGGAGGAAAGGAAAAAAGGTTGATGAAGGGCATAATAAAATACGCTGACGAACGGATGGGGAAACTTGAAGTTATTAGGGATTTTCTTCCGCCGCCTGAACCCAGGCGATCCGCTCTCGGAGTTGCGCGCGGCCACAGAATAGGGTCTAAGATTCGTACGGCGAGGAGGGTGGGATGATGCGATTTAGGCATTGTTACGGGGTGCTCGTCGCCCTTCTTCTTGTGATCCCCATGCTCGCTCACGCGGCGTGGCGGAGCGAGGGCCCTTTCGTGGCCACCATCATGGACGTGGCGGTGGACAGGACGAAGCCGGACACGATCTACGCCGCGACTTCCGCGGGCGGCGTTTGGCGTAGTGACGACGCAGGGCAGACGTGGACCCTGCCCGGCGACGAGATGGTAAGCCTCGGCGTCAAGTGGATCGAGGTGGACCCCGGGAACCCCGCGGCACTGTGGGCGGGCATCGAGGCGCGGGGGGGCTCCGGTTTCTGGCGCTCTCCCGACCGCGGCAAGACCTGGGCGAGCGTGAAGGTCGACCGATTCTCCCTCGCAGTGGGGCAGCCGATCGCCTTCGCCGTATCCGACCCCCGCATCATCTACGTCCCCTCCACCAACCTCCATTTCAAGAGCGGCGACGGCGGGAAGACGTGGGAGAGCTTCCGCGTCCCCAACCAGGATGTGTATGCGTTCGCGATCCATCCCCAGAACCCGAGTATCGTCTACGCCGGCGGGCGCGGTTCCGAGCATAACATGAGCCGCAGCAAGGACGGAGGGAAAACGTGGCGCCCGTTCGGCGAGGGGCTCCTCAAGGACAGCAGCATCAAGGCCCTTCGCATCTCCGCGGCGAACCCGTCCACGCTCATCGCCTGCTCCGGATTCGGCCGCGTGCACAAGAGCACTGACGGCGGGGCGACGTGGAGCGAGCTGGAATTGGGCCTGCGCGGCACGGAAGAGATCTACAGCCTCGAGATCGATCCGCACGATCCGCAGACGCTGCTGGCGGCGACGAAACAGGGCCTGCGCAAGAGCATCAACGCGGGAGCGACCTGGACCTCCGCAGGAGCGGGTCTCGGCGGCTACCTGTGCAAAGGGCTCGCGTTCCATCCCGCGCGGAAGGGCACTGTGTACGCAGGTACGGCCGGGACCGGGTTTTTCAGGAGCATCGACGGCGGCGAGACCTTCGAGCCGCTCGTCAAGGGCATGGCCGCCGGCTGGACGGAGAAGGTTTACGCGCCGTCGTCCGGAATGGGCCCGATCTTCACGCAGATGAGTGTGGGCCTGTTCCGAATGGATGGACCGGCCTCCTGGACGGAGATCCAGGCGCCGTTCTCACCGGGAGAGACGACCAAGATCGACGGCATCGTGTTCGATCGCGATTCGCCGAAGAGGATCTACGCCCACAAAGCGTCATCTTGGTGGCGCTCCGACGACGCGGGCCGCGCCTGGTGGAAGGTCGAGGTGCCACGGGCGAGCATGAGGGACATGCTCAAGGGCAAGCTCAGCGAACCTCAGTTCAAGAGCCTCGTCCAGGATCCCGTCGACCCGAAGATTTTCTACTCGGGCTCGTGGTCGAGCAGCGACCCCGGCACGGCCGTCTTCAAGACGATCGATGGCGGCAAACAATGGCAACCGGCGGGAGCCGGGATCACGAGCCGAAGCGTGACGCTCCTGCGCTCCGCCACCCCGGGGAATGTGTTCGCTGTTGGCGGCAAGGACGGCATCTTCCGCACCACCGATGGCGGCAAGAGCTGGCGTCTCGTGCATCCGGGAGAGATTCAGGATCTCGCCGTGGATCCGACCAAACCGGAGCGCGTGTTCGCCGCAACCAATAAGGGCCTCTTCCGCAGCACCGACAACGGCGAGACGTGGAGTGCGGTGACCCAGGGGCTTAAAGGGGACGACGTTGCGGCGATCGCGGTGTCGCGAGACGGCCAGGCCTTCGCCGGGACCTTCCACGGCGTATTTCGCAGTGTGGATGGCGGCGCAACGTGGGCGGCACTCCTCGATGGCCTGGTCCACACCAACGTCCGTGCGCTCGCGATTGCGGGCGGTAGCCCGGCGCGCCTGTATGCCGGAACCGCCGGCGGGAGCGTGTATTCGACCGAGCTGCCCTAAAACGCGCGCCGCTCCAGGCGCGTCACATCTTTCTCACCTTGTTGATCTTACCGTCGAGCTTGAACTCGACGAAGCCCGCGTTCTCGACATAGACAAACCAGCCGATCGTCTTGCAGAACACGCCGCCGCTCAGCGAGACGTGCGTGACCTTTCCCGATGGCGCGCCGAGCAATCCCGGCGCCTGCTTGACGAGTTTGGGCACGAGCGAGAAATCGACGCTCGAAAGCATGATCTTCTTCGTGCAGTCCTGGACGCCAATCGCGTCCTGCGGCCCGGTCACCGTCCCTGCCTTGTAGGTGAACTGGCCGCGGCCGTTCTTGCTCTCGGCATAGGGCGCCGTCACCATCGCGAACTGATCGTAAATGATCAGCTCGAACGCCTCGGAGACGCGCTTGGGGAGCGTCGACTGTAGCTGCGATAGGTCGTCGAGTAGGCTTCCCTTCTGCTCCGGACGGGACGTGTCGGAGATGGCGGCCACCTCCTCGCGCGAGCCCGGGTCCACGCGGAACAGTGCGTTGCGAGCCTCAAGGCTGATCCAACTGTCGGGGTCCCGAAGGGCCGCTTGCAGCACGGGAATCGCCTCGCGCGCCGTCGGTCCCATCTCGCCCAGCGCCGACAGCGACGCCCTGCGAACCTTGGGCCACTTGTCGTTCCCGGCCGCCTGGATGAGAGCCGGCACGGCGGAACTGGCGGCCTTGGGTCCGATCTTGCCGAGGGCTTCCGCCGCCTTCTCGCGCGCATCGGCGTCCTTGTGGGATTGCAGGCACTCAACGAGACGTGGCACAGCGGAGATCGAGGCTGTGCCAATGCGCCCCAGGGCGTAGATCGCACCTCGCTGCGTATACTCGTTGTGGGCGTCGATCAGCGCGATGAGCACGGGGACAGCCTCGGTCACCGGAGGCTGGATCGAGCTGATGGCCAAGGTGAGATCGCTTCCGTCGCGACTCCCCAGTGTCTTCAGTGTCTCAAGGATCTGCGGAACCAGGATGCGATCGCGACGGTTGACAATCTTGCGAAGCGCCTCGCGGGCATCCCGCTCCGTGTCCGAGTCGACGCCCGGAGCCTCTTCGCACTCCCATGCGTGCTCGAACAGCTTTCCCGGCGGAACTTCGTTGACCAGTCCCTTCACGCCGATGACACGGGACTTGCAGTCCCGCATTTTGAGCAGACGCCGATATGCCGGGATCAATTCCGCCATCGGCACGCCGAGCTTCTTGAGTGCCCCGGCGGCGTTGCCGACCACGATGGCGGAGGAATCGTCAAGCGTCTTGCGCAACGCCGGTATCGCCGGCTTCGACGCGGAGCCGAGTTCCCACAGCGAGGTGGCCGCGTTGGCCCGCACTGCCTCCGACGAGTCGTCGAGGGCCTGCGTCAGCGCGGGAACGGATTCGGCCGCGCCCATCTGCCCGAGATCCCAGGCGGCGCGGGCGCGGACCCTCGAGTCTTTGTCCTTGAGCTTTTTTTCAAGTTTCTGAACCTCCTTAGAGGAACTGTCCACCGCCGCCGCCAACGAGTGGCACAACGTGAGGACGAAACCGATGATAACGAGACAGCGCAGCATGGAATCCTCCTTCAACAGACAAATGGACTTTGTCTTCGAGTGATCACACCTTCTTTGCTCCGAGCGTGCATATCCGGTGGGTAAGGGCTTAAGTTGAATATGCGAAAAACGGAGTTTAATGTCAAGGAAAGAAACCACAAGGTATGTGTACTTTTTTCGGCGTCCAGGGAAGAGCGTGGTAAGAAACTTTTCTGGTGGAATAGTGGAAAACCAAGACAAGATCTCTGCCCGAATGATATCCGTTGAAACTCTCATAGAAATCCATCGGGTAATCCGGGTGTGCGTAGTACGTACAGGAGAAACTGGGCCAGATTGATTCAGAAAATTTTTTCTGGTGGTATTCGGGGTTCCAGGTCTTTATGGACCCCAGGATTCTACCCGGGCAGGAGGATGCCACAGAAAATCTGGCTCGATACATCATGAGCCTCCTTCTCGCAGGAGAAGATGACCCATTCTTCTGGTGATAATCCTCAGCTCAAGATGCCACTGTTGAGCAACGGCAGGTGAAAGAAATGACCGAAGGGAGTGAGACGGGATTCCTTTTCTTAAAAGGGTTCAGAAGCTGCCATGGACAGGGCCTCTTTAACTCCCAAAATCCAAAGGTTTGAAGATCAGATTGAGTCTTTTTCCTTACCCTTTCATGGTCTTACAATTGGCAAGATATCTGCCCATTGAGGTGCGGAATTTCTCAACCCTATCGCGGGTGTTACTTCCTGTAATCCTCGAAGGATTGGATTTTCGATCTATTCAACATTTCACCTGCAAATAGAGTATTCTATTCTCTCTGGGACCTTTGACACTAATCACTCAGAGGGTAAATCAGAGGGTAAATCTTGTTTTAATCCTGATTGTGTAATAAAATTTGCATTTATGGGTGTGTAACCTTTTGACAGCCATTTTCGTCTAATAAGTGCGGTACTCAAATGTGGGTTCCCTCACTGAGGTTTGTAAAAGATGTTCCATGCCCAGATAAACAATCGGCTCTGGTCGGATTTTTTTAGTTTATTATAGATTTTAGACCTGACGGGAGTAAATTTCAGAGGGAGAGGATCATGAGTAAATATACAGCGTACATAATGATTGGTCTGGCTCGAATTTTGGGTGGAATGTCGCTACTCGTATTTATGATCTATCTATTTGTGGGTTCTTTGAATCTCTTGGACATGCGTTTGGATGAAAGTGGAGTCTTATGGCTTGATGCTGGTCTCTCCCTCTTGTTTTTTATTCAACACAGCGGGATGATCAGAAAACCGTTCCGCCGCTGGTTGGCACGCTTCATTCCGGAAGAATATGCCGGCGCCATTTATGCGATTGCTTCAGGAATCGTGTTGCTGTTAGTGATTCTGCTGTGGCAGACCTCAACTCAGACAGTCATTACACTATCTGGTCTCTTTCGCTGGTCGCTCCGTGCAGTCTCTTTCCTTTCCCTTCTCGGGTTTTATTGGGGTGTTAAAGCATTGGGGTTCTTCGACCCCTTCGGCCTGAGACCAATCTTCAATCGTTTGCGAGGCAGGAATCCGACGCCAATGCCTATTACAGTCGCAGGACCCTACCGCTGGGTACGCCACCCGCTCTACCTTTTCATGATACTAATGATCTGGTCTTGCCCGGATCTAACAAAGGACAGGTTACTGTTCAACCTTCTATGGACGGTCTGGATCGTGATCGGCTCATACTTCGAAGAAATCGACCTCATCGTCGAATTCGGTGATGCCTATCGGGAATACCAGAAGAGAGTGCCGATGCTCGTACCTCTCTTAAAGTGGCCAAAGAGGGAATGGAGCATTGTCAACAAAGGTCATGAACGGGATTAAATGCTCTTCCCTTCATATATCTGCCGGCCTGATGATTTCGAATAAGCGTCAATCCGAAGTTGTGATAAAGTTGACAAACATGTGAATTCACGGTGTTAATTCAATTTTGGATTGACGCATGAAGAACAGAGCCGCTGCGCGAATGAAAAAGATTATCCTATGGGGTTTCAATCGGGG
>JAZDOG010000033.1:0-3307 GCA_043798915.1 Pseudomonadota bacterium | reverse complement strand
CACGAAAAGACGCGCCAGAACGAGGCGAAGCAGCGCGAGCACATAGAGAAATTCGTGAACCGGTTCCGCGCGCAGGCGAGCAAGGCCTCCGTCGTGCAGTCGCGCCTCAAGCTGCTGGAGAAGCTCCCGAACCTGCAGGAGCTGGAGACGATCGCCGATCTCGACTTCGCGTTTCGCCCTGCTCCGTTCGAGGCCGAATGCATCATGGAGGCGGATGGGCTCAAGTTCGGCTACGAACCCTCGAACATCATCATCGACAAGCTCGACATGACGATCCACTCCGACGACCGGATCGCGATCATCGGCAAGAACGGCAAAGGAAAATCGACGCTGATGCGCCTCCTGGCCGGGGAGCTCGAGCCGCTCGAAGGTGCTGTCACGCCGCATCCGATGGCAAAGATCGGCTACTTCGGGCAGACGAACATAGACAGGCTGGGCCCCAAGAGCACGGTGGAGGAGGAGATCGACTCCGCCAATCCGCGCCTCGGGCGGACGGCCGTGCGTGGGATCTGCGGCACCATGATGTTCAGCGGCGATGCCGCCGAGAAGAGGATCCAGGTCCTCTCCGGGGGCGAACGAAGCCGCGTGATGCTGGGCAAGATCATCGCCGCGCCGTCGAACCTGCTCCTGCTCGACGAGCCGACGAACCATCTCGACATGCAATCGATCGATGCCATGGTCGAGGCCCTGGAGGGCTTCGAGGGGGCCATCCTCATCGTGACGCACAGCGAGCTCGTGCTGCGAACGCTCGCCACGCGGCTCCTGGTGTTTCAGGGCGGCGAGGTGTCGTGGTTCAACGGGGCCTACGATGAGTTTTTGGAAAAGGTGGGCTGGCGCGAGGAGGACGAAGATGCCTCCACAGCGCGCGCGAAGGTGAGTCCCAAAAAGGCGTTGCGCCAGAGCCGCGCCGCGATCGTCACGGAGCGCTCCAGGGCATTGAATCCATTGCAGAAAAAGATCGCGGCGCTGGAGGCCCGCATCATCGAGCTCGAGGCCAAAGAATCGTCCATAAACGAAAAGATAGCAGAGGTCGCGCGCTCGCAGGACGCCTCATCCATCGCGGAGCTCTCCGTCATGGCAAAAAAAATAAAGGCCGAGATCGATTCCTGTTTTAAACGCCTTGAAACGGTCGCGGCCGAGCACGATAAACTGTCCGCTGAATTCGACGCCCGCATGGCGGAACTGAAATAAACCAATTGAAACGGCCCGAAAGGCACGTGAAAAGGCACTTAAAGGGACATAGGCCGGACCTCATTATTTGCTTCCATATGGGCCTCAATTCATATACAAGCCTGCCTACATTATGATCAATCGCTTGTAGCACGGGGCACACCGTAATATTACGGCGAGCCGCGGGTCGTGAATCAGTGAAGTGCGGTCTTGTGTTTCTGGCTTTAAGCGACGGTCTCAAGAAAGGATTGGTGTAGCATGGCAAAGGGAACAGTGAAGTGGTTCAACGATGCAAAGGGTTTCGGCTTTGTGACACCCGAGGAAGGCGGCGAGGATCTCTTCGCGCACTTCTCGGCGATTCAGGGCGAAGGCTTCAAGACGCTCAAGGAAGGCCAGACGGTCGAGTTCGATGTCGTCAAGGGCCCCAAGGGTCTGCAGGCTTCCAACATTCGCTGCGTATAACGCGGGTTGACACCGCTGAAAGAGAATCCCCGGTCCGCTTTGGATCGGGGATTTTTTCATTTTCGCTGGTTGGCGGGAAGTATGTTCTTTCGCATGCGGATGTTCTTCGGCGTCACCTCAACCTGCTCGTCGTCGCGGATGAACTCGATCGCCAATTCCAGCGTCATCGGCAGGATCGGCGAGAGGATGGTGTTCTCGTCATGGCCGGCCGAGCGCAGGTTGGTGAGCTTCTTCTCCTTGCACGGGTTAACGTTCAGGTCGTTTGAGCGATTGTGCTCTCCGACGATCATCCCCTCGTAGACCTCGACCCCAGGTTCCACGAAGAGCGCGCCGCGCGGCTCCAGATGAAAGAGCGCGTACGGCACGGTCCTGCCCGTGCGGTCCGCCACCAGCACCCCGGCGACCCTGCCCGTCAGATCCCCGCGATAGGGCTCGTAGCCCTTCACGTACGAATTCATGAGGCCCGTCCCTTTGGTGTCCGTCAGGAATTCGTTGCGGTAGCCGATGAGGCCGCGCGACGGGATGGAGAACTCGAGGCGCACGCGGCCGGTCCCGTGGTTCACCATGTTGACCATGCGGCCAAGCCGCCGCGAGAGCTTCTCGGTCACGGTCCCCGTAAACGCTTCCTGGATATCGATATAGAGGTGCTCGATCGGCTCGCAGCGCACCCCATTCGACTCCTTCATGATAACCTGCGGGCGGCCGACGGCGAGCTCGAAGCCCTCCCGCCGCATCGTCTCCACGAGGATGGCCATCTGAAATTCGCCGCGCCCCTTGACGATGAAGGTCTGGGCGTTTTCGCCCGGTTCCACGCGCAGGGCCACGTTGAGCCGGCATTCTTTTTCCAGCCGATCCAGAATCATGCGCGACTGGACGTAGAGGCCATCGCGGCCGGAGAACGGCGAGGTGTTGCACATGAACCTCATTGCGACCGTGGGCTCGTCGACCGTGATGCGGGGCAAGGGCTTCGGAGAATCCGCGGTGCAGATCGTGTCGCCGATGTCGACATGATCGATGCCGGAGAGGATGACGATGTCGCCCGGCACGACCGCTTCTACCTCGCGCACCTGAATTCCCGAGAATCCCTGCAGGCCCGTAACTTTAAGCGGCCGGGGCTCCCCGTCCTCTCCGATGCACACCAGCGCGTCGTTCTTCAAAGCGGTGCCGTTGAAGATGCGGCCGATCGCGAGCCGCCCCATATAGTCGGAATAGGAGAGATTCGTCACAAGCATCTGGAACGGCTCGGTAGGATCGTAGCGCGGCGGCGGCACCTCGGAGAGGATCGCGTCGAAGAGCGGCGCCAGGTCTGTTCCCGCCTCCGCGAGCTTCTCCTGCACAATGCCGTCGCGGCCGATCGCATAGAGGACCGGGAAGTCGATCTGATCGTCGTTCGCGTCGAGGTCGATGAAGAGGTTGTAGACCTCGCCCAGGACCTCCTGCGGGCGCGCGTCCTTGCGGTCGATCTTGTTGAGGACCACGATGATCTTGAGGTTCGCCTCGAGCGCCTTCTTGAGCACAAAGCGCGTCTGCGGCAGGGGGCCTTCGGAGGCGTCCACCAGCAGGATGGCGCCGTCCACCATCTTGAGGCCGCGCTCCACCTCGCCGCCGAAATCCGCGTGGCCCGGGGTATCGACCACGTTTATCTTGATGCCCTTGTAGTTGACGCTGACGTTCT
>JAZDOG010000026.1:0-19232 GCA_043798915.1 Pseudomonadota bacterium | reverse complement strand
TCCACACGGCTGCTGGGTTCATATCCCATGTATTCATCGCTGCTTATCACCTTCGCCATCACGCGACACTTTCTCCTGGACTTCCGGCCCATCCGAGCTATCTTGTTCATGGCGGTTCCTCCTTTTTCGGTAGTGGTCGGTATTCGCAAATCAACCCCTACCAGGTTTGGAACCGCTTTTCTTTATCCAATTTCAACTAGCTTTAGCACACGCTCGCGAATCCTGTCTTTTTCTTTTTTCAGATCGTTCAATTTCTGGGGGGCAAAGCCGCTGGACTCGATCATCCTGAACAGATATTCAGGCGTGAGCTTCTTTATCCTCTCCACAATATCATACGGCGTGACCTCCCACCCCGCAAAATTCTCGAGCAGCATCTTTGTGGCAAACGGAATGTTCTTTATAAAATAGATATAATCTTCAGCTCCGATCCTGCCCTCGGCCAGAAGCGTCCTGGCGCGCAATTTTGAATAGCAGACGAGCCACTCCGCAATCAAATGCTGATCATCGCCCTGCTTGAGGAATTCATAGCTTCCCCTGTCCGAAGCGACGGGCTCAAGAGGCGGCAGGATCGCGTTGAACACGGTCCCGTACGTGCTCAAAACATTTCCACCTTCCATAAAGACCCTGGCAGGATAAGGAACCTTCGCCACACCGCGTTCAGCGCCGGCGACCTTCTCAAGGTCCGCGCCATATTTTTGAACGATCATTTTTTTGACGGGATCGTTCAGATAAGCGAGCCCTCTCCCGAATATCATCAGCTCCGTGTCATCCGGGTTCACGCCCTTCGCCTTGTTTTCGAGTATCGCCTTGATGTTGGAGAGATGCCAGAATGCGGCGCGCGATTCGGCACCGGCGAGATCAGCGCCATTCATGGCATCGAGCAGCGACTTTGAATACAAGCGCCTTAAGCTCTGTATCGGCACCAGGAAGGCTCAAAAGCCTTTCCAGAAGCGCCGGCGATGCATTCGGGTTATTGGCTGCGGCATCCCAAAGAAGTCGCAGCTCTTTCTTCTCCTTGACCGGCGCGATCACCAGATCAAAATATTTGCTGACCTGGGGGGAGTAGATCAATTCGCGCATCCGTTTGGGATCGGACGCATTCCTGTGCGCAAAATCGGCGATGACTTCCTGCGGCGCATTTCGTTTCTTCACCAGGGACATCCCCAGCGCAGACGGAAAGTCTTTATAGATCCCCGCGATCTGGGGTGCGCTGGGCTCATAATTATCATTCCAAAGGATTGATCTGCAGGCATCGATGTTCTTCAGCGACAGGAGCCTGTCGACGAGTCCGCTCGACAGGCTTGCATATTGAAGGGTCCTGATCAAATGAAGGGCCGGGTTCTTTTTGGACTCAAAATAATTCTTCGATGAAATCTCTAAGACGAGCCTCTCAAATTCCTCCTGGCCAACTTTATCCCGAAATGCATTCAAGGGTTTGCGAAATGCGTTTTCTCCTTCACTTACATTCAAGTACAATTTATTTACATCTATGCCATCTATCAGGTCGAAAAGTCCTATTGCCCTCTGCGGAGGATTTATCTTTCTGCGTATCGGAATGAACGCGTCCTCGGCAAAAAGTTTTTTTTGCGCCTCGGTCAATTTGTCATTGAGGGCAATCGCATACCTTATCCTGGGATCGCTTTCATATTTTGCGAACAGGGCCAGAATTTCGTCCAGGCTCCCGAACTTTCCGCATATGGCATTCAGATCTATCGTGTGATCGAATGAATCCAGTTTCTCATCCTTGAACGACGATTTGACGATGGTCCTGGCCCTTCTCACGCTGCCATAGAGCGCCTTGAACTTCTTTAACCACGGCTGGCCGGCAAAATTTTTATTGTCGAGAAGCGCCAGGCGAATCTCAAGGTCTTTGTCGTCCTTCAGTTTTTCAAATACGCGCCTGTCGTTTGACGTGGCGGCAAGCTGCAGCCTGTCATCTCTCGTCGTGCCTAAATTTACCTCTGCTGCCGGTTTTTCCGCTTCGCCGTTGAAGAGGACGGGAGGTCTGAATTTGGGAATGGTTTTCCTTTTGGCCAACGATGTCACATACAGGTCTTTTTTCGGGACCTGCGACACAGCGGAACCAGCCGAATCGCTTACAGCCCCTGTTTGAGGGATGCCGGAACAGCCTGGAGGATTTCCTACTTTCGGTGGTGCCATGAGTTTCCCTTTTAAACAGGCATGTAGCTCGTTATGTATGTTATCGGGTGAGAGCCCTAAATGTTGCTAACAAAATAATCAACAATTTTCAATAGCTACGACCTAAAAGCGCTAATCGGCAACGCAACAGACAGCTGCTGCCCAAGCCAGCGTCACCGATTGCGATTTTTTCAACCCTGATGATGTATAATATATTTGACATATTGTCTTATTAGCAGGACAATACCGTGTATGCTCAGACTCGACAGAAAGAGGCTCGAATCCGTCCTCGCCGCGAGGGGCCTTTCGCTCGCGGGGCTGGCAAAGGCCTGCGGCATCTCGCGCCAGTCCATCTACAACATGTTCCGCGGCAGGTCCGTCCTCTCGGCGCCGCTCGAAAAGATCATCCGGGAACTCCGCACAGGCCTCCCGGACATCGTGGTTGAAGATGCTTCGGAGGACGGGGTCTTTGCCCGCGCCCCAGAGAAAGTGCAGGACGCCGTCGTCGTTCTCAAGGGGTATGCCCTGCGGGAAAGCGCCGATCTTTTTCTCATCGGGTCGCGTGCCCGGCGCAAAAGGGGCGTCCGCTCTGACTGGGACTTCGCAATCTACTTTCCGGATGGCAGGCACCGCCACTCACTCGCGTCTGTCAAGGCAAAGGCATCCGACGCAGCATTTCCGCATCGTATCGATGTCGTCTGTCTCAACTTTGCGCCGCCGTGGTTCATGAAGTCGATCGAGGCGAGCGCAAAGAGGATCGTCGGTGAGACAACCACCGCCGCGATCTTCAAGGGTGCGCCCGGTACGAGGCCAAACAGGAGGGCAGCATGAAGGACCGCGTTTTGAAGGCATCGGCGGAGGCTTTGATGCAGGCCCTCGCGAGACTCAAGGAGGCGCTATCCTCGATCGACGGCGAAGACTGCGATGAGCTGCACGAGCGCCTTTATGCGGACGCCGCGATCAAGAATTTCGAGGTGGCTTTCGAATACGCGTGGAAATTCATGAAGGCCGCCGCGGAACACGAGGGCCTGGAGGTCTATGGCCCGAGGCCGGCAATCCAGGAGGCCACGCGCTTCGGCTGGATAGACGACCCAGAGTGGTGGGCCGAGGCGCTGGACGCTCGAAACGGGAGCGTCCACGACTACTTCGGCATCAGCATGAACGCATACATGAAGATCGTAAGGCGCTTCGTCACCGAATGCGAGGCAATGGCGGAACGGATAGAGAAGAAGACTACGGCAGCAAACCGCAAAACAAGAAAATGAATGGAGCGATGGGCAAGAGATGCGGCGATTGACAATGTGATGGACGGCTGCTACTTGAACCCGCGTCACCAGGGGTGCGCTAAATGCGCGCTTTTTTATTTTTCGCGGAGATCGCTCATGGCATCGATAATCCTCAACGGCAAGGAGCACGCGTTCAGAACGGAGATGACCGTCGCAGAGCTACTCGAATCCCTCGGCACTCCGAAGGAAGGCACGGCCATAGCGGTCAATTCCAATATCGTTCCGCGCGAGGGCCAAGCAAACTTCAAAATCAAAGAGGGCGATGCAGTTGAAATCATACGAGCGATAGGCGGCGGATAGAGGAATCCTTTTTATGAATAAGCTCACAATTGCAGGCAAGGAATTCAATTCCAGATTGATGATCGGCACCGGCAAATTTTCGTCGCACGAGGTGATGCGCGATGCGCTCGCCGCGTCCGGCGCGGAGATCGTCACCGTGGCCCTCCGGCGCGTGGACCTCACCGCCCCGCAGACCGACATCCTGAGTTTCATCGACCGCAGCCGATATCTCCTGCTCCCCAACACCTCCGGCGCGAGGGATGCAAAAGAAGCGGTGACGCTCGCGCGCCTCGCGCGCGAAGCGGATCTCGGCATATGGATCAAGCTCGAGGTGGTGCCGGAGCCGCGCTATCTCCTCCCGGACCCGGTCGAGACGCTCAAGGCCGCGGAGATTCTGGTCAAAGAGGGTTTCACCGTCCTCCCGTACATCAACGCCGATCCGATCCTGGCCCAAAGGCTTCAGGATGCGGGCACCGCGACCGTCATGCCGCTGGGCAGTCCCATCGGATCGAACCGCGGGATCAAGACGCGCGATTCGATCCGCATCATCATCGAGCAGGCGCGAGTGCCTGTGGTCGTGGACGCCGGCCTCGGTCAACCATCGCATGCCGCCGAGGCGATGGAGATGGGGGCCGACGCGGTGCTCGTGAACACGGCGATCGCGGTCGCGTCGGATCCGGTCGCCATGGCCAGGGCATTTTGCCTCGGCGTCGATGCCGGGAGGTCCGCATATGAAGCGGGCTCTGCGCCAGAGAGGGAACTCGCAGAGGCATCGAGCCCGCTCACTGGATTCTTGAATGAGCGATAGGATATCAGACATAGACCTCGAAGGGCTCGCCCAGAGGGCGCATCGCCTGACCGTCCAGCGGTTCGGCAAGACGATAAAGCTGTATGCGCCGATCTACATCTCGAACTCGTGCATAAATGGCTGTCTCTATTGCGGATTCAACAGCAGAAACAAAATAGAGCGCAGGACGATAACGCCGGGCGAGGCGATATCAGAGGCCCGCGCTATAATCGCAAGGGGGCACCGCCACATCCTGCTCGTGGCAGGCGAGGACCCAGGCGCGGTTTCGATCGAGTTCATAGAGGAGACAGCTCGCGCGATCCGCCCCCTTGCGGCCGCTCTCTCCATCGAAGTCCAGCCATTCGATGAAGACGGCTATAGAAGGCTTGCGGCCGCCGGCGTTGACGGAGTCACGCTCTACCAGGAGACGTACGACAGAAAAGTGTATGCGGCCATGCATCCGCACGGACCCAAGAGCGACTTCAGCTCGCGCCTCAAGGCAATAGATGCGGCCGGCCGCGCAGGCATGCGCTTCCTCGGGATCGGCGCGCTGCTCGGGCTCGCCGACTGGAGGGCGGAGACAGAGGCCCTGATCTTACACGCGAAACAATTGATGAAGAACCACTGGCGTTCATTCATCAGCGTGAGCGTGCCGAGGATCCGCGATTGCACCGCAGATTTCAGGATGCCATCCCCGGTAGCGGACCGCGAACTCGCGCAGATGATCTGCGCTCTGAGGCTCGCCCTCCCCGACTGCGGAATCGTCCTCTCGACGCGCGAGCCGGCAGAGCTTCGCGACCGGCTGCTCCCTTTGGGCATCACGCAGATGAGCGCGGGATCGGTCACAAGGCCCGGAGGATACACGGGCGGAACCGATGCCGGGGAGCAGTTTCACATCGACGACGACCGTTCGCCTTCTGCCGTAGCCCGGATGCTCAAGGAAAAAGGATACGATCCTGTGTGGAAGGACTGGGACAACCAACTTCATTGACCGGAGAATCATGATGAGAGAAAAATGGATCGCAGGTCGCGCAAACGACAAAGTCAAGACGCAGCTCCACTACGCCCGGAAGGGAATCATAACCGGCGAGATGGAATTCGTGGCAAAGTCCGAGATGCTCGAGCCCGAAGTTGTCCGCAGCGAGATCGCGCGCGGCAGGCTCATCATTCCGGCCAACGTCAATCACGCCCACCTCAAGCCGATAGGCATCGGCCAATCCTGCCGCTGCAAGATAAACGCGAACATCGGGAACTCTTCCGTGTCGTCGGACAGGTGCCTTGAAACGCAGAAACTCAAAGCGGCGATCGAGTGCGGCGCGGATGCCGTGATGGACCTCTCCACAGGGCCGGACATAGACGCGATCCGCCGCGCCATCGTCGGGGCGAGCGATGTCGTGATCGGCACGGTGCCCCTCTATGAGGCGGCCGAAATGGTGGAGAATATCGAGGAGCTCACGGCCGACCAGCTGTTCGAGGTCATCGAGCGCCACGCGATGCAGGGCGTGGATTTCGTCACCGTCCACTGCGGCCTCCTGGCGCGCCACGTGGGTCTCGCCACGAAGCGCACCACCGGCATCGTGAGCCGCGGCGGCGCGCTGACCGCGCGCTGGATGCAGATGAACGGCCGCGAGAACCCGCTCTATGAATACTACGACCGCCTCCTCGAAATCTGCCGCCGATACGATCTCGCCTTGAGCCTGGGCGACGGCCTCCGGCCCGGTTCTCTCGCCGACGCCTCCGACAAGGCCCAGTTTGCCGAACTCGCCACGCTTGGGGAACTCACGCGCCGGGCGCGCGAGGCGGAGGTCCAGGTGATGGTGGAGGGGCCGGGGCACATCCCGTTCGACGAGATCGAGATGAACGTCCGCAAGCAGATCGAGCTCTGCGACGGCGCGCCGTTCTATGTCCTGGGGCCCCTGGTCACCGACATCGCAGCCGGGCACGACCACATCACCTCGGCGATCGGCGGCACGATGGCGGCATACTCCGGGGCCTCGATGCTCTGCTATGTCACCCCCAAGGAGCACCTCGGTCTTCCTGATGTCGAGGACGTCCGAGCCGGCGTCATCGCGCACAAGATCGCCGCGCACGCCGCCGACATCGCGCTCAAGCGCCCCGGCGCGAGAGAGCGTGACGACGCCCTCTCCCGCGCCCGCTATGCGCTGGATTGGGAGAAGCAGTTCGAGCTGCTGCTCGATCCTCAGGTTGCCAGGAAATACTGGCAAGAGGCACATATACCAGGGAGCGATGAGCGACCGGTCTGCTCCATGTGCGGCCCCAAGTTCTGCGCAATGAAGATATCCCGCGAGGTGGCGGACGGCTTCCCTATAAAGAGTGCCAAATAATATCTTTTATATTCAGCACGTTGCAGTCGCCAACTAAACTCTCTATTTAACTTATCGAAGAACATTAGACCTCCGTGTTATTTCCTTGAATGACAACGGCAAATTGTCGTACACATCCCATCCCGATTCGCTTGATGTAAAAGCTATTGTTGAAATGGACATTCAATGGCGACGCTCTTCAAGCAGTTTCAGAGCACAAGGCCGGCCGCGGTGGAGGAGATCCGCGCCAAGCACCTCGCGTTCCGCTCCCAGTCCGTCTCCCTCCACCCGGGCGAAGCCATCCCGGCCAGGAGCCAGGTCATCTGCGTCGCCAGCGGCAAGGGCGGCGTTGGCAAAACGCTCGTGTCATGCAATCTCTCCGTGGCCCTCGCGCAAAAAGGCCTGCGCGTCACGCTCGTCGACGCCGATTTCGGTTTCGCAAACGCGCACCTGGTGCTCGGCATCGAGCCCCGTCACGACATCTCGAGCGTCGTCCGAAGAGAGATGTCCGTGGATGAAATCGCCGAGCGCGGCCCGGCGGGCATCCGGTTCATCCCGGGCGGCTCAGGAAAGACAGAGCTCGCGCTCATCTCCGACGCCGATTTTGCACATCTGGCCGGGGAACTCTGCCGGCTGGAAGAATCGTCCGACGTGACAGTAATCGACCTCGGGGCCGGCATCGGCAATCAGGTCCTCCGCTTTCTCAACGCCGCACACGACATCGTCCTCGTCTCCGACCATGAAGCGACCTCCCAGTCCGACGCGCTTTCGACGATCGCCATGCTCGCCGAAACGCTCGGGGCGGCCACCATTCACATCGTCATCAACCGCGCGCGCGACCGCGAACATGCGGTGGTCGCGTTCCAGAAAATATGGCAGAAGACGAACGCAGCCTGGCGCGGCAGGATCAAGCTCTTCTTCTCCGGCTGGCTGCCGAACAACTGGTACGTGCAGAGCTCGGTGATGCTCGGCAAACCCCTCGTCCTCAGGCACCCGCATTCGCTGCCGGCCAGGTGCATCCAGACGATGGGCGACAAGTTCCATAAGCACAATGTCGTGTGGATGAGCAGGCAGGTCGGCCGGTTCGGGGTGCCTTCGGCGTTCGCCAGGCTCCAGCAGATGTCAAGAAGTTGAAAGCGAGGGGGGGATCCTTGCCATCGTCCTTGCACATGAAGGATGCCGGATACACGAAGCAGGAGCGCGCGATGATCGCGCTCATGCGCATATGGGCCATCGCCTTCCTCGGCGCCGGCGTCCTCTTCGCCGCCGCGCCCGACTACATCCCCAACTACGTCACGGACATCGGAACCGTTCTCCTCGACTGGAATGCGCCGCAGCTCCCGCAGGAGGGAAGGTTCTGGGTGGTGCTCGCGGTGGCGCTCCTCTTCTCGCTCTCCTACATGTGCATGGTTATACAGAAGAACGTCGTCCGCAACATAGGCTACACGCGGCCCATCTTGCTCGCCAAGTTCACATCGAGCATCGGGTTTGCCATCTGCTATTGCCTCCTGGGCAGACAGTTCATTTTCCTCGTGGCCGCGCTCGTCGATGGCAGCATATTCCTCATCACCTGGAGCTTCTATAGGCGCGCCCTGAGAAGCCGCGCCTGACCAGCAGTTATAAGCCATGAAAAGACACGCACAGCGGAAGAATGCCGGCCGGAAATCCGTCAAGGACGAGTTCGGCATGGACCCGGCCTACATCGAGGTGCTCCGGCCGTTCTTTCAGTTTCTCTACCACGTCTATTTCCGCGTCGACACCCGCGGCATCGAGAACATTCCGATCAAGGGCCCGGCGATACTTGTGGCTAACCACTCCGGCGGCCTTCCCTACGACGGCGTGATGATCCACCTCGCGGTCTACAACGAACACACAGAAGGGCGGATCGTCCGCTTCCTCGTCGAGGATTTCGTGTTCGACATGCCGCTTCTCTCCGGTTTCGTCTCGCGGAGCGGCGGCGTGCGCGCCTGCCACGAGAATGCGACGAAGCTCATCGAGAAGGGCCAGCTCATCGCCGTCTTCCCCGAGGGCGTGAAGGGAGTGGGAAAGAGCTACGACGAGCGCTATCGCCTCCAGCGCTTCGGCCGCGGCGGCTTCGTGCGGCTGGCGATGCGGGCTGGCGCGCCCATCGTGCCGGTGGCCGTCATCGGCGCGGAGGAGATCCACCCGATCATCTGGAAATCGCGGGCACTGGCGAGACCGCTTGGGCTGCCGTTCATCCCGTTCACGCCCACGTTCCCGTGGCTGGGGCCGTTGGGGTTAGTGCCTCTGCCGTCGAAGTGGCGGATCGTCTTCGGAAAGCCGGTCTCCTTCGATAAATTTTCGCCATCCGACGCGGAGGACGACGATCTCGTCGACCGGCACGCCACACGCATCCGGCGCACCGTGCAAAAGATGATCGGCGCAGAGCTGAAACACAGAAAATCTATTTGGGTGTAAAGCACGGAGGTTAAAAATGGAACGCGAGGAGCTGATCTACAAGCTGGGAAGGATCGAGGATGCCATCAACACGAAGGGGCATCCGATGCAGGACTATTCGACGATGAAGATGGCCCTCATCGATCTCGTGGACGTCGTCCGCAAGATGCTGGTGAACAAGGAGGATAAAGATGCTCCGCTTTGATTTCAAAAATCTCATGGCCGATATTGTGGGCGAGGCCGATGGCCTCACGCCCGGCGATGTCGCGGCGATCGGCGCACAGGCGCCGGCGGCGCACCAGAAGTTTCAGGACTGGCGCGCCTCGATGGACGCGATCTTCTACGACCTGGCCTTCGACGACTCCACCCTCGCGGGGATGGAGAGTAAAGCGAAGGAGATGTCGCGCTTCGAGAACCTGGTCGTCCTGGGAATCGGCGGCTCTGCCTTGGGACTCCGCTGCCTGGCGGGCGCGCTCCTCCCGCCGTTCTGGAACCTGATGGACAGCGCCGGGAGAAAGAACCTCCCTCGCCTCTTCGTCTGCGACAACATCGACCCCGATACGTTCGCTGGACTCTTGAACCTCATCGACCTCAAGAAGAGCTGCTTCACGGTCATCAGCAAGTCGGGAAAGACCACCGAGACCGCCGCGCAGTTCTTCGTCGCCCTCGAGCACCTGAAGAAAAAAATCGGCAAGGGCTGGCAGGATCATGTGGTGATCATCACGGACCCGGATTCCGGCGAACTGAGGCCCATGGTGAGGAATGAAGGGCTCGCCTCGTTTCCGATACCGCCCAAGTTGGGCGGCCGTTTCTCCGTCCTCTCTCCGGTCGGCCTATTTCCGGCCGCGTGCGTCGGGATAGACATCCGCAACATCATGTCCGGCGCCAGGGCGATGGCGCAGCGCTGCGCCTCGGCATCGCTCGAGTCGAACCCGGCTTACCAGATAGGCGGGTATCAGCACTGGTTCGACGCGAGAAAAAAGAAGCCGATCAGCGTCATGCTCCCCTATTCCGATGCGCTGGCGCTTTCGGCCGACTGGTACGCGCAGCTCTGGGCGGAGAGCCTGGGGAAGGACGGCAAGGGCTCGACACCTGTGAAGGCATTGGGCGCCACTGACCAGCACTCGCAGGTTCAGCTCTATATGGAAGGACCGAAGGACAAGATATTCACGTTCATCGGCGCCGATGCATTCCGCACCCCGGCCGATGCGACGCGGATAAAGGAGATCGCGGGCTCCTTCGACTATCTCGTGGGCCACGACTTCGGCGAGATCATCCGCGCGGAGCAGAAGGCCACGAGCCAGGCGCTCGCGGCTGCCTCCCGGCCCAACATGACGGTGACGATGCCCGTCATCGACGCCCATCACATCGGCGAGTTCTTCATGGTCTACGAGATCGCCACGGCATTCGCCGGCGCGCTGTACGGCATCAACCCCTTCGACCAGCCCGGCGTCGAGCTAGGCAAAAAGCTCACGAAGGAAATGCTGACCCAAAAATCCTGAACCACGTTAAAACCCAAGAGGTGCAAGTTTTCTTCAGGGGAGCCTCATCCCTGGAACCGCGCCAGCTCCCTTAAGGCTATTCGTCTCGAAAATGGCGGCGGTTTCAACAACGCATTATACAAAACCTCTGTCGGCACAAGTTAGGGGCTTTCTTCGGCAGCCCCTAACTTGCGAAACCGCCGCCATTTTCGAAACTCACACGCCTCCGGTCGCGAATAAGAGGCGCTTACAGTTCCAGGAACGAGGCTCCCCTGAAGAAAACTTGCACACATTGGATTTTTGGAAGACACGAGATTAAATTCGTGAAAGAAGTGTCGCATCCCCGGAATTCTGCTGAGGCAATAATGCGAGTGTTCGTTCAAGCTTTTTGCAAATAGAAGCGCGCGGGCAGCGTGAAACATTGCGTAGTAGGCCTGAATGATGCTCCATTTCCACTGCGAATCAACAAGCCCCTTCCTCGCCACCTCAAGGTCCTTTTTCGCAACGCCAAGCTCCTTGCCTATAAGCCGAGGGCCATCAGAAAATGTTTTGATCCTCTTGTTTTTAACGCATTCGTCGTATTTTCCCTTCAGCTCCGTTCCCATATGAGGATTCCCCTTCTTATCGTTTCATATAAAACACCGTCATCTTGCGGCAGCGACAACCACTCCGCATTGGATTTGACGACGATCTGCAGTTTTTCTTCATGTTCAAATTTGCGTGCGATTTTCATGACGGCGGCGGCTTCGTCTGACACCACGAACAGGTCGCTGTCGCTCTCTGAAGTGTTGTCCCCCATAGCCCTGCTGCCGAAGAGGATGATCCTTGAGCTTTGCGGTTTCAGACGCTCCACGAGATCCTGAACGAGCATCAAATTGCTGGCGATCTTAAGCGCGTGAACGAAAGGGGATTCTATGAGGCGGTTCATGGCCATATTGCCGCGCGCCGCCCTCTCGACGAGGCCCATTCGGGCTAGTTCGCGCAACGACATATTGACGGCAGAACGCTCCACCCCCTTTATCCGCGCAGTTATTTCGGTGTCATTGAGTTCGAGGTCTGGATGCTGGAGGAGAAAATCAAGGACCCTGAGTTTCGGCGTCGAAAAAAGCCTTTTCCATGTATGGGGTTTATTTACCATATATATGGACATTATTCCATAATCACGGAAAGCCTGCAACTATTTTCTAAAAAAGCCGGTTCATCAAGGGGTTCCGGTGGCACAAATGAAAACCGTTCCCGCGCCTCAAAAATTGCACAATTTATACGCCGCCGGGGGAGACAGTGCAACGCCTCGCTTTTAGCTAGTTTGTGGGCTTTTGCCGGGCTTGGAAAAAGGGGCCGTTGCCCGCCGAGGGTCAGCGGGTATTTTTCTCTTTCAGAATTTTTTTGACGAGCGCCACGAAATCAACCGCCATCTTGAAAAGATTTTTGGCCTCCGTTTCGCTTATCATGCCTGCAACATCATACATCGCCTGGTTTCGCTTGTTTCGGACCCTATCAAAATAAGTGATCAAATCTTCATAGGTCTTTCCCATTGCGATGAGCATAAAAGCGAATGTGTTTTTATGTCCTTCGTAGCTGGCCGGCCTGAAACCTTCGGCAAACATAAATGCGCGAGAGGCCTGCAGAACGGCGTTGTACGCTATCGCAAAACCCCAGTCCCAATCTCCAGCCATAACCGAATGTGCGGTCTTCAAATCCCTTTCAGCGCGTGACAGCGCCCTCTCTATCTCGTCGCTGGAGACTCGCTGCTTCTTTATCTTTCCTGATTTCAATAAACCTTCATATTTCATTTTCATCCCCGATCAGCATGATTTTTTTGCCGGCGGTGATGCGATCGATGAATCCATTTTTATCTTTTTTTCTTTTCCTGAATTCGCCCAGAGTGAAAAGCGAATAATTTACTGCCTTGTCCAGTTCTTTTTCCGCTTTGCCGATGGCCTTGTGCAATTCCATTTCGCCGATTCGGCCCACGATCATCAGATCGATATCGCTATCAGCTGTGGCGGCGCCCTCCGCCTGACTGCCATAGATAAAAGCGTAATCGATCCTGGTCGAGAGAGGATCGAGTGCTTCTTCTATGATGTCTGCCAGACCGAAAGTCTTGATTACCAAACCGCGGACTTCGTTAAAAACGCGAGATCTCGTGTTCGCCCCATAATAGACTTGTTTTCCATTGACCTGCCGGACAACCAGATCAGCAGCTACCAGCTTGGCAAGCTCCCTTTGCACCGTTCCAGCTCCCATGCCGATTTTTCGCGCTATTTCGCGCAAATAAAACGTTTTTTCGGTATTATTATAAAGCAGAGAAAGGAGAAGGACGCAGGTCTTGTTGAACAAGACGGTAAGCGCGTTGCCCTTTGTTTCTGGCGTTCTCATAACGGCTACATATGTATCATTATTGATAACATTAATCAACAGGCTTTTGAACCATCAGAGAAACTCCCTAAGGCTTCATCCTTTTCCCTGTCCACGCGATGCCACCGGCTCACGCGAAGATTTTCGGGAAACGTCCCCTTTTCCCCGTTGAAAATCTCATTTTAATGGTCAAAAAAATGACGATTTAAGTCAAAAAACACTCACCGGGTCACTTCCCTCCCACCTCAGCTTTCTAACTATCTGATATTCCGGAATATTATTACACGAAAACGGATGAGGTATCGGCATGACAATTGCACAATTACCACAGGGGGCGTCTATGTCCCCCGACTGGTACAATAGTTTGAGGCATGAGCTGTAACTGAGGAGATTAAACGTGAATAAGAACTCAGAGGAGTTCTATTCGAAGCTGTTTATCGGGCTCCTTCTGGTCCTGATCCCGATGGTGGTGATGTGTGGGTGCACCAGTGGGCAATTGCTGAGCTCACACAATTCTGAAGGTGGCGGCATCACCGCATACACCGTAACCTATGACGGCAACTACAATAGTGGCGGCACTGCGCCGACCGACACGATCACGTACATGCCGGGCGAGGTCGTCACGACCCTTGGCAATACCGGAGGTCTCGTAAAAGATTACTATGTTTTCTCGGGCTGGAACACACGGGATGACCAAGGCGGGACCACCTATACGCAGGCGCAAACATTCATCATGGGTGAGGACAATGTGACGCTCTACGCGAGGTGGACGAACAATCCCACATACACGGTCACCTACGACGGCAACGCCAATGCCGGCGGCGCTGTGCCGACCGACACGACCAACTATGAGCAGGGAATGGCTGCCACGGTGTTCGCCAATACAGGCGCCCTCGTAAAAACCGGCTTTGCCTTCTCGGGCTGGAACACACAGGCGGACGGAGGCGGGACCACATATACACAGGCGCAAATATTGGCCATGGGTGCGGTCAATGTAACGCTCTACGCGAAGTGGACGGCCAATCCCACATACTCCGTCGGCGGGACAGTGGCCGGGTTGACCGGAACGCTCGTCCTGCAGGACAACGGCGGCGACGACCTGTCGCTCACATCCAGCGGCGCTTATTCGTTTTCCACGGCACTTGCGAACGGCGCGGCTTACAGCGTGACCGTGAAGACACAGCCCGCCGGCCAGACCTGCACGGTAGCGAACCCCTCGGGCACAATAAGCGCTGCGAACATCACGAACGCCAACGTGACATGCTCGACAGACACATACTCCGTCGGCGGAACAGTGGCCGGATTGACCGGAACGGTCGTGCTCCAGGACAACGCAACGGACGACGAATCAATAAACGCGAACGGCGCCTTCACATTCGACACGCAGCTTGCAGATCATGCAGGCTATGCGGTCACGGTCAGCACGCAGCCCGCCGGCCAGACATGCGTTGTCACTGGCGGCGACGACGGCAATGGAGGCGGAGCCATAAACGGCGCCAACGTCTCCAGCATTATACTCACTTGCGCAGCGGCGGCATCGATGTGGGCAAGAACGGATACCGGCGGAGTGAAAGATTCAGTGTTCGATGGAGTTTCGGTGGATACCAGCGGCAATTCATATGCGGTTGGCGCTATCTACGGAACCGGCACGTTCACTTTTGGAGCGGGCGTAACCGCAGCCGCCGATTATGCAGGCGGCAATAATGTCGTCATTGTAAAATATAATACAAGCGGCACGGCGCAATGGGCAAAAACCGTCACCGGCGGAGGGAATGCTTCGGAGTTTTTTGGAGTTTCGGCGGATACCAGCGGCAATGCATATGCGGCAGGGTATATCACCGGAGCCGGCACATTTACTTTTGGAGCAGGCGTAACTGCAGCCGCCGATTATGCAGGCGGCCAGAATGTCGTCATTGTAAAATATAATACGAATGGCACGGCGCAATGGGCAAAGACGGTTACCGGCGGAGGAAGTATTTCGGTGTTTAATGGAGTTTCGGTGGACACCGACGGCAATGCATATGCGGTCGGGACGATCAAGGGAGCCGGCACATTTACTTTTGCAGCAGGCGTAACCGCAGCCGCCGATTATGCAGCCAACGACAATGTCGTCATTGTAAAATATAACACGGGCGGCACGGCGCAATGGGCAAAAACGGTTACCGGCGGAAATGCCATTTCACGATTCAAGGGAGTTTCGGTGGATGCCAGCGGCAATGCATATGCGGCCGGGCATATCCGCGGAACCGGCACATTTACTTTTGGTGCAGGCGTAACTGCAACTGGCGATGTTGCAGGCGCCTTTAGTGTCGTCATTGTAAAATATAACACGAGTGGCACGGCGCAATGGGCAAAGACGGTCTCCGGCGGAGGAAGTATTTCGTCGTTCGCTGGAGTTTCGGCGGATACCGACGGCAATTCATATGCGGTCGGGTATATCAGCGGAGCCGGCACATATACTTTTGCAGCAGGCGTAACTGCAGCTGGCGATACTGGAGGCACTAATGTCGTCATTGCAAAATATAACACGGGCGGCACGGCGCAATGGGCAAAGACGGTTTCCGGCGGAGTGAACAATTCATTCTTCGATGCAGTTTCGGTGAATGCCAGCGGCAATATATATGCGTCCGGGGAGATCGACAACACCGGCACATATACTTTTGGAGCAGGCGTAACCGCAACCGCCAATTATTCGGGTCCTAATGTCGTCATTGTAAAATATAACACGAGCGGCACGGCGCAATCGGCAAATACGGTTTCGGTTGTGGACGGGGGCTATGATTATGATGATTCAGAGTTCAAGGGAGTTTCGCAGGATCCCGACGGCAATGCATATGCAGTCGGGTATCTCGCCGGATATCCTGACGGAGGCAACATATATACTTTTGGACCAGGCGTATCCGTAGCCCCCGATACGGATGCATATTTTAATGTCGTTATTGTAAAATATACGAATTAATTACCAGACTGAGAATCGCTAGTTTGCTGGCAACGACGCAGATGGTCAGTTGTCGGGGGTCTAGGCTAAAGGGATTTTGTAAATTCTTCGAATCCGTCGGCGGCCCACTCCCAATCCGACCAGCGCCGGATGAGATCCATGTCCACCTTATGCCGCCGGCTGACGCGCAGCGCTTCGAGGAGGGCCTCGCGATCGCCCCAGCGATAAAAGGCCGAGAGCCTCTGGCGGACGCAATCCGTGGGGTTGAGCAGCCTGATCGATCCGGCGGCGGTCCTGACTGCATCGAAAATGCTCACAACGTCGTCGCCCGCGACGACCGGCGCCGGCACGAGCACGATCTCGAACGGACAATCCTTCTTTATGAACGAATGATCGCTCCTGGCGACGAAGCCGAGCTTCTCCATCGCAACATTGACCGCATCGACCGCGTAATCCTTTATGACGAATTCGATCGATTGCGGCTTGATGGATTTGCCGCCGTAGATGGCAGCGCAGGCGCTGCCGGTGAGGATTGGATCGTGGCCTGTCTCCGTCAGGCAGGCGGAGACAGACGCTGCAACTTCGCGAAGCTCCCTCCCGGCCTTTGTCGCGAGCCTCGGCCCCTTGCCTTTGACGACCTTCTTCGGGCTAGCCGCGCCCTTCGCTTTTCCGACCGCACCCTTCTTGCCGCGGACCGGAAGTTTCACGGCCTTTCGCGCCTTGCTCTTCTTGCTGCCCTGTCGATCTTTTGGATTCTTCACCATAGGCGGGTCATTATGCACGTCTCGCGCAGCGTTTTCAACTGTAGGATATTTTTATGCCTGTTAAAAAACGATAATGGGCAGCGCTTCGACGGCGACAGGCGGGAGAAATGCTGCCGGCAAGCCCTGATCATAGACCGCTTCTCCGCCGCTGATCGCGTGCTGCGCAGCTTCCCTTGCGCTGGCTGCGGCCGAGCGATGATGCACAACGGGAACACCTTTATGTCTGGGGACATTCACGCCAGAGACGCCTGCCACCCTTATTTCCCCATCTGTAGACGCCCTCGCAGCCAACCCGCCTGTGGGTGGCGTGCTGCCGGAAGGGCCGCCTGAAGGTACCGGGCCGCCGTTTCCGGAGCCTGCGGGGCCTCCTCTGCCGCCGGCCGGGTTGCCTCTGTTTCTGATCATTTTCGGCGTCAGCCCCACAGGAAATTCCGGGGCCAAAGGAAACGCGTCGATGTGACGCGGCGCGGAATCGTGGAGCTCCGTCGTCCATCTGAGGCCCCCGTCGGAATCGATCCGCCCTTCAAGGACAGTGACCGGCGAAGTATCCAGAAAGCCGTCAGGCTCGTCGAAGAGCTGCACCACTATCGCTGCAAGCTTCCCCTTTCGATCGACCGTGACGCCCGCGCGCACCTCATGCACATCTTTGCCTTCCATGGCAGATGAAAACACGTCATGCGTCCGCAATGCGGACACAACCGTCGAATATATTTCCGGCCCCGCCTGCCTCGCCGCATTCCTTATCGAGACAAGGATCGACTCGGCGTCCGGCGAAGAAGATACGAGAAACGGCCTCTCATACGAAGCATCCTTGCGATAGGTGTCGAGCACCCATTCCAACATGCGAGGGACGAGAGATTCCTGGAGCGAAGGAACATTATTTCCAACACTGCGGATAAAGTTGTGGCTGTGCCCAAACACGAGCTCGTGCATCATGGTGCCTTCGTTGAAGAGAAAGGCGATCGCCGTCGCGTTCGCGAGGTCGAGTTCATTCGGCCACGTGTCCAGAGAAGAGGGAAAGGCCCTCATTTGGCTGATGGCCTGGTTGACCGGAAAATATGCGTCGCCTGCGCTGTCGAGGTTCGTGCCGCCGTTCGCCGCGATGAGCCTCTCGGCAATTTCAGCCAGGCTGGCCGGATCGCCCGTGACCCTCGCCTGCGGGCGACCTGCAGGAAATGTCTCATCCCGCGCGAAGAGCAGCGAACCGTCGTGTGTGGCGACCCGTTTAAAATCATTGTCCAGCTTTCCAGGTCCGCCCAGTCTCTGCGGCGCAGCCCGCACCGCCGGATCGAACAGCGGATGATCTGCAAACAGAGCAGGATCGCCGGATGTCATAGCGCCCTCAAAACCGATTTCAGCGCCAGGGCTCCTTTTTCTGTGTGCAGAGATGGCTTCATCCCAGAGGCTCGGGTCGGGGCCCAGCTTCCTCACGAGGCCCTCCCGGATTGCAGCAAGATCGGCGAGTGCCGCATGGTGCGCAAGCTCGGCCACCAGTTTGGGCGATTCGTTCCGGATGGATTCCAGAACAACAAGGAGGGTCTGAAGCGAGCGCCTGGCCCTTTCATTCCAGGAACCCATTGTATTGGAAAGGTCGGTTGAGCTTTGAAGTCCATCCGCGGTCTGTCTAAGGAAATTCCTGTAGAGCAGCACCAGGGAGCGGAGATCTTCCTTTCCGGCATGGGCAGCCTCGTTTCTCGCCCTGAAGAAATCGCTCGGAGACATGCCATCGATATCCGCATGTTTGTTTCCAGCATTTCCATGAGCGTTCGAACGGGCAAATATTATGTCCGGATCCCTTATGAGCCCGAGCAGGCCGCCGGAACGGTGCCCCGCCGCCTCAAAAAGCCTTAGATAGTTTTTAATCGAGGAGCTGTCGACCACCACGAGAGACAGCCCACTGCGCAGCACAAGCCCCGCATCTTCAAAGACACCCGATGCGGGCGGGTTCGCTTCCACAAACATGGAGAGAAACCCCGAAAAAGCCCTTCGATACCAGGGAGCAGGCCGACGGCCTGCAACAGCACTTTCGAGATATTTATTTTTGGAAACAGATTCTGCCGCCACATCTTCGGCGGTCAACTCGGCTGAATCGTCGGCAGGCGCAACAGCCGGCGTGCGCGCCCCGCCTTCAATCCTGTTGGAACCTTCCCCTGCTGGCCTCATCCTGTCTCCATTTCCCGTAACAGCTCGCGTCGCATAAACATCTTATTGCCAAATTGTCAACATCATCTGAATTTTCCATCGATTGCGACGCCTGGCGGAAGCCTGCCCGCCGCGAGTTCCAGCGCCATGAGGACCGGCAGAGGAGAGGTGTGCAGCGTCAAGGACTCGCGGACATTGGGGGGGCGGGCTATGCCTCGCTCGATGCCGACGACGCGCCCGTTGTCGATCCATACAACGTCGATCGCGATGCGCATGCCGAGCATCCAGAGCGACCAGCGGCGGCGGAACGGAAAGA
>JAZDOG010000009.1:0-8769 GCA_043798915.1 Pseudomonadota bacterium | reverse complement strand
GACGTCAAGGTTGTGCTCGATCACGATCACGGTATTGCCCGCTTCGACGAGGCGGTCGAGGACGTCGAGGAGCTTCTGCGTGTCGGCGAAGTGGAGGCCGGTCGTCGGCTCGTCCAGGAGATAGAGGGTCTTGCCGTCCGAACCCTCCTCCCCAGAGAGGGCGGACCGGCGCGCCAGCTCGCGCGAGAGTTTTATGCGCTGCGCCTCGCCGCCGGAGAGCGTGGTGGCCGACTGGCCGAGTTCCACGTAGGAGAGCCCCACCTCGATGAGCGTTTCCAGTTTATGGCGGACCGCAGATATGTTTTCGAAGAAGCGGTGCGCCTCGGCGATCGTCATCTTCAGTATGTCCGAGATCGACGCGCCCTTGTATTTTATCTCGAGCGTCTCGCGGTTGAACCGAAGTCCTGCGCACACCTCGCACTCGACGTAGACGTCGGGGAGGAAGTGCATCTCGATCCTCAAGATGCCGTCACCCTCGCACGCCTCGCAACGGCCCCCCTTGACGTTGAAGGAGAACCGGCCCGGCTTGTAGCCGCGCGCCTTCGCTTCCGGAAGCTGGCTGTAGAGATCGCGGATGAAGGTGAAGACGCCGGTGTAGGTGGCCGGGTTGGAGCGCGGCGTCCTGCCGATCGGCGTCTGGTCGATGCTTATCACCTTCTTGATTTTTTCCCAGCCCTTGAGGTCCCGCATTGCCCCCGCGGCTTCCTTCGATCGCGAGATGCGCTGGCTCAAACCGGCGAGCAGCGTGTCGTTCACGAGCGTCGATTTTCCGGAGCCGGAGACGCCGGTCACTGCGGTGAAAAGGCCCAGGGGAAACGAGACATCTATGTCCTTTAAGTTGTTCGCAGACGCCCCCTCCACCGTCACCCACCTGTCGGAGGGCGCCCTTCGGCCCTTCGGGGCCTCGATCTCGTTTCTCCCCGCGAGATAATGGCCGGTGAGCGAGTTCTTGTTCTTCATGATCTCGGCGGGAGTGCCCTGCGCCACGATCTCGCCCCCATGCACGCCTGCGCCTGGCCCTAAGTCGATGATGTGGTCCGCGGCGAGCATAGTGTCGCGGTCGTGCTCGACGACCAGGACCGTGTTTCCCAAGTCGCGGAGCTTCTCAAGCGTCGCGAGGAGGCGATGGTTGTCCCGCTGGTGCAGCCCGATCGACGGCTCGTCCAGGACATAGAGCACGCCGGTGAGCGCGGAGCCGATCTGAGTCGCGAGCCTGATGCGCTGGTCCTCGCCGCCGGCGAGCGTGCCGCTGGCGCGGTCGATCGTCAGATAGTCGAGCCCGACCTCCTCAAGGAAGGAGAGCCTCTCGGTTATCTCCTTGAAGATCCGCTCCGCGATCTTTTTTTCCTTCTTTGCGAGATCGATCGAGCGGATGAATTTCCGGCATTCGGCGACGGAGAGCGCGGCGACCTCAGCGATGCTCTTTTCGCCGACGGTGATGGCCAGGCCCCAGGCCCCGAGCCTCGCGCCCTTGCACGAAGGGCAGGGGCGCATGTTCATGTATCGCTCGATGTCCTCGCGGACCCAGTCGGACGTCGTCTCGAGCCAGCGGCGCTCCAGGTGCGGCACGATCCCCTCGAACGGCGTGCTGTAGATGTGCCTTCTCTCGCCGGATTCGTCATAGGAGAAACGGATCTTCTCGTCGCCAGAGCCGGAGAGGATCGCCTGCTGCGCGTTCTCGGGGAGCTTCTCGAAGGGCGTGTAGATGTCGAAGCCGTAGTGCTTCGCGAGCGCCTCGCAGAGCCCGATGTATGCGGTCGGGTTCATCTTCTGCCACGGAGCGATCGCGTTCTCGCGCAGCGACAGATGCCGGTTCGGCACGATGAGGTCCGGATCGAAATAGCGCCGGACTCCAAGGCCGTCGCAGGCCGTGCATGCGCCCCGAGGACTGTTGAAGCTGAAGAGCTGGGGCGTGATCTCCGGGAGGCTGATCCGGCAATGCGGGCAGGAGTTTTTCTCTGACAGGAGGATCTCATCGCGCGCGGTCACAACCTTTACGATCCCCTCGCCATGCTTGAGCGCCGTCTCCAGAGAATCCGCCAGGCGCGATTTCACCGATTCCTTCACCTCGAGCCTGTCGACGTAGAGGTCGATGTCGTGCTTCTTTTTCTTGTCGAGCTTTGGCGCCTCTGCGAGTTCAACGGTCTCGCCATCCACGCGAGCGCGGACGAACCCCTGTTTGGCCAGCGTCGCGAGCTCCTTTGCGAACTCTCCCTTGCGGCCGGAGGCGATCGGCGCGAGCAGGGCGATGCGCGTTCCATTGGGCAGCTCCATCACGCGGTCGACCATCTGCGAGGTCGTCTGCCCTTCGATCGGCCTCCCGCACTTGTGGCAGTGCGGCCTGCCCACGCGCGCGAAGAGGACGCGCAGGTAATCGTAGATCTCCGTCGACGTGCCGACCGTGGAGCGCGGGTTCTTGGATGCGGTGCGCTGCTCGATGGAGATGGCCGGCGAGAGCCCGTCGATCGAATCGACGTCCGGCTTCTCCATCTGGCCAAGGAACTGGCGCGCGTACGCCGAGAGGGATTCGATGTAGCGGCGCTGTCCCTCCGCGTAGATCGTGTCGAACGCGAGCGAACTCTTGCCCGAGCCGGAGAGTCCAGTGATCACGACGAGCTTGTTCTTCGGGATCGTGACGTCGATGTTCTTGAGATTGTGCATCCGCGCGCCGCGGACGACGATGCTGTCATGGGGCATAGTCGGTCCTGATTAGCCGCTGCGCGCGAAAAAAGCAAGGCGAAGAAACCCCCTATAAAACTTATCCGCTTCAAAGCATCTCGAGAAAATTTTTCCATGGGGTGATCTTATTCAGAACTCCCGCGATAAGTAGTGTGCAAAGAACGGATCGGCGACACGCATACCCTTTTCCTCCCTTTCGACATAACCTTTATCAAGCAGCATCCCCGCGATTTGTGAAATGCCTCGCGTGGACAGATTGCACTTGCCCACCACATCTTTGGCTGTGATTTCTTTTATGTATGTTTCCTTTGCCAGCAGGACAAGAAACTTGAGCTGATTGCGCGTGAGGAACGATATCTTCTCGGCGTAGAGGCTCTGGGTATCAAGGTATATTTTGTGGATAGCGCAACTTACGTCCTCTTTCGATATTTCGTGATTCGAATGGATGTCGTGCAGTTCCGAACAAATCTTGCATACGTAATTAGGTATGAAGAACACCCCATCCAGGAGGGCCTTGAGCGCTTCATCCGTGATCGAGAGCTTCTTGGTCCTGAAACGCGCAATGATATACCCTTTCCATTTATCAACAGGGATGGGCTTCAGTTCTACGGTCTTTCCCCAATTATACAGCGGCTTCCTTTCATCCAGGAATATGTTCGCAAGCAGATGCTTTTTGGATCCAGACACGAGGACCGGGCTCTTCACCATGGTCTGAAGAAAACCGCGCAGGAACGCCTCCGCCTCTGGGATCGCAGCCACGTCCTGCAATTCGTCTAAGCACAGAAGAAGAGAGTATCTCTCTGAAAGAGAGCTCATCGTCTCGAAGATGTCCGCCAGTTCCTTGTGCGGGCTTTTCCCGAGCGAAAGCGACAGCGCTGGTTCGCCCGATGCCGGATCGATGTTCACCTGGGGTTTGAGCAGCTTCAATGCGTCGATGGCTTTCAGCAGGCGCGACTTGACCGGGAAGGCCTGGTTGACCGCGTATTCGAGCGCATGGGTGAGACGCACTGCAATGGAGTCGAGGTCGGCGACCTCCTGAAGGTTCGCGTAGCAGAAAATGCCTTTTTTCTTTTTGGAGAGAAATCCTTTGCCTATGACGTTGACAGCGATGGACGTTTTGCCATAGCGCCTTGGCGCGATCAGGACGACTTTCCCGCTGTTTATGACATGCCGATTGAGAGTTGCGATCTCAGTTTCGTAATTGCAGATATCTTCCCGCTCGATGAGAACATCGTACTTGAACATATGCCCCTCCGCTTTTTGGTTGTACTTTTAGTACAATACCTTTAGTACAATGTCAAGGCGCGCGATGCGGCGAGCGGAAAGCCCAAGGACGACGCGGCGAAACCGGGCGAGCCCTCTTCGCCGTCGGCTCATGCCCCCGGGTCGCTCGGGGCCTACATCGACGCCATTCGGAATGAGCACCTGCGCCAGCGGGCGGCGACCCCCGACGAGAAGAACGAATTTTTCAACGACATCTTCCATCGCTACTGGGGCCAAGGGGCAACCAATTTGAGGGATGGTGTCGCGGGCGTGATCGAGCGCGCGAGGCAGGCGCGGAGGAAAAATCCCAAAGAGGCGATCGACGTGGTCTTCGTCCTGACGGATGGGGAAGAGACTCATGCCATCGGGCCGACGGTTCGCGAACAGGTGGAGGCGGCGGGCAAAGAGGGCATCCTCGTCGTGGGAGTCGGGATCGGCGGCGGGATGGATACTGTGCGGCGGGAATTTCCGGTGCATCTCGTGGAGAGCAATCCGCTGGAACTGCCGGCGCTCATCTCGGAATTTATCAAGAGGTTCGTGGCCTCCAGCGCGGAGCGTCCTTGACAATCTTGCGGTCGGTGACGACAATCACGCAATAATAATTGTACGGGGAGGCTAGATGGAAATCCTTCATCCTGATATCGTGAAGTTCATCGAGGAGATGCGCGTGCTGAAGGCGGTGGGGTGCCTGCGGGTTCCGAAGGCTTCTCACGCAAAACTCATGGAGCTGCTCCGCAAGGCCGACGCGATTACGGCCCCGGTCGCGCGCGAGGGTGTGGTCGCTTATCGCGATGTCCATCCGGGCGACGACCTTCACGCTATCGCAGGTCCCTTCATCATCATCGTCACGGAAGAGGAGTTTTCGGCCGACCAAACTTTCGCCGACGCCGTGCGCGATGTCACCGCTTATTCCCTGGCATGCGGGTAGAATACCCGTCAGACGGAGCAAAAAAATACCTTTAATTACAATATATTATATCTATTTACGCACTGATCCGCCAGGTGAGATCCATAGGGTGAGTTTTGGTCTTCACTTTTTTGGTATGTAAAAGGGGATAATCACCACATATTTCGTACTAATAATTGACATTAATGGATATTTTTGGTACTTTGGTGGTATGAAGAGAGATATATACAACGAACTGCTGGAATGGAAGACCTCCCCAAGGAGAAAGCCTTTGTTGCTCAAGGGGGCGCGGCAGACCGGCAAGACCTACATCCTGAAGGAGTTTGGAAATAAAGAGTATGAAAACCTCCTGTATTTCAATTTTGATGAGGATTCAAAATTGGAGGGTTTTTTCAGCGAGAACTTGAAGCCGGCAGACATCATCGAAAATCTGTCGGTTTACATCGGGAAGAAGATAAGGCCGGTCGCTGATCTTATATTTTTTGACGAAATTCAGGTCTCAAACAATGCCCTGAACTCGCTCAAATACTTCGAGGAACAGGCCGGCGATTTTCATATCGTAGCCGCGGGGTCGCTTCTGGGCGTGAAACTGTCTGCTCCAAAATCGTTTCCAGTGGGGAAGGTCAATTTTCTCACCCTCCATCCGATGACTTTTCTGGAATTTCTGGATGCGGTCCACAAGTCAGAATACAGGGGCCTGCTCGAAGGGCTGGATGCAATTTCTCCGTTGTCCGAACCGCTGCATGAAGAGCTCATAAAGCTTTTGCGAAGATATTACTTTGTCGGGGGGATGCCTGAGGCGGTGCGGTATTATTCCGAACAGAACGATGTCCTGGAGGTGAAAAAAATACACAAGGAAATAATAGACTCGTACATCCTGGATTTTGCAAAACACGCGCCGTCTTCAGATATACCGAAGCTGACCGACCTGTGGAATTCGGTTCCATCGCAATTGGCCAGAGAGAATAACAAGTTCATGTTCTCCGCCGTGCGCAAGAGCGCCCGGGCCAGGGATTACGAGAATGCGCTCCTCTGGCTGGATCATTCCGGGTTGATTCTCAGATCCTTTCTGTTGTCGGCGTGCAAGAGCCCATTGAGCGGTTACTTCGACAGGAGCAGTTTCAAGGTCTACCTTCTCGATGTCGGCCTCCTGGGCGCGATGGCGAATATTCCCGCTGCAGCGCTGTCACAGGGGAACGCCCTGTTCAATGAATTCGGCGGCGCGTTTGTGGAGAATTACGTTGCCGGGCAATTGACGTCCACGTTCGATGAAAACCTGTATTACTGGAAAAATGAGGCGGGGATAGCTGAAATTGATTTTGTTTGTGAAAGGGAACAGTCTGTTTATCCCCTGGAAGTGAAATCGGGAATAAATGTCAGGAGCAAGAGCCTCAAATCGTTCGATGACCGCTTTCAGCCAAAATTCCTTTGCCGCACCACGCTCAAGAATTTAAAAATTGACGGCAAGATCATCAATATTCCGCTCTATGCAATATCGCTGCATCGGCGGTTGCTCGCGCAATATTTTTGATAGGTCACTTTTCCCAATCGATCGACGTGTTCCTTGAGTTCGGCTGATTCAATCTGATCGTATATAATGATATCGAATTTATACGGGAGCGTTGTCTCTTCGTTCAACTCGTTCGATACCCGCGCGCGCACTGTTTCATCGATATTTCCTTTGAGAGCGAGATCGACATCCGATCCGGCCTTAAAATTCCCCATCGCCCGTGAACCGAAGATGACAACCTCGGTGATGTCCCGAAATTTCCTGAAGACAGACGAGACGGTTTCGTTTTCTTTCTTCGCGAGACCCGGGATCATGTCTTTTTCTTTCCGAAGTCTTTATGGAATGCCTTCAATTCGGGGTAATACGATTTGCGTATGAGCGTTTCAATTTTGACCGCCGTTTTTTCGTCATACGTGTGAACCGTTAGGTTGCGGTTGTCCAATGCCTCGAGCCAGGCTTCGCCGTTGGAAATCAGCTGGCTCTGAAATGCCTGTTTGATCGCATCGCGCGGGCTCTGGGTCGTATAGCCCGCGGATTCCAGATAATCCCTGAGCGTCTTCCACGCGAGTTCAAACGATACCTCGAAAAACTGAATCAATCCAGCCCGTTCGGCATCGTTGGGTTTTTTTATAGCAATGGTCTTTTCAAGCTGTGCAAAGGCCTTCTCGTAATTTTCAAACCTCTGCTGCCAGCGAATGGTCTTGTTCATATATTCCCTTCACAGCCCCAGCAGCCGTTTTCCCTCTGCGAGCATCGCTTCGACCTGGTCGAAGGAGGGGGCCTCGGCGTAGATTCGCACGAGCGGTTCTGTGCCTGATGTGCGGAAGAGAAGCCAGCTCTCGTCCTCGAATAAGAAATGATGGCCGTCCATCGTCTCGTGTCTGGCGACCTTGAGATTCCCGATCGATTTGATGTCCAGCGACTTCATCTTCTCGCGCGCCTTCTCTATTTCACCGGCGGAGAGATGCAGGTCCATCCTCCTGTAGCGACATGGGCCGAACTCATCCTGGAGCTGGCTCACGAGCCCGCCGAGCGTGTTGCCCGTGGTCGCCATGAGTTCCAGGAGCAGCAGGCCAGAGAAGACGCCGTCGCGCTCCGGGATGTGGCGCGGGAAGCCGAAGCCGCCGCTCTCCTCTCCGCCGACCAGGACGCCGGGCGCCTTCATGGCGGGGCTTATGTATTTGAAGCCGACCGGTGTGATCTGCACCGGCATGCCGTATTTCTTGCCCAGCCGGTCGATCATCATCGTCGTCGAGATCGATTTTATTATCTTGCCGCTCCACTTCTTGTTCTTCACGCAGTGGCGCACCAGCAGCGAGAAGACCTCGTGAGTGGTGACGAAGTTTCCATTCTCGTCGACGGCGCCGGTCCGGTCCGCGTCGCCGTCGGTGAGTATCCCGCAGGAGAAACCGCCGGACTTCACGCGCTCCATGAGCTCGTTGGTGTTGGGCGGGATCGGCTCCGGGTTCAAACCCCCGAAATTAAAATCGGCCGCATTGTGGATCTCGGTCACCATGTCGCCCAGGAGCTTCGGGAAGAATCCGCATCCCGAGCCGAAGAGCGGATCGATCATGACCTTCATGCCGCTCTTCTTTATCCTGTCGATGTCCACGAATTTGGAGAAGCTTTGCAGATATTCCGAAAACGGGTCGAAGCGCGCAAGCGACGGGTTGCTCTTGAATTCGGCCGTCTGGGGTTTGCGGCCGGCCTTTTCGTTCGACTCAATCTTGTCCTCGATGGGCTTCACGAATTCGCCAGATGCCGCGCCGCCGTTGTCCTCCTTGAACTTGATGCCGTTCCATCTCGGGGGATTGTGGCTCGCGGTGACCATGACCCCGGAGGTGCAGCCTGAAGTTTTCACAACCCACGACACCGCCGGCGTCGGGCAGAATGTTGTGGAGAGGATCACCGGGATGCCGTTGCCCAAGAGGACCGACGCGATTATCTCCGCCGTCTCGGGGCTTTTGTTTCTGCGGTCGTAGCCGATCGCGACCGGCTTGCCGCTCTTCGGAAGGGTTGGATAGAGGTCTGCGAAGGCCTGCGCGACCTTCATGATGTTCTCGGGGATGAAATCTTCTCCCACCACAGCGCGCCATCCGTCTGTGCCGAATTTGATTGAGGTCATTTGAGATTCTCCTGTTCCCCTCCTTTGTAAGGAGGGGATAGGGGAGGTAGATCAGCATTGAATCGGCGGTGTACCCCCCCCAACCAACCCAGACAAAAGGGGGGGGGGGGTGTTTAAATTTAGGATTTGCAAACCCCCCCGTTTTTTTGGTGTGGTGGGGTGGGTACCACCGCCGATTCAATGCTGATCTACCTCCCCTATCCCCTCCTTACAAAGGAGGGGAACAGGAGAATCTCAAATGACCTCAATCAAATTCGGCACAGACGGATGGCGCGCTGTGGTGGG
>JAZDOG010000006.1:0-4008 GCA_043798915.1 Pseudomonadota bacterium | reverse complement strand
ATCATTCAAGTCCATCGCTTCGGCGGCAGCGTTGCATTCAGTCCTAAAGGTGACAAGGGCGGCAATAAAGGCATCTGCCAAGGTTGAAAATGTCAAGGGTGCGGATCTGCTGGGTGGTGTGGGTAGTGGTGTGATAGCCATTTTATTTTCTCCTTTTTAAGTCAAGCCCTCCACTTCGATATTACAGATGGCAAATGTCGGATATCCGATAACGATATTGAAATCCTTGAAAAAGCCATAAATAATGAGGCTTGGATAATCTTCGCTACCGATCCAGACAAGCAACGTGGATCGATAAGATGCAAGTAAGTTCTGAACATCGGCAATCGAGGCGCTTTCAACCAGCACATCACATGACATTTTTTTGCTGAAAGCCCGCTGCGTAACCGTCAGAACTCCAAAGGCATCCGCTTCCTTGATCGAATAATCGTGAATGCCGATAGAAGGCGAGTATTGCGTCTCGCCGAGATTTGTTTGCACACCTATGACAATCCCGCCGACCTTGGCCGTCCCGCCCGTATAAATAACAGTAATATCCAATACCGTATTCAGATAAGGCGGCAAATCTAAAAGAACGATATCAACCCGCTTAAAGATTGCGCTGAAAAAATAGGTATACCAATCATAAACCGATGAGATTCCGGTGATAACGGTTGAAAGTAAATCAATCGTTTCATCATAGACAACGCCTTCAATCGGATCAGTTGAAACGACCCGGACTGTTACAGCATCAAGATTTAGAAATGCAATCGCATCAGCGACCTCCCCCGGTGTGATCGTATAGGTAATTGAGGTCGCTTGCGATGTCTGCGATCCCACTTTCTGATCGAACGCCTTCCAGCGGTTCGTGGCGCTGACTTCCAGCCACTTCGGAACAGCGGCGAGGACATCGACTTCGGGGGACGATCCACCCGTCACATTTACCAGGGCCTCATAGATTTTTTGCACGCCCGTTGAAATCTGGACTTGATCCCCGGCGAGGTAAGCGGCGCCGACATTCCAACCATAAGAAATTTTCCAATCCGCAGGAGTCCCCGCCCCGCCGTTGACGGTCATATTGACCACAAGGGAAGTGCCGCTATACGAGGTCACTTTCCCATACATATAATTAGCGGGGGTTGCGGTGCTGTACGCCTTCACCCATTCGCCGGCTACGAATCCGAGACCCGCCTGAGTGACAAAGGTTTTTGAGGCAACCTCAATCAAGAGCGCCGTCGCGCTCGTCCCGATGTCATCCACATTCGGGACGTTGGACGCCGTGAGCATCGCTTCAGTCAGGGTTATCGGGCGGATGATCTTCATGTAGCGGCCACCGTTGTTAATGCTCCATCTTGGCTCTCGCACCTGGTCAACACACCGGCCATTTTCCCGGTGTTCTTTACAAGCTGTAAATTCTCGGCTTTATTTTCGGCCCGGAGCTTAGCAACCTCATCCCGAAGCCTGCGCAGCTCTTCGATCATCACTACATTTCCTTCTGCCCGCACCCCGAGCCCTTCAGGCCCTCGCACAAGGGGCATGATCGCTTCCGGGCCATTTTCACCCATCATGGAATTATTGAATGCAGTTGGGCGGGTGACTATGCCGCTATCAAAAACGCCGCCCTGAGCGTAATAGTCCTTACTCCCGTCGTTATAGAGGATGAACCCATGCGCGGGAACCTGCCTGCCTGGGGACCACACCGGGGGGCTGTATCGGTTGTCATAGCTCCCGGGGACGTAGTACGAGGGAGAGGTCTCGATAGTTGATACAACTGTCCGCACCGCTGCCGCGTTGTAGAATGCCAGTGCCTTTGTCGTCTCATAGTCCGTGCTGAGCTTAGCAGTGATGAGCGCCGCAAAAGTGTTTGCATCCCCAAGAGCGAGTGTTAGCGCCGACGAGTCAGCCTGCCCGAGCGCCGCCGTGATCGTCGCCGCTATGGTGTTCGCCTGGTTCATCGCCAGAGAGACAGCGGTGGGGTCCTTCAGCCCCATGGCGGCGGTCACGGTAGCCGCAAGAGTGTTGGCAGCGTTCAAGCCGAGCTTTTTCGCGTCGGCATTCACCGTGCCGAGAGCTGCGTTCACGGTTGCCATGATTGCATTTGTCGTATTCAGCGCGAGCGCCTGTGTCGTGGCATCCGCCGCCCCTATCGCAGCATTGATCGTCGCTGTAATGGTATTCAATGAATCGAGGGCGAGCTTGCGGGTATCGGCGGACACTACGCCGATCGAGGCATTTATGGTTGCCGCGAGGGTATTGCTTGTATTGAGGGCCAGCGCGCGTGCAGTAGGGTCCACGATCCCGAGTGCCGTCCCAACGGTTGTCAAAAAGGAATTCCCGGCGGTGAGGGCGAGAGTCCGGCTTTCCGCGTCCACTACCCCGAGGGACGCCTTGACTATGGTAATGTATTCCCCTGTCGCCGCGATCGCCAGCTTTTGTGCATTGGGGTCAGCAGTCCCCATGATCGCCTTGACGGTTGCGACATATTGCCCTGCCCCATCGATAAGGATACGCCTGAGATCGTCGCTCACGGACGAATCCAGGGCGGACTTGAGCCATACCTGATAATCTTTTGTCTGATCGGTGATGAGTCGCCGGAGGTCATCCGGGATACCCTCGGAATTGGCGATGAAGGTGATTACCTGTGATAAATCAAAATTCGCTTTGATTCCGTTGAGTTTCAGGCTTTCGGTAGCCGTCGCCGTCTTCGCTGTGCTCTTGTCGATGAGTTTCAGGAGTTCGATATTCTCATCAAGCCTTGTCACGGGTTCAAGGCCGCTTAGTTGCGACCGCACTTGAGCGACGAGGCGGGCTTGATCGAGGGCACTTGTTGCCCTGCTCATGCCGGCGGAAATGTAGGCTCCTGCGCTTGACGTGATCCGGGAGTAGGCATCTGCATCTCCCGCCCGCGCTGCCATGAGGTCGGAGGCGTAGGCAGAACGGGCGGCGGTAAACGTGGCGGCTGTGCCAGTAGCTCCGAGAGTGGCCAGGAAATCCCTGACTGATTGCCCCTGGTCAACGAGAGTTGCCACTCGGTCCCGCCATGAAGCCATCACCCGTTCCTGCGCTTCGGCTGCCGCCTCAGCCGCCTTGGTTGCCTTCTCGGTTGCCGCAGCGAGGTCCTCCTGGGCATAGACTGCCTGTTGGAGGGGCCGGAGGGAGGCATCGAGGGCGGCAAGTTCATCCTGTCGGGTGGCTATCAAGGCGGCTTCCGCGCTCATCAATTCGATTTGCAGGGATCGCGCTTTTTGCATAATGGCAATCATGGGGTCAACGGAGGTGGAAGGGGCGGAATAAGAGGCTGCTGCGTTGTTCACGGTATTAAAATTATAGTAAGACGTTTCGATATAAGATTTGCCTGTGATCTCGCCTAAGCCATGCTCGCTAATCATTCCCGTTGATCTGGCGGCTTCCCTCGCCGTTTCGCCTGTTCGCGCCGCAAGGTGCACAGCCTGTTCCGTCGCCTTCACCTCTTCGGTGATCACTTCCCCGATCATGCCCTTCAACTTGTCCACATACTCACGGTAATGCTTCTCCCGAAGAAACAAGGCATCATCATCATTTTGCAAAATCTTCCGGTTCTTCTCCTCCTCGGCCTTCAATATCTCATCCATGATATTGAGAGCGGCTGTCTTGTATTTGTCATTGGCCGTGGCCCTGTATAGTTCCTCCATTAAGGCGAGCTGTTCATTTTGGGCGCGGAGCTTAATGTTCCTTAGTTCGGCCTGCTTGTACTTCTCGATTTCAATCTCCGAAATTGCCGCTTTTCTAAATTCTTCCAGCTTCACGTTCAGGGAGACGATTTCGGCTTCCTCGGTAGTCATGGTGAGCTTCGCATATTCCTTGGCGAACTGTTCCCGGATGTGAAGTTGTTTTTCAGTCAAGACTACTGTTGCATCTGCCTCTTTCTTGAGACTCGCGCCTATTTGATCCGCGACAAATGCCGCCCACGCAATCATGGCCTTCCCTTCGGCGCTCATGTCGTACATAATTTGGTTATGTCTTTTTGCCAGGTCTTCGAGAAGTTTGTCC
>JAZDOG010000096.1:0-7224 GCA_043798915.1 Pseudomonadota bacterium | reverse complement strand
GAATACGAGGCGAAGAGCGCGCGGCCGCCGCAGGCCGCCACTCCTCCCGACCCCAAGTTCATGGTCGACTTCATCGGCGTCCCCACGGGCACCGCAGACGTGAGCCGCGGCACCGTCCAGTACATGGTCGAACAGGAGATCCCCTTCCCCACCAAGCTCGTCTACGGCTACAGGGCGGAGAAGCGCGCGGCCGAGGCGGCGCTTGCCGGTCACGCCGCAACGGCACAGGAGATACGCCGACAGGTGAAGCGGGCCTATCTCGATCTGTGGAGGGTAGCAAAGGAGGAGGCGATAGACCGCGAAGCCCTCTCGATCTACCGCCAGAGCAAGGGCTCATCCGAGGAGGCATACGCGGCCAAAAAGGGCCCTATCGCCGATCCGGTACGCGCCTCCGTCGAGTTAGGAGAGATCGAGGGAAGGCTGGCTGTCCTGGGTCAGCAGCGCATCGAAGCCGCCGCAAACCTTTCAAAGCTCATGGCCCAACCCCTCGACCCGTCCGTCAGAGTCGCAGAACCCCCGCACATCCAGCGCGTAGCGGGTGTGGATGACCTGATCGCAAAGGCCCGGAATGAAAGGCCGGAGATAGACGAGGCCGCAAGGATGACGGAGTCCGAAGGAGCGAGGCTCGCGGTAGCCAAATCGCAATATGCGCCCGACTTTACGCTCCGGTGGGGATTCATGGACAACCCGGCAGGGACGCCGAACGCATGGTACGGCAGGGCCGGCGTCACTCTGCCCCTCTGGTCCCTCTCCAAGCAGCGCTTCGGAGTTCGCGAATCGAAGGCGATGCTCGCGCGCGCTGAGTCTGTGAAGGAGGCACAGCTCCTCTCGACAGAGGCGGAGGTGAAGGGGGCCCATGCGAGATTCGTCGCCGCAAAGAGGGGCGCGGACATCTATGGCGGGACTGTGGTGCCGCGCGCGCGGTTGCTCCTTCGCTCCTCGCAGGAGGCATACAAGGACAACAAGGGCGATTTTCTCGGCGTGGTCGACGCCATCCGAAGCCTGACGAACGCCGAACTAATGCTCGTCCGCTCGAGGGTGGAGGCGGCCCAGGCAGAGGCAGATATTGAACGCGCCGTAGGCGCATCGCTCGATTAGGGGGACCACATGATTCCAATCAATTACCGCTCGCGCATTCAATGGATGGCAGTGGCGGTCGCGATCATCGCCGCCGCCGTCTTCGGGTTCGGGATATGGCGCGCGGCGGAGCACCACAGGGCGACACACGGGGCGACGCAGCTCTACACCTGCCCGATGCATCCCTCCTACATCTCCGATAAACCCGGTCAATGCCCGATCTGCGGGATGACGCTCGTCCCCGTGAAGAAAGCGGAGGACGCGGCGCCGGCGTGGGCGCCTGAGGCGGGGGGAAAAAGGGCGGCGGTGACGATCGACAGCGATAAGCAGCAGCGGATCGGCGTCAAAACTGCAAAGGTCGCAAAGGGAAACGCGACCGCCATGATCCGCGCGTCGGGGCAGATAGCATTCGATCCGGATCTCGTGGTGGCGCAGCGCGAATACATCGAGGCCAGGCGCGCGGGCGATGCCTCGCTTGCCCAGGCCTCTGAGAAGCGCCTCACGCTCATGGGGATGGGCAAGGATCAGATCAAGGAACTCGCGCACCGTGGCAGGCCGGACGACAACCTCGTGCTGCCCTCGAAGGGCGCGTGGGTGTACGCCTCCATACACGAAAGGGATATCCCGATCGTGAAGGCGGGCCAGACAGCAAAGATCGAGCTTCCGGATGGAACTCAGATGGGATCCGGAATCATTCGCTCGGTCGACCCCACGCTCGACCCCGCCACGCGGACCGCGCGCGCCAGGATAGAGATCGCAGGAGATGCAACATCCTTGAAGCCCAACATGTTCGTCACCGCCCTGATACGCGAGGACATGGGCGATAAACTTCTCGTCCCCAAGTCCGCGGTCATCGATTCAGGGACGAGGAAGCTCGTATTCATCGTGCATGGCGAAAACAACTTCATGCCGGCCCAAGTCGAGCTCGGCCCGGAACTCTCAGACAATTATGTGGTCGAAAAAGGCTTGAATGAAGGAGATGTCGTCGCGACCGCCGCCCTCTTCCTCATCGATTCCGAGTCGCAGCTTACGGCGGCCCAATCCCCTGCGGGCGGACACGAACATGATTGAACGCCTGATCGAAATCTGCGCGCGAAACAAGTTCGCGGTGCTCCTTATCACTGCCGCAGCAATAGCGACCGCGGCCTGGTGCCTCAAGAGCATACCGCTGGACGCCATCCCCGATCTATCCGATACGCAGGTGATCATCCTGTCGCGCTGGGACCAGAGCCCGGACATCATCGAGGACCAGGTCACATACCCGATCGTCACGGCTATGCTCGGCGCACCCAATGTGAAAGCCGTCCGGGGCTTCTCCGATTTCGGCTTCTCCTACGTCTACATCATCTTCGAAGACGGCACCGACATATACTGGGCGCGCAGCCGCACGCTCGAATACTTGAGCAAGATCCTGCCCCGCCTCCCCGAAGGCGTGCGCACCGAGATGGGGCCGGATGCCACGAGCCTGGGCTGGGTCTTTCAATACGCGCTCGTGGATGAATCGGGGCAAAACGATCTCTCGGAGCTCAGGAGTTTTCAGGACTGGCATCTGCGCTACTACCTGCAGGCGGTTCCCGGCGTGGCCGAGGTGGCGACGGTGGGCGGGTTCGTGAGGCAATATCAGGTGAACCTCGATCCGGCGAAGCTCTACGCCTACAATATTCCGATCGAACGCGTCGCCCAGGCGATCAGGCGCAACAACAACGACGTCGGCGGAAGGCTCGTGGAGTTCTCCGGTCGCGAATACATGGTGCGAGGCCGCGGCTATGCGAAGAGCGTGGGCGATCTCGAAAAGATCGGCGTCGGCAGCGATCCGAAGAGCGGCACGCCGATAACGATCGCAGAGCTGGGGAAGGTGGAGCTCGGCCCCGACATAAGGCGCGGCGTGGCCGACCTCGACGGAAAGGGAGACGTCGTCGGCGGGATCGTTGTGATGCGCCAGGGGGAGAACGCCTTAAACGTCATCGACCGCGTGAAGGCGCGGCTCGCCGAACTCGAGCCGACATTCCCCAAGGGCATCAAGCTCATCACCACCTACGACAGATCTGAGCTCATCCTCCGTTCGATCTCCACGCTCACAAACACGCTCGTCGAGGAAATCGCGATCGTGTCGATCATCATCCTGATATTTCTGTGGCACATCCCGTCAGCTGTCGTGCCGATACTGACGATCCCGATCTCCGTCATCCTCGCCTTCATCCCCTTTTACCTCATGGGGCTGACCGTCAACATCATGTCGCTGGCAGGCATCGCCATCTCGATCGGCATCCTCGTCGACGGCGCGATAGTGGAGGTGGAGAACGCGTACAAGAAGCTTGAGCGCTGGATCGCCGGCGGAAGGAAGGGAGACTTCCACAAGGTTCGCCTGGATGCGCTGAAGCAGGTCGGGCCGTCGGTCTTCTTCTCGCTGCTGGTGATCGCCGTCTCGTTCCTGCCGATATTCACGCTCATCGACCAGGAGGGGCGGCTCTTCAAGCCCCTGGCGTACTCGAAGACGTTCGCGATGGCCATCGCCGCTGTGCTCGCTGTGACGCTCGATCCCGCGATACGCATGCTCTTCACGCGCATGGAATGGAAGGACTTCAAACCGCGCTGGCTCTCCTGGATCTACAACCGCGCTACGGTCGGGAACTATTATCCGGAGGAGAGGCACCCGGTGAGCCGCCGCCTCTTCGCCGTCTACGAGCCCGTCTGCAGATTCATCCTCGAGCGCCCGAAGAAGACGATCGCGATCGCCGGGCTTCTGCTCCTCACCGCGATCCCCCCGTTCATGATGATGGGGAGCGAATTCATGCCTCCATTGAACGAAGGCACGATCCTCTACATGCCGACCACCCTGCCGGGCATATCCGTGGCGGAGGCGACAAATCTCCTCCAGGAACAGGACAAGATCCTCCGGGGCTTCCCGGAGGTCGAGCGCGTATTCGGAAAGGCCGGGCGCGCGGAGACATCCACCGACCCGGCGCCATTTTCGATGATGGAGACGACGGTGGTGCTGAAACCAAAGGGGGAGTGGCGCGAGAAGGGCCGCTGGTACTCATGGCTGCCGGAGAGACTCAAGGGGCCGCTGCGCCACATATGGAGCGACAGGATAAGCTGGGACGAGCTCATCGCTGAGATGGACAAGGCGATGGCCTTCCCCGGAGTCACGAACGCATGGACGATGCCGATCAAGGCCCGGATCGACATGCTCTCCACCGGCATACGCACGCCAGTGGGGATCAAGGTGATGGGCGATGACCCGGAGGTGATCGAGAAGACAGGCAAGCAGATTGAAGCGATCATCAAGGAAGTGCCCGGGACGCGCAGCGCATTTGCCGAGCGCGCGGCCGGCGGATTCTTCCTCGACTTCACGCTCAAGCGCGAGGAGCTCTCGAGGCTCGGCATCTCCATCGCCGACGCCGAGGAGACGATCATGTCGGCGATCGGCGGCGAGAACGTCTCCACCACCATCGAGGGAAGGGAGCGCTATCCGATCAACGTCCGCTACGCCAGGGAACTTCGCAACGACATGACGAAGCTCTCGCGCGTGCTGGTCGCAACGCCCGGCGGCGCGCAGGTTCCGATCTCCGAAATCGCCGACATCCATCTCGTGGAAGGCCCCAGCATGCTCCGCAACGAAAACGGGCTGCTCTCGGGATACGTCTACGTCGACCTAGCCGACCGCGACATCGGAAGCTACGTGGCCGAGGCGAAGAAGACGGTCGCCGAAAAGCTCGATCTCCCTGCGGGCTACGCCCTGCAGTGGAGCGGGCAATATGAAAACATGCAGCGCGTCGATGAGAGGCTGAAAGTCGTGATCCCGCTCACCATCTTCATCATCGCGCTGATCCTCTATCTGAACACGAAATCGGCGATCAAATCGGCGATCGTATTCCTCGCGGTTCCGTTCTCCGCGATAGGCGCCGTCTGGCTCCTCTATCTCCTCGGATATCACATGTCGATCGCGGTATGGGTGGGGCTAATCGCGCTGATGGGGCTAGACGCGGAGACCGGCATCTTCATGCTCCTCTATCTCGACATCGCGCACGACGACGCCAGAAAGAGCGACTCGCTGAAAAACATTTCCGATCTCAAGGAGGCGATCGTCCACGGCGCGGTCCGCCGCATACGCCCCAAGATGATGACGGTGACGGCCGCATTCATGGGCCTCATACCGATCATGTGGTCGATCGGCACAGGCAGCGACATGATGAAGCGCATCGCCGCGCCGATGGTCGGCGGACTCGTCACGTCTTTCGCAATGGAGCTCCTCGTCTATCCGGCGGTATATCTCATCTGGAAGAGGCGGGAATTTGAGAAAATAATCTAGGAGAACTGTCTCTATGTCTTCCCGCGTCGCAATGATCGCCCAGCCTGGTTACGACGAGCGAACGCTCGTGCCGGCGATCGTGCGCGCGATCGGCTCCGTCGGATTCGATCTGGACAGCGTGCGCGGCAGGCGCGTCCTCTTGAAGCCCAACATGCTCGGAGCGTACCTGCCATCCATGGGCGTCACCACGAACCCGGCGTTCGTGTCAGCCGCGGCAAAGATATTCTGCGGGGCTGGCGCGATCGTCTCGATCGGCGACAGCCCGAACGGCATATTCCCGATCGACAAGGTATGGGAGGTCACCGGGATGCGCGAAGTGTGCCGCGCTTCGGGCGCGGCGGAGCTGCACTTCGAGGCCACCGGGAGCGTGAGAAAGGACGGCTTGAAAATCGCCCGCGCCGCCTTCGACACCGACGTCGTCGTGAACCTGCCCAAGTTCAAGACGCACGGGCTCACGATCCTCTCGCTCGCCGCGAAGAACCTCTTCGGCTGCGTCAACGGCATGCAGAAGACCGCCCACCACAGGGAATGCCAGACACGCGAAGAATTCGGGCGCCTGGTAGCGCGCATCGCCGGCGCGGTGAATCCTCCGCTCACGCTGATCGACGGGATCGTTGCCATGGAGGGCAATGGCCCTTCGGCAGGCGAGCTCATGGATCTGGGCGTCATCGTCGCAGGCACGGACGTCCATGCGGTCGACGCCGCGTGCTGTCGGCTCGTGGGGCTTCCCCCAATCGAGCTCGACTCGCTCGCCGCAGCCAAGCAGCTTGGGCTCTGGAACGGGCGGGAGCCGCTTGAGATCTCCGGCGATCCGATCGATGAACTCGCGCCAAAGGAATTCAAGCTCCCTTCGACTTACACGCGCGGCATGCGCGACTGGTGGATATCGAAATTCGTTATAGGCCGGATATGGAACGGCCTCTCGTCGCAGCCGGTGATAGATCCTGCGCTCTGCAAGAGGTGCCTCCTCTGCATCGATGCGTGCCCGGTCGAGGCGATCTCCGACACTTCATCCGACCTGGCCCCGGAGATCGCCGAGAAGATATGCATACAGTGCATGTGCTGCCACGAGGTCTGCCCGCACAAGGCCATCGGCCTCAAGGAGAGCGCCCTGCTCCGCCTGGGCCGCTGGCTATCGAAGAGGCAGACAGCGAAACACCTGTCCAGCAAGGAGCTCTAAATGTCCAAGTTGATAATAGCAGTCATCGGCGATTCGGAGGCATCGGAGAACAAGAAAGGAATCGCCCGCGAGGTCGGAAGACTCGTCGCAGAAAAGGGATGGATCCTCGTCACGGGCGGCCTGTCGGGGGTCATGGAGGCGGCATCGCAGGGCGCCTCCGAGGCCGGCGGGACGGTCGTCGGAATACTCCCGCAGGGCTCTAAGGAATCAGCAAACAGATATGTCGCCATCCCCATCGCCACGAACATGGGCCACGCGCGCAACGTCATCATCGCCCACACGGCCGACGCGCTGATAGCCGTTGGCGGCGGCTCCGGCACGCTCTCCGAGATAGCGATGGCCGGCAAGCTCGGCAAACCGGTCTTCGCAATCAACAGCTGGGATGTCGCTCCGGCGGTTGCGGTGAATGGGCCCCAGGCAGCCATCGAGGCCTGCGAGCGCTATCTGGGCGGATCGTAAAACAGGTTTAACTCGTCAACTTCTTGAGCGCCTCAGCGTATTTTTCTGCGGTCTTGGCGACCACGTCGGCGGGGAGTTCGGGCGCCGGGGGTTTCATGTCCCAGCCGGAATTCAAGAGCCAGTCGCGGACGAACTGCTTGTCGAACGAGGCCTGGGCGCGCCCTGGGGCATAGCCTTCGACGGGCCAGAAGCGCGA
>JAZDOG010000090.1:0-72228 GCA_043798915.1 Pseudomonadota bacterium | reverse complement strand
AAAAACGGATGTCGTTTTGTACGAGGCGATCGCTTCGGATATGAAGGCCCAGGCCGAGTTGAATCGGGTCATACAGAAGATCAAAGGAGCAAAGCCCAGCGCACCGCGACTCGTCATCCTCCTCCCGCGCGGGGGCTGCCGCCCGACGCTTCCGAAGAAACTCGAAGCGGCCTGCCTGATCATAAAGCAGCCTTATGAACTGGCCGATGTCGTGAGGCACGTCAGCGAAGCGGCAGGAAAGAAAAGAGGAGTCAGCGAAAAACCACGGAAGATACGCTCAGTGAAAAAGAGAGCGAAGAGATAGAATAGGTAGACCTTCTTTGGAAGGCCAGGACCTGACGATGTCGGAATTTACTTTATCCATGTGCTTACGCCCATGGGTTTGCGATGGAACAATTAAAATGAAAAGAAAAGAAAAAACCAATGTAATCAATCAGGCGGAAATCAAGGTAGGATTTACCTGCAACAACAATTGCCTTTTTTGCCTTAATGCAGACAAAAAAGGGTTTTCAGATCTTTCTTCAGATGAAATCAAGGAAAAGATCAAGCAGGCCAAATCGCTGGGAGTCAAAGAGATTGCTCTTACGGGGGGTGAGCCGACGATCAGGGACGATTTTCTTGATATTTGCAAGTGCGTTTTTGATAATAGGCTCAACCTTGAGGTACAAACAAACGGAAGGATGTTCTCGTATAAAAGATTTGCCGACATGTTCAGAGGATTGCCTGTAAGGTTTCTGGTCTCAGTGCATGGAGACGAGAAAACGCACAATTTACTGACAAACACAAAATCCTTTCAGCAAACAATCAGTGGAATAAGAAATATAAAGAAGAATAAGCTTTTTATAATAAGCAACACAGTCATAAATAAAAAGAATTACAAACTAATTCCAAAAATAAATTCATTCCTCTACGATCTAAACGTCGACAGGATACAGTTTGTGTGGATGGAGGGCATGGGAAATGCACTGAAGAATCGTCATGCTTTAGCAGTTTCTTATAGCAAGGCAAAACCATATATCAAAAAAATATTGGATTCGCGCAAATTCAAAAAAACATATTTTGTCAGGTTCCCTCCGTGCGTACTTGAAGATTTATCAGTTGATCGGTCACGATTGAACCTCATGTCTGTTTCAAAAAAAGCTGATTTTGAAATGGGACAGTTATTTTTTACCAAGGAGATATCAGACACAAAGTGGACAAAAATAAAAGCCTGCAACAGATGCACAAAGAATCCACTTTGCCGAGGCGTATATTTATTTTATCTTGAGACTTTTGGAGCCGATGAATTCAAACCCATCGAAGAGCGTCCTGACCCCAAATCGCGATCAGCAAGACGCTCAAGGGTTTGATTCCGTCAATTGCAACATTAAACGCTCGACTGGTCCTGTGAGTATTGGTGCGTTTTATTCGGAGTTTTTATAATGAGTGATTTTTCGCGAATACAAAAAACGTGGAACAAATATCTAAAAGTCAGGGAACCGAATGATTATCTGACGCTATATGTGAACATCCCTTATTGCTCCCGGAATTTGAAACGTATGTATACGGCTTGCTTAAATCCTTGGAATTTATTGATGATGAATATGTTTTATTGTCAAATCCAGACGGCTTCAAGGAAGACAGCTATTTTCTTAGAAAGGATTATCGTCGGCAATTTAAGACTGTCTACCGCACACATGCGCACTTCAACAGCAATCTTGGTTTTGGTGAATGGGCTCTATCGTTTATTGCTCCTCTGAAATTTGCCTATCGCAAACGAAAGAATGAGTATGATATTTTTTGCGATGCAGGCACGATCAAAAAAGGATTTGCCGGTTTCTATAAAAACATTTTTGGTTTGACAGACGAACTAAGGGCTGAGGGCACACAGCCATCGGCTATCGACATTTGAGATTGACCCAAAGTCGTTCATGGCAGCTGACCTACAACAGTCAACTCCCGCACGCGAGACGGATTGAAATAACCGCCGCCGATTTCTATGACCTTATCTATCGGAAGATTCATAAGCCTGCGATAGACCTCTTCGCGATCACGCACTTCCACAATTTTCCCGTCCGTTTCCCGGAAAAACCATGGGTGATGATCCCATTCAATCGAATTCTTGACTTTGCCTATGTTGCTCTCTAGCGATTTCAACCAATCCAGCCTTTCATTCTGCATCCTAATTCTCAACTCATCCTGAGTCAACCCATGCGCACCAGGCGCATGACCCGTCGCCTCATCATATTCGTCACGAATGTCCGCCAGGACTGTTCCTATTTCCGATGGCTTGCATTCGAATTCATGACTCAAGAGCACGTTCTGGCTGAATTCGTTAGTCTTGTTCTTCAACAAAGTCTTATAAATATACCCCTTCGCATTGTCTCGGCCCACCTTCATTCCATACGTCAACCTATAAAACAGTCTGTCGTCATACAGCACGCTGAAGGCCGCAGCATACGGAAAATCCGGACTGTTTCGCTCAGGTCCCACCGCAGTTATCGATAGATGGTCGATAGCTGTCTTCCGCGGCAAATATTTAACAGCAGTCTGCTTATCGATTACACCCAGAGACTTTCGCTGCTCTTCATTTGACACCGTCACAACAGAAGATGGAAACTGATCCATGCTCGGCTGCGGCCCATCAGAAATTATCTTCAAGCCATCAGCTGCGGTCATAAGCGAAAGCGCATACAAAACTTTATCCAAAGCACGTTTATCCGGAAAGCGGCCTCCAATGGTGATTTCAAGCCTTCGAGGATCGAACAACATTCTTCTATATGCGTTCAAATCTTCACGCGCGATGCATCCAAGTGCTGTGTCGCTTCCAAAAATGGGCCGAACTGCATTTTTGTTTGGGTAAAGATCGGCCTCCGGGATATTGGTTGACATCGACACAGGATCATTTTCCATGGACATTCTGTCATTTTTTATCTGCAGCCTGGTCTTCTGCAGATCATCATCGCCAAGCCTTGGATTCTGGACGACATGCAGCAGCAGCTGAAAGGCATCAGCAAATGTTGCGTTTGGTGATTCCAGCAAGATAGAAAAATCTTCGCGGCCGTTATTAGCGCCATACCTTGCCCCTAGATAATCCATTTCCTGCCTGAATGCCTTAAGGGGAATATCGCTCGTGCCACGGAAAAGATTGTTTTTAAGAAGTTCTCTCAGCCCTTCTTTTCCCAATGGATCGCTGCCGCTTCCAAACGGAGAAAACAAGGCGGCGGCCATCACATCCCCCTCCACGGTTGGGACGTGCGTCACCACAACCCCGTTGGAAAGCCGATAACGCAAACGACCGTCCGACAACGTTTCTGGATTTCCAGCCAGTATCATACTGATCTGAAAATCATCGGGAAGGCGAATCTCTGGAAAATCAGTTTTTTCTTCCGCAGCATTCTTGGGCGCATCAACCCCTGCCGATGATATCGCCTGCATGCTCTCCAATAGTTTCTGCCCTGACACGAACTCATTCTGTTTCCTGCCCTCTTCCAAAACTATTAAAGTATGGGAACCAAACTCAGCCAGATGCTTTTGTGCAGCCCTTTGTATCTTAGCGGAGTTCGAGCCTCGGATGCCATCCAGCCACAGTTTTCTATCAGCCACGGTATCCACATAGCGGGCATTTTGAAGCTCAGGCATCAAGCGGTTCTTTCCTGCTTCCCGATCGAATAAGTCTTCCGCAAGCAATGCGCGCTTTGCGCTTTCCACCTCTGCATCAGCTGCGGGATATCTTTTGATTTCTTCCACGATGCGCCTTGCGTCAAACAGGGCATCTGGAATTTTATCAGCCGAACCCGATAGCGCCAGCCTGATTCTTCCCACGCCGCCGGCGCTGATTTCGCCTATTCCGGCCTTATTGATCTTTCCTGTTTTTACAAGTTCACGCTGCAGGCGTTCTCTGATGATATAAAAAGCGACTTCCAAAGAGGCCCCATCCGCCCTGTTGTACCACGGCAGCACACGACATCCGGTAAAAGCTTCTGTAACCTTGGTCGAAGGCATTTCTGGAGTTCCGGATGCCAGTATTTCAATTGTAGGATGCCCTTGAGGCGCAACCGTCAGATTAGGTCTCTCAACTATACTCGGCCGCATACGACCTATTTTGCTCTCCATCACAATTTTGAGTGCGGCATCCTTCGTGATCGGACCCGAGAATTTGACTGCGATATTATTCGGAACATATGTATTGTCGTGGTATTCGATCAAATCTCTCACTGACAACTTTTTCATAGCATCTATATCGCCGCTAATTTGCCCGCCGAATGGATGTCCCGGATATAAGCCGGCGCTGAACCGTTCAATCGCAACTGTTCGCGCGTCGCTTTGATTGCGCCTCAGCTCTTCCAGCAATATGCCATTGATTTCGTCAGCAACCCGCCTCTGATCATAGTACCTATTTGTCAACATCTGATCCCACACCATGAATGCCGCATCCACATGAGCCGGGTCTGAATACAGGGTATAGGATGTCCTGTCATAAGTCATGCTGGCGCCAGCCCCATGGGCGCCCAGCCCGATCATTTTTTCTTCAATCTCCTTACGATTGCCAAGCGGACCTCCGCCAACAATGACATGTTCGAGCGCGTGACTCACAGGCATTCGTGGTTTTTCATCAATTGAACCAGCGAAGACTGCGAAACCAATCCATACCAAGGGGCGGCCTGGGTCATATTCGACGATCACCTGCAATCCATTTGGCATGACCACGCGCCCAGAATCGCTCGGTTTCAATGATTGCTTGTGAGCCATCCAGTCTTCAAGGGAGAGTTCAACGCCTGAGGATTCCTGATGGTTATTGGCTATTGGCCAAAGAACCTCTGCCCATTCTCTTGGAACTTCCTGATATTTGGATTCATACCTATGCCCGGGAGGCCCAAACAGATCTATTCGCCCGTCACCATCCTTATCATGAAATTTAAGACGAGGCAGTGAAGCGGAATTTTGGCCATTGGATCTGAAATAGATCTCAATTTCATGCAACACCGCCCTGATCCCTTTTCCCTGCATAAATAGCGTCCCTCTTACCATATTATCGGCAGAAAACGGAATTTGTTGTCAGAATAATACGATCGGAGACAAAAAAGATATCGCCTTGAAAAATAAAGGTTTTTCCTTTATCGCCGGGCGGCTTTGGCGGACAATACCTTCTCCAATTTGAATCCCACTGACTTTCGGAGCGCGGGATCCTTGATCTCCTCAAGCCATCCCCGGGCCCTCGCCTTGCTGAATCCGCGCTGGAACTCGATCTCCGGAAACGCAGAGTAGCGCCTGCCGCGCCTGCTTGCGATGTAGAGGCTGTCGATGAGCGCCTTTTCGGGCTCTGCGATAAGGAAGCGGCCGTTTCTCGACCAGTCATAGCCCCTGAACAGTTCCGGCCCTATCTGGTGGACCAGAAAGGTCCCGACAGGCGTAGAGATGCGCCGCCCATGCGAGGTTGCAGCAACGGTGATAAGCTGAGGTATCTGGCTTATCATCCCGTGCGCATGCATGGCGCTGACAAAGGAGACATAGCATAGACGGCCGGCGTCGAGGAACGGAACGACGTCAAATGCGCTGAAGCGCCTGTCCCCGCTCAGGGCCCATACGCCCCGCAAAACCTTCTTGAGTATTCCGGCTTTTTCAAGCCGCGCAAGGCCCTGCGTCATCGCGGACACGCTCGAACCGGCGAGGGCCGCGATCTCGCGCGTGGTAAAAACAAAACGGTCGAGCTCAAGGATCGTCTTCCAGATGCCGGCCTTTCCCGCCACTATTCCCCCTCTCCCGTGATCATGCCGGCCACTTTGAAGAGTGTATATGTTGAAGGTTAAAGATTTCCCGCTATTCGAGATCGCTATACATGTTATGCATTTCAATTTATATCTAAATAAATTGGAATACATAACATTGAGTCGCGATAAAAACCAAGCCGCCGTGCCCTCATTGCGGATGCGGGAAAAAAGACGAAGGACCCTCACTATCGAATTGTTGGAGAAACTGGCAGTGACGATTTGTATGCCTTAGAGTGCCCTAGTACCCCCAGAACGTCTTCGTCATCTCGTAGAAATCCTCGTCCACGGTCTTTAAGCCTCCGGTGACCGTTGAGAGCGGGATCTCGATGATGTCCTTGCCGTCGAGCGCGACCATGACGCCGAAGTGGCCGGCGTGAACCGCGTCCATCGCGGCGACGCCAAAGCGCGTGGCGAGCACGCGGTCGTGCGCGGTGGGCCTGCCGCCGCGCTGGACGTGGCCCAGGACCGTCACGCGCGTGTCGTAGCCGGTCTTCTCCTCGATGAGATTGGCCAGCAGATGGCCGATGCCCCCGAGCTGCACGTGGCCGAAGTCGTCCAGGTGTCTGGATGCCAGGATCTCCTTCTCGCTGCCGTCCATCTTTATCTTCGCGCCCTCGGCGACCGCTATGATGCTGAAGCATATTCCCTTCTGATGTCTGCGCCATATCATGTCGCAGACCTCGTCGACGTCTATCGGCTTCTCCGGTATGAGGATGCAGTCGGCGCCGCCGGCAAGCCCGGCATAGGCGGCGATCCATCCGGCATGGCGGCCCATCACCTCGCAGACAAGAACGCGGTCGTGCGACTCGGCCGTCGTGTGGAGCCGGTCGATCGCATCCGTTGCGGTCTCAACGGCGGTATCGAACCCGAACGTGAAGTCCGTGCCCAGGAGGTCGTTGTCGATCGTCTTCGGCACCCCGACTATATTGAACCCTTCGTCGGTGAGTTTCTTCGCGATGCCGAGTGTATCCTCGCCGCCGATGGCGATCAGCCCATGGAGTTTCATCTTCTTCAGATTTGAGATCGCTTCCTTCGCCGTGGCGCTGTCTTTGAATATGTTGGTCCTGCTTGTGCCGAGTATCGTCCCGCCGCGATAGAGGATGCCGGTGACGTCCATGCGCTCGAGCTTCATGGTCTCCGTCTGAACGAGGCCCCGCCAGCCGTGTTTGATGCCGATGACGTCGTATCCGCCGTGTTTTATGGCCCGTCGCACGACCGCCCTGATCACCGCGTTCAAGCCGGGGCAATCGCCCCCGCCGGTCAGCATTCCGATTCGCTTGCTCATATAATTTCCCCCTCACCCTGACCCTCTCCCACAAGGGGAGAGGGAAAAGAGTAGTTTATTTTGCGCCCTTTGCCCTTGGCTTCGCTTTGGTCTGAAACTCCCCCGGGTTCCTGAGATATTCGAGCGCCTTCTCGACCTGGTAATCCTCTTTGGGGATCGAAGCCTTTGAAGTTTCAGCTTTCTGGCCCTCGTCGGCCGGCGCCACCCCTTCGGCCGCCTCCGCCTTCGGCTGCGGTCGCTTGGCCGCTATGACTATGTCCGGCTGTATCCCGTGGTCCTGGATGACTCTGCCGCTGGGCGTAAGATAGTGCGCGATGGTGAGCTTCAGGCCCGAACCGTCATCGAGATCGATGACCGTCTGGACCGAGCCCTTGCCGAAGGAAGTCGTACCCATGACGATCGCGCGCTTGTTATCCTGCAGCGCTCCGGCGACGATCTCAGCCGCCGATGCGGAGCCGCCGTCGACGAGGACGACCATCGGATAGTCGGGCTTCGCATCGTCCGGATGGGCTTCCTTTCTGTCGATCTCCTTGTCGCGGCTTACGGTGGTGACGATGACGCCATCCTTCAGGAAGAGATCAGAGACCGCCACCGCCTGTTCGAGGAGCCCGCCGGGATTGCGGCGGAGATCCAAGATAAGCCCCGAGAGCGGGCCCTTGTCGGAAAGCTCCTTGAGGGATTTTTCCAGCGCCCTTCCCGTCCCCTGCTGGAAACTCGCGATGCTGATGTATCCAAATTTGCCGTCGTAGAACGCGGAGTTCACGCTCGGGATCTTGATGATACGTCGGACGATCGCGATGTCGAACGTGCTCTTAGCCCCCTGGCGGGCGATGTTCAAGACAACGCGGCTCCCGCGCTTGCCCCGCATCAGGGTGACGGCCTCGCTCAAATTCAGGTCCTTCGTGGGATGACCGTTGATCCTGGCGATCCTGTCGCCAGCCTGTATCCCGGCCTGGTCGGCGGGAGAGCCCCGGATCGCTGAAACCACCGTAAGCCATCCGTCGCGCATCGTGACCTCTATGCCGACGCCGTCGAACCTGCCGCTCGTGTCGACCTTGAGCTCGCGATATATCTCGGGGGACATATAGACGGTGTGCGGATCGAGCGTGCCGAGCATGCCGCGGATCGCGCCGCGGATCATGTTCTCCTCGTCCGCCTCGCTCACATAGTTGTCCTCAACATAGTGGAGTATCTTGGTGAAGACGTGGAGCGCGCGGTATCCCTTTTCAGTCAGGGCCAACGCGGGTCTGGGCAGCGAGATCCCGGCCCCGGCGACAAGGAGCAGGAGGACCACCAGAATCGCGCGGCGAACGGATGTATTTGTGCCTTGCATGGGATGGACTCCCGGCATGGAAACACCATTAAAATTGCGGAATTATGTAACACCGCGGAGGGAAAATGCAAGAAAATCCGGAGCTCACTTGTTCATCGACATCAGGAATTCCTTGTTGGTCTTGCAGGGGGCTATCTTGTCGAGCAGGAACTCCATGGCGTCGATCTGGTTCAAGGGCTGCAGCATCTTGCGGAGTATCCAGACCTTGTTGAGCTCCTCCTCGTTGAGGAGCAGCTCCTCCTTGCGGGTGCCGGACTTGTTGATGTCCATGCACGGGAAGATGCGCTTTTCCATGAGCTTGCGGTCGAGATGTATCTCCATGTTGCCCGTGCCCTTGAATTCCTCGAAGATCACCTCGTCCATCCTGCTGCCGGTGTCGATCAGGGCCGTGCCGATGATCGTCAGGCTCCCGCCCTCCTCGATGTTTCGCGCCGCGCCGAAGAAACGCTTGGGCTTGTGCAGGGCGTTGGAGTCGACTCCGCCGGAGAGTATCTTGCCCGACGGCGGCACGACGGCGTTATAGGCGCGCGCAAGGCGCGTGATCGAATCGAGCAGGATCACGACGTTCTTGCCGTGCTCCACGAGGCGCTTGGCCTTCTCTATCACCATCTCCGCGACCTGCACGTGGCGCTGTGCCGGTTCGTCGAAGGTGGAGGAGACGACTTCCGCCCGGACGGAGCGCTGCATGTCGGTGACCTCCTCGGGCCGCTCGTCGATGAGCAGCACGATCATCTTGATATCTGGATGGTTCGAGGTCACCGCGTTGGCGACGTTCTGCAGGAGCACCGTCTTGCCAGCGCGCGGCGGAGAGACGATCAGCGCCCTCTGACCCATGCCGATCGGGGTGAAGAGGTCCATGATCCGCGTCGAGTAGTTTTTTTGATCGAACTCAAGCCTGATGCGCTCGTTCGGATAGAGCGGCGTCAGGTTGTCGAAGAGTATCTTATCCTTGGACTTTTCCGGCACCTCGAAGTTGATATTCTCGACCTTGAGGAGCGCAAAGTAGCGCTCTCCCTCTTTGGGCGGCCGGATCTGCCCGGAGATCGTGTCGCCGGTCCGGAGGTTAAAGCGCCTGATCTGCGAAGGCGATACGTAGATGTCGTCCGGGCCCGGGAGATAGTTGTAATCCGGAGAGCGCAGGAAGCCGAAGCCGTCGGGCAGGGTCTCGAGCACACCCTCGCCGAATATCGCGCCGTTCTTCTCGGTATGTGCCTGCAGGAGGGCGAAGATCAGCTCCTGTTTGCGCATGTTTGCGGCGCCCTCGATGTTGAACTGATTCCCCATCTCGAGCAGTTCGCTGATCTTCTTCGCCTTGAGTTCGTTCAGATGCATATACACCCCTTCTTTGAAATTGGCCGACTTTGAGTCAGCTATGAAATGATCTGGTTGGAGTTATAGGAGTCCGGCATGACAGCCGTTGTGTTGTTCATATCGTGAATGTCGGAAGGAGATTTAAGCCCACAAACACCCGCCATCTGCGTTTTCAGATTTCCTGAACGCCTCTAAGATGGGTTGACGAAAAACCTGTCGCTTGAAAAGAAAGCACCGATTAGGGGGTTGTCCTGTTGACCTGACAGCTGCCTTTTCTGGAAGACTCGGGACAGCGTGTAGAAAATACCCAAAAAAGTCAAGTGCTTTCGCTGATTTCCTTGACAAACCGCACCTCAGTTGTTATCCTGCCGCGAAATTTCAGTTGTCATTTCAATGAGTTAGCTAATTCGTGCGGGGGTATATATGGCTGCAGCGACAAAATCGAAGGCACGCCAGTTCGTCAAGATGCATGGGCTTGGCAACGATGCGATCCTCTTCGACTGCCTGCATCACGCCGCTTTTCAGAATCCGAACCACCTGGCCAGAAAGCTCTGCAACCGCCACACGGGGATCGGCGCCGACCAGCTCATCTTGCTGCTCAAGTCCGGCAAATGCGACTTTGCCATGCGCATCTTCAATGCTGACGGGAGCGAAGCCGAAATGTGCGGCAACGGCATCCGCTGCCTCGCCCGCTACATCAAAGATGCCGGCATATCATCGAAGAAGGAACTCAACATCGCCACTCCGGCAGGCCCCCGCATCGTCCGCCATATGGGGAAGGTCATGGACGTCGACATGGGCGAACCAATCATGAAGGGCAAGGACATACCGGTCAACCTCTCGGGGCGAATCGTGAACCGGCCGCTCAAGACGGAGGTGAAGGAGTTCCGCATCACGTGCCTCTCGATGGGAAACCCGCACTGCGTGACCTTCCACGAGGACCTGCAGGCCGTCCCTGTGGAGCGCCTGGGCCCGCTCCTCGAGAACCATTCCATCTTCCCGAAGCGGGTGAACGTGAGCTTCGTCAACGTCATCAGCAGGAGCGAGATACACATGCGGGTGTGGGAGCGCGGCGCCGGTGAGACGCTCGCATGCGGCACGGCGGCATGCGCGTCCGCTGTCGCTTCGGTCTTGAACGGCTTCACCGACCGCAAGATGACTGTCGTGCCTCCGGGCGGAAAACTGGAAGTAGAGTGGAGCACCAAGGACAACCACGTCCACATGCGAGGCCCGGCAGAGATGATTTTCAAAGGTGAGATCGTAGTCTAAAAACAGCTTGTAATTGTGAGCAAAGCGAAGCAATCTCCTGACATGCAATTCCGTGGCTCCATGGTCGCGCTCGTGACGCCCTTCAAGGACGGGCGCCTCGATGAGGATGCATTCAGAGAATTCATCGCCTGGCAGATCGCAAGCGGCGCCGACGTCCTCGTGCCGTGCGGGACAACCGGCGAAGCCGCGACGCTCGAACCGGATGAACGAGACCGCATCATCCGCATCACCGTCGAGGAGGCCGCCGGCCGCGCGCCGGTGCTCGCCGGCGCGGGATCCAATTCGACTTCTGCTGCCATCCGCCTTGCGCGTACCGCGAAGGCCGCAGGCGCCGACGGCACTCTCCAGGTGACGCCTTATTACAACAAGCCGACGCAGGAGGGGCTCTACCGCCACTTCAAGGCAATCGCTGAAGTGGTCGACCTGCCGATGGTGCTCTACAATGTCCCGGGGAGGACATCTGTAAATATGCTTCCCGAGACGACCTTAAGGCTCGCTGCGATCGACATCGTGGTGGGGATCAAAGAGGCCTGCGGTAACCTCGAACAGATAAAGGGCATCATCAAAGACGCGCCGGACGAATTTTCAGTCTTCTCCGGCGACGATGCCATGAACCTCGACATCTACGCCGCCGGCGGCCGCGGCTGCATCTCCGTCACTTCCAATGTCGCACCCGACCGTGTCGCCGCGGTGTGGGACGCCTTCTCGGAGGGGCACACCTCGACGGCGAGGCGGCTGCACTTGAGGCTCGAGGCATTGAACCGCGCCATGTTCCTGGAGACAAACCCCATACCAGCCAAGACGGCGCTCGCCGCCATGGGGCGCTGCTGCGAAGAGTTCCGCCTGCCTTTGACACCGATGAGCGAAGGGCCGAGGGCAGAACTGATAAGGATTCTAAAACAAAACGAAATAATCGCATGAGAGGGATGACATGATCAAAGTCATAGTCACTGGTTCCAAAGGGCGTATGGGCAGCCAGATAGTGAATATGATAAAGGAATCAAAGGACCTCTCGCTGGCCGCCGAAGTCGACATCGGCGGGTCGCTCAATGAAGCGATAAGCAGCGCCGACGTCGTCATCGACTTCACCGTGCCGGAGGCTTCCCTGCGGCACGCCGAGATGGCTGCCAGGCACGCAAAAGCGATCGTCATAGGGACAACCGGTTTCTCCGCAGCCCAAGAGGCGACACTCCGCGCTGCGGCGCGAACCGTTCCGGTCGTCTGCTCGCCCAATATGAGCGCCGGGGTCAACGTGATGTGGAAGCTCGTGGAGACGGCTGCTCACGCTCTCGGCAGGCAATTCAAGGTCGACATCGTCGAGACGCATCACGTCCACAAGCTCGACAAGCCCAGCGGAACCGCAAAGCGCATTCTCGACATCGTGCTCAAGAAGAGCGGGCGCCGCCTCGACAAGGACGTCTTTTTTTACGAGGAGGAGACGCTGCCTCGAAAGGGCGAGGACATGGAGGTGAGCGTTCGATCTGTGCGCAGGGGCGAGATCGTGGGCGACCATGTGATCCATTTCACAAGCCCCGGCGAGACGATCTCCATCCAGCATCATGCCGGCAACCGCAGTATCTTCGCCGAAGGGGCGCTCGTCGCAACCCGCTGGGTCGTCGGCAAACCCGCCGGGCTCTACGATATGGGAGATGTCCTGGGACTTTAAGTAGAACCATAATCCGATATCGCTTTTCCCTCTCCCTTGATGGGAGAGGGTCAGGGAGAGGGTGGCACATGATCACCCTCCCCTTGATCCCCTCCCATCAAGGGAGGGGAAACAGTTGACATGACGCGCAACACCCACATCGCATACATAGGCCTTGGGTCGAACCTCGGTGACAGGCATGAGAATGTCCGCAAGGCGCTCGAGCTCATAGGCGGCAGCAATGAGGTGGTGAAAGTTTCAAACTCCTACGAGACAGAACCTTTGGGTTCGCATATCGAGAATTCGGGGCCCTTTATAAATGCTGCGGCGAAGATATCCACGTCGCTGACGCCGCAGGAGCTGTTGCTTGCATTATTGGACATCGAGAAGACCCTTGGCCGTCCCCATCCCCGGCCTACCGGCCTCGCGCGCACGATCGACCTCGACATCCTCCTCTATGACGCGCTGGTGCTCGATTCCCCGGCCATCACGATCCCGCACCCCAGGCTTTCAAAAAGATTGTTTGTCTTGACCCCCCTGTGTGATATAGCCCCTGCGCTCGTGCATCCCGTGCTGGGGCTGACTATGCGCGAGCTTGAAAAAAATGCTCCGCCTGCTCACAATAGCTCTGATAATCTATGTCCTTGTCGCCCTCTGGCGAAGGATTGGCGGGAGGAACCGCCCTTCAAACCTGGATGACAGGGGACTTGCCAAGCCCAGGGAAATGGTGGCATGCTTCCACTGCGGCACTTTCATTTTGAGGAGCGAGATCATCAAAAACGGCGGGCATTTCTATTGCAGCGAAGATTGCAGGTCTAAACCGAAAGGAAACACGTGAAACTCTTCATCGACACAGCAAATATCACCGAAATCAGCGAGGCAAACGCCATGGGCGTCCTCGACGGCGTCACCACGAACCCCTCGCTCGTCTCGAAGACGGGCCGCGACTTCAAGACGGTCGTGAAGGATATCCTGACCGAGATACCGGACCGGCCCGTGAGCCTTGAGACGACCGCTCTCGATGCGAAGGGGATGATCGAGCAGTCGAAGAAGCTCGCCGACTTAGGGTCCAACGTGGTCTGCAAGATTCCGTCGACGGTCGAAGGCCTCAAGGCGATAAAAGCGCTGGCCGGGATGGGGATCAAGACCAACTCGACACTCTGCTTCTCGCCGAACCAGGCGCTGCTCGTGGCCAAGGCCGGCGCGACTTTCGTGAGCCCATTCGTGGGAAGGCTGGACGACATATCGCAGGTCGGGATGGACCTCATATCGGACATCGTCCGCATATACGAAAACTACGGCTTCGAGACAGAGGTGATCGTGGCCAGCGTCCGCAATCCGCTGCACATGCGCGAGGCGGCCCTCCTCGGCGCAGACATCTGCACCGTCCCGTTTGCGGTGATCAAACAGTTCATGCAGCACCCGCTGACGGATATCGGGATTGAAAAGTTTTTGAAGGATTGGGAAAAAGTGCCAAAGTAACGTCACGCGCAACGCACGACGGGGGTATGCATGTCCTTCACAAACGACAAGACCAGAGAGATCAACTGCAAGATCGTCTATTACGGGCCCGCCCTCTGCGGCAAATCCACCTCCCTCCGGCATATCTACAGCGAGATCCGGAAGGGGGCGAAGGGCGATATGGTGTCGCTCTCCCAGGATAACGACCGCACGCTGTTCTTCGACTTCGTTCCGCTGAACGTGGGCAAGATACGCGGCTACACGGTGAGACTGCACCTCTACACGGTGCCGGGCGAGGTGGGCTATCAGCAGAGCCGCGCGCTGATCTCCAAGGGCGTCGACGGCGTCGTCTTCGTCGCCGACTCGGCGCTGGAAAGGATGGAATCTAATCTCAAAAGCCTCGACAGCTTGAAGGAGATACTGAAGGGCGAAGGGCACGCATGGGGCGAGATACCATGCGTCTACCAGTACAACAAGCGCGACATGGCAAACGCAGTGCCGCTGGATGAGCTCCGCCGCTACCTGAACTCGGAGGGCGGCGAGGAGCATGAGACGGTGGCCACGACCGGAGAGGGCGTCTTCGACGCATTCCGCTCCATAAGCACGCAGGTGCTGCGCGGCTTGAAAAATGGATAATGGGACCTCTGATAACCACCCAGAAAGAAATGCGGTGTGTCCTTACTAGCTACCTGCAATTCTGACACAGATCGAACCAGTCTTCAGGAATGTCCTTCGCCTTCTTCTTCATGAATTCGATCTGCTTTTTGGGGGCTATCTTCTGGCCGCACTTCTTGCATTTGGCCATCTCGAATTTGACATCCCAGAGCGGGATGCTGCGGGTGTTCTCATCCTCGGTCATCTCGATGTAGTTCGTGGGGCATACATAGGCGCATGAACCGCAGCCGATGCAGTCGCCGGCCTCGCCGAAGAACGGCGACGAGATCTTGCGCATCGGCCCCCGCTCCGCAAACGAGATCGCGTTCGCCTCGACGACCTCGGAGCAGGCGCGTATGCACATGCCGCAGAGGATGCAGCCTTCATCCTTCGCCGGGAAGCGCGACGATTCCACGCCGACCCTCTTCGCAAGAGCCAATATCTCGGGCGTCTTGGATGAGCGCGCGAGCGTGAACTCCATTATCATCTTTCGCTCGCGCACGACCTTGTCGGACGACGTCTTGAATACCTGCCCTTCCTTGACCGGGAAGTTGCACGACGTGATGATCTTCGACCAATCGCCGCGGTCCCACTCGACGATGCAGAGCCTGCAGACGCCGTAGGGCTTCAGGTCCTGATGCTCGCAGAGCGTCGGGATGAAGATGTCGAAGCGCCTGCAGACATCGAGCAAACGTTCACCCGCCCCCGCCTCGACCTGTTTGCCATCGATTGTAATTTTGATCTTGGACATATTTTTATTCGACCTTTATCGCCCCGTACTTGCACGCCTCATAGCACATCCCGCACTTGATGCACTTGTCCTGAACGACCGTGTGCAGTTTCAGCTTGGGATTCACCTTGCCCTTTATCGGCGCGGGCGCCGGCTTGTCCGTAGCCACCGCGGCCTCGGTGGGGCAAGCTCGGGCGCAGGAGGTGCAGCCTGTGCAGTTCTTGTCGATCACATTATACGTGATAAGCGCCTTGCAGACCCTCGCAGGGCAGCGTTTATCTTTGATATGGGCCTCGTACTCATCCCTGAAATATCTGATCGTCGAAAGGACCGGATTCGGAGCGGTGCTCCCGAGGGCGCAGAGCGACCCGTCGATTATCGTCTCCGACATCTCCTCTAGGAGTTTGATGTCGTCCTCCCTCCCCTCGCCGTTGCATATCCTCTCGAGTATCCAGAGCATGTGCGCCACGCCCTCGCGGCACGGGACGCACTTGCCGCACGACTCCTCGGTCAGAAACTTCGTGAAGTAGCGGGCGATGTCGACGACGCATGTGTCCTCGTCCATCACGATGAGGCCGCCCGACCCCATCATCGATCCGGCCTTAGTGAGCTCATCGAAGTCGATCGACAGGTCCAAGAGGCTCTCGGGGATGCAGCCGCCGGACGGCCCGCCGGTCTGCACCGCCTTGAACTTTTTGCCGTTCGGGATCCCGCCGCCAATGTCGTAGATGATCTCGCGAAGCTTGATCCCCATCGGCACTTCGACGAGCCCGGTGTTGTTGATCTTTCCGACGAGCGAGAATATTTTGGTCCCCTTGCTGCCGGCCGTCCCGATCGACGCATACCAGTCTGCACCCTTGTTTATGATGAGAGGAACATTCGCCCACGTCTCGACGTTGTTGAGGCAGGAGGGCTTGTCGTGAAGGCCGTATTCCGCGGTGTGGATGTATTTCGCGCGCGGCTCGCCGATCCTCCCCTCGAGCGACGCCATCAGCGCCGTCGACTCGCCGCAGACGAAGGCGCCTCCGCCGCGGCTGATCGTGATATCGAAATCAAAGCCTGAGCCAAGTATATCCTTGCCGATGAGGCCCAGCTCCTTCGCCTGTTTGAGAGCTATGCGAACGTTCTTTACCGCCAGAGGATATTCATTGCGGACGTAGATATAGCCTTCGTTTGATCCTATGGCATATGCGCCGATGATCATGCCTTCGAGGACGCTATTCGGGTTGCCCTCGAGCAGCGAGCGGTCCATGTATGCGCCGGGATCCCCTTCGTCCGCGTTGCATATCACGTAGCGGAGCTGGCCCGGCTGCGCCTTTCTGACTGTCTCCCACTTCCTACCCGTGGGAAATCCCCCGCCGCCGCGCCCGCGAAGGCCAGCCTTCTTCACTTCATCTACTATCGCCTCGGGCTTCATGCCCAATGCCTTGGGCAGCGCGGCATAGCCGCCGTCGGCGATGTAGTCCTCGATCGAGTCGGCGTTGATTCGCTGGTTGGCGCTGAAGATGAGGCGCTGCTGACGGGCATAGAACGGCACATTCTTCTCGAGCTTCGCCCTCTTCCCGTCCGGCAGCTCATAAAGGAGTTTTTCGACTATGTCGTCGCCCAGGATAGTCTTTGCAATTATCTCGGGGACGTCGGTCGGCTCGATGCGCTGGTAGAAAATGCCCTTGGGCTGGATGAGTGCGAGAGGGCCCCGTTCGCAGAAGCCGTGGCAGCCCGAGACCCGCAACTCAACGCGCTCTGAAAGACCTTTGTTAAAAAGTTCACTCCGGAAGGCCTCTATCACCTTTTCGCAGCCATAGCCGTGGCAGCCGGTGCCGCCGCAGACGGTGACGACGGTCTTCTTCGGATCGCGCCTCTTCTGAAGCTCCGCACGGAGGGCTTCGAGCGCCTTGTTGTTTTCGAGTCTCTTCATCGCTTTGCCTGCCCCATCAGATCTTTCGCCAGTTTCGCAGTCTTCGTCGAATCCATCTTGCCGTGATAGTCTTCATTCACAACGATCACCGGCCCCAACGCGCATGCGCCGACGCAGTTGACCGTCTCGAGCGTCACCTTCATATCCTTCGTCGTCTGCCCGGCATCTATGCCGAGATCCCGCTCGAGCTCCTCGAGCATGCGCTTGGCGCCCCTCACGTGACATGCCGTGCCCATGCAGACGTTGACGACCTTCTCGCCGCGCGGTGTGAGAGAAAATGCCCGGAAGAACGTCGCCACGGAGAAGACCTGCGCGAGCGGAATATTGAGACACTGCGCAACGCGCTCGATCGGGTGCTTCGGGAGATACCTGTAGTGCGCCTGCACGTCCTGCAGTATCCCGATCAGATGATCGGCGCGGTTGTCGTGCTCGGAGCAGATTTTATCGACCTGTTTGATATCCATTAAAGTCCGCACCTTTTTCTTAAGAGTTCCCACTTCTCATCCACCATTCCCTGGATATAGGCGATATCGGCCTCGTTCAGATGCCTGAAGCGCCCCTGTCCCTTGAAATAGTCGGCAACGGGGATGCGCTTCTCGAAATCCATCGTCAGTTTCCACGCTTCGTTCTCCACTTCGAAGAGAGGGAAGACTCCGCTCTGCACGGCCAGCCTTCCATGCTGAATCGCCAGCTCGGTCGCCGAACGCCAGCCAGTCGGGCAGACCGAGAGGATATGCAGATACGCCGGGCCCTCCACCGCGACCGCCTTCTTCACCTTCATCTCGAGGTCGAACGGGAAGCTCGGGCACGCGGTGGCGACATACGGGATGTGGTGCGCCGCCACGATCTCGGGCATATTCTTCTTCCACGTGTGCTGCCCTTTGCTCTTTGCGCCCGCCGGCGACGTCGTCGTCGATGCGCCGAACGGCGTCGCGCCCGAGCGCTGGATGCCGGTGTTCATGTAAGCTTCGTTGTCATAGCAAACATAGAGGATGTCGTGGCCGCGCTCGAGCATGCCGGAGAGCGCCTGGATTCCGATGTCAGCCGTGGCGCCGTCGCCGCCCATGGCGACCACCTTCACGCGCCTGTCGTCGGGGAGCCTCCCCTTCCTGCGGAGCACCTTCAGGGCGGCTTCGATCCCCGATGCGACGGCTGAGGTGTTTTCAAACAGGGTATGGATCCACGGCACGTCCCAGCTCGTGTCAGGATAGGGCGATGAGACGATCTCCATGCAGCCGGTCGCGCTGACCATGATGACGTCCCGCCCCACCGCCTTCGCCACCATGCGGACGGCCAGCGCCTCGGCGCAGCCGACGCAGGCGCGGTGCCCGGACGTGAAGTGCTCGCTCTTGTCCGTGATGCGGGACGCGTAAACTGAAAGATTTAAGTTCGCAGCCATTGTCTTCCCTTATCCCCTTACGCCATAAATCTCAAACTCGCCCCTCTGTCCTTCATCGGCGATCTTCTCGCCGCGCTCTATTATCTCCACGAACTGCTCCGGCAATATATCGCGCCCGCCGAGCCCGGCGATGAAGCTCGCGATCTTCGGACGAACCGCTTCATTATACAGTGCGCTTTTCACCTCCGACGCGACCGGGCCGCCCGGGCCGCCCGACGATATGCAACGATCGAGGATGATGAGCCTCTTCGCGCCCTTCACGGCAGCGCGCAGCTCCTCGAACGGGAACGGCCTCCAGAGGCGGAGCTTTATCTGCCCGACCTTCCTGCCCTTCGCGCGCAGCTCGTCGATAGCGACCGAGGCCGTTTGGCTGTAGCTGCCCATCGTGAGGATGAGCGTCTCCGCGCCTTCTGTTTTGTATGTCTCGACGGGCCGATACTGGCGGCCGAAATGCTCTGCGAACTCGGCCCACGATTCGATGATAACGGGACGAATCCCCTGGAACGCGACTTCCTGCGACTTCTTTATCTCACTGTAGATGTGCGGCGGCGCGAACGTGCCCATGTTGACGGGCTTTCTGGGATCCAGCGGCAGCGGATATTCATTGGAAGGCAGATAGGCGCGAACCTTCTCTTCATCCTCGATCTCTATCGGCTCCACGACATGCGTGAGATGGAAGCCATCGAGATTCACCATCACGGGGAAGAGAACCCTCTTGTCCTCGGCGATCCGAAACGCCCATAGCGTGAGATCGAACGCCTCCTGGCCGTTTTCGCAGAAGACCGAGATCCAGCCGGTGTCCCTCACCGCCATGACATCCGAGTGGTCTCCCCACACCGAGAGAGGCGCGGAGAGGGCGCGGTTGGCGAGCGCCATCACGATCGGCAGGCGCATCGAGCTCGCGAGATATACCGCCTCGTGCATGAGCTCGAGGCCCTGGCCCGATGTGGACGTGAAGACGCGCGCGCCCGCGGCAGAAGCGCCCAGGCAGGCGCTCATCGCCGAGTGTTCGCTCTCCACGCAGACAAATTCGGCGTCGAGCTCGCCCTCGGCGCAGATCTCGGCCAGGCTCTCGACGATGTGGGTCTGGGGCGTTATCGGGTACGCTGCGATCACGTCGGCATTGGCGAGCTTCACCGCCTCCGATACCGCCAATGAGACTTCGAGTCCTTTGCGTTTGCCCATTTATGAGTTCCCACTCTTTGTCATCCCCGCGGACGTAAGCGGGGATCCCATGAAGACCAGGGGATTCCCGCTTTCGCGGGAATGACACATATGTCCATTACTTCTTTCCGCCCGAAACCATAGTTATCGCGCCGGTCACGCACTCGCGCGCGCAGATCCCACAACCCTTGCAGTAAAAATCGCTGAAATCGACATATCCGTCAGCCGCTATGCTTATCGCAGCGTCGGGACAGAACACATAGCAGACGCCGCATTTTATGCAGCGGTCCTTGTTATACTTCGGCCATTGGCTCCGCCAGTCGCCAGTGCGGTAGTTGCGCGCGCCGCCGGGATTCACGACGAATCCGGGCTCTATGTCTTTCCATGTTTTTTCGGCCATAAGAACTCAGCTATGAACTTATCTTTGTTTCCTCGAATGCCCTCTTCAGTGCCACGACGTTCCGTTCGGCCAGCTTCGGATTGAAGCGGCGCTGTATCTCAGGGATTATCGCATCCATCGGAACGATGCCCGTCGCCTTTATGAGTGCGCCGATCATCGTCGTGTTCGTGATCGGGACCTTGAGCGTCTCAAGCGCGATCTTCAGCGCATCGACAGTAGCGAGCTTCCCCTTGAATTTGATCGCCGCCCTGACGTCCTCCTCGGACTGCTGCGTGTTGACTATCACCAGCCCCCCATCCTTGAGGCCGCTCGTAACATCCAGCACGTGTATGAGGCTGTCGTCCAGTACAACGACGATGTTGGGGCGCGTCACCTCAGCGCGAATTCTTATCTGCTCGTCGGCAACCCGCAGGAACGCCTGGACCGGGGCGCCGCGCCGCTCGGGGCCGAACGACGGCATCGACTGGGCAAAACGCCCCTGCCCGATGGCCGCCAAGGCTATGAGTTCTGCGGAGGTAACTGCCCCTTGGCCGCCACGGCCATGGAACCTGATTTCGATCATAATGGCGTTCCAACTTGTTGAAAAACCTAGGTTTTATCTAAGGCCGGATAAAACGGCCGCACATTCGCTCTTTTGTGAAAGGATGTCAAGAAAAAGGAAAAAGGGGACCCCTTTTTCAAACCAGCCCCAGCATCTTTCTGGCATCCTGGGGTGTTGCCACGGCGCGGCCGCAATCGCCGGCGATCCTCTTCACGCGTGCGACGAGCTCGGCGTTGCTCTTCGCGAGGACGCCCTTCTCATAATATACGTTGTCCTCGAAGCCGACGCGGACGTGCCCACCCAACGGCACAGCGAGCTCCGCCAGCGGAAATTCGTACCGTCCGACGCCTGCGACGGCCCACGTATCGCCCTCGTCGACCGAACCGATCATGAATTTCAGATTCCGCTCCTCGCCCGACAGACCGCCGGGGACTCCGAGCACGAATTGATAGTGGATCGGTTTGGCCAGAAAGCCGTTTTTCAGGAGCCGCTTCGCAATTTCGATGTGCCCGGCATCATAAACCTCGACCTCCGGGATCACGCCGAGCTCAAACATCTTCTTCGCGAGCTCCTTCACGTCCTGAGGCCGATTCAGAAAGACCTCGTCGCCGAAATTCATCGACGCGACGTTGAGCGAGGCCATTTCAGGCTTGAGCTCGGCGATCGGCCTTGCCCTCTCCTCCATCGGGGCGCCGACAGCACCGCCCGTGGATATCTGGATGATCGGCTTCGGATCGCAGGCCGCGCGTATCGCATCGATCGATGCGCGAAAGTCCGCAAGAGACTGAGATGGCTTGCCCTTCGAATCGCGCACATGGAGGTGGATCACAGCCGCCCCGGCCGCGACGCATTCGGCAGCAGCCCTCGCCTGCTCCTCCGGCGTCACCGGGAGATTGGGGTTCATCTCCTTCGTCGTCTCGGCGCCCGTTATCGCGGCGGTGATTATGAGTGGCTGCATATTTTTCCTCCTCAGGGCGCTATGCCTCTTGCAATATCTCATTCAACTTCGCCTGCCATTCGCTTTCGTCCAGCACTTCAAATTGCAGAGCCTTGTCTTTCATCTGCAGGCCCAGCTCCGTCCAGTTCCGAGACTCAGCCTGCTTCGTGCAGATGTCGAAGACCTTCCGGATGTAATTCGTCTTTTCGCTGTCCTTGATGTGCAGCCCCTTTGTCTCCACGACATAGACGCGCTCGTAGTCCTTCTTTTCGTCCCGTTCCGTGGCGGTGAAGATGAAATCCGGATAAATGCGGTGTTCGCGCCAGCCCTGAATCGAATAGTCTCGGCGCGACCGATTGCGAAACCAGAAGAAGAGCCGCTCCTGGCTCTCCAGATACCATGCGACGGCCTTTTCCGTTTCGTTGAATTCGTCCTCGGAGACGGCCTCGAAGAGGCTCAATTCCAGCTGACTGCCGTCCTTTCGGTTGAGGTATTTCGGCCGCACGGCGATCTTTTTCGGAAAGGTCCAGTCGAAATCTTTTCCGATAACGAGAAAACGAAGCTCGTCCTTTTCCAGCATTGCGCGAAAGATGCTTTCGGCCAGCCTCTCTTTTTCCTTCTCAACCTGTTTTCGCAATTCCTCGATCAGAAAGACGAAGTTGTTCGCAATCAGCCGTTCATCCGATTTTTTCCGATCCCGATAATGTTCCAGAATCGAGTTTGCGAATTCGTGCGCGCGCCAGGGATTGGGAACGATATCGCATATCTGACGCGTCATAAAGACCGGATCGACGTGAATCCCGCCTTCCTTTAACTGGACGACGCTCTTCTGCCTGATGACTTCCCTCGCGTCTTCGGACCGCGTGACCACGTGCTCGAGGTCTTTTTCCTCATACACGGAAAGCTTGAGGGTTTTCACCGGCTTCAAATCAACTTCATCCCATGCGATGTGGGGGGCGATATCCATTTCATATACGACGGGCCGCCAGCCCCCGCCATCTCTCACGACGAAAATCGGAAGAATGGTTCGGCCCGCGGCCTTTCGGAATTTATCGCGGATCTCGGCGTATTTTTCCCCGCCCTCGCCGCCCGCGCCTTCATCCTCGGCTGAGATATGGCTCCGCAAATCGCCCAACCCCTCCTGTTCAAACCCTGATTTGATGCTGCCCAAAAGCGCGCCAGCCTTGAGCTGGAAGCAGAACACATAGCTCTCGTCCAGCTCGCGAATACCGGTCTTGCGGGCATATGGCTGGCGGAGGATGCGCCCCACGAGCTGCGTCAGCGCATTTTTCGACGATGGATTCGTGAGGATGACGAGGACATACGCAAACGAGCAATCCCAACCTTCCTGCAACGCCTGTTTGGTGTATGATGTAGCGCACCTTGCAATCGCGCGAGAGCAGGCCGCCGACGTCGTCTATCTCCTTGAGTTCGTCCTTCTCGCTCGTCTTCACCGCGATCTGTTCGGCAGGCACGCCCATCACCTTGATTAGGTGCTCGCGCACCTGCTCCGAATGGATGAAGCGGCCACCCATCTGATCCTTGCCGGTGCGCTCGACCTGAATGAGACAGATCGGGCGGATGTAGCCGCCCGTGTTCGATTCATATTCTTTTGCCTCCACCTTGAGCGCATCGAGTTTGTTTGCGCCGGAGAGAAGAGTATCCTTCCAGTCCGGGCTCGCCTTGTTCACGACATGAAGGTCGAGCTTGATCATCTCCTCGCGGTGCAGCTCGCGGCCGGAGATGTCCACAAGGACGTTGCTCTCGACCGGCGTCGCGGAGAGCTCCGCGATGAGACAGGGGTTGAATCCGCGGAGCGTATCCTGCGCCCCCTCGCTGTAGGCCTTGTGCCCTTCATCGAGGATGATCAGCGGCGCAAGCGTCCGAAGGGTATTGCCCAGCGACGTCTTGATCTGCCTCCCCCAGAACCCGCCCTCCCTTTCGTAGGTATCCAGATTCGGACAGCGCTTGAGGAGCGCCTCCTGCGCCTTGATGTCGTCCTCCGGCGGAAAGAAATCCTGAAAACCACCGCTGTCCTTGAAGACTTTTAATGTCTCCTTGGTCTTGCGATTAGCCGATGGGAGCATCAGCATCAAGACGACGAGGTTTTCCTGCATGTCCTGCGGCGTAAAGTGGTCCGTCTTCTCCACGATGACGGTGTGGCCGCCGCTGGCGATATCAAGGTGCTGGCGATAAGGATCATCGCGATCCTTCAAGTGCCCAATGGTCTGGCGGTAGATCTGTGTCGTCGGGACGATCCAGAGGACGAGGCCGGTGCGTCGCTTGCGGTAGACGACGTTCACCAGATCGACGGTCTTGACGGCAAGCAGCGTCTTGCCGCCGCCCGTCGGGACCTTGAGGCAAAAATTTGGAAGGGGCTGGCCGAGACCGTTTTTCCGGGAGGTATAACGCCGGCCAACGCCCGCTTTTTCCCAGGCCTTGGCCGGAAAATCGATCTCGAGTTCCGGATTGGCCTCTGCCTTTCCCCGCCACCCGGAGAGCTGCTCGAGATAGCGCCTAATTTCGGCCAACGCCCGCTGTTGGTATTCTTTGAGCTGCATGCGTCACCGCGCCAGTTCGTATATCTCGAACGGCAATTGCGCAAAATCTATCTTGTATTGATCGAGGTGCTCCTGATCCACTCCTGCATCATCGGCGAACTGACGTTGTCGTTGTAGACCCAGTTCTCGTTGCCGGTGTTGTAGGGCGGGTCGATATAGATGCACTTGATCTTCCCGGCGTACATCGGAAGCAACGCCTTCAAAGCCTTGAGATTATCGCCGTGGATGATCAGGTTGTCCTGGAGGCTCACCTTGTCGGTCAGGCTCTTGGCCTTGACGGGAACGAGCTCGTGATACTTCACCGAGAGGTGATGGTTCTGGACGAATGTCTTTCCCTTGAACTGTATCTGGGCCATGAGATTTCGCTCCATCGATTATAGCGATTGTATAATCGATGAGTGCCGCATCCTCCGTTCACTTGTCAATCGCTCCCAACGATAAAATGAGAAAATTTCGTAACTATTCAGCAGTGCGCCTTCCGAATTTCTCCCTCCCTTGATGGGAGGGAGTCAGAGGGAGGGTGACCTTGCGAATTTCTTTCACCTAGTCGCCATTGCCACCCTCACCCTGACCCTCTCCCCTCAAGGGAGAGGGAAAAGAGGCATAGGCACCTGAATAGTTACAAAATTTCTATAAATTTCAAATACCTTTCATCACCGGAATTAGCCTAAAATCACATAAAAAGCAAAGGTAACTATTCAGCAGGGCGTCTTTGAAAATTTTTCTTCCCTCGGAAGAGGGAATCGAAGGGAGTCTCGGAATCTGCACGACCCCCCCCCCCCTCACCCTGACCCTCTCCCTCAAGGGGAGAGGGAAAAGAGGCTTTTTATTGACGCCCCGGAGCTTGCAGGGTAGAGGGGCAAGACCATGAGATTCCTTGCCCAATCCATCGACCTGTTCATGCATCTCGACAAATACCTGAGCACCGTCATCCAGACATACGGCACTTTCACGTATGCGATCCTCTTCATCGTCCTCTTCTGCGAAACTGGGCTCGTCATAACTCCCTTTCTCCCAGGCGATTCGCTCCTCTTCGCCGCAGGCACGTTCGCCGCGCAGGGGGCGTTCGAGATAAAGACGCTCCTCGTCCTTTTGTGCCTCGCGCCAATCATCGGCGACAGCACCAACTACTGGATCGGCCGCGCCGTGGGGCCAAAGGTCTTCCACAGGGAGAACGTCCGGTTCCTCAACAAGAAGCACCTCGAACGGACGCATCGGTTTTACGAGAAACACGGCGGCAAGACCGTGATCATCGCGCGGTTCATGCCGATCATCCGCACGTTCGCGCCCTTCGTTGCCGGAATTGGAAAGATGACGTACTGGCGGTTTTTATCCTACAGCATCGCAGGGAGCATCCTGTGGATCGGCCTCTTCGTGCTCGGCGGCTTTTTCTTCGGAAACATACCAGTGGTGAAGGCGAACTTCACGATCGCGATCTTCGTAATAATCTTCATCTCGATCCTGCCGGGAATTATTGAATATGTGAGGCACAGATTGAGGGTTAATTCTCGAGCCCCCTCACCCTGACCCTCTCCCACGAGGGGAGAGGGAAAAGAGGCGCATGCGTCTGATCACTCCCTCACCGTCAGCGTCCCCACCGGATCATTTTCGCGGCGGAGTTCTATGAAATCGGCGGCGAGGATTTCGAGCTGCAGGTCCTCTCCCCTGATGCAGCCGTGGGTCGGGTACTTGTAATTGCCCGAGCGCCCGCCGTGGATGAAGATCTCTCGGTTCCACGCATTCAGATTGGCGGCGTCCATGCCGCTCGCCCCGGCCCGGAAGCGAATCCTTCCCTGGGAGATGTTGTAGTTTCCGCCGACATCATCTCCATCCCAACCCTGAATTCTCACCCTCTTCCCGCCCGCGGTGATTTCATATAACGGCCCCGTGACCTTGCTCTCGTCATCTCCGCCGGGAATGCCGAACCCGAAGCGTTTATAAAGCGCATCGCGATAATCATATGAGTAGAACTCCGGAACGCCGACCTGATACGTGCCACTGGCAAACGGCGCGTGCCCATCCACGGCGATGTTCGAGGCGTCGAATTTAGTGATATCCCTCCCCTTGCCGTCGTAGAGCGTCATCCGGTTGTCCGATCTGTCGAAGACGAGGCTCGAGAGCCCCATGGGATCCACAAACGTCGTCGGATCGGAGCTGCCGTACTGGTAGAGATTCGTCTCGCCGCCTTCGAACGGCGCCCGCGACCGGGCAAATATCCGGCCGAAGGGATAGGCATCGTAACCAGCCGACGCCATCGACAGCGATCGATTTGGAATTGTCGCGCGCGACGCAGCGCCCTGCCCCCGATGATACGAGAGAGCAGGCGCAATGGAAGCGCTTGCATCGGCATCAAGCGGCACCTTGTATCCAAGGGGATCCGGCGAGATGAAGCGCTCGAGCTTCGCGCTGTAGAACCGGTGCCTCATGTAGGAGAGCTCATGGCCGTAGTCGTAGGGGTGGCCGGCAAAGCCGAACGGTATCGAATTTTCGGCGCAATCCGCAAACTCCTCATCTGCCGCAGCGCCGGGCCTTCCGGAGAGCATCACGGAGATCGGCCGGCCCGCAGGGCTGTAGTCGCAGCGCGCAGCGAGACTCCCCTCCCCGTCGGCCACGGCGACCACGGAGCCTATGCGGTCAGCGAACAGAAATTTCTCCCAGCCATCCCCGATGGCCGCGACGGGGGCCTCCATCCCGTCGACATGGACGTAGTCGGCAAAGAGCTTTCCGCCACGGCGCTCCTCGGCGAGACGCCACCCGTCCCAGATGAAATCATCTCTCTCGCCCTGGACCTCCTTCGCGATGAGCCGGTCGAAAGCATCATATTTGTATCCCGTCTTTGTGGCGCGGAAGGCCGCACCGCGCCAGATCGCGGAAAGGCGGCCGAAGGCGTCGTACCGATACTCGCGAGGCCCCAGCTGGCGCGTGCTGTCCGTCGCGAGATTTCCCGCAGCGTCGTAGGCAAAGCTGTCCGCCGGGTCCTTTTCGTCCCGGGTCACATGCGATCCATCCTTCGACATGAACCTGTGGACGAGGCCCGTATATTCATTGAGCTGATTCGCGGTGAACTCGAGGAGATATCTCCCCTCCTGCGCAGTCTTGAGATTGCCCGCGGCATCGTAGTCGTACCGCCACGACCTGCGGCGCGGAGCGCCTTCGCCCTCGTAGTAGTAGCTGTCGCTCTCCTTCACCTCTGTAAGCCTGGCCAGCGAATCGCGAGAATAACGTCTCGTTATGCCGGCATACGTCGATTCGCCGGCGACGCGCCCCTTTCCGTCGTACTCGATCTTCGAGCCGGCGAGCCACTTGCCTGCCGGGCTCTCGTACTTGAGTTCGGTCGGATACCCCCGCGCGTCGCGCTCGGCGATGAAGCGGATCCCGCCGCCAAACCTGCCCCCAGCGAGATTTCCCGCGCCGTCATATTCAAAAGAAGCTATGCCCCTGCCGCCGTCCATCACGGCACCCACTTTTCCTTCCGGATTTCGCGCCAGATAAAGCCTCCTGCCGGAGGGCAGCGCCGTTGCCACCGCCAGTCCAGCCCCGTTGAACTCGCGCAGGATCCATCTGTCGTTCTGCGCCTCGGCGACGGGGCGGGAGAGCGAATCGTAGACGAAGCGCGAGACGACGTCATCGCCGGGGTCATCGGCATCGTTGAAGTCGACGGCCGCGACGATCCTTCCCAAACCGTCGTATTCAAAGCTCTGCCCGTGCGTCCCGATGACGCCCGTCAGCGACGAGGCGCGGCGCGACAGCAACCTGCCGGCGGCGTCATGCTCGATGTCGAGGACGGTGCCGTTCCTGTCGACCACGGCCACAACGCGTCCGGCTCGGTCGTAGGCAGTGCGGCGCTCGGTCCCGTCGGCATAGCGCTCCGCCACGAGACTGCCCTGGGCGTTGTATGAAAACCGCGTGGCGCCTCCGTTGGGATCTGTCAGGGATACAAGTCTGCCGTCGCCATCCCATTCGTACCGCGTTGTCGCCCTCAAACCTTTTGAGTCACGGACCAGCGCGAGAGGTCTGCCGAGGTCGTCCAGCTCATATGCGGCCTCGACGCCGTATGGATCAACGATCGATGCGAGGTTCCCCATCCCGTCATAGCGGTAGACCCAGTTCTCGTCACGGCCTGCGTTCACGCCGGCAACCCGCCCGGCCGCGTCGTACGAAAACCTCTTCTCATCCAGCCTGCTGTCGCCGGACCGAATGTACGATTCCGCCACGCGGCCCGCCGCGTCACGCACGAAGTTCCTCAATCTGCCCGAGGGCCGCCTCACCGAGACTATTTCGCCGAGGCCGTCGCGGTCGATCATCGTCTGTTCTCCGGACCTGTCGATCACTGCGGCCAGATTCCCCGCCGGATCGTACTTGCTAAGTTCGTCCACCCAGACCGCATTCCCCGGATCGTCACGCCACAGCTTACCGCCATATTTGATGACATTGCCGCTCGCGTCGTATTCAAACCGCGACTCGGCCAGGATTTTTTTAGCCGGATCCATCCGGCGTTCGCCTACGATCTTGCCTGCGGTATCGCGCTCGTACTCAACCCTGTTACCGAGCGGATCGATCTCAGCTGCCACCTCGCCAAAGCCGTTGAGTTCGAGGGTCGTTCTGGCGCCCTCGCCGTCGATCCGCGCCACGACATCGCCATCGACATTCCGTTCGACGCACTCGCGCGCCTGCTCGAGCGAGTTTGCGCCGCGCACAACGCAGAGGACCCTCCCATCATCATCGTATTCGTAGGCCTCCTCGCCTCCCTCGGGATGCGCAACCTTCACAAGGAGGCCGGCCGCGTCGTAGACATATCGCGTCTCGATCGACCTCCCCTTTGATACCTGCCACTTCTCAGAAGCCGGCCTGTCGAGGACGTCGTACGCAAACTCATGGACGACGGTCCTCTTATCCATCAGGATCTTCACCTTCACCATATTGTCGTTGGCATCGAAGCCATATTCACGCGGCGCAAAGCCGGGGATCTCCTCGCGGGCGATCTGGTTCAGGGCGTTCACGCGATAGCGCGAGGCCGCGCCGTCCGGCCCAGTGACGGAGGTGATATTGCCTATCGGGTCGTAGGAGAAAGACGTCGCCCTGGCCAGAGGCGCGCCGACCGCATGCCTGTCCGGCCCTCCCTCCGCATCGACGACGATGCGTTTGGGATAACCGCACGCAGAACCTGCGGCGGGGGCCCCCTTGACCGGCACGCCGTCGCCGTCTGGATCAGATGATTGGAAGTATTCATAGTGCGTTGCAACGCCGCGGCCGTCCGTTTTGCTCGCGATCTGACCGCAGCCGTTGTACTGAAACCTCGAATGGACGGCGCAGCCCTCGCCCTCTTTCGCGCAGCGCGCAACCGACGCTATATTGCCGCGCTCGTCGTATTCGAACCTGCTCTCCCCGCCGGCTGGATCGATCACCGACGATGGCAGGCCGTATCGCGCCTCCCGCTCGATCCTCATCACGCGCGCAGCGCCGCCCCCCGACGGATGCTCCTCCACGCGGACGACATCGCCGCGGGACGGGCCCTCGCCATATGCGAAGTGCGTGCAGCGCCCGGAGGGCGTGCACGTGGCGACCTTCTCACCTCTATCATTATATGCGTGCGACGACAGAAGGCGGTATTCAGCGCCTCCATAGCGCCACAGGCGCAGGAGGTGCCCATCCGCGTCGTGCTCATAGAGGCGCATGATCCCCCTGGCATCAGTCACCCACGCGCGAGAGGCCACATTGCCTGAACCGGCAGCATAGACGACTCCCATCCAAGGCCCTTCGCCGTAGCTCTGGCCGACGACGCGCCCCTCCTCATCGTATCGATTTCTCAGATAGACGCGGCCATTCGGGTCCATGATCATCGTAAGTGCGTGCGCATCGGGGGCCTCTAGAGCGACGCGCGCGTACCGGTATGCCGTGGTCTTGCCCTTGGGAAAATCCGGGGTGGCCGGCGCCGTGACGCCGATGAGTTCCCGGGCATCGTTATATTCGTAGGAGAAGGTCCGGCCCGCGAAGTCTGTCATCCGGCTCACGAGGCCGTCTTTTCTCCTCTCTATCTTCACGCCCCGGCCGTATGAATCAACGATCGAAGAGACGAGCCCTGTATCATTATAGAGGAGTTTAACGGAGTTGCCGTTGCGATCGCGCCTTTCGGCAAGCCTGCCCTGATCGTCGAAGACAGCGACCGATCCGTCGCGCGATTGCAACTCATACCCTCCCGACTCGGCGCGCACGAGGCGCGCATCCATGCCCGGCGGCAAGATGAAGCCATCGCCTTCTGAACGGAAGAAGAACTTGCGCCCCTGCGCATCTATGTGCGTGAACCCGTCTGCGGTGCCGTCGTTCCACGGAAGGAGCCTCTCGGCATACGAGTGCGTCCAGTTGAAGCCGAACTCCCCGAGGAACTTCGAGCGGCTCCGATAGATGCGCGTGAAGCGGAAATCGATCCCGCGCCCCGGTATCACGAGGTCGGTCACCTCTTGCGTAAACTCCCCATTGTGTAGCAACACCGGATCGAGCTCTTTCGATTCCGACACATCCTTCGCCGGGATCTTCTCCGTATCCATAATTTTTGCGGCCGGGCCTGTGATGTGAAGCGCGTCGAGCACGCCGGAGGCCCCCTTCGAAAGCTTGTCCGCGACCGCATCGTTTAAGTCCGAGAGGTCCTTTTTCACCTTCTTCGCCGCACCGCCCAGGCCCGCCCTCTTCGCGATCTCCTCAAGCGCGTCGCCCGGCTTCCAGTCGCCAGCCTTGCCGAGCAGCCCGCCATCGACGCTTGCCCTCTGCTTTAACTCCTCCAACGATTCGGGAATGCCGTTCAATTCATCGGGGATCGCGCCGGAGATCGTATCGGCCGCCTCGCCCAGGCCCTCTTTGATCTTCGCCAGGTTCTCCTTCACCGGCCCCATGATCTCATCCTGGAGCTTCGCGAGCTCCGCCTTCATCTCATCGGTAGCGCCCCTGAGCTCTGCGGATATTTCTTTGGCCGGCTTCATGACCAGCTTGTCGATATTGTCGGCCAGCTTCTTGATCCTCTCGAGCGGCGCGCGGATCTTCGACATAATGCCGTCGAACGAGGCCCCCAACCCAAGGCTCGCCGCGAGCCCGCCCTCGAGGCTCCCGAGCTGCATCAACGTGAGCGCGATGTACTGTTTGTTCTCGAGCTGCCAGACCATCACGTTCGTCACCTCGATGCCGCGCTTGAGCTCATAGGGATCGACGACGGTGCCCTTGTAGGCCTTGGCAAAATGGCCAGCGGCCGTGGCGCCGAGGATCGCCGCATATGCCGGAGTGGGAAGTCTTATCAGCGGCTTGTTGAGGATGGAATCCGTGAGGTCCTTGAGTTTGTTGCCGGGCAGAAAGCCTTCAGCCTTCGAAATATATTTGTCGAACTCTGCCGGCCCCTTTTCCAGCGCCGCGATCGCCTCCGGCGGGAGCTGACCGCTCAGGGCGTCAGAGATCCTCCCGCGGATGCCGGAGACAGTCGCATCGCCGACAACCTGCCCCAGCTGCCCGGCAACCGCACCGGCTATGGTTCCGGTGTCAAAGGCGCGGCTGATCGTCTTCTTGATATCCGTGGCGTCGACCCACGCGGGCACGCTGCCGACCGCCGAGAGCCTCTGGAGTTCGCCGACCGCCCTGTCGTACATGCCGCCCGCCACCTCGTCGATCTTGTCGTTCAGGCTCGTGTCGATCTCCTTCATCACGCGGCCAGAGATGGCATCCACCTCAGCCAGATGTTCCTTGCCTATTGCGCCGCCAAAGATGTCGCCGACGACGAGATCCTTCACCGCGCCCGGCAGCCACTCCTTGATTTTATTTTTGAGCTCCGCCTGCACCGCCGCCTTGAGTTCCGGATCCTGTTGGAGGGAATTGAGCGCCCCGCCGCGGCGGAGCGCGTTTGACGCCTTTGCGAAGGCGCCGCAGAGCCAGTCCGCGCCATGCTGTGTGATAGCTGTTTTGATCGCCTCCTGCGCGCGCCCCCCCACAAAACCAGCAACGCCGTCCATCTGGAAGGCCTGCGAGAGCGCCGCGCCGGCGCCATCGGACGCGAACGTGTCGGCAGAAATTATGTTTAAGGAAATCAGAGCAGCCACAGCCAGCCATTTTATTTTCATGCTTCATGCCTAAGCACAAAGCATGCCAACGGCTGCGCGCGCCTATCTTGTTGAAATCAAAAGAACCAACGTGGTGAAATGTCTGATGGGGGTGCTGCATTTCTGTGCAGACTGCAGCAAAAGGATGCAGCTGCGTAAAATTGGAAAAGTGGCTTTTTCGGAAGGTCGCAGACGCCGTTCGCAATGCATCCCTAGCGCCACTTTTCCACCATTTAACCCTAAATGTCTCCCCAGAATTGCCGAATTCTCAATTCCGATTCAACAATCTCCGGGCGTCATCTCGAACGCCCTCATCTTTATCAGAAATTGCAATTTCGCTTATTAGTTTTCTTACATCGGGTTCTGCCATAAATGCCCTGAGGCCAAATAAAGACAATGATCTGATATTTGCATCAGCATCTTTTGCGGCTTTCATGAGGACCAACCTTATTTTTTCCTTTTCCAGCCCGCTGAGTTGCGGAGTCAGACTCATATCAAAATCATCTGATTCAATTGATGGATCAGCCAAAACGCCCAAGGCGCTCATCGCAATTTTCCGTTCCTTAATTGCTCCAACCGATGCCTTTTCGATAAAAAAATCCAGGTGCGTTTTTCCATACATAGTAAGAATTGCAGGGGTTATATTATAATCCGTGTCTGCGATAAGCTGAAATATTGCCGGCAGGCTTTCCCCGATATTTTTTGATGCGGTGAAATAAACAAGGGCTTTAATATAATCTCCGTATGTCTGCGGAGGAAATCTGTTATATGTTTCATGGTAAATCTGATTATCTGATTTTCCAGTCGATCTCAGTTCACCCTGAAAATTATTAAACGTTTGAGTCTCGTTTTTTATGAGATTTATCAGGACATCCTGCGTATCCTTATTTATTTTGTAATTATTGTCCTCGATGTTTGCTAGAATATGTATTCCGCTTTCGCGTACTTTCCAATCTTCAGAAAGCAATTGTCTGCCGGCATCTCTCTCTTTTGCTTTGTTAACCGAGGCTTTACATCCGGTGGCCGTTAAAACAAGCAAAAGAGATAGAAAGAAGAGCAGAGATTTCTTTTTCATTTGCCTCTCCATTTACCAACCATTGGGGCAAGTCCCTCGCCAGTCCATATGAACCCATGACGGCGCCATTGCTATCGGCTCAACGCAGGCGCCTTCCGCCCTCGCAGCCCTGGCCATAAGCTTCCAGTCATCTTCATCTCTCTTGCCATCCTCATTAAAATCATCCAGAGCGATATCCGCTGCAAGTCCGTAAATATGCATACTTTCGCGCCCCGAGCCCGGCGTCTTTCCATTTTTATATGGATTCCTGAACCCGCTGTTTATCGCCATCGGGGCAGCTCCAGCTCTCACCTTGACCGCTTCCAACCTGTCCAATATCCTGCAAAGGATGTATGGATACTTTTCTCCGGAAGCGTTCATGCTGCGGTTAAAATCATCAAAACTGAAATGCTTTGAATTGCCGACGGATGTAAGATCCTCTCGCGCCGGCGTCATTGCCTTTTTCATGTCGATATATTCCTGACGCAATTGATCCTTCTCATCCTGTCCAACGGCACAATTCAGATTGTCAGCCAAAATTCCTTTACAGGACAGTTCCGCTTTAACCTCGACATTAAAATCCTTGCCTCTATCGCCACCCGGCGCAGGTGGAATCGATTGCCGGTGGCTGATCGTTTTCTCATCGCTGTACGATTTATTTGCGCCATATTTCGGAATCGAAAAAAACCATATAAGGCGTGGAGAATCGCAATCGGAAACAATTTCCGCCGCTGCACGTACCTCAACTGCGTCGGCATCGCTGGAAACAAAACCGGTTGTGATCGGAGATTCTATTTGCGGATCCCGCCCTATCTTGAGAAGCCTAAGCTCCAATTTCGCCTCTGGGGGATTGCAGCCCCATTTCTCCCCCGCCTTAGCCTTTGCTATGCGAGCTTCCTCGAAGTATTGCAGCTCGGCAGGCATATCCTTTCCACTGATATCGATCCCCTTCTTATTTGCTCGCTGCCAATCGATGGCTTTCTTGTTTTGGCGCGCTTGATGCCATTCTCCTTTTTCCATGTGCTTCATGCAGGTATGTTCCCAAATCAATGTGATCTGTTCTGTTGTTAACCTGACAAATTCATCTTCGACGTCAGATGCAGCATTGGCTGATAGAACGAAAAACAGCAGAAATAGCATTGACGATATGACAAGAGTGGCTGCTGCGAGTTTTGTGCGAAACATGTCAGCCATCACTGCGTTATGCGGCATCTTTCACCCTCACCTCCGCTTCGAGGTTTGCGGCCTCGGCCAACCGAAGCACCCGGTCAATCGTGACCTTTTGAAGGCTTCCGGAAAGGATGCCGGTCACGGCGCTCCGCGACAAACCGGAACGCCGGGCCAGCTCCAAGTGGGTGAGTTTGTGTTTTTTCACCGCCTTGAGAATGGCGGAGATCAGTTGAGCCTTGATGACGGCCTCCATTCCCCGGCCCGGGGATATTCCGAACTGCCTGGCAAGTTCAAAACCTGATGTCTTATTTTTCATATAATCTTTTAGGGAAACTCAAGGATTTCTGCGCTGCACTATTTAATAGCGTCTCATTAATAAGACACTAAGTCAATTATTTGTTTGAGGCAATCTTGGGACACAGTCGTTTCAGCGAGAACAGAATCCCATTGCACAGGGGATGGCCCTATCAGATTCAAATAGTGGAAAAGTGGCGCTGGGGATGCAGCGCGAGCGGCGTCTGAACGAGCCGAAATCAGCAGCCTTAAAAGCTCGGCGAGTGAGGCGCAGGCGAGCCGCCGGCGTCTGAGGCGGCGAGCCGAAGCGAGCGATGCATCCCCAATAGCCACTTTTCCAAAACTCTGCACGGGGACTCACCTGCAACGGAGCTCAGGGCGCGGGCCGAAGGAGGCTATGCAGCGCTTTGCCTCGCCATCCGCTACGACGATGCGGCCGCTCGCCGTCTGGCCCGACGGCGGATGGCGCACTCTTATAAGGTATGATCCCGCCTTGAGCTTTAAGCTGTTCACGGGCGACTCCCTGCCCGATGCATAGCCCGGCACATCGACGAGCCCCCACGGCCTCGCGTTTATGGAGATCGAGGCCTGCTGCGCCTGTTTTTTGAGGGCGATGCGCGACACGAAGGCCGGCAGCGAAGGCGTCAGATGAAACGCCTGTGAGTGCGCCTCGAATCCGGGCGCGCCGAGCTCTATGCGGCCGTCGACGCCGTCGCCGATATCTATGCCATCCACCGAGAAAGGCGCGGTGACCTGTCTTTTTTCTCCGCCGAGCGAGAGAGTCCCCGATGCGCCGGCAGGTTCGCTATCGATGGCGACCACCCCGCCATGGAGACCGGGCGGGGCAGAGGGTCTCACACGGGCTTGCGGGACGGGCGCAGCCAGAATCGGCGCCGGCTCCGGTGCAGCCGCGGCAACCTCCTGGCCATGCGACGAGAGAGGCGCCGGCTGCAGGAGCACCGAGGCGGACAGGAAGATCGCCGTCCCAGCGGCGCGCAGGATCCGGGCCGCGCCCCGCCACCGCACCTTCTCCGCTATGCAGCCCATGACCTTTGTCCCCGGCTCTTCCTTCAACGCATGAGCCTCCGCGCGCGGCGCGCGACCCTCGATCGGAAATCGCTCCCTGAGATATGCGGCGAGATCCAGGCTCGATCCGATCTCGCCCCTGGATATGGCGAAGCGCTGCACGTCGGAGAGCATCTCCTGCGCGCTCTGATATCTTCGATCCGCCTCCGGCGCGAGCGAGAGGATGAGGACGGTGCGGAGCTCAGGAGAAAATCCGCGGAGCACCTCCTCAGGTATCGACGCGCACTTCACCTTCTCAAGCACCTCCAGATCGCTGGAGGCGTCAAAGAGGCGCCTGGCGGAGAGGAGTTCATAGAGGACGATCCCGCATGCGAAGAGATCCGCGCGCGCGTCCACGGCCTCCCCCCTCGCCTGCTCCGGCGCCATGTAGGCGTACTTCCCCTTGAGCGTGCCGACCGCCGTCTCGCGCGTGCGGTGGAGGCCCTTGGCGATGCCGAAGTCGGTCACCTTCACCTCGCCGTTCCATGAGAGGAGGATGTTCGACGGCGAGATGTCGCGGTGCACGATGCACAGCGGGCGGCCATCCGCGTCCGCGGTGCGGTGCGCAAACTCGAGCGCGGTGAGGACCTGGCCGATGATATAGAGCGCGTGCGCGGTGGGAAGCGGCGACCCGTCGCGCATCAAATCCAGGAGGAGCCTTGCGCAATCGATCCCGTCCACGAATTCCATCGCGAGGAACGGAATCCCCTCGGAGCGGCCGAGCTCGAAGACCTGGGCGATAGACTGGTGCTGCAGATGCGTGAGGGCGCGCGCCTCGTCGATGAGCATCCGCTCGATCTCGCCGTCGCCGCCCCACGAAGGCAGGAGCCTCTTCACCGCGACGGTCTTCGAAAAACCCTCGTCGGCGGTGAGCAGCGCGCGATAGACCTCCGCCGTCCCGCCGTTGGCGATCTTCTCGACGAGGGTGTAGCGTCCGAAGCGATATGGAAGGCGCATAGTATTCGCCATGACTATCTAACAAATGATTCCCCTCCTTTTGTAAGGAGGGGCAAGGGGAGGTAGATCAGCATTGAAACAGCGGTCTACCCCTCCCATCCTCCCCTTACAAAGGGGAGGGGCCACGTATAAAACCAGCCTCACACTGTACTAGCAATCCACGTGCCAACTTAAGAGGCTGTGATTTTTTCAATGATTACAAGGTAACGACAGGAAGGAATATCCGGGGTTGTTCGGCATGCGGCACAGCGAGTCTGTCATTGTGAACACGGGGTTTGAATCATCCGTCGAGGGTTGGAGTAGTTCAAGGGCGCGATCCGCTTTATCAGTGCAGGACCCCCATATTTATTACATTTCAATTGCTCTTTTGCCTATGTTATATTACATTATATCTAACAAAGGGCCTATGTTATATGTATATTAAACGCAATAGTGAGGCGTTCCTGAAGGACTGGAAAGGCCGGAGCGGCCGCAAACCACTGGTCATAAGGGGGGCAAGACAGACGGGCAAAAGCCGCCTTGTTGAAGAGTTTGGCAGGAATAACTATGAACATCTCGTCGTGGTGAACCTGGAAAAGGAGCCGCATCTCAAACAGCTTTTCGACAAGACGGAAGTCCGGGATATCATCCGCGAACTCGAGATAATCAAGGACACACCAATCCCGCCCGGCAAGGCTCTTATATTTATAGATGAGATCCAGGAATATTCTCCAGCTATAATCAAACTTCGCTATTTTCACGAAGAACTGCCGGGTCAGCATGTCATCGCGGCAGGTTCTCTCCTGGAATTCGTCCTGGAGAACGAGCAACAATCTTTCCCCGTTGGCAGAGTCGATTTTCATTACCTTTTTCCCCTCACATTTGTGGAGTTTCTGGAGGGGGCTGGCAAAAAGAGGCTTGTCGATGTCCTCACGAGCTCAAGGCCCGAAGAAAAACTATCGGATGCTATCCACGGGGAGATGCGAAAACACCTTCGGGATTATCTCTTGGTCGGTGGAATGCCTGAAGCGGTCAGCCAGTTTTTCGCGACAGGCGGGTATCGTGAAGCCGGATTTGTGAAAGAATCCATAATCGAGACGTATCGCGACGATTTTAAAAAATATTCAAAGAGGGTCAACGTCGACAATCTCGACGAGGTCTTTCGCGAAGCGCCAAAATGGATAGGGCAGAGGGTGAACCTGAACAAATTTGGCGGCGAGATGGGGAGCAGGGCGACCGGCGTCTCCATTGGTCTGCTGCAGAGGGCCATGATACTCAACCGCGTGAACCGCGCGAAGGAGGCATCATTTCCGCTCCTTCCGCTCAAGAAATCACAGCCCAAACTTGTCTTTCTGGATATCGGTCTCGCGCAGCATGTGAACCACATCTCGGCCGAGATTCTTGAGAGCAATAACTACAGTTCGGTATATAAAGGGGGGCTGGCTGAACAGTTCGTCGGACAGGAATTCCTTCCGCTGCTTGGCCTTCACAGGAGGCCGGAGCTATTTTATTGGCACAGGGAAGCCAAAGGTTCGACAGCGGAGGTCGACTATCTTTTTCCGTCCGGGCCTCATCTCTTGCCGGTGGAGGTCAAAGCAGGACGAGGTTCTACGCTGTTTTCACTCCATCAGTTCATGGCAACCCGCAAGTCACCACTGGCTATCCGCATCTATGATGGGCAACTGCAGATCGAGGAAATCAAAATATCACGGCCAGCGCTGAAATACCGCCTTCTGTCCGTGCCCCTCTACATGGTTTCAGAGATTCCGCGCCTGGTTGAAACCTTTCAGGCGTAACCACTTGTCATTCGGGACCCGGCAACGGGCGCTATCACTCGGGCATATCCCGGGACACCATCAAATCAGGAGGCACTCTCAAATCAGGAGGCACGCTCATATCAGGCACAACAGTCATATCGGGCACCGGCGGAGCGCTCCATGTCGGCGCGTTTAACAGATTTATGCCCAGGACGTGATCGCCAGGAGAATCGCGATATTGGCCGCAATCAGACGATGACACGACATAGAGGTAGGTGCTGTTGTAGATCGCCATCGCCCCAAGGTTTTGTGCGCCAGGATACATTACCTTCGACACCTTCGGATTGGCCGCGTCGCTGAAATCGACGACGAATATGTATTGGTCCGTGTCCACGTAGACCGTCGTCCCATCGATCGCTAGATCCTTTGGTTTTCCGGCAAACGGCGGAACCTTGCTGAGATCGAAGGAGCTGGCCACCGTTTGAGCCGCAAGGTCCACGTAACGGATCTCGCCTGTTTTGGAGACCACCGCCGCATGGCTCTTGTCGTCGGTCACCGCCAGTTCCCCGAAGGATACCGCGTCGCCGATGCCCAGCGAAATCGGTTTGGGGCTCGTCGCGCTCGTAAAAGGCAGCGAAAGATCGACGATGTCGATGTAGGCCATGGTGCCGACGCCATTTTTATCGACATCATTGGAGAGGGCCGCGGCCATCGTCCCGTCCAGCATTTCTACCGCCAGCGCATTTTTTCCCGTCAACCAGGCCGCCAGCTGGACGTTATTGCTTGTCTCGAAAGAACCGTTGACGATGCCGTAGGAAAGCAGGCAACCCTTAGCGACGGGCTTGTCTGTGCAATTGCTCGATGCAACGATGGCCCTCTTGCTGTAGATGAGCCCTGAAAGAACCTCCGGCTTGATGCTCACTGCGGGTGTAAGGAGCGTGACAGGATTGAGAGTGCTCCCCTTTACGGCGTCCAAATTCGGAAGGGTTGCCTTCGGATCTACCGATACAAGGTCCGCCCCGCTTGAAAACGTCTGGCTGCCTGAAACGGTGAAGGGCACCATATAGGTGCCATCCAGGAAGTCCACGACCTGCACCGGACTGATAGTCGCATTCTTTTCCACGTTGATCTGCGTGCCCAGCGGCTTGCTCCACGTTGGGGCAAGCTGCTTGCCGGGATTGGCGGGATCCAGCTTCGCACGAAGCATCAGGTTCAAATCTGACAAGATCGTCAGGTGATTATCCCTGACATCGATATCCTTCACGTTGCCGCTGGTTTTTCCGCCTCCGCCATATGACACCACTTCGACAGTATCGACACCAGTGCAGACGATCGGCTCTGTCATGTCGCCCGCCTGCACATAACTGGACATGTCGCGCAGCGCCGCGGAATCGCCGAACCTGGCCGGATTCCGAAAGACCGGCGGTATCTTTCCACCATCGGTGGCCGCAGGGGGCGGAAGTTGTATGTCGTTGCCACAACCCGCCCAGCAAAGGGGGTTAAACCCACCCAGGCAAAACACAGCTGCCTTAATATAATCCCAGCTCATTGGTAACCTCCTCCTTCAAAAAACCACCAGACACGCTTATACCATATTGGCCAGCTGCGCCAATTATTATGAAAACCGCTCCACTGTATGTATTATCGGCAGTTCCGCCAGAAAGTTGCGTGGTTTTTACATTTGCCAAACATGTTGAAATTATTTGCTATTTTCTGCGGGGTTGACTAAGTATGTTGTGCTTGTAGCATAAGCTTGAGGATGTGATGAAATCAATAATTTCAATCGTGCTGGCCGGCGGTCAGGGCGAGAGGCTTCGCCCCCTCACCAACGAGCGCGCCAAGCCCGCCGTGCCGTTCGGCGGCCACTACCGCATCGTCGACTTCGTGCTCTCAAATCTCGTAAACTCCGGGTTCTTGAGGATCCTCGTGCTGACGCAGTTCAAGGCCGACTCGCTCCTGCGCCATCTCAAGAGGGGCTGGCATCTGCCCCCGCTCCTGGACCAGTTCATAGACGCGGTCCCGGCCCAGATGCGCACGGGCAACCATTGGTACAAGGGGAGCGCGGATGCCGTCTTTCAGAACCTGCACCATATCACGAACGCGCACGCGGACGACGTTTGCATCCTTGGCGGCGATCACGTCTACAGGATGGACATGCGCCACATGATGGAGTTCCATCGCCGAAACGGCGCGGATGTCACCGTGGCGGTCATCCCGTGCCTCATCGGCGAGGCGACGAACTTCGGCATCGTGATTGTGGACGATACCTGGAGGATCGTCGGCTTCGCGGAAAAACCGGCTTCGCCGACTCCGATGCCGCAGGATTCGACGCGTTCCCTCTGCTCCATGGGCATCTACATCTTCAAGGCTGAGGTGCTCATCGAAGCGGCGAGGAAGGACGCCGAGAGCCATGAATCCATGCACGACTTCGGGCGCGACATCCTGCCAAGGCTCTACCTCGACAAGAAGGTAATGGCCTATAACTTTGTCGACAACCAGGTCCCCGGCGCCACCTCCGATGAGCGGGGCTACTGGCGGGACATCGGTTCCATAGACAGCTACTGGAAGGCGTCGATGGACCTCGTCTCGGTCTCGCCGGTCTTCAACCTCTACAACGACGCATGGCCGATACACACGGCGTTCGACACGCATCCGCCCGCGAAGTTCGTCTTTGCAGACAAGAAGAGCGAGCGCGTCGGCATGGCGACGGATTCTCTCGTCTGCAGCGGGGACATCATCTCCGGAGGCCGGATCAACAGGTCCGTCCTCTCCCCGGCGGTGCGCGTCAACAGCTTCTGCCAGGTCGACGAGAGCATAATCTTCGAGCGGGTGAACATCGGGCGGCATTCGAAGATACGCCGCGCCATCATAGACAAGGACGTCGTCATACCGCCGGGGACGATCATAGGCTACGACACGGAGGAGGACAGGAAGCGCTACATGGTCTCGCCAAACGGCATCGTGGTGATTCCAAAGATGGCGACGCTGTAAAATCAATTTCCCCTCCTTTGTAAGGAGGGGATAGGGGAGGTAGATCAGCATTGAAACAGCGGTCTACCCCACCCTGGCCCTCCCCTTACAAAGGGGAGGGAAACATCACTAGTATTACGCAGTTATCAGTAATAGCTGTCAGCTATAATTATCTTTTTCTTATCCATAGGTTCTGTATAGTCAGCGCCCATCTGACAGGGGGGCAAAAACAAAATGCAGCGAACCACACTGGCCATCGTCTGGCACATGCATCAACCATTCTACAGGGACATGGCCACTGGCGAAAGCACCATGCCGTGGGTGAGGCTCCACGCGATCCACTCATATTACGACATGATCCGCCTCTATGAGCGCTTCCCGCAAGTCCGCGGCACGATCAACTTCGTCCCCTCGCTCGTGCAGCAGATACTCGCCTACACCGAGGAGGGCAAAAGCGACGCATTCCTCGACCACACGCTCATACCGGCGGAACAACTCACGCCCCAGCAGAAGACCTTCATCCTCCACCACTTCTTCATGGCCAATCCGGACCGCAAGACCGCGCCCTACCCAGCTTACCAGAAGCTCCTGGCGCGGCGCGGGCTCGATCCGTCGCGCGTGGACTACCAGCAGGCGATCCGCTTCTTCTCCACGCAGGATTACTTGAACCTCCAGGTCTATTACAACCTCGTCTGGTTCGGCTTCGCCGCAACGCAGGAGATCCCCGAGATCAGCCAGATGCTCGCGCTCGGCCACTTCACCGAGGATGACAAGCGCTTCGTCATCGACGCGCAGAAGAGAATCATGAAGGGCCTGCTCGAGGGCTTGCGCCGCGCGGCCAATTCAGAGAACGTGGAGATATGCACCACCCCTCACTATCATCCGATACTCCCGCTCCTCATCGACACGTCGTTCGCGCTGCGCAGCAGCCCCAAGGCGATGCTGCCCCCCGCCATGAAGCTTCCTCAGATGGCGCGGGCACAGGTGCAAAGCGCGCTCGATTCGATGGAGCGCTGGACAGGCAGAAGGCCCCGCGGCATGTGGCCTGCGGAGGGAAGCGTCTGCCCCGAGATGATCCCGATGCTGGCCGATGCAGGCGTCTCCTGGATGGCCACGGACGACAGGGTGCTGGGCCTCTCGCTGCCGGCCTCCCTCAAGGGCACTCCCCTGCACCAACCCTTCTCCGCGACATTCGAGGGGAAGAGCATCGACATCGTGTTCCGCGATCACGGCCTGTCCGACCTCATCGGTTTCACCTACTCCCGCATGCCAGCCGCCGCTGCGATCGATGAATTTCTGGGGCACATCAAAAAAATCGACGAGGGAGCCAGGAAGGGCGAACGGCTCGTGACGGTGATACTCGACGGCGAGAACCCGTGGGAGTTCTATCCCGAGTCCGGCAGGGAGTTCCTCACGGGCCTCTTCGAAAAGATCGAGAAGGACGGCGTGCCCACCGCCACCGTGGGCGGCTACCTCGCCGAGCACAGGCCGCAGGTCACGCTGGACAAGCTCCACACCGGCTCCTGGATAGACGCCAACTTCAACATATGGATATGCAAGCCCCAGAAGAACACCGCGTGGAATTACATCAAGCGCACCATCGACGAGCTGGGCGACGCCCTCTCCGAGACCAGGCGGCGCTCCGACCCCAACGCGGCAAAGGCCTTCGAGTCGCTCGCCGCAGCCTGCGGCAGCGACTGGTTCTGGTGGTATGACGACGACTTCGACTCGGCGTTCAAGGCGGACTTCGACCGGATATTCCGCCTGCACCTCAAGAACATATTCACGTTCCTGGGGCTGGACATGCCCATCTTCCTCTTCGAACCCATCTACCGGTTCTCGGACGTGAGCGAGAAGATCGCGGAGCCCGCCGGCTTCATGGAGCCCTCGATAGACGGCAAGAGGACCTCGTTCTTCGAATGGTCGAACGCGGTCAGGTACGCGGTTCACGGCCGCGGCGGCGCCATGGCGATCGGCAGCGAGCCCTTCGAGGCGATATTCTTCGGCTTCAACACGGAGACGTGCTTCCTGCGCCTGGACCCCGTCGACCCCGCGGCAAGCTTCAGCATCGGGGAAGACGAGGAACTCATCTTCTATCTCCACGACGGCAAAAAGAACTGCAGGTTCGATATGAAAAAAGAGGGGGATGGCTTCGCCATGAATTGCACGGGCGATCACGGCTCCCCACAAACCTGGAAAGAATCGGTGCAGTGGTATGCGGGCGAGATCCTGGAAATAGCGATGTCATTCGCCGGGCTGGGGTTCAAGCCAGGGGAGAAGATGACGATAGCCATCGCCCTCCACCGCCACGGCGTCGAGATACGTCGCTACTCGCACATACGCTTTTTAGTGCCGGACGAGACATACGAGCAGAGGATGTGGTCGGTCTAGTCGAGGTTTCATATGGCAGAGCCGATTTATTTATTATTGGGCCTTCACCATCACCAGCCTGTGGGGAATTTCGAAGGCGTCTTTGCGGATGCGTTCAAGCGCTGCTATCGGCCTGTCCTCGAGGCCTTCGAGCGCCATCCCTCGATCCGCTTCTCCCTGCACCACTCTGGGCCCCTCCTCGACTGGGCGGCCAAACACGAGGGCGACTATCTCGATCGCGTGGCGGCGCTCACCACCCGCGGTCAGCTCGAAATTCTCGGGGGCGGCTACTACGAACCGATACTGCCGATACTCAAGCCCTCCGATGCGCTGGGGCAGATAGGGATGATGCAGCGCTTCTGGGAGAAGCGCACGGGCAAAAAGCCCGCGGGCATGTGGCTGGCCGAAAGAGTGTGGGAGCCCTCGCTCGCGGCGCTCCTCCACGACGCCGGCATCTCGTTCACGATACTCGACGACCAGCACTTCAGGCACGCGGGCCAGACGGGCGAGACGCTCTTCGGCTACTGGCGCACGGAGCGCGCGGGCAAGTCCGTCTCGATATTCCCGAGCGACAAGATGCTCCGCTATCTCATCCCGTTCAAAATGCCCGAGGATGTGATCGGACACCTGCTGCACCTTCAGGATAGATTTCCGGGGAAGGCGGTCACCTACGGCGACGACGGCGAGAAGTTCGGAGTCTGGCCGGGGACGTACGACTGGGTGATAGCGAAGGGCTGGCTCGAGCGATTTCTCGCCGGTTTGGAGAAGGCAGCCGACCGCATAGCGACGATCGCCTTCAGCGAATACATGGGGATGCGCAAACCCGAGGGCCGCATATACCTCCCCACCGCCTCCTACAGCGAGATGCTCGAGTGGGCGATGCCTGCCGAGTCGATCGTCGCCTACAACGACGCGAAAATATCCATCGAACAGGCTGGCCTCTGGGAAAAATCCGCGCCGTTCTTCCGCGGCGGATATTGGGACAACTTCCTGACGAAATATCCGGAGAGCAACCTGATCCACAAGCGCTCCATCCACGTCTCCGACAAGATCGATGCGGCCGAGGCAAAAGGCGCAAAGCTCACGGAGGCGAGGAGCGCCCTCTACCGGGCGCAGTGCAACTGCGCATACTGGCACGGGCTCTTCGGCGGCCTCTACCTCAACTACTTGAGGCACGCCCTCTACCAGAACCTGATAGACGCCGACTCGGCCGTCGACCGCGCGCTCGAAGGGGAAGGCCCGTTCACGCGCCTGGAGATAGCCGATGTGGATCGCGACGGGTTTGACGAGGCGATCCTCTCAAACGAGAAGCTCTTGTGCATCGTGAAGCCGGATGCCGGAGGCAGCTTGGCGGAGCTCGACTGGCGCCCCGCCCGCTTCAACATCTTAAACACGCTGGCCCGCCGCTTCGAGGCCTACCACGCGGCGAAGAACGGCCACAGGCATGCCGGCGACGGCGCCATACCGTCGATCCACGACCTGGGCAAGGACATCGGCGGCTTGGAGAAGCTCCTCACCTACGATCGCCTGCCGCGATACGCGTTCATCGACCACGCATTCGACATCGAGCCGCGCTGGCAATCGATCCTGGAGAAAAAGAATGACGACTCGCCGGCCGTCTCCGCTTTCCCCTGCAGGATCGCCTCGCACCGCTGCGGCGCGGATGGCGCCTCCGTGGTGCTCGCCGCGGAATGCGTGACGGCCTCTGGCGCGTCTCTGGCCATAGAAAAGGAGTACAGGCTTGGGGCTGGAGGACACCTCGATGTGCACTACAGCTGGAGGCACACCGGCAAGGGCCGCCCTCCGATGTGGCTCGCCACTGAAATTAATTTCACACTGCTGGCGGGCCACGACCGCGACCGCTACTACCAGTGGAAAGGAGTTGAGCCGGGGGAGGTATTCATGGACGCTGTCCGCTCGCTCGAGGGCGTAAGTCAAATCGATGCGGTGGACCGCGCGTTCGGCTTCAGGCTCCGGATCGAAGCGGATGCGCCCCGGGCGCTCGTCATGCCGGTCGAAACCGTGTCGCAGTCCGAGAAGGGTTTCGATCGCATGTATCAGGGCTCCGCGATCTGGCTCGCATGGCAGCCCGACTGGAGCGGGGGCAACGCAAAGTTTTCCGTTGGCATTTCGATCGAGACAATATAGTGGGGTGCGCTGTCATTTTTGGGATCAACAATCAACAGGAAGGAGTTTCCATGCCCGAGCTTCGCAAAGATCCGATAGTCAGCCGCTGGGTGATCATCTCGACCGAGCGGTCGAAGCGCCCCACAGATCTCGCAAAACCCGCCGAGAAACCGGCGGAAGCAGCGGTTGCCGCGCCGGCGGCCAAGCCCAAGTTCTGCCCGTTCGACTCCGGCAACGAGGGGGTAACGCCGCCGGAAGTCCTGGCCTACAGGTCCGAGGGCGGCTCACCCAACAAGCCCGGGTGGACGCTGCGCGTGGTCCCCAACAAGTTCCCGGCGCTGATGATCGAAGGCGAACTGGGGCGCAAGGGCGACGGCATCTACGACATGATGAACGGCATCGGGGCGCACGAGGTCATCATAGAATCCCCGGACCACAATGCGAGTCTCGCCGATCTATCGGAGCAGCGCTTTCAGGACGTGCTCTGGGCCTATCGCGACCGCATCATGGATCTCAAGAAGGACAAGCGCTTCCGCTACATCCTTATATTCAAGAACCACGGCGAGCGCGCCGGCGCCTCTCTCGAACACACCCACTCGCAGCTCATCGCCCTGCCGATCGTCCCGAAGGCGGTGATCGAGGAGATGAACGGCTGCAAGGAATACTATGACTACAAGGAGCGCTGCCTCTTCTGCGATCTCGTGACCCAGGAGCTCGAAGACCAGAAGCGCGTCATCGCGGAGAACGAGGACTTCCTCGCCATCTGCCCGTATGCGCCGCGCTTTCCGTTCGAGACATGGGTCCTGCCCAAGCGCCACGACGCCCACTACGAGGACGCCACCAAGCACGAGATACAGAACCTGACGACGCTCTTTCAGCGCACGCTCAAGAAGCTCAACAAGGCGCTCTCGAATCCGCCGTACAACTTCATGCTCCACACCTCGCCCGTGTCGATGCCGGATATGCCCTACTACCACTGGCACATCGAGATTACGCCGCGCATATCGCGCGTGGCAGGATTTGAGCGAGGGTCGGGGTTCTACATCAATCCTACGGCGCCGGAGATCTCTGCTCAGTTCCTGAGGGAACTGGAACTGGCATGAGGGGGATAATATGAATATCGTGACAATCGCTTCAGAGGTCGTCCCGTTTGCCAAGACCGGCGGGCTGGCTGACGTCGCCGGAACGCTTCCGCGCGCGCTCGCGAAGGCGGGAGAACAGGTCACGATCATCATGCCCTGGTACGGCAAGATAACCAAACCGGAGAAATTCGGCATCAAGAGCACCGGCAAGAAGATCGACGTGCAGTTCGGCGACTGGCGCATCGAAGGAGAGATATTCTCATGCTCGCGGGAGCCGAGACTCACGGTCTATTTCATATCCCAGTCCACCTTCTTCGACAGGCAGGAGCTCTACCAGACCAAGGACGGCGACTATCCCGACAACGCGGAACGGTTCGTCTTCTTTTCCCGGGCGGCCATCGAGACGATGATCGCGATGAAGCTGAAGCCCGACATCGTGCACGTCCATGACTGGCAGGCCTCCCTCGTGCCCGTGTACTTGAAGAGCCTCTACCGCGAGAGAAAAGAATTCGCCGGGACGAAGACCCTCCTCACGATCCACAACCTGGGCTACCAGGGGCTCTTCCCGGCGGACGACATGAGGATCACGGGGCTCGGATGGGACTTCTTCACCTTCGACAAGCTCGAGTTCTGGGGAAAATTGAATTTCCTCAAGGGCGGCATCGTCTACTCCGACGCGATCAGCACCGTGAGCAAAAAATACGCGAAGGAGATACTCACGCCCGAATGCGGCTGCGGCCTCGAAGCGGCGCTCTCCTTCAGGAAGGCCAGCCTCTTCGGCATATTGAACGGAATCGACTACGACGAGTGGAACCCGGAGACCGATCAGTTCATCCCCGAAAAGTTCACGCCCGCGAATATGAGCGGCAAGGCGGCCTGCAAGGCGGCACTGCAGAAGCGCTTGGGCCTCACGGTCAACCCGGCCAGCCCGCTGATCGGGATCGTCGGCAGGCTCACGGTGCAGAAGGGATTCGACATCCTGGCCGAGGCGACGGAGGATCTCGTCAAGCGCGGCGTCCAGCTGGCTATCCTCGGCACGGGCGAGCCCAAATACGAGGAGATGCTCAAGGCCGCGGCGGCGAAATACCCGGCAAACGTGGGCTTGACGCTCGCGTACGACAACGCGCTGGCCCATCAGATTGAAGCTGGCTCCGACATGTTCCTCATGCCGTCGCGCTACGAGCCCTGCGGCTTGAACCAGCTGATAAGCTTGAAATACGGTACGATCCCGATCGTCCGGGCGACCGGAGGTCTCGACGATTCCATCTCGGACTTCGATGGAAGTGGCGGAACTGGATTCAAGTTCACGGGCCTCACGAAGATAGATCTCGTCGCCGCGATCGACAGGGCGCTCGCCGCTTACGACGCGCCGGCGCTGTGGAAGAAGCTTGTCGCAGCAGCGATGGAAGCGGATTTCTCGTGGACGAGGTCTGCCAACGAATATTGCGAGCTCTATAAACGCCTCTTGAAAAAATAAGGTGATGCCATGACAAAAAAACGCGTTCTGATAATGGGGGCCGCGGGCCGCGACTTCCATAACTTCAACACCTATTTCCGCGACAATCCCCTCTACGAGGTGGTCGCGTTCACCGCGACGCAGATCCCCAACATCGAAGGGCGGAGGTATCCGCCCGCGCTCTCGGGAAAGAACTATCCCGGCGGCATATCGATCTATCCGGAAGAGGATCTAACCGACATCATCAAGCGTGAGAAGATAGACGAGGTCGTCTTCTCCTACAGCGACGTGCCGCACGAGTATGTCATGCAGAAGGGATCGCAGGTCATGGCCGCCGGCGCCAACTACTCGCTGCTCTCGCCGCGATTCACTCAGATCAAGTCGCAGGTCCCGGTGATCTCGGTCTGCGCGATACGCACGGGATGCGGGAAGAGCCAGACGGCCAGGAAGATCGTGGAGCTATTGAAGAAGCGCGGCAAGAAGGTCGTGGCGATACGCCATCCGATGCCGTACGGAGATCTAGCCGAACAGGCCGTGCAGCGCTTCGCGAGTTACGACGACATGGACCGCCACAACTGCACGATCGAAGAGCGCGAGGAATACGAGCCCTACATCGACCACGGGCTGGTCGTATACGCCGGCGTCGATTACGAGGAGATAGTGCGGCGGGCCGAGAAGGAGGCCGATGTCATCATCTGGGACGGCGGCAACAACGACACGCCCTTCGTGGAGCCCGACCTCGAGATCACGGTGCTCGACCCCTTGCGCGCCGGACACGAGCGCAGCTACCACCCGGGAGAGACCAACTTCCTCACGGCGGACGTGCTGGTCATCAACAAGTACGAGCAGGCGAGCGCGGAGCAGCTGAACACGGTCCTCGCCAACATCAAGCACTGCAATCCGGATGCGAAGGTGATCAAAGGGGCATCGAGGCTCACGGTCGATGACCCGGCGGCTGTGAAGGGAAAGCGCGTGCTGGTCATCGAGGACGGCCCGACGCTGACTCACGGCGGAATGACCTTCGGCGCGGGGATGGTGGCTGCCGATGAATTCGGCGCCGCGGAGATAGTCGACCCGAAACCATTCACCGTGGGATCGATCAAGGACGCCTACGTAAAATATCCGAACCTCGGCAAGCTCATACCCGCACTCGGATATTATGAGGATCAGCTGAAAGACCTGGAGACCTCGATCAAGGCCACGCCGTGCGATCTCATCCTCAACGGAAGCCCGATCGACCTCTCCCGCGTCATCGACGTCGACAAACCGATGATGCGCGTTCGCTACGACCTCGAAGAGATGGGAGAGCCGACCCTGAACTCGGTGCTGGATGGATTTCTAGGCAGGAAGTAAACCGCGACATTCCCCGACAGGTGCAATTTTTCTCTCGGAGAGTCTCGTCCCTGAAACCCAAGCCAGCTCCCGCAGACTTCGTCTCGGACCACTGATCCAAATACATGATAAACCGGCGTAATATTCGATTTAACCAGTGGTCCGTGACCGGTGGTGTGGATAAAGGGTTGTAGCCCGCAAAAACCTGTTTTTTCTATTTACAAAAAGCGGCCATTAAGCCTACATTTCCATCGTGAATGGCCCGGTTCAAAATATTCCATTTTTAGGCAGAAAAAGTGAGATCCGTGCACTGCGCGGCATCGCGCAAAAGGACGAGTCGGCGCTGACCGTCATTTACGGCAGACGCCGGATCGGCAAGACGCGGCTCATCGAGGAGGCATTCAGCGGCAAGGGGTTGATAAAGTTCGAAGGCATCGAAGGCCAGCCGACGCCAAATCAAAAAAAGGCATTTCTTGATCAACTCGCCGCCTGCGCCTGCCAGCGCAAACACGCATTGATGAAGAGATCGAGCTGGATAGATATCCTCATCCTCCTTTCTGAACATCTTGGAAAAAAGAAGACGGCTGTCCTTATGGATGAATTTCAATGGATGGCCGCTGAACGGGACGACCTTGTCAGCGCTTTGAAATACGTCTGGGACAATCACTTTCAAAAGAAGAACAATATCCATCTGATCCTCTGCGGTTCAATATCTTCCTTCCTCGTGAAAAAGGTAATCCGTTCCAAAGCGCTCTATGGGCGTGTCGGGCTGGAGATGGATTTAAAACCCCTCTCTGTCGAGGAGATCAAAACCATCTTCGTTCCCCAGCGGTCTTGTCGGGAACTTGTCGAACTCTATATGTGCGTCGGCGGCATACCCCATTATCTCAAGATGATAGACCCGTCGCGGTCGGCGGCGCGGAACATGGAATCGCTCTGTTTTTCGCCCAATGGATTGCTGACCAGCGAATTTGAAAGGATATTTGCAAGCCACTTCGGCAAAAACAGGCACTACAAAAATATCCTGATGACGCTGGCAAAAGCCCGATTTGCCACGAGGGATGATTTGATGAAAAAATGCCATATCCAGTCGGGCGGCCACACCTCCGATTACCTGGAGGATCTGGAACTTGCCGGATTTATAGAAAGCTATGCGCCTGTTCAAAGAGGAACTTCGGAGCGCCTTAACCGCTACAGGATCAAAGACCCCTATCTCCTCTTTTATTTCCGTTTTATCCATCCCTCGCTCCGCAGGATCAGAGATGGTCGTGGCGAAGGCAGGATAGCGCAATTCGTTTCGCCTCAACGATACGCGATCTGGCAGGGGCTCGCATTCGAGCGCTTCTGTTATTACCACCATCAGGTTATCGCCGACAAGCTGGGTTTCAGCGCGGTCCGCTATGACTGTGGTTCATGGTATAGCCGCAAGGACCAGAGATCGGGAGCCCAGATCGACATGCTCTTCATGCGGGCCGATCGTATCATCACCCTTTGTGAAATGAAATTCCAAGACGACCCGGTCGGCAAGGAGGTCATTGCCTCTGTGGAGGGAAAGATACGTGTACTTCCAAACCCCAAAAAGTGGACAATAGAAAGGGTGCTCGTCACTGCGTCGCCACCGACAAAAGATCTTCTTCAGGAAGGCTATTTTCATCGAATTCTTGAGCTCGATGGCCTTTTGGCCTAGTTTTTTGCCGTGCGCTGATCACAAAAAACCAGGACCGCTTTCAAGGATGATCCGGGATAAATTCAACATCCCCGGAATCCAAGCCAGCCCCCTCTAGCGATCGCCTTCCGTCGGGCTCCCCCGTCCCGCATGCGCTTCGTCGCGAGGAGGTCGGTTTCGGGTCCTATCGCCGGCCACCCCGATTTCGGCATCGGACGCGAGCAACACCACGGCACTGATGGCACAGGCCAGCGCTGAATCAGCTCCTAATGTCAAACCTGTTTCTGCCTGGATTATGAGAAACGATGTGGTGATCACAGGAGGCGGCACGTTTCTTTCCCCGGCACAAGTGAAAGAGCTCGTTGAACTCGAACTCCCCCACCTGTTCAGGGCCGGCGGGACAACACCGTAAACAGCAATGAAAACGAACAAAGATTTTTGAAAAGATGGCCAGATCAAAACAGTACGGGAAAACAAACGTCAAACCACACAACACAGGAGGTTATCATGTTTAGCGGAGGAGATGGAGAGAAAGGCGCGGTCGCGCGTCTTGTTCGATGCCCAGGGGTTGCGTCTAGGGATACCTTCGACGCGGTTGCCTGTGGCGACGAGGCAGCCAGGGTGATCAACGAAGAGATTCCTCAGGGAGGGAGATCTTCTTACACGTGCTCAGCGACCCCGTTGGTTTCGAGTATTGACTACTTTCCTCACAACGATGGCTTCTACAGCGTTAATGAGACATCCGCCGTGCTGGTCCTGTGCACCGGCGAGCTAAAAACTGCTCCAGCTCTGAATAAGTAAGGCATAAGCTCATAACCCGGTGGTCCTCCGTTCTCATATTCGGAATCGGGGTCGGGTCTCGACCTTCGTCTTTATTCATGAGACACTTAATCCGGCTGTGATTTTTAACCCGGTCATTCTATGAGCCTGCCAACCATAATACTGATTGCCATCGGCCTTGCGATGGACTGCTTTGCGGTTTCGGTCGTCTGCGGATTCACATCCAAAAAACTCAAAGTGCGGCACGCATTCAGGATTGCATCTTTCTTCGGCCTTTTTCAGGCCCTGATGCCCGTCATCGGCTGGTTTGCAGGCATAGGTTTCCGGCAATACATTGGTGAATTCGACCACTTTATAGCCTTTGGCCTTCTGCTGTTTATCGGTGGAAAGATGGTCTACGAATCCACGCAGCTCGAGGAGGATAAAAAGGCGATCGACCCCCTCAAATTTCATGTGCTGATTGTGCTTTCAATCGCCACAAGCATAGATGCGCTCGCCGTGGGGCTCGGGCTCTCTTTTTTAAATGTAACCATCGCGACACCTGTCATAATCATAGGTGCGACAACATTCATCATTTCCCTGGCAGGCCTTTATATCGGCAAGAGATTCGGCCACTTTTTTGAAAAGAAGGCAGAACTCGTCGGTGGCCTCATCCTGATAGGAATTGGAATAAAGATCCTCGTCCAGCATCTCCTGGCATGAAAATCACTGATCATTTTTTCTCTTCCTTCATCTTCCTCATCTCTATTTCCATCTCCTCCATTTTTTTCTTTTCGGCCTCGATCTTGTCCTCAAGGATTTTCATCTTCTCGGCATCGGCGGGCCGGGCAGCATCAACGGCAGGCGCTTTGGGCTTGGCCCCGCTCGCCTTATCAGCGCTGTGTATCATCGAAAGAGCGTACGCCTTTGCGCTGTCGGCATCCGGGAAGGGTTTCAGCCACTCGCCCAGCACCTTGAGCACCCCTTCGGCATCGTCCTTGGCCAGCAGCTCCTTCGGAAGTTTGAAGCCGAGCATCACGGTCACACGCGAATGGTGCTTCTCGCCCTGCCTGTTCTCCGGCATGTAGACCTCGGCGGAGAGGAGCCTGAAATAGATGGTTCCGTTGAAGTCCTTGACTCCGGCCACAACCATCACAGTGCCAGGCTGGAGATAGGTGTATATCTCGCCTCGGCGCGTCGTCACCTTGTCGCCATCGCCCAGATGGACGACGACGCCGCGATAGTCGTAGTCGTCCCAGCCGACGAAATATCTGGCCCGTTCGGCCGGGATCCCGCCCCTGAGGAGGACGGCGTAGCCGCGGAGCTTTGACGGATCCGGCTGAAAGTAAGCGCTGTCGAGCCCCTTGTGGGGGTCAGCATCCGGATAGTTGGTGGTGACAGATGCGGCTATCTTCGGCGGAATCCCTGCCCCGGCAACCCCCGATATCATCATAAACAGCACCACATATGCGGCGATCGCAACCTTTCGCATCTCAAGCCTCCTGTTTGATACTCCCCGCGGCTTGCCGCGGGGCGCCTAAAGAAACATCCCCCTCGATGGGGGCGGGTAAGTGGTATTACACTTCACCTAACAATTCATGCAAACGATATGAAATATAATGGGGAACGGTCATCAGCGGTATTTTTCGCCTATGATCGGTGTTGGGTAAAAAAGCGGCATGTTCGCGATCGATGGACAATTGAGCGTCGGATATTTTCACCAGACAATGGGCGTCCTTTTCCAAAAGGGCAAAACTATTCAGCGACTTGCAATCTCCCCTGCCTGTTTTTACGTCTATGCCGACAAGAGATGGGGACCTCAAAATGTATTCTATCTCTGCTGTATTGCCGGATTTCCAATAGAACAGATCGTCCCGCGTGGTCATCCGGGCGATCAATTCGCTCCCCACGAACGTCTCATGCATGATGGCCATGTTCCTGTCGCCGATTGCGTTCTTCAAAAGATCGGCGCCGCTCAAGAGGTAATTGAGTATTCCGCAATCAAAAATAATATATTTCGACAGGTCATTTTTCGAATCAAAAAGCCGGATCTTGTGCACGACCCTTGAACCGACGGTCTTCGCGACCAGCCGTTTCGCTTCACTGCGCCCCGCATGTTGCACCTGGAGATTGCTGTACTTAAGCGTGTTCATGGACAGGCAAGCCATTTTCCTCAATACATCATCATATTCATACAACTTTGATTTTTCACCCAGCACCGTCTTGACATTCTCTTCTATCGAGAACGTGAGGTCTTTGATGACTTCGCTTATCGGCTGTGAAGTCGATGGGGCAAGATATGTGTCCAAAATTTTGGGCATTCCCCCAAGGCGGAGATAAGAGGAGAAAAGCTCTTTTAATTTATTGTGAGCAAAATCGGAATGGATGTAGTTCTTCAAAGACAGCTCATTCATATATCGAACGAGCTTTTCGTTTTCGCCGGCCGCAACAAATTCTTCAAATGTGATCGGATAGAGGTCGAAAAATTTTTTGCGTCCTGTGGCGGCGTTTTTCACCGGAATATTTTCAAGATTGGAACCGGTGAGGACGAATTTCATGTTGTGTGAGAATTCCGCCAGCGTCTGTATCGATTCGAGTACGATCGGATGCCTGTCGGCCTCGTCTATAAATACCAATATGGGTCTGGCCAGATTCTTTATGTCGCCGATCTCTCTCTCTATGTTTTTGAGAAGATCCTCTCCGGTCGGGCTCGCGCCAAAGAAGTCCCGCCCAAGATATTCATCCCCTCCCACCTTGAATGAGGTTGGATACATCACGTTCAACATTAATTTTGGGTATTCAGGGAGTTCTTTGAGGGCATTCAAAATAAACGATGTCTTGCCAACCTGCCTGGGACCACGCAAAACCAGCGCCTGTCCTCTTAACTCTAGGAAATTATTGATAAATTTTCTTTTTTTGGAGGGCCGATCAATCCACATAATTGCTTATAGTATGCACTTTTTAATATTAATTTCAACATATTTATTGCACAAAGTGGCATTTAAAATATCATCAGGGATCCCTTATTTCAGCTTGACCAGTATCGGCCAGGCAGGCCAAGTTGGTCAAAAGGCCTGTTGACGCGATGGGCCTTTTAGGGTTTTGCTGTTATATATAAGAGGAGAAACCGTCATGATTACAAAGAGAATCGTGCTCTGGGTCGTTCTTTTGGCCTCCCTCGCTCTCTCTGCCTGCGGCGGCGACAAACAGCCCGTCACCGCAAAGGAGCGGGAGATGACGCTCGGGATCGTGCAGAGGGACATTCACAAGGGGATGTCGCAGGCCGATGTCGCCGAGGCCCTGGGCTCGCCCAATATCGTCACGAAGGACAGCACTGGCCTGGAGACCTGGATCTATGACAAGATAGCGACGGAGGCGTCCTATTCGCACAAGGACTTTTACTGGACGCTGATCCTCATCGGAGGGTCGCGGAATTCGGGCAATTCCGGCAGCACGCAGCGGACGCTGACGGTGGTGATCAAATTCAACAGCAAGGGCCAGGTGGAGACGCTCTCGTATAACTCCAGCAAGTTCTGATAGCTGCCGGTCGGAGGCCGCAAAATGAAGAAACGCTTGATGACAGCGCTGTCGCTCCTCATCCTCGTCTCATCCTGCTCCTGGTTTACATCCGAACCGCCCAAGACACAGCTGCAGATCCGCGAATTCCAGACGCGAACCTTCGACACAAAGGACCCAAAGCTCGTGATCAAGGCGCTGCTCAATGTCCTCCAGGACGAGGGCTTCATCATCAAGAACGCCGACGCTAATCTGGGCTTCCTCTCCGCGACCAAAGAAGTCGATCTGGGCGGCGGGTCGCCGTTCGGCTTCTCATGGGGCACCACTAATAATTCGAAGGAACCGGCAAGATGGAACAAGCTATCCGTGATCGACGCAACTGCCAACGTGAGCGAATACGGCAAACAATGCCGCGTCCGCGTCAATTTCCAGAAGAAGATCCTCGACAACCTTGGGGCGGTCGTCGAAGCCGGCCCCATAGATGATGGGAATTACTACCAGATTTTTTTCGAGAAGGTGGACAAGGGAATATTCCTGCAGAAGGAAAACCTCTAATTCCGTTCGTTCCGATTGAACGAGAGATCTGCTCCCGTGAACCCGCAGATGTATGGTTTCAACCCCTCATCGCCCTCGCTAGAAACTTTCTCTGACTCCCCGCCGAACGCCTCGATCGCCTCGCGCAGCTCCCTGTGGCTCTCGGCATAACCGGCGAGATCTATCCTCTGCTCGATTGCCTCCCAGGCCTGCCTCAGGGAAGCGGCGCCCGCGCGCGGCCCCTTGGGATGCCCGAACACCCCGCGGCCGGGGACCATCGCAAAGTCGTGCGTCCTGAGCTTTTCGTACATGAGCGGAAGCGTTCCCGCCCAATCGCTGCCGCCGGGCACCGGAAGCGCCGCCTTGATGCGGCTGAGCGGATTTGAACACTCCGCGGCATTTACCAGAACCTCTTCCTCAGGCGTCATCATCCTGGCGCCAAAGCCGGGCATGATTATCGCATCGCATCCGCAGATGCGCTGAAGTTTAGTGAAGACCGACGAGCTCACGCCAAAGTTGGGATGCCGCGACATCGGGGCTATGCAGTCGAAGTGCCCGATCACCGGCACGGTCGAATGTCTGCAGATCATCCGCACGCCCGATAAGCCGACCGCCATCGCATTCACCATCACCGCGTTGATGCCGTTTGCGACGGCGATGTCGTGGAGTTCCTTGAGCCTCTCCACTTCGTCGGTGATGTTGGCGATGAACATCTTCCTCTCGCCGGTCGCCTCCTCCGCATTGCGGCGCATCTGTCCCACCAGCCGCGTCCTCTCCGCAAAGGGCGAGTAATCCGGATCGGCGAGCATTTCGTCATCCTTTGCAGCATCGAGCCCGCCAAGCCACGCCTCCCGCGCGATATCGGCAAAGCTCTTCGGGTCGAGGCCGATGTTCGGCTTCACAACGCCGAAGAAGAGCGGCCGACCTTGAACCCCGAGGATTTCGCGGATCCCGGCCGTCCCGAACTTCGGACCCTGAAAATCGGCGAGGTAACGAGACGGAAACGAGATATCCAGGAGCTTGATCGCGCTCACCCCGTGGCAGAAAAAGGCGCCCTCGCCCATCGCCGCGGTGAGCAGGTTGGGAATCCTCGCGCCGAAATTGCCGGACGGATGCGCGATGCGCACCCTCGCTCGGGCAAACCGCCCGCCGTCCGGTTCAACGGCGCCAAAAGTCGAGACGGCGGTCTCATCGACTATCTCTATATCCAACACCTTCGCAGCGTACCGGGGGCGGAAGTCCTCGCCCTTGCCCGGCCTCGCCCACTGCGCGGTGGAGGTCTCGCGGCAGAGATTCGCCGCGGCCTCGGCCGGATCGATGGCAGTCTCCATGAGGTAGGTGAAGACCACATGCACATCGCGGTCTATCGCGGCCTCGTCGGCGAAAAAACCCTTTATCTCGTTTGTATTCATTCTCCGATGATCCCCACGGATACGCTCCGCCCTCTTCGCGGACCGTCGAGCTCGATGAAGAAGAGCGTCTGCCAGGTGCCGAGCATGAGCTTGCCGCCGGAGGCCGGCACCGTCTCCGAGGCGTTGAGCAGGAGCGACATGAGGTGGCTCCTCGCGTTCGCCCTGCTGTCGACCGTATCCTCATCGTGCCTGTAGTTGGATGCCGGCACCGCATTTTCAAGAAACGCCAGCATATCCTCCTGCAGGCGGTCGCATCGCTCGTTGATCTTCACGGCGGCGGTCGTGTGACTGGTGAAGACCGTCACCAGGCCCTCCCTGATGCCGCTCTCCTCAAAGGCGCTGCGCACGCGGCCCGTGATGTCCACAAATTCGATGGGCCCCTTCGTATCTATTTTTATCTCGCTGATGAACGATTTCATATATTCGTCATTCTGGACCTAATGACATTTCCCTCCCCTTTGTAAGGGGAGGGTCAGGGTGGGGTAGACCTTGAAAAGCTCGCCTGATCTACCTCCCCTTCCCCCTCCTTACAAAGGAGGGGAAAATCAGTTTTTCCTTTCTACAATATATCTTGCGATCAGCCTCAGCGGCTCCGCGCGGTTGTCGAAACGGGCCAGGGCCGCGACCGCCTGGTCGACGAGCGAAGCCGCCTTCCTCTTTGAAGCCTCGAGGCCGATGACGGCTGGATAGGTCGACTTGCCCTTGGAGACGTCGCTGCCGACATCCTTTCCCAGCTCCGTCTGATCCCCCTCGATATCGAGGACGTCGTCGGCGATCTGGAAGGCAAGGCCTACCGCCTTTCCGTACCTTTCAAGCGATTCGATCTCCTCGCGCGATGCGCCGGAGAGTCTCGCCCCGGCGGTGACGGACGCGGTGATGAGCGCGCCGGTCTTCATGAGATGAAGTCGGGTGAGATCCTCCTCCTTCACCTGCCTGCCTGTCGCCTCGACGTCGACCGCCTGGCCGCCGGTCATCCCTCTTCCTCCGGTGGCCGCTGCAATATCGCGAATCGTTTCGACCAGGGCGGCGGAATTCAAACCGCTGCCGTCGCTGGCGAGAAAATAGAACGCCTCCGCGAGGAGGCCGTCGCCGGCCAGAATAGCCTGGGCCTCGCCGAAGACCTTGTGGTTCGTGGGTTTGCCGCGCCGTAGCGAATCATCGTCCATCGCGGGCAGGTCGTCGTGGATGAGCGAGAAGGTGTGAATCATCTCCATCGCGACTGCCGCGCGCATCACTTTTGATTCTTCGCCCCCGACTGCCTCTGCACCAGCGATCACGAGGATGGGGCGGAGCCTCTTCCCTCCAGCCTCGAGGCTGTAGCTCATGGCGCGCCTGAGCGTCTCCGGGATATCGTTATCACCGATCGAGCGGCTGAGCACCCCTTCGACCCGCTCCCTTCGCTCATTGAGATACGACTTGAGGTCCATGTTCGACGTCACCCCTTTGGTTCAAACGGCTCTGTTTTCATCTCTCCTGCCGCATCTCGCACCAGCTTTTCGACCTTGGCCTTGGCCTCATTGAGAAGCAACTCGCACTCGCGAGTGAGCCCGATGCCGCGCTCGAAGGCCTTGAGCGAATCATCGAGCTGGAGGCTGCCGCCTTCCAGCTGGCGGACAATCGCCTCAAGATCAGAGGCGGACTGCTCGAAGGTCCTCTTTTGTTCGGCCATATAACCCTCTCGGTATATGAGAGCTGTATCCCAGCAAACCCTTATCCGTCAATGATTTTTGGGGTGTGCCTCTAATTGATGACTTTAGTCACGCGGGCTGCGGCCGATCCGCTATGAAAGCGGATATTGAGATCGTCGCCGGGCTTCAGGGTCCCGGCGGCGCGGACGGCGCAGCCGTCGCTGCCGGTCACAACGGAATACCCCTTTGACAGGACCCCGAGAGGAGAGAGGTGGTCGAGATTGCTGACCAGCTTGGCTATGGTTTGCTGCCGCCTGTCCATGTGAGTGTTCATCGCGAACACGAGCCTCTCGCGCAAGCCGTCGACGCGAAGCATGAAATCAGGGAGCTTCTTCCTCGGATCGCCGATGCGCTCGGCAAGCCTCTTGAGTTCGCCGGACCTATTGGCGATCCCCTGCTCCAGCGCAAGCGCCAGCCTCCGGCGCATCTCCGCAATCCTCGCCAGCAGCTCGCTTCGCACCGGCACGGCTATCTCGGCGGCAGCGGATGGCGTCGCAGCGCGGACATCGGCGACGAAATCCGCGATCGTGAAGTCTATCTCATGTCCGACGGCAGAGACCACGGGCAGCTTCGACGCGGCGATCGCCCGCGCGACGATCTCCTCGTTGAACGCCCAGAGGTCTTCGATCGACCCGCCGCCGCGGCCGACGATGAGGAGGTCGAGGCCATCGACGGAGTTCATCGCGCCGATCGCCCCGGCGATCTCAGCGGCCGCGCCGTCGCCCTGCACGCGCACAGGGTGCAGGAGTATCTCGATGTTCGGAAAGCGGCGCGTGAGGACGTGGACGATGTCGCGGATCGCAGCGCCGGTCTCGGATGTGACGACGCCGATCCTGCGCGGCAGATATGGCAAGGGCCGCTTGCGCTCGCGCGCGAAAAGTCCTTCTGCCTTGAGCTTCTTCTTGAGTTGCTCGAACGCGAGCTCCCGCGCGCCTATGCCCTTGGGTTCGATGACATCGACGATGACGGAATAGCTGCCCTGCGGCGCGTAGACGTTCATGCTCCCGTGGCAGATTACCTCCATCCCATCCTTGAGTTCGAACGGGACGCGTTTGCCTTCGCCGGCGCCGAAGATGACCATCCTTATCTTGCTCGACTCGTCCTTGAGCGCGAAATAGTAGTGCCGGCCCGTTCTGTTCCTGAAATCCGTGACCTCGCCCGAGACCCAGACGTCGGTAAAGGAGGGTTCGATGCGCGACTTGATGCTCTCCGTGAGCTCGCTGACGGTGAGAATTTTTTTTGAAACCGCTTCCTGAACCCCATCCCCTCCTTTGTAAGGAGGGGCAAGGGGAGGTAGACCTTGATCTACCCCACCCATCCTCCCCTTACAAAGGGGAGGGGTTGCGGTTTTTCGCTGTACCTCTTCTGTCGGCGCATACGAATCCACAATGAACGGCGCTTTCTTCACCTCGCGCGGTTTGCGCGCGCGCTTGGGCCGGGCCTCGCCCTCAGGCGGCTTCGCCTCAGGCGCTTCAACAGCAAATATATCGAGCTGGTCCTGTTTCATGGGATTAGAGATTCTGTGGGTCCTATATCCGGTCAGCGAAGATGTCGATAGACATCGCGTCGATGACCGATTCGATAGACCTGGACGACAAGGGCCTTGTCATCCACGGCATAGAGGATGCGATAATCCCCTTTTCGAATCCGGTATCCTTCCTGATTGATGAGTTTCTTCGCGCCAAGGGGACGAGGCTCTCGCTCCAGGTTGTCAAGAACGTCTCCCAGAGATGCCTTCGCTTCTTTCGGGAGCTTTTGAAATTCTCTGATTGCGCTTGTCTCAATTTCGACGCGATAGCTCATGAATGCGATCCCTTGCCTCCACGTTTAATCTCGCGCCAGGAACGAAAGCCGGACGCCGTCTTCATGGCCTCCTGGAGATCAAAGGTGTCCATGATATCCTCAAGCTTTTCGCGCAGGGCCTGCTCCACAACGAAGTTTTTGCGCAGGCCGAACCGCTCGCAGACGTCATCGAGGGTATCGGTCAGATCACGGGGCAATTTAGTCGCAAACGCCTCTCCTCTTGCCATATCTTGACCTCGCTTTCCCAAGTTAGCTAAAGTATACCATTTATAGACTACGGAGGTCAATAGGTGATATGTCTCGCAGCCCTGGCAAAGAAGGGCCGGGGTTCAAACCCGGCCCTGTTTTTTTGTGCTGTGAAGGTGACTGATGAATCTGCAGACCGCGCCAAACACCTCTTCCGCAGTATCCAAGGCATCTTTCGCTTCCTTGCCGTTTGGCGGCCCGGAAGATTTCATCCCCGGCGCTGCATCGGGGTAGCGCAAGGGGACATAATATCCATCGATGATCATGATGCTCACGCGCCACGCATCAAGCTTTAGCTCCGGCAACTTTTTTAAAAGCTCTGCCAGACTATGGCTCTTTGGATATGAGCGCCCCATCGCAACGAGCGCCCCTTTGAGGCTCTTCTCGATGCACTGCTGCGCATGAAAGCAGACCTGCGCGAAGAACTCCTCCCGAAGACCGACCTTCGCAAATTTGAGGTCATCCTCAGCGCGATCGAGCCACTCGTCATGCCGCCCGCTCATAGACCACCCTCCCGCAATCCAGCACCTCTTCTTTCAAAAAACGGTTCTCCTGTCTACCCAATTCAAATTCCTCCGGAGTCCAGATGAGGTAGTCCACGCCAACACTGCAGCCCGAAAGCAGAGGAGCCAGCTCTCTCACGCGATCCCAGTAGCGCGGCGCCACCCCCCTCTTCACGATGAGAATATCGATGTCGCTGTCCGGCGAAACCCTCCCGCGGGCCAGCGACCCGAAGAGGATCACCTTCTCCGGGGGATAGGATTTCTTTAGGATGCCGATTATCTTCTTCAGGTTCTCTTCCAGCTTGAGCCTGCGCGCCTCCCTCAGGACCACGCTTCGGAGCTCCGGGAGATATCTGTAATCCGCATTCAGGAAGTAGTGCTTTAGCGGCCCGTGTTTCCTGGATTTAAGGACGCCCTCTTTCTCCAGCGCAAGGAGATGCCTCTGGACAGATGCCACCGGCTCGCCGATCGACCTCGCGAGCTCGCGGACGTATCGCTCCGCGCCTGGATTCTCAAAAAAATATTCAAGGACTGTCCTCAATGAGGGCGATCTGGTGGAGATGGGCAGCATGTTCAATGACCTCCAACTATGAGACAAGTGTATCATAAAGTGAGACAGAGTCAAGATTCCGATAATATGCGTGCGCGGCGGCGGAAGGCCTCGCGAAGCACGGGGCGAAGGGAGTGCCTCTTTTGACGAAGCTGATTATGGATGAAAAGAGCGAAGTATATAAAAGGGCATTGAACTCGCTCGACAGCATCCGCGCTGAGGATCCAAAGTTGCTGAAACCTGCATTGAGCAATCTGATTCTTATCACTCACCCGGATTATTTCATCTGCGCTGACGCAAAGGAGCGGGCGATTGAATTGATTGTCGCCGCCGGCATCCCGAATGGTTCTCCGCTGCGCGCGCGTTTTATCAAATCTCTCCAAGGCCTCGCTACGAGAGAGGAGTTCGAGGGCGATATTGTTATTTGCGCCAAGAGAAAACTGGTAATGATGGGTGTGGATGTTGAAACTCCAAAGGCCGCGGATGATGCGGACACTGAAACTCCAAAGGCCGCATCGCCTGCTAAAAAAATGGCGAAGAAATAATCCATTGAGAAATGCTTTCCGATGCTGAGAAAAACCCCACGCGTTTTTTCACTACGCGTGGGGTTTTTACAGGGGCAGGCATAACCTGCTGTTTTCCAAGGTTAAACTTCGCTCCGTCTGATGGTTTTACAAAAATGTCATTCGCCCTTTGCCGCCTTATCCATGATTTCCTCAATAAAAAATTCTGTTTTGGCCGGCACCTTGTTGTGGGGATAGTATTTGGCGATCACATCGAACGTACATTTCATTTTCTTGCCAGAAAATTTTCCAGGACAAAGATCTTTCGTTTTCTGAAATGGATCGGGCTCTCCGCTATCGAAGCCGCCTTGAGACTCTCCATTCCCGAAACGAACCAGGGCGAACTCAATGCCGGAACGATGGCGCACCACTCCGGAATTTGGATTTCAAGCTCTTCGCAGAGCATCTCGACCGTCGAGGCGATCAAGGCATTGATTTCAGGTGACAGCCCATGCATTGGGGGAGTGTCGATGTAAGCCGAATCCTTGCACCTCCTGAAGGAATCCACAAAATTAAAGAGCCAGATTTTCCAGGAGTCCTCTCCTTCCTCCAATATCCTTTCAGATGTTATAAAAACAGAATCGACGGGCTGACTGAAAATATTATCCAGCTGATGTTCTATTATGTCTGGCGGGTACCCAAGCGCCGCGGCCAGGCTCTTCAGCGTAGATATTTTTGGATCATGCGCGCCGGATTCAAGCAGCTGAATGGTCCTGAAGGAAAGCGACGCCAGCCCGGCCATCGCACGCTGGGAGACTCCCATTTTATTGCGGTTTTTAGCTAATGATTTCATGGTATTATTATAATATGACATAATATAATATGTCAAACTATTTATCCAGCCAGGGAGTTGTCTGTTGCAGGACATGGGGAGGGGAACCGCGCCGTCAGGCGCGGGGAGGGGGTTTCCCCCTCCGAAGTTATGTCCAGCAATAGACAACTCCCTGGCTGGATACGCTAAATTTTTAATTGTCGAGATACTACGGCATGTCATTAACGCCTGCGGAGTGGTTTGGGTCTGCGGCGGGGTCTTTTGGGCTTCGATTTCGCTGCGCCCTGCGGACGCCCCTCGAGCAACAGCTGTATCTCTTCATCCGTGAGCCTTGAGCTCGTGAGCTTCTTGAACTGGTCCTCGACGCCCGCGCGGCTCATCTTTATCCCGTACGCGCCCATGATCTTCGATATCTCGTCGTATTTCTCATCGATCGAGTTTCTCACCGATTCAAATCCCAGCCTCGCCGCCTCCACGCGGTTTGAAAGCGAGAGTGGATTCAGGACGAAGAAGGCCCTGTCGTCGGCGCGCGGCTCGATGAGTATTATGTCGCCGTCGAAGTCAGGCGACTTGCGAAAGTTCTCGAGCGCCACCTTGAGCCTCGCGTGAAAGAAGGCGCGGAATATCTGGTTGAGCACAGCGATCACTCCGCCAGTGGCCAGCCGTTTTCCTTCCTTACGCCTCCGGCTCATCCCCTCCACGAACTCCTGCGGCTCGTAGGGGCGGAACGGGTTGTAGCAGACGATCAGCTTCGCCCCCTTCTCGAGCGCGATGTCGATGTTGGCCGTCTCCTGCACGCCGCCGTCGACGTAATCGACGCCGCGAATTTCGGCCGGCTTGTAGAAGCCGGGCAGCGCCGTCGACGCCTGGATCGCCTCCGATATCGTGAGCGAGGTCTCCTCGTCGGGCCCGAAGACGACGCGTTTCGCGCCGTCGAGCCTCATCGCCGAGATGTAGAGGCTTTTCCCGGTGAGTTTCTTCGCCTCGCGGAAATCGTTCGTGAGCCCGTTTCGCTCTATGTTCTGCCTGAAGTAGACTTCGAGCGGAGAGTTGTCGAAGATGCCCGAGGGGAGGAGCTCGAAGAGCGAGGGAAAATCGACCCTGTCCGCCGCCCTGAGAATGGGCTCGATCATCTCCTCGTATCCAGAAAAGGTCGGGTAGGTGATGAATTTCCAGATGGCGCCCATGAGGCCGCGCGACCAATCCCGGTTGTGCTCCGTCAGCGAGAGGAGCCTCGACGGAAGCCAGCCCACCGCCTGCATGAAGAATTTCATCGGGCGGTTCACGATCTCGGAAATATTGGGCCTGTAGTAATGCCACGCGGTCAGCGGCGTGAAATGGCTGGACGTCCCGTCCAGGCTCTTGAGGATCGACTCGGGAGATATCCCGCCCATGAGAGCTGTCGCGATCATGCTGCCGGAGCTGATCCCCACGAAGATATCGAAGTCGTTGATGCGAAAGCCCGTGAAATAGTCGTTGAGCGCCTTGATGCCGCCGGCCTTGAACGAACCTCCGGTGACCGCGCCGCCTGCGAGGATGAGCGCCTTCACAGCACCGGTGTGCTTCTTCGATAGATCGCTTTTCTGGACGATCGTTATACCCATATTATTTATTGTCTCACAAGTATCTCAAGCTTCGTGTCCATCGACTTGAGGTAAATGTCGAGTTCCGTGAAGCGATCAAGATCGAGGGATTCCGGAACGAAGATATCGACTACCTCGCGGGCGCCTATCGCCAGCACGAGCGGGTAGGCCACGAGAGTCCTCGCCTTCTCCGGTACCTGCGACCACGCCTTGGGATCCTGGCCGCGCAGGTCGTGGATGGCAGGATGAGTTTTCCCATCGCCTTCGAGCTTTATCGACCACCTGTCCTTTTCGGGATCGAGCCCGATGATGTTCAGGGACTGGTTGAAGAGGGCGACGTTGATAACCTTGTAGCCCGGCACGAACCCGTCGAGCCTCTTGTCATAGCCGGCGTCGACAGCGAGCCCTGTGTTGGATATATTCATTCCGCCTGTCGCGCGGATCGTCGAAGTCTTTTTGGCCGCAGCATCGCCTGAAATGGCGAACGCGCACAGGGTCAGGACAAACAGAAACGCTGCTCTTTTCATAAAATCCTCCCTCCCACTTTGTGTCCTTCCATATCGCCGATAAAATGACAGGCCGCGGTAAACCCTAGCATGTACTCGACAAAGGGCGGCTCCTTCTCCCTGCAGATAGCTTGCGCATAGGGACAGCGCGGATGAAACGAGCATCCGGGCGGCGGGGAGACAGGCGACGGCACGTCGCCTGCGAGCACCATCCTCTCCTTCCGGACGGAAGGATCGGGGATCGGGATCGCCGAGACGAGCGCCTGCGTGTACGGGTGCCTCGCATCCGCAAGCCTCTCCGCCGGAAAGAGTTCCATCGTCTTGCCCAGGTACATCACGCAGATGCGGTGGCTTATGTGCTCGACCACTTTGAGATCATGCGCGACGAAGAGATAGGTGAGCGCAAATTTATCGCGGAGCTCCGCGAGGAGATTGAGTATCTCGCCGCGGATGGAGAGATCCAGCGCGGAGACCGGCTCATCCGCAACGATAAGCTTGGGGCGCAGGGCCAGCGCGCGAGCGATGCCGATCCGCTGCCTCTGGCCTCCGGAGAATTCGTGGGGATATTTTCCGAACGAATCCTCCGCAAGGCCCACGAGCTTCAAGAGTTCCATCACCTTTTCGCGGCGGGCCTTGCCCTTGGCGCCGTCGATGTTGTGCACGACGAGCGGCTCCGCGATGATGTCTCCAGCCGTCATCCGCGGGTTCAGCGACGCGTACGGATCCTGGAAGATTATCTGCATCTCCCTGCGCATGGGCCTCAAGGAGCGCTCTGGCAAACGCGTGATGTCGACGCCGTCGAACGCGATCGTCCCACTGTCGGGATCGATGAGGCGCAAGATCAGCATCCCGAGCGTGGATTTTCCGCAGCCGCTCTCGCCCACGAGCCCCAGCGTCTCTCCCTGGCGGATGGAGAGCGTCACGCCGCGCACTGCGTGGACGCGCGCAACCTCGCGGCCCAGGATGCCGCCGTGGATCGGGAAACCCTTCGTCAAATCGCGGATGTCGACAAGGATATCGGTCATGTTGTTCTTTGTCCAAACCACGTTTTCAGAACATCCTTCAACTTTATAAAAGCACGGTCTTTGCACCGCTCAAAGCTTACCCTAATTGCCAAGTCATGATACATAGCCGACGTACGCGGCATACCCACCTCGCGTATTGCAGCTTCAAGAGCTTCTTTGGGAGCGAATGGTTTGGGAACTTGATCCGGCCAATGTCCATGATCGCATAACCATCGGCGAAGGGCTGGCTGTCTTTCGGCCCAACCAAGAACTTCATCAACATGAGGGGAATCGCTCCAAACCCAATTTTCCAATTCAGGTGCAATTACGACGGCGGCATATCCTTTCCATCCGAAGCCGGCAATCGATTTTTCTACCTCTTCCTCTAGAACTTTCAGCTCCTCAGTTTCCCGCCCACATCCATCGCGATCAAAAAGAATCAAAGCATGAGCATGACTTTTCGAAAAAGCGCGCAGAAAATCAGACCCTCTATTCAAACATCCAGGATCCCTTTCGGGATGCACAAAAATATCATACAAAATATTGCGCAATCCAATTGCCTTGGGCCTGGAAAGAATACCGCGAACAGCGAATTCCATATTCTTATCCGCCACCAAGACAACCATATCTTTCCTAGTATTCATCCAAGGACCCCCGCCGCATACAAAGTGCCCAAATTCGTCTCGCCTTTCCACTCCCGCAAGGCAGGATGCAGGTTCCCGGATACGATATCTGTTGCTCCATTGGCAGCCTTCGCAAAACAAAGAACCTTTTCCGCTTGCACCATGCTCAGAATGACCGGAGAGTGCGTGGCCACAAGTATCTGTGCGCCGTAGACCGATGAAAGCGACTGATAAACGGTCTCCACGGCACGGGGATGAATTCCATTCTCTGGTTCCTCAATCAAATATACTCCGGTGAAATCCGGTAGATAGGCTGGAAGCGTCAATGCCAACAAGCGCAACGTGCCATCGGATGCCATCCAGGAGGGGATATCCAAGCCGCCACTGTACTTAGTGATAAGATAACGATGACGATCATCTTCTCGCTCTACTGTACGGATGTCCTTAATATCAGGCAAAGCTGTTTGAAGGTGCCGCACCCATTCCGTGAATTTTTTCGGTGCATTCTCCTTCAATGTCTCAATTACCCAAGGTAGGTTGGAGCCGTCCGGTTTAAAACCGCGAACCTGCCCGGGTGGACTGGCCTGTCGCATCAGAAGACTATTGAGCACGATCTTTTGAACACCTTCCGTCAAAAGATTTTTTAACCATGTTGAGACTGGAAATTTTGTTTCATCGGCTGGAATGTTCCCAAGCGCCGACTTGAGAGAACCCAATCTAATGGACGGCGCCCATCCTTTTCCACTTTCCTTGTAAACCTCGGAATAAAAGTTGTCATTGCCACCTGGCACTTTGTTGAGCAAAAGGCGAGTCCCTTTTGCCGCCCTGCCTGTCATAAGTGTCTCAGGGGCCACCGCTGGATTTGGGAAAAATTCTGCTTGGATTATTGGCTGTCCTGAACTCATTTTCTTCAACAGCGCTTTCTCCGCCAATATGGCCGTCTCGTTGTGTTCCCCATTTGCTCCTATCTTCACTTCATATCGCACTGTATCGAAATCTGGATCTGAAAGATGTTCCCGACGGCTTTCCGGAATTTTGACTTCAATGGCCAATTCGAATCCTTGGCCATCCCGGCCCCATAGCAGATCCTGAAAGTTCCGCGTGCGATCCCCCACCGCTTCTTCAAGCCCATCCGAGACAAGCCTCCCGAGAAAGGCAACCACATCAAGAAACGTCGTTTTCCCGCTTGCATTGGGTCCAACCAACACGTGAAAATCACCCAAAGGTTGCCTAATATATCGCAAGCAACGGAAATTTTTCGCCTCTACGAAGGTTATCATTCGTGCGTTCCTTTCTTAATTTCGATTATTAACCCATGAATCATACAGCTCTTCATAATTTGCTCAATCCTATTACAGCCCGGCATAAAAACATCTCGCCAGCCGGCCGACGCTGCACGGATCTTCCGGAACCGGCTCGGCGCGACAGCGATCCTGCACCTTCGGGCAGCGGTCCGCGAAGTAGCAGCCGCGCGGCAGCTGCGAGAGGTCGGGCACCTGCCCCGGAATAGTAGGGAGCTTTATGCCGGCACCCAGCCTCGAAAGCGGGATGATCGATCTGATCAGCCCCTGCGTGTAGGGGTGCATCGGCTCGCGGAATATCTGTTGCGCCGTGCCCTCCTCTACAAACTGCCCGGCGTACATGACGATCACCCTCTTGGCCATCTCCGCGACCACGCCGAGGTCGTGCGTGACAAGTATCAGCGCCATGCCAAGCTCCTGCTGGAGCCTCGCCATGAGTTCCAGTATCTGCGCCTGGATCGTCACGTCGAGCGCAGTGGTCGGCTCGTCGGCGATGAGCATATCAGGTCTGCAGGAGAGCGCCATCGCTATCATCGCGCGCTGGCGCATCCCGCCGGAGAGCTGGTGCGGATAATCCCTGGCGCGGAGGGCAGGCTCCGGCATCCCCACGAGCTTGAGCATCTCTATCACGCGCGAGCTGACCGCCTTCCTGCTGCCGCCATCGTGCTGCGCCACCGCCTCGCCGATCTGGTCGCCGATCGTGTAGACCGGGTTGAGCGACGTCATCGGCTCCTGGAAGACCATCGCGATCCTGCGGCCCCTCACCTTCCTCATGCGCCTCTCGGAAAGCTTGAGGAGATCGACCGGGTCGCCGCCGTCGCGGAGGATGATCTCGCCTCCGACGATCCTGCCGGGAGGATCGGGGACGAGCCTCATGAGCGAGAGCGCTAGCATGCTCTTGCCGCAGCCGCTCTCGCCGACGAGCCCCAGCGTCTCGCCGCGATCGAGCGAAAACGCGACGCCGTCGACGGCCTTGACGACTCCGGTGTCGGTGAAAAAATGAGTCCGCAGATTTTTTACCTGTATCAGTGGCAAATTGACTCCATCCCGATCATGTCCTGAGACTCGGGTCTATCGCATCCCTGACGGCCTCGCCGACGAGGTTATAGGCGGTGATCGTCGCAAAAATCGCAAAGCCAGGCGCCAAAGTCAACCACCAGGCGATGTCCATGAACTGCTGCGCCTGCGAGAGCATGCTCCCCCAGCTGGGCGTCGACGGAGGAACGCCGAAGCCCAGAAACGAGAGCGACGATTCGACGAGGATCGCCCCGGCGACGCCGAACGTCGCGGAGACCAGCACCGGGGCGAGCGCGCTCGGCAATATGTGCCGCAATATGATCCTCGAGTGGCCGGCGCCGGCGACGACTGCGGCGGTGACGAACTCCCTCTTCCGGAGCTTCAGGCACTCGCCGCGCACCAGCCTCGCCACGCCCGTCCATCCTGTGACGCCGATCACGGCCATGATGTTGTATATGGAGGGGCCCACGAAGGCCAGCACCGCGAGGATGAGGAAGAAGGTCGGGAAGCACATCATCACCTCGATGAATCTCGAGATCACGATGTCGATCCATCCGCCGTAGAATCCTGCCAGCGCCCCGAGCAGTATGCCGATGATGACGGCGATCCCCACTGCGACCAGCCCAACCGAGAGCGACACGCGCGCGCCCCACACAAGCTGCGCGGCAACGTCCCTGCCGTCGCCGTCGGTGCCGAGCAGATGCGAGCGCGACGGGGGGGAGAGGATCGCGCCGAGATCATACGAACCGGGGCTGAACCGGATCGGAGGATTGATCGTCCATCCGCGGACAGCGACTATCGGCCGGTCGTTCGCGATGAACGGCGCCGCGATCGCCGCGGCAGCGAGGACGATCACAAACGCGAGCGCCCCCACGGCCAGCCAGCTCTTTCGGAACTGGCGCCACACGAGCGCGCTGTATCTCTGGGATCTACGCATCCTTCAAGCACTCCTCTTCTCAAACGAGATCCTCGGATCCACGATCACATAGAGGATATCGGTTATGAGTATGCTCGCCAGCGTGAGAAACGCCGATATCGTGGCGATCGCCATGATCACCGGGTAGTCTCGCGCGAGCACCGACTCGAAGCCCAATCTCCCCATCCCGGGGATGGAAAATATCTGTTCTATTATGACGCTGCCGCCCAGGAGTGCGGGCAGCAAGGTGCCCATGAGCGTGAGCAGCGGGATCATGGCGTTGCGAAGGCCGTGGGCCACGACCACGCGCCACTCCGAGAGGCCCTTGGCGCGCGCCGTCCTGATGTAATCCTGCCGGATGACCTCGAGGAGCGCGGCGCGGGCGAAGCGCGAGAGGAACGCGAACCCGCCGTAGGTGAGGCACGCCACCGGCAGGACCAGGTGCCACGCGACGTTTGACATCCAGCCGTACCACGGCAGGCGAGAGGCGTTGTCCGAGACGAACCCGGATATCGGAAACCAGTTGAGATGGTCCCCGCCGCCGAAGATCACTATCAGCATCATCGCCACCCAGAAGCTAGGGAGGGAATAGAGGACGAAGAGGACGAACGCGGAAGCGCGGTCCGCCAGCCCCCTTGGCTTCAAGGCGGTGATAGTTCCAAGCGGAATTGAGACTATATATATGATGAGGATCGTGAGGACGTTCAAGGTGAGCGTGATCGGCAGCGCGTCCGCTATCTTGCTTCTGACCTTCCTGTGATCCCTGTAGGAGGTTCCGAAGTCGAGTGTCGCCACCTGTTTCAGCCACCTGCCGAACTGCACATGAAGCGGTTTATCGAGGCCGTAGATGGCCCTCGTCTGGTCGACTATCTGCCTGGTCATCATATCGGAGGAGAGCATCTCGCCCGCGGACTGAGCCCTGAGGGCCGCCGGATCGCCCGGCGCCAGATGGACCACCGCGAATGTGATGACGATGATCCCCAGGAGCGTCGGGATCATCAGCAGCATGCGTTTTATAATATATGAAAACATCAACCAGTCCTCATATTCCGTCTTGTTCTCCTCGTTTTTAATCTTTTCTCACTCAATTACCTGTCATTCTTTATGTCTGGTTCGTTTAGCATAAACAACTCGTGCAGCTTCTTCTGCAATATTTTTTTAGGGATGAGCTTTGTTTTATATTCAGCAATCATGGCAGGCGACAGATTGCGGCTGAGCGC